>JACPNQ010000006.1 GCA_016185425.1 Acidobacteriota bacterium | reverse complement strand
TCAGCCCGCAAACCAGCTCGCTCTCTCCATCGTCGAGTCCATCGCCATCGCCCGCTGGCAAATCGACCGCCTCAACGCCTGCATCACCATGCACTGGAATCACGCCCTCGTCGACGCCGCCAACCTCCCCAGCTCCCTCGCCCCCGATCTCATCGAAATCCACTCCATGGTCCACTCCTCACGCCACATCGCCGCCCTCCTCCACAACCTCAACCGCCAGATCGATCAGCTCGAACTCCGCATCACCCGTCTCGAACGCCGCCTGACGTTCGTCCACACCCACTTCCCCACCGTCGCCGAGGAACAAACCCACCAACCCGTTGAAAACACAGAAAACGGCGCCGGGAAGGAACCGCCGCTCTATATCACCGAAAACACCCCCGCCGTCCTCGCCGCCTACAAACGCGCGTTCCCCGGCCGCCAGATCGTCGTCCTGCCGCCCGACAACGTCGCCAAAGGCATCGACGTCGAAGACGACATGCCAATCGCTCCTAGAAAAGTCGCATAAAGGACCACCCATGCGACCGCATTTCTGCAACCACCCGGACGCCTTCCGCGCACTCATCCAAACCGCGGCCCCCGTGCGTCCAAACGCAGAAACTGCGGAACCGCTCAAACCCTCCGAATGGGCCCAAAAACAGCTCGAATTCACACCCAGCGCCAAACAGGCCGAAGTACTCGACATCGAAGCCAAGTACCTCATCCTCTGCTGCAACCGCCAATGGGGCAAGACGACAACCATCGCATTGAAAGCTCTCCACCGCGCGCTCACAATACCCAACCAGTCGATCGTCATCATCTCGCGCACCAAGCTCCAGGCCGGCATCTTGATCGACCGCGCCTGCGACTTCGCCGCCCGTCTCGGCCACAAGATCCGCAGAGTCCTCGGCCATAGCTACTCATTGAAACTCGCCAACGGCAGCCGCATCTTCGCCGTCGCCCACTCGCAGGACACCAGCGTCGGCAACACCGCCCACGTGCTCATCGTCGACGAAGCCGCGCTCGTCAAGGACGAAGTCTTCTTCACCGTCTCGCCCTTCGTCGGCCGCACCCACGGCTCGCTCTGGCTCATGTCCACGCCGCAGCGCCAGGCCGGCTTTTTCTATAACATCTGGCACAACCAGAACAACGGCTGGCACAAGATCTTCTCATCGATTAAGGACTGCCCGGAGATCGATCCCGAGTTCCTCGAAATGCAAAAGCGAGCCGACCCCATCAAGTACAAACAGGACTTCGAGTGCCAGTTCATCCAACCGGCCAATCGCCTGTTCACAAGGGAAATGCTCAACACCATGTACGAACCAATCCCCGATCGCAGGAGGGAGTAAGGACCCCCCACAAACCCAACACTCCGGGGACATTCGCGCAAAGCGCGTGTGTCCTCCACACCGAACTACCACGCAAACACGCGCCAAAAAAGGCGAGTAACGAAGTAACGAACGCCGACCCTCCGTCTTGGCCCAACACCATCGCGGAGCAGCCGGCACTGTTCTTTGAAATCCGAATAGCCCACCCACCTCCGCCTACCCGAGTTCTGTCCAAATTCGGGTAGGCGCGGATGGCAGCCGGAACAGCCATAATAGGGGCAATGCGTACCCTATCCCTGTTACTACTCGCGACAACGATCCTGTTTTCACAGGAGCAGAAAAAAAAGGCGCGGCCCAGCCCGCCGGCGGAGACATCGGTATCGCTCGGCGGCAAGAACGTCACCATCAAGTACTCGTCGCCGTCGATGCGCGGGCGAAAGATTTTCGGCGGCCTCGAGCCGTTCGGGAAGGTCTGGCGCGCGGGCGCGAATGAGGCTACGGCGCTGCACACCGATGCCGATATCGTACTCGGCGATCTGACGGTTCCGGCCGGCGACTATACGCTCTTTGTCGAGCTCGTATCCGCCGGCGCCTGGAACCTCATCGTCAATAAGCAAACGGGCCAGTGGGGACTTACCTACAAGCCAGAGATGGACCTCGGACGGACGAAGATGAAGATGACCAAGATTCCGCCGATGGAGTCGTACAAGATGACCCTGACGCCGACTGAACTGAAGCTTGAGTGGGAAGAGACCTCGGCGTCGGTGCCTCTCAAGCTAAAGTAACGTCGACCCACTTCCCTTCCCGCATCGACTGGTACCCGGCGTCGAGGACGCAATTGACGACGTAGCCGTCATAGTAGTCCTCGCGCGCGGGCACGCCGTCGCGGACGCACTCGACGAAGTGGCGCATCTCGGCTTGGTAGCCGTACGCGAAGGCCTCTTCCGGAAGAGGCCTCGTCCAGCCGTGATCGATGTCGGCCTTCTCGACGACGTAGCCTGCGCCGCGCGGCGTGAAACTCGTAATTGGCGTACCGCGAGTCACATCGGTGAAGATCGAACCTTCCGAACCATGGATCTCGTTACGCAGATCGAGGCCGCCCTTCGTGGTCCACGATAATTCGCAGTGCCCGATCCCGCCGCTCGCGAACTGCAGCACCAGGAGGGCATTGTCCTCGCCTTCGGTCTTGTCATGGTGAACCATCCGCGAGCCCCAGGCCATTACCCTGGTAATGGGATCGTCCTTGCCGAAGAAGTAACGGGCCGCCGCGATGCAGTGGCAGCCGAGATCGTTCATAGCGCCGCCGCCGGTCTTTTCGATGTCCCAGAAATGGGCCGAGTGCGGACCGGAATGGGATTCGCGAGAACGAACCCAAAGGACACGGCCGATGCCTCCGGCGGTGATCGTCTCTCGCGCTTTGACAACGCACGGAGCGAAGACCTCCGTCTCCGCATAACCGTGCAACGCGCCCGACGCGGCGGCGGCCTGCCACATCTGGCGCGCCTCGTCGCGATTCCTGCCCAGCGGTTTCGTACACACCTGGTGGCGCTTGCGGCGGGAGAGTGCAAGCGAAACTGGCAGATGCGCCTCGTTGGGCAAGGCAATGACAAAGAGGTCGATGTCTTCCCGATCGACCAAGGAATCGAGATCGGCGCCGGAAGAGTCGATCTTCCACCTGCGGGCAAATGCGGCGGCGCGCCCTTTGTCACGCGAATAACAAGCCTGCACGACATGTCCATTGACGTTGGCGAGACCTTGCATATAAAAGTCCGCGACAAAACCGGAGCCGATCATTCCAATGCGCACAGGAGAACTATTTCCCATCGTTCTGCAGTCTTTCCTCGATGATCTGCTTCGCGGTCATCCGCGTCAGAAGGTCCTGCAACATCTCGAGCGTAAGCGGTTTGGGAAGATACTCGGTCATGCCGCTTGTTTCGCACCGCGCACGCGTTTCCGAATCGAGCGACGCGCTCACGCCGCAGATCGGCACGTCGGAGCCATGAAATGGCAGACGGCGAATCTCGCGGGTGGCCTCGTAGCCATTCATCACCGGCATCTGGCAATCCATCAGAATCGCCGTGTACCGCTCCCTCTTTGCCGCCTCCAGAGCCTCCCGCCCATTCTTCGCCGTATCGACGTGGCAGCCGAGGTTTTCAAGCAACGCTGTCAGCACGTGGCGGTTGACCGCGTTATCGTCCACAACCAGCACGTGCCGCCGCATGGGCTGGATCTCGCGAACGGCGCGCGCGGCCGCCGGCTGCAGAAGCTCGCGTAATGTCCGCGCCGCAACCGGCAGCGGCAGAATGTCGTCGTAGCCGGACTTGCTCTCTTCGCTGACTCCGCGCAAGTACTCTATCCGCCCCAGGAGAATGACGGCGGATCTCGCCGTCCTCCAGATGGGTAGGACAGGGCCGAACGACGCACCGTCGACGATACAAATAACGCGCCCTTGCCCCGGCGGCGTCCAGAGATTGAGCGTCTCTACCTGCGTGAACCATTCGACACGCAGACCCGCTTCGCGAAGATAGCCCGCAAGGATCTCAACCGCCTCCGAAGGCTCCGCGAGCAGCGCGACTGTGCCGGCGGCACGCAGATCCAGCCAACTGGCTTCCTCGCCCTCCACCGGCATCGGTAGGCGTAGCGTGAACTGGGCTCCGCCGCTCGAAGCCATGTCCACCTCCACCACGCCGCCCAACTGCATTGCGATATCGGCAACCACCGCAAGGCCAAGTCCAACGCCGCCGTAGCGCCGGTTATCGGTGGAATCGATTTGCGTGAACGGCTCGAAAATCGCCTTCCGCTTCTCTTCCGGAATGCCCTCCCCGCTGTCGGTCACGGCACAAATTAAGTTGCCCTCTCGATAGCCTGCCTTGACGCGGACCCAGCCGCTCGCCGTGAACTTGACCGCATTGCCCAGCAGGTTCAACACCGCTTGGCGAACCCGTACCGCATCTCCACGAAGCCGCCGCGGAACAGTGGGGGAAATGTCCGCGATTAGCGTCAGCCCTTTCGCCTCCGCATCCAGCACCACCGCCGCGACACAGTCGTCGATAACGCTGGGCACATCGACCGTCTCCTCCTCGGCGGGGGGCCTGCGGCCCGGACGCGCGTACCCGAGAATCGAAGTCATCAGTGTGAGTAGTGACTCGGTGGCCTGTTTAACCTCCGACGCATAGCGGCGCTGATCGTAGCGGAGCGGCGTGCTCGTCAACATATCCATGTAGCCAAGCACCGCGGTCAGCGGCGTCCTCATTTCGTGGCTCATCGTGGCAAGAAACTCGCTCTTCACCCGCGACGCCTTCTCAGCAAGGGCCAGCGCATCGCGTGTTCGTTGATTGGCGCGGCGCAGACGGAAATAGGCGATGCCAACAAGAACAACGACGACAAGCAGCGAGCCGATCGAAAGCTCAAGAAGCCGGTAGCGATGCTCGCGCTGCTGCGCCTGTAGCATCTGTACCAGGCTCTGGGTGCCGGTAAGCGGTGACGCGGCAAGTTTGGCAAGAGTATGGTCGCGGACCATCTCCTGCAGCCGTTTGCGCATGCGGTCCGCAAGCGCTTTGTTCTCCGGAAGCGAAGCGATGGAGATCACCATGATCGGCCGCCCGACGGGGATAAGCCGCAGCCCGCGTTCGCGGCATTCGGCCATTTCATTGGAACCGGTTAGCGCAAAGAGCGAGGTTTCATGGTGGAACAAAACCGCATCGGCCTCGCCATCGCAGACGGCGTGGAAGCGCCCGCGAAGGTCATTCATTACGCTTAGCTTGGCGCCCGGCAGAACTTCGCGCAGGTCGGCGGTAAATGGCGGTGTCGTGGCGTAGACGACAACCTTCCCCGCAAGATCGTTCAGGCCCTGAATGGGGCCGGAGGCGAGAACACCTAGATAATGATCCTGCGACCACCACGGTTCCGTGAAGTAGAGGATCTTGCGGCGCTCTTCGGTGGGAACCGCGGCCGACCAAAGGTCGATTTCCCCGCTCTGGAGAGACTTCTCCGGGCCGTCCTTGCGAAATACGGCCTCAAACGCCAGACCTTCCCGGCGCGCGGCCTCCTTCATCGCCTCGATGTAGAATCCCGTCGGCGTGCCATCGGGGCCAAGATACGCCCACGGCACGCTGTATCCGCCGCCGGCGCGAATTCGTTTGGGCAGTTCCTGGGCCAATAGCGCGGCCCCAAACTGCAGGATGAAGAACCAACTGTATAGTTTGGTCAATCCGGTCCTCACGCCCTATCCATCGACAGTTGACTTTCCGCAGAATACCCGTTTTTTCACCTCCAATGCAAAGGACCCGTTTTGTTGACGGACCCTGCCCGCCTGTGTAATTATTCATAGTATTGAATAAACATTCAATTGTAGGAGCCGTAGTCCATGGCCACGTCGCTAGTTGAACAGCCCATTCTAAAGATGTCCGCGCCGGATCTACGCGGCGATTTGGACTTGACTGTTGAGGAAACCAGGCGGCTGCTCGAGTTGGCGATCGACCTAAAGCGAAATGCGTCCGCCTACGCAACAGCCCTTCAGGGCCGCTCGCTGAGCCTGCTCTTCGAGAAGCCCTCGTTGCGGACTCGCCTGACATTTGAGCTGGCGATCCAGCAGTTGGGCGGATATGCCGTGTCGAGTATCGGCATGATCGGCGACCGGGAACCGCTGAAGGATGTAGCCCGCAACCTCGACCGGTGGACCCAGGGCATCGTCGCGCGAGTATTCTCGCAGGAGACGATCGAAGGTCTGGCGCAGTGGTCGCGAGTCCCGGTAATCAACGCGCTGAGCGACCTTTATCATCCCTGCCAGGCGTTGGCCGACGTCCAAACTGTGCTCGAGCGGTTCGGACACTTTGAAGGTTTGAAATTGGCCTATATCGGCGATGGGAACAACATGGCGCATTCGCTCCTGCTCACCGCCGGGCGCTTGGGGATGCACGTCGCTATCGCCGCTCCTAACGGCTATGGGCCAAATCCGGACGTCTTGTCAGCCGCCGCGAATGCCGGTGTTCAGTACACGCTGACAAGCGATCCGGCGGAGGCGGCGAACGGCGCTCACGTTGTCTACACCGACGTCTGGGCGAGCATGGGCCAGGAAACGGAAGCCGAAGAGCGCAAGCGAGTGTTCGCCGGTTTCCAGGTGGACGATGTTCTCATGGCGCAAACCGCCCGCAATGCGATCTTTTTGCACTGCCTGCCCGCAAAACGCGGCCAGGAAGTGACCGATTCCGTCATGGAGTCGGCCCAATCGGCCATCTTCGACCAGGCCGAAAACCGGCTGCACGCGCAAAAGGCGCTGCTGCTGATGCTCCTCCGATAACTCTTCATGTCATCCAGCGAAAAACTCCAGCTTTGGGGCGGCCGCTTCCAATCCGGCCCCTCCGCGACCTTTGAAGCCTTTTCCGGCTCCTTGCATTTCGACAAACGGCTTGTGGATTGTGACATCCGTGGTTCGCAGGCATTTGCGCGGGCCTTGGAGCGCGTCGGCATTCTGACGGGGGATGAGCGCGAAAAGCTGGTGACGTCGTTCGACCAGATGCGCCTGGAAGCGAAGGAAGCGGCATTTTACGAAGGCGCGGCGGACGAGGATGTCCACACGCTGGTAATCCGGAAGTTGAAAGAAAAAACGGCGGGCCTCGCGGATAAGATCCATACCGGACGGAGCCGGAACGAACAGGTTTCATTGGACACCCG
This sequence comes from Acidobacteriota bacterium, assembly GCA_016185425.1. Lineage (GTDB taxonomy): Bacteria > Acidobacteriota > Terriglobia > Bryobacterales > Bryobacteraceae. The sequence goes on along the minus strand of JACPNQ010000006.1, from coordinate 252,271 downwards.
GCTGTGGCTGCGCGAGACGATCGACGAGACGCGGACATTGTTGCGCGAGTTCCTCCGGGAGTTGCTGGCGTTAGCGAAACGGCACGCTGAATCTGTCATCCCGGGATACACCCACATGCGCAGGGCACAGCCGGTGCTGTGGGCGCATTATTGCCTGGCGTATTTTGAAATGTTTCTCCGCGACGATGAACGGTTGGCGCAGGCGAGGGCGCGCGTGAATTTGTGCCCTCTCGGCAGCGGCGCGCTGGCAGGTTCGGGTTTTCCGTTTGATCGTGAGGCGATAGCGAGGGACTTGGGTTTTGATGGGATCACCCGGAACAGCATGGACGTGAGCGGAGACCGCGACTGGGCGCTCGATTACCTTTATGCGGCCTCGACGCTGATGCTGCACTTGAGCCGCCTGGCTGAGGATTGGATCTTATACTCCTCCGATGAGTTCGGCTGGCTGGAACTGGGTGACGGAGTAACGAGCGGGTCGAGCCTGATGCCGCAGAAGAAGAACCCGGATTCGCTGGAATTGATACGCGGCAAATCAGGACGGGTGTTCGGGAATTTGACCTCACTGTACGTGACGGTAAAAGGCACGCCGATGACTTACAACCGCGACATGCAGGAGGACAAGGAGCCGTTGTTCATCGCCGCCGACCAGTGCAACGGGGCGCTTGCAATGATTGCCGAAGTTACGCGAACTGTGGTGTTGAAACCGGAAGTCCCCGCGGAAGCCGCCGAGGTGAGTTGGGCCGTCGCAACGGACATCGCCGAAGCGCTCGCGCGGGCAGGTACACCGTTCCATCAAGCGCACAAACTGGCAGGGAAACTGGTGCTGCATAGCTTGCAAGCCGGGAAGAAGCCGGCAGATTGGACACCGGAAGCGCTCGCTTCGTTTTCACCGGAGTTCCAGCCTGCGATGGCGGCGCTGATGAATCCCAAGGAAGGCATGAAGAGCCGGCAGGTTCCCGGCGGGACGGCGCCCGAGCAAGTGCGGCAAGCGCTGGCGGCCGCCGAACAGCGCCTGGCCGCGCTGGAACCATGAACAAAGCGTACCGGCAAGGGCAGATACTTCGCGTGATCGAGCGCCAGCAAGTGCACACGCAGGATGAACTGGCGCGCGAGTTGGCGAAGATCGGCGTGCAGACCACGCAGGTGACACTCTCGCGAGACATTCGCGACCTCGGTCTCGCGAAGACGGCCGCGGGCTATCAGCGGTTTGCCGGCGAAGCGCCGGCGTTCGGGCCGGACTTGGCCACGATAACCAACGAGTTTCTGACCGATGCGCGGGTAGCGCAGAACCTGCTTGTGCTGCGCACAAGCCCCGGGAATGCCTCTTCCCTCGCATCGGCGTTGGACCGGGAGGCGTGGGAAGAGGTGATCGGAACTCTTGCCGGAGACGACACGGTGCTGGTGATTACCGGCGACAGCGCACAAGCGGCAGCGGTGCGAGACCGGATACTCGGGCTAGCCTAGGCTAGAAGGCTCCAGCAAGCTTTCTTGTACCCGCTTCAATCACTAGCCATGCCTTCTCCGGGGCAGACAGACGGATGCGCTGATCGAGCACACGGTACTCCTTCTCTTCAATACGGCCCAGTAAGCGATAGTAGATCTGGATCAACGCCCAAAGCGACGCACGGCTTTCGTGATGGACCAGTTGAATCAGCGGCATCGCTTCGTCATAGTAACGCCTTGCTCGCGCCGCCTGAAAGCGCATGAGTGCAATGAATTCTGGGGTGTAGGCAAAGCTTGTTGGCCGGACACCGAAACGGACGAGGTCCTCGGCTGGGAGATACACTCGCCCCATGCCAATATCTTCCTGCACGTCCCGCAAAATGTTCGTCAACTGGAACGCAATGCCGCATTTTTCGGCCAGATCCAGCGCCTTGCTGTCGTCAAATCCGAAGATGTGGATGATCGTCAACCCGACCACCGAAGCCACGCGATAACAGTAACTGTACAAGTCTTCGAATGTGTTGATCGATTGCGGTTGCAGGTCGCTTGAGACGCCGTCGATCATGTCGTGGAAATACTTGTGCGGAATCTTGTAGCGCCGAACGGTGTCGTGAAAGGCCGGCCAGACGGGGTGCTCGCCGAATTGGCCGTTGAGGGCACGGTCAAGATCCTCGCGCCACTGCCGCATCGTCTCTAGCGTGGTCGATCCGGTTTCGTCGCTCAGATCATCGCAGTAGCGCATGAACGCATAGATGGCGCACATGGCATCGCGCTGCTGGTTTTTCAGGAGGACGAACGAGTAATAGAAATTCTTGGCGCGGCGGCGGGAAATGTCGCGGCAGTAGTCGTACGATTCGCGCATCGAATGGTTCACGCCGCTCGCCTTAGTGCGAAGGAGACGAGAGTACGGAGCAGCAACCGGACACGTTCTCCTTTGCCGATATATGGCCGCGCGGTCAAAACGTCGTAGCCCTGTTGTTCGATCTTATCGAGGATATGCATGCCGCCGCGGGAAAAGAGAGTGACATCGAGCGCGAGCCGGCGGTCGAGCATTGGGGGCAGCGCCAGACCCTTCACGAACAGCTCTCGAGCTACCTGACACGCTTCCCGCATCGCCGCGGCGAAATTCGGAGTAAACCGGCGAGCGTAGAGCTGCTCGACGGTGACTCCGTGCCGGGCGAGGAGATCGAGCGGCAGGTAGACGCGGTCCTTTTCCAGGTCCACCGAAACGTCCTGCCAAAAGTTGGCAAGCTGCAGCGCCGTGCATGTCGCGTCGCTCAATTCGTAGCGCTGCGGGTCGGAGTAACCGCCCAAGCCGAGCACGAGGCGGCCAACCGGGTTGGCGGAGTTGACGCAGTACGCAAACACTTCGTCCCAGTTGGCGTAGCGGGTAACAGTCTGATCGTGTTCGAAGGCGGTTATCAGGTTTGAGAAGGGATCGATGGGAAGGCTGTGTTTGCAAACGGTAGGACCGAGGGCCACATAAACGGGGTGAGAAGCTTCCCCCAGGTACATCTTTTCCAACTCGCCGCGCCACCATTTGAGCAGCCGCAGGCTTTCCGTCGTGTCGCCGATTTCATCGCCTAGATCGTCGGCCCACCGGCAGAAAGCATAGACGTTGTAAAAGTCCTGATGCAGATGCTTCGGCAGCAGAAAACTGACAACGTGGAAGTTTTCGTAGTGACCGGTAGCGATCCAACGCGTATAGGCGAGTGCTTCTTCCGCGGACCAGGTGCGGTCCATAGCGGCGGGATCGCGGACGAAGTCCTTGGGGGACAGCATCGCGCTAGGGAATAATGGCGGTCTTCAACCGTCCACTGGAATTCATCAGCAAGCGGAGCACGTCTTTCAGGCTCGACAGCGGCGCCTGGTCAGTAACGAAGTCGCGGGCGCAGATCTGGCCTTGGGCGACCGCGTCGAGCGCCTTCTTCACTAGGCGTGGCGTGTGATGGAAGCTCGCCTTGCACGTAAGTTCGGAATAGTGCAGCAGGTTGGTATCGAGCTCTACGCGGGTATCGTTCGGACAGCCGCCGAAGAAGTTGACTGTGCCGCCCTTCCGCAGAAGCTGCACGGAGAGGTTCCATACCTCCGGTTTGCCGACGGCTTCTATGACGACATCGGCGCCGCGTCCATCGGTAAGGCCCTTCACCACGCCGACAGGGTCTTCCGTTTCGGGCAGGCAAATGAGATGAGCCGCGCCCATACGGCGCGCGTCTTCAAGCTGGACCTGGCGGCGCGCCATGGCGATGACGCGAGCACCCAACACCTTGGCCATGCGAACGAACATCAGGCCGATGGGGCCGAGACCGATGACGACGACCGTATCGCCAGAACGGACGTTCGATTCTTCCAGGCCCCGAAGCACGCAGGCGAGGGGCTCGGCAAGCGCCGCGTCCTGGTAGTCTACTTGCGCCGGAATCTTGTAGAGGTTCTTCTGTACGATGCGGCCGGGAATGCGGATGAACTCGGCATAGGCACCGTTGTTGAAAAGCAGGTCCTCGCAGAGATTCTCCAGATCGCGTTTGCAGTAATAGCAATCTCCGCACGGGGCGGAGTTGCCCGCTACCACGCGATCGCCCCTCCGAAAGCGCGTGACGCGCTCACCGGTGGAGACGATATCGCCGGCCAGTTCGTGACCGAATACGGCGGGCGGGACGATCATGCGGGCATGATAGCCACGCCGGAACACTTTCACGTCCGTACCGCAAGTGAGCGCCGCCTTCACGCGCACCAACACGTCGTGCGGCCCAATTTGGGGGATGGCCACCGACTCGACTTTCACGTCTTCCTTGCCGTACAAGACGGCGGCCTGCATTTGTTCTGTCACTGGTGATGTCCCTGTGGCTTAACAACAATTTTCAAGGATTCCGGCGTCGGATGCAACGCCATGTCGAATCCTTTCGTAATTTCTTCCAGGGCAACCCTGTGACTGACGAGTTCGCCAACCGGGATCGCGCCGCTAAATACAAGATCGGCGGAAACCCGCTGTAAGTCCACATCGGCGCTGTAAGAACCGAACACGAGGCGTTCGCCCATACAGATGTCTTTTCCGGACAGCTCGATTCGTTCTTTGTCGGAGGTTTGCGCAAACAAAAGGATTTTCGCCCCCGGGCGCGTGGCGCGGATGGCCTGTTCGACGATTCCTGGCGCGGACGCGGCGATAAAAACGATATCCGCTCCGCGGCCGGCGGTCAAGGCGGCACACTCGGCGGCGACATCGGCAGTACGGGGATCGAGGCACCGCACGGCGCCGAATCGCTCGCTCATCGCGTGGCGCTCCGTCATGGTGTCCGTACCCAGAGTACGGATACCCTTGTGCTTCAGGAGCATGGTGAAGATAAGGCCGATCGGACCCTGACCCATGACAACGGCAAGGTCGCCGGGTCTTGGATCGGCCATCCAAACGGCTTTGACACAGGTATTGACTGGTTCGACAAAACACGCGGTATCAAACGATACGCCGTCAGGAATGATTTCGACGCCCCGTTCGACGATCCAGTCCATGATCCGGATGTACTGCGCGAAGCCGCCGCCGGCGGGCTCAAAGCCACTAGTAATGCCAACCTTCTTGTAGACGGAACACTGGGCGTATAACTTCCGCTCGCAGTAGAAGCAGGCGCCGCACGGGATGTGATGGAAGGCCACCACGCGATCGCCAACCTTATATTTCGTGACATCGCCGCCGGCGGCGGCAACTACGCCGGCGGTTTCGTGACCGTAAATACGCGGCGGCGGAAGCAGATCGTATTCGACTTTTTTTAAGTCGGTGTGGCAGATGCCACAGGATTCGACGCGAACCAGGAGTTCACCACGACCGATTGGCGGAACGGGGACCTCTTCCACGAGGACGGTGCCGGAGCCGCGGTAAACCGCGGCGCGCATAGTGGGGGAATCAGATGCGGGATTTGGCAAGGAACTCTCCTAATGTCGCAGATGCGGCGGGTCCGCGGGTAGCCATGCGGATCAGGTCCGGCGCGTAGAGGAATGGCCGTATAAGCGCGGCGAGGGCGATGCGGCCGCGGGCGAAGCGGCCGGCGGTGTCGCGATATTCGTTGAAATCGAGGGCGAAGGATTCGCTGGCAGTGTCGCTGACGATTTTCGCGGCGTAAAACGGGAGGTTGTGCAGGGCCGCGTAGCGCGCGACCGTGGCGGCTTCCATGTCGACGATTTGAAAGTTTTTTCGGAAATTGTCGGCCTTTTCGCGGGGCTGGCCGATGAATCGGTCTGTGGAGAGAAGGCGGGCCGGTATGGCGTTCATAAAGGGACGGGCGAGCCAGTTTTCCGTGCCATCGCCGACAGCCGTAGCGGTGCAGATGGTGTTGAGGGCGAGCGTGGGATCAAGGGCGCCACAAAGGCCGAAGCTGATAAGAGCGTCGAACGGGCCGGCGTTGCGCGTGGCGATATCGACGGCGGTATAGGCGAGGCGCGGTCCGGGGCCGTTGGCGACGACGTATAGGTCGCAGCCATTCCACTTGGCTTTGCAGGCGATCGTCAGGGGCCAATCGAGTTTTTCCGCAGCGACGCATTGGTTGAGCCAGGGCATCGCCTCGAGCTTTTCCGCGGCAACGGCGAGCACCTTCACGCGACGCCTTTCTGACGAAACCACGCAACGGCGCTGGCGAGCGCTGAGGCGGCGGAGGCCGGTTGGTAGCCGAGCTCGGACGCAGCCTTGTCGTGCCGGACCCACATTTTCTTTTTTGCCATACGCACGCCTTCGATGGGCGCGCGGGGCGGCTTGCCGGTCCAATTCGCGAGGGCACTGGAGATGGCGGCGTAGGCCCAAGCGACCGCATAGGGGATTTGGCGGCTGGGAGCGGGAACGCCGCTGAGCCGGGAGAGCTCGGTGAAGATCTGTTCGAGTGTGAGATTCTCGCTCCCGAGTATGTAGCGCTGGCCGGAGCGTCCTTTGTCCGCGGCGAGAAGATGCCCGCGCGCGACATCGCGCACGTCGACAATATTGAGGCCCGTGTCGAGATAGGCGGGCATTTTGCGGCGGAGGAAATCGACGATGGTCTGCCCGGTGGGCGTGGGTTTGAAGTCGTGATCGCCGACGGGCGCGGTGGGATTAACGATTACGACGGGAAGGCCTTTTTCGGCGAACTCGAGCGCCACTTTCTCAGCGAGGAATTTCGAGCGCTTATAATGCCCCGACATTTCGGCAAGAGAGACGGACGTGGTTTCGTCGCCGAGCCCACCCTCGACGAAACCGATGCAGCCGACCGTGCTCGTATAGACCACCTTATCGACTCCTGCTTCGCTTGCTGCCTGCAAGAGATGGCGGGTGCCTTCGACATTCGATTGATAGAGCTCGGCGGGGTTGGGAGACCAAAGGCGGTAATCCGCCGCCACGTGGTAGACAGTGCCGCAGCCGTCCACGGCGCGTTCGAGGGAGGCGCGATCCGTAAGGTCCCCATGGACGATCTTCACATCGAGATCGGGCACGGGATTGCGCCCGCGAGTCATCGCGCGGACACATTGGCCGGATTCGGCGAGCAGGCGCGCGACATGCCATCCGACAAAACCGGAGGCTCCCGTAACCAGGACCGGACGCACGGCTCAATTGTCCTGTTGGCGCAACTTCAGGAACGTGGCCAACGCAAGAAGCGGGAACGAGTTCCGGTACATGTGATAGTTCAGGTAGAAGACGCGCGGGAAACCGGTGCCTGTGGCTTGGGGTTCGTCCCAGGTTCCGTCGGGACGCTGGGTGCGAATTAGATACTCGGCGGCACGTTCGATACTATCGCTGCGACCGTCTCCGCTCGCGATCAAGCCGAGCAGAGCCCATGCCGTCTGCGAAGGCGTGGATGGCGCGTTGACATAAGCGCTCTGCGTATAGCTTTCCGGGCTCTCGCCCCAGCCGCCGTCGGCGTTTTGAATCGCGCGCAGCCATTCTCCGGCACGCAGTACATGGACTTCGCGGTCGCTTTCACCGGCCGCGCGGAGTCCGCGGAGAGCGAGGTAGGTTCCGTAGATGTAATCGACGCCCCAGCGGCCATACCAGCTTCCATCCTGCTCCTGGACGCGGATCAGGTAATCGACTCCGCGGCGCATGGCGGGGTGATCCGCGGGAATGCCGTGCAGCGCCATGCCTTCGAGTACGCGGCCCGTGATGTCCGGGCAGGTGGGGTCGAGCATGGCATTGTGGTCGGCGAACGGAACGTGCGTGAGAACAGGCCAATTGTTATCAACGTCAAATGCGGCCCAGCCACCATCGGCGGCCTGCATCGCGATCAACCAGTTGAGCGCCCGCTTGATCGTGGCCTGCTGCGCGGCGCCGTCGGATGCGCGCGCGAAGGCGAGAGCGATCACCACCATTCCGGTATCGTCGATATCGGGATAATATTCGTTGGCGAATTCGAAGTACCAGCCCGAGGGTTCAACGCCGGGGCGGTGCACGCTCCAGTCGCCCTTTTTGCGCACCTCTTTGCCAACCAGCCATTCCGCGGCGCGCGCAAGGGAATGCGGCGGCGCGGTACCGGCCTCGGCGAGCGCATGGGCGGCGATAGCCGTGTCCCAGACGACGGAGAAACAGGGCTGGAAATAGAAGTGCTTGCCGTCGTCGACCATCAGGTTGAGGAACTGCTGTTCGGCTTCGTCACGGTCGGGATCGCCGGGCGCGTGGCCGAGCAGGTCGAGCGCCATGATGGTGTACATCATCGGCGGATAGATGGCGGCCAATCCGTCGGTATACCGTGTACGATCCAGCACCCACTGCTTGCATTGTTCGATGGCCTTATTGCGAATGGACTTGCTGCCGTACTTTTCCCACAGCTTGCAGAGCTTGTCGACGCCAAGAAAGAACGACTTCCAGGAGAAGAAGCTATCGGGACAGGGAAACGCTTTCGAGACACCGGGCGCGAAGAGCTCGTCGACGGTGAATCCGGCGGGCGTGGGGCGCCCTTTGTTCAGGGATTGAACGATCGCCAGGGGAACGACGATGGCGCGAGCCCACGCACTCATGTGATAGAGGACGCGGCCCATCAGAATCATTTCCGGCGGAACCGAGGGAATGTGCTCCTTCGGATAGAGATTGAACAGGCCGAGATTGATCTTGACGTAGCTGTTCGCGGCTTGCAGGCCGCCATGGGACAGAATGCACTCGCGCAACCGCGTCATCGCCGGCGCGTTTGGATCGATACCCGCCAGCTTGAGCGCAAAGTACGCTTTGACGGAGGCGCTGACGTCGGACGGGCCGCCCGTATAGATCGAAAAGCCGCCGCCGGAGCATTGCCGATCCAGGATCGAACGCACCGCCCGATCGATTTGAACGCGGGTAATCGGATTCCAAGTGCCGTTTTGCGGCGGATATAGCCAAAGCTGGAGGAGAATGTAATCCGATTCGAGAGTCGTATCGGCGGTAAGGTCGCCCCACCAATAGCCTTTTTCGCTCTGCTGCCCGAGCAGCCAGTCAGACGCTTTCGCGATCGCTTGCGCGACGCCCGCGGCGACCGAGTCTGTGATCTGCAAACCCGGGCTCATCTCTAGACAGCCGGTCTTATCTGCGTCAAGCGCGACGCGTTCAGTTCCGGCGGAAGGGAGAACCGGATATCTTCTTCCTTGATTTCCAGCGTCTCCAGCGAGCCGTACCCCTGCTCTCGCAGAAAGTCGAGGAGGCGTTCAACAAGGTGCTCCGGCGCTGAGGCTCCGGCGGTAATGGAGACAGTGTTGACGCCGTTGAACCACTCCACGTTCACATCGTTCTCGTCGTCCACCAAGTAGGCCGGGCGGCCTTCCTTACGGCAGACCTCGACCAGCCGCAACGAATTGGAGGAATTGCGCGAGCCGACGACGAGAAGCAGATCGGTCAATGGCGCCACAGCCTTTACGGCGACCTGACGATTTTCGGTGGCATAGCAGATGTCCTGCGAGTGCGGCCCCTCAATGTGCGGGAAGCGCTCACGCAAGCGCGCAATGATATGGCTCGACTCATCCAGACTCAATGTAGTCTGCGTAAGATACGCCATTTTTTCATTGGACGGGATCTGCAGAGCGTCCACATCTTCGACGGTCTGCACGAGAATCATCGAGTCCGGGGCTTCGCCCAGCGTCCCGATAACTTCGTCGTGATTCTCATGACCGATGAGGATGATGGTGTATCCCTTCTTCGCGAATTTGACGGCCTCTAAGTGAACCTTAGTGACGAGCGGACACGTCGCATCGATCACGTTGAGGTTAAGGTGTTTCGCCTGCTGCCGGACAGCGGGCGAGACGCCATGCGCGCTGAAGATTACACGAGAGCCGTCGGGGGCTTCCTCCAGCTCTTCGACGAAGATGGCACCCAGTTCGCGAAGCTCGTCCACGACATGTTTGTTGTGGACGATCTCTTTTCGGACATAGATGGGCGCGCCGAAGGCTTCGAGTGCGATCTTTACGACATCAATCGCCCGAACAACGCCGGCGCAAAATCCACGAGGCGTGAGAAGGACAATCTTCTTCTCCCCGACACTCTTCTCATCCATCAGGGCGGCTGTCCCAGATTCCATAGTTCCCCTTTATTATAGCAACCGCTAACCAAACCCTATTACATTTCAATTCGTTCATGTATTAGCGTAAGCAGGCGATCTTCCGCTTCGATTTCCGTGGCGATCTCGAGCCAGCGTACCTGAAGAGGCTTGAGGACCTCCGCTGCTTCGGCGGGAAGATTCATCCAGTCTTTTTCGGTTGTGAGCAAAACGGCGGCACCGGCGTGAAGGGCCTGATGGCGGATGCGAGCGAGCTCGGAAGGCCTGTACTGGTGATGGTCGCCGAATGACCAGCGGAACACGGCTTCGATACCGAGCTGCCGGAGAGTGGCCCAAAAGGAAACGGGGTTGCCAATTCCACAGAAAGCCGCTACCTTTCCCGGCGGCAGCGGCCCCGGCATCCAGGCTCCGGGGACAACGCGGGAACGGAAGATGGGAAGACCGGGAGCGATCTCTTCAATCCGGGTGAGGAGCCGCCGGTATTCGCGGCCGCGCTGGACGCGCGTGAGCAGAACAGCGTTGGCGCGTTTCAGCCCCGAAGGCGATTCGCGCAGCGTACCCATGGGAAAGATAGCCGCATTCGAGAGCGGCGTTTGCGCGTCGAGGACAACCAGATCGAAATCACGGTGGAGACGGCGATGTTGAAAGCCATCATCGAGCAGGATGACGTCGACGGGCCATTTTTCGAGGAGTTTTCGGCCAACATCGACGCGGTCGCCACCGATACCGAGGTGTGCGATGCCAGCGCGGACAAAGATCTGCGCCTCGTCGCCGGTATCGGAGATGGGCGCGGAGTCGCCGGCGGCAATGAGCGTGTACGGCGCGGGAGACAATCGGCGGTAGCCGCGGGTGAGGATGGCTGGCGTTTTCGATTCGCCGCGGAAGCGTCTGGCGAGGTGCAGCACGGTGGGAGTCTTACCGGAGCCACCCATCGCAAGACCGCCGACACAGATTACGGGCTTACCCAGGCGTTGTGGTTCGACGTTCCGCTTGCGGCGCGCACCCCAGGCCCAGATGGCACGAATCGGAGCGAGAAAGAGCCACTGCAGAAGCGGCCGGCGCGGATGGGACCAGTTGGCTTCGAGAACGTCGAGAACGGCGCGGCAGGCGATGTCCGTCGCGCCGCGCTTTGACTCGGCGAGAGCGCGGGCGCGCTCACCAGTGGCGCCGGCGCCGGCGAGTAGCGATTTTAGTTTCGGGGCCAACTCACCGGGGGTTTCGATTCGCAGCAGAGCGCCGGCTGTGGTGAATTCGCGGGCGATTTCCGCGAAGTTTTCCATGTGCGGACCGGCGATGACGGGCTTGGCGAAGAAGGCGGGCTCCAGGATGTTGTGGCCGCCGCGGCGTACGAGGGTGCCGCCCATGAAAACCGCGTCGGCAACCGGGAACAAGCCGCTCAGCTCTCCAAGCGTGTCGAGCAGAAGGACGCCGGGCAGTTCCAGGGCAGCGAGCTGGGTGCGGCGCACGAAGCGGATGCCGCGCGCGGTGAGCTTGGCGGCCGCCGTATCGAAGCGCTCCGGGCGCCGGGGGACATGGATCCAGAGCAGACCCGGGGTGTCCATCGCTTCGAACGCATCGAGCGTGAGGTCGTCTTCGTCGGCATCGGAGGAGTCGATGCCGGGCATCGTAGAGGCGGCGATGACTACTTTTTCCGGACGCAGTTCATCGACCCAGGCCGCGATTTCGGGCGCGGTTCCGATACGGCCCGGATAAAAATCGTATTTGAGATTACGGCCCAGGTGAAGCTTCCCGGCGGGCGTACCGAGGTCGCGGTACCGCGCGACGTCCTGTTCGCTCTGCGCGTAGATGGCATCGGGAATTGCGAGTACGGGTGCGAAGAACCAGCGCAGGGTTTGGTAGCGCGGAAGGGCGCGATCAGAGATGCGGGCGTTGACGACGAGCAAGCCGGCGCCGGTGCGCTTGGTCTCGCGCCAGAGATTGGGCCAGATCTCGGTTTCCATTACGACGAGAATCGCGGGCTGGATGGCCCGTAGAATACGGCGAACGGCGAAGCAATAGTCGATGGGTGTGTAGAATATGCCGTCAGAAAGACTGGTGAGTTTGTCGACCGCGAGAGCGTGGCCCGTGACGGTGGTTACGGAGACGTACAGAGGCGTGTCGGGCAAACGCTCGCGCAGCGTGCGAAGGAGTGTAGCGGCACTGATGACTTCTCCGACGGAGACGGCGTGCAACCAGATCCCGCCGGGCGCCGTCACCCGGAAGGGGAGGCCGCCGAATCGTCCTGGAATGGAGCGCAGCCAGTCCCGGTTCTTGGCCCCTCGCCATAACAGGTACAGTACGATGAGTGGGGAACCAACGACCTGCAAGAGGCGGTAAATGAAAAAAATGAGTAGCGGCAAGAGCCTATTACTTTTTCTGAGTATAGCGACGGGCCTGTTGGCCGACAAGAAAGACGGGGCATTCCGTCCGGAGCCGGCGGAGTCTTATGCAACCAAGCAGACGATCGAAGGGCTGACAATTGCTGTGCAGCCGTTCGACGATCCGGAAGAGGCGAAGACGGCGTTCGGGAAGCTGAACCCGTATGAACACGGTGTGCTACCGGTGCTGGTGGTGATGAAGAACAACGGGAAGTCGACGTTGCAGTTCGGCAATATGCAAACGGTGTACGTGGCGCCGAAGGGGCGGAAGGTGGACGCGACGCCGGCGCAGGATGTGCTCTATCTGAAGGGTGGGCAGCGGCCTAAAGTTTCGAATAGTCCAATACCTACGGGCGGTCCGCGGATCAAGATTGCGAAGAATCCGCTGAAGAACGAAGTGATTATTGAGCGGGCGTTTTCGGCGAAGATGCTGCCGCCGGGGGATTCGGCGCATGGGTTCTTTTACTTTCAGACCGGGCATACTCGGGGGACGTCGCTATATATTTCCGGGATAAGGGATGCGCAAAGCGGGAAGGAATTGTTCTTTTTTGAGATTCCGTTGGATTAGTTGCTAGCGCGCCCGGAGCCGCTCCGCCAGCGCGTAGTCGAACACGGCCGGTTCGGTGCAGATGCGCATGATGCCCTCCAGGCTGGCGAACCTGCGCACGAATTCGGCAGTCATCTGAATGAAGCGCGAGCCGGTGAGCATCGTCACCGATTCCAATGCGGCCCTGTTAGCGCTCAGCCATGCGGCCCATTCGCCGCTGACTTCGATGGAAGCGCCACGAACATCGCGGGCGTCGATGAAGAGATCGACCGGTTCGGCGGCAGTAACAACGCCGCTCATTGCTTTCATGGGAGCGTCACCGAATTCGCCGATGTCGCTGCCGCTGATTCTCAGGACGACGACACGAGCACGGTGCGGCTGGATAAGCAGCGTGCAGTGGACGCCGTCGTAGCGGATTTCCGGGAGCGCAATCACGATGGCAGACTCTCCAAATCGGCCAAATCTTTTGCGCGGCCACTTGCGGCCTTGTTCTCACGCAGACGCGCAAGACTTATGACTGGTATCGCGATTCCGTCTATCAGGACCGTCTGCCGTTCGCGATAGCACTCCTCAAACTGGACGCCGGAAACTGAGGTAAGAATCTTTATACGAATTGGCGGGACACCCATGCGTACTACCTTATTCGAGGTGAGAAATAGCTCGGGAGTCAGCTTGCTTGATAGGAAGCCGAATTCACGGAGCAACTTCAAGAACTCTTTGAAGTCCTTCGCTAGCGCCGGTGTAGCCATAAAAGATCCTTCGTAGAAACTCTAGCGCGCGTAGACGCTCCTCGACCGGGCGGGATAACCAGTAAGATAGGGCGTCATCGGCATCCGTCAATTGGGCGACTGAAAAATGCTTGCGATCCAGCCGGTGATCTTCAACTGGCTCGTTCGGCTCCGCATCCATCTCTTCAGTTTACCGCCTGCGCGGCGTTCGAATATCTTATCATTCAGATGGATGAAATCGACTATTTACACCACTGCGATCTTGATCTTGTCGTTCGCCGCACCCCCAGTTCTTGCCGATGAGGCGAGCAAAGCCGCCAAGGTCGAGGAGTTCTTCCGGCTAGCGAAAATAGACGAGATGCTACGCAACGTGCTGGCGCTCTCCAGCAGCCGGATGCAGGGCGCAGCGATTCAGGAGATGCTGGGTGTGAAGCTGCCGCCGGAAGCGCAGAAGCGCGTGGAGAGCTTGCAGGGCAAGGTCACCGCACTCCTTACGGAGGCGTTGGCATGGGAGAAGCTTAAGCCGGAATACGTCAAGATCTACTCGGAAGCGTTCACCGAAGAGCAGATTGGCGATATCGTGGCTTTCCACAAATCGAAAACCGGACAGGCGTTGGTAGCCAAGAATCCGGAGCTGATGGCGAAGTCGAGCGAAATTGTCAGGAAGAAATTGGCGGAGTCTCAGTCCGAGATGCGCAAGCTAATCCAGGAATTCATTGAGCAGGCGGCACAGGAAGCGAAACCGTAAACGGCTTAGCTCTTCGTTGCCGGCGCAGTCTGCTTCACTGCTGGAGCCGCCTTCTTTAGCGCGGGCGAAGCCGTGGGCGGTTTAGGCGCATTGGGATCGGCAACACGGGTGATCACAACGCTGGTCATGCGAACCGGAACGTTGGGCCGGTCACCGAGTCCTTTCGGTAGCCGGGCGATCTTCGCCACCAGTTCCTGCCCCTCGACAACCTGACCGAAAATCGTGTGCCGTCCGTTCAAGTACGCCGGTGTGCCTTCGGTAATGAAGAACTGGCTGGAGCCTGTTCCGGGACCGGCGTTCGCCATGGCAACTCGTCCTGGAATATCGAAGCGAAGCGACGGGTGGAATTCGTCGATGATGGCGTCGGTACCTCCGGTGCCGGTGCCGAGCGGGTCGCCGCCCTGGATCATGAATTCCGGAATGACGCGGTGAAACGTAAGACCGTTAAAGAGCGGCGCTTTCACGCGAGTGCCCGTCTTGGGGTTCAGCCACTCCTTACGTCCCTGCGCGAGGTCGATAAAGTTCTTGGTGGTGACCGGCGACTCCTTTTCGTAGAACTTGAAGACGATGCGGCCGAGGGGCGCGGTTCCGTGCGAAATATTGATCGTGGCGTAGACGCCGGGTTCGCGGGCCGGAGGGGCCGGCTTGGCCGGAGCGACGGCGGCGGGTTTGGGAGCCGCTGGTTTGGGAGCCGCGGGCTTCGGCGCCTGAGCGGCGGGCGGCTGCGCCATGGCAGCAAAGGCAAATAGAGAGACCGTAACTAACGAACGTGCAAGCATCACTTCCAGAATAACAAGGCACGCGCGGCGCTTCACCTGAAACAGGCCAAGGCCGCGCGTGCCGAATTCTCACAGGACGGATGGGCTAACCGCTATTGGGCCAGCGCCGGCGTCCTGCGAGACTCGGGGGCGAGTGGCGGAACTGGTTGATGGGCTTGGAATTTCACCGAGACGAGCTTGGAGACGCCGGGCTCTTCCATGGTGACGCCATAGAGCGACTGCGCGGCCTCCATGGTGCGCTTGGCGTGCGTGATCACAATGAATTGCGTTTCCGACGCCATCTCCTTCAGCAGGCGGGCGAGGCGTCCGGTGTTCGCTTCGTCGAGCGGCGCGTCGACTTCGTCCAGGATGCAGAACGGGCTCGGCTGGTACTTGAAGATGGCCATGAGGAGCGCCATCGCAGTCAGCGATTTTTCACCACCGGAGAGCAACAGCACGTTCTGCAGCCGCTTGCCGGGAGGCGAGGCGATCATCTCGATGCCGCTCTCGCCGATGTTGGTTTCATCGGTAAGGCGCATCTCGGCATGGCCGCCGCCGAACAGTGTTTTGAAGATCTCTTTGAACTGCGCGTTGACGGCTTCGAATGCTTCGGCGAAACGCTTGCGCGATTCGACGTCGATCTCCTGAATCGCCTTCTCGGTATCGCGAATGGAGTCGAGCAGGTCCTGCCGCTGCGCGTTCAGGAAGTTGAAGCGAAGCTCCGACTCCTTGTACTCTTCGAGCGCCTGCGGATTCACAGCGCCAAGCGCCTCAATGCGGCCCCGGACTTCGGTGTACTTGGCCTCCAGTTCGCCCAGCGCCATCTCGTCGAGTTCCGGGTCGCCTTCCTGTACGAGTTCGACGGCCGGAACGTTCAGATCCTTTCGAGAGTTCTCATCAAGGTGTTTCAGGTCCGACTGCAACTGAACCAGGTGGATCTCGATGTGGTTGCGCCGATCGTGCGATTCCTGCACGGCAACACGGTGCGCCTTCAACGCCTCATCCGATGCGGTGAGCTCCGCACGCATTTCGTGGTCTTTTTGCGCGGCCACCTGCACCAAGCCTTGCAGGCGGAGGATCTCCTCCTGCATCAGATTGACGGTGGCATCGAGCTCCATATTGTCGTTGAGGAGCCGCGTGCGATCCAGGCCCAGACGCTCCAACTCGGCCGCGACCGCGGCACGACGGCGTGTCAACTCGCCGATCTGCGCTTCGAGACGCTGCCGCGCGGCCGCTTCACTGCGCTGCCGTTCGTCCAGCGAGGCCAATTGCACTCGAAGAACCGAATGCTCCTCCGACACTCGCTGGACGGACTCGCGCAACAGGTCGAGCTCACCGCGGCCGCTCTCCAGTTCCTTTTCCTTCGCTGCGCGGGCCTCTTCCTTCTCCGCGTGCAGCCGTTGTTTTTCTTCCTTCTGGCCGGCGGAGCGCTGCGCATCGCGATCCAGCCGTTCCAACTCCAGGCGGGCGGAGGAGAGGCGGGCGTTAGAGCGATTCGTCTCCTCACCCAGGCGCCGCATCTCATGATCCAGCGCGAGCGCTTCCTTTTCCTCCCGCTGCTGGTGCTGCCGAACCTTTTCCTGTTCTTCGGTCAGCGTGTGGATAGCATCTTCCAGTTCGCCGATTTGCTCCTGCGTACCTTCAAAGCCGCGCTGCTTGGCGCCGACCGTTCCGGTCAATTCACGCAGTTCCCGCTTCAGAGCCAGAGGCCCGGAGCCTGTTTTGCGGCCACCGCTGACCGCATGGCCGTGATAGCAGACGCCATCGGGCAACAAGAAGAAGATATCCGGATACTGTCCGGCCAGGCGTTGCGCGGCGGAGCGATCCTGCACCAAGTAGCAGCGCGACAGGCGGGGCAACAGCTCCGCCGGGGCCTTGGTGAGGCCGTTGGTCATCTTCAGATAGTTGCTGAGGCGGCCGATGATCCCGGTTTCCGGACCGATGGGCGGTTCGACGGCAGGCGCATCGGCGTATTTGTCGTCGATCTCCGGATGAACAAGGAACGTCGCACGGCCGTCCAGGTCACCACGCATGATGTCGATACCGCTGTCGGCCTGCGACCAGTCCTTGACGACTACGTATTCGAGTTCGTCGTGCAGGAATTCTTCGGCGGCCTTTTCGAATGCCGGGTCGACCTCGATGAAGTCGGCCAGCACACCGGAGGGCTTTAGCGACGTGGTTTCGCCGCGTTCGACGGCGGTGAACAGGCGCTTCACGGACTCCGTTGTGTAGGCGCGGTGCGAGAGGATCTCCTCGAGCGAATCCTTGCGGGCTTTCAGGCGGGACAACTCGGCACGCACGGCTTCAAGCTGGCGGCGCGCTTCACCGAGCGAGGACTTGCGTCCAACAAGCTCTTCTTCCACGCGCTTCTTCTGATCGGCAAGCGACTCAAGCTGCAACTGGCGGTCGCCGAGCTTGGTTTGCAACTCTTGCCGTAGCGCAGTCAGGCGGGCAAGATCGGCATTGGCGGCTTCCTCTTCCTTGTGGGCGCGCGTGCGATCGCGCTCATTCGAGGCAAGATATTCCTCGATTTGCGCCAACTGGTTGCGCATCGTGGACGCTTCGCCCAGCAGGCGGAGCACCTGTTGCCGCGCGGCTTCCAGCGTCTGTTCGCGCAGGCGCAACTGGCCCTGCAACTGCTCGCGCTCTTCGTTCTTCAAACGCAGGCGTTCGCGCGCCTCATTGGCATTCGCCGACGCCTCTTCGAGCGAAAGCCTGTGACGCTCGACGTCGGCTTCCAATGCCGCAAGCCGCTTTTCGACTTCCTGGGATTCATTCTCGCCACCGGCCAAGCGCTGTTCGATTGACGCGACCTGCTGCGATTGGCTGTTGAGCCGGCCGCGGGTGCGCTCGGCTTCGATCTGCAGATCGGCGAGCTCTTTGCGCTGGGCGGTCAGCGCTTCTTCATGCTGATAGCAGGCCTGCTGCAGCTCGGTGTAGCCCGATTCCCTGGTGCGCAGCTCCGCGCTGAGCGCCTCAAACGCGGCTCCGGCCTGGCTCATTTCAATGGCGGCTTTGGAGGCTTCGCGCTCCAACGATTTGAACTTGCCCGCCAGCAGGAGCCGGAGGTGCGTCACCATCTCCTCGCGCAGCTTCACGTAGCGTTCGGCTTTGGCGGCCTGGCGCTTGAGGGAGTTGACCTGCCGGGTGACTTCCTCAAGGATGTCGAAAACGCGCGTCAAGTTCTGCTTGGCGCCCTCGAGCTTGGCTTCGGCGAGGCGGCGCCTGGTCTTGAATTTGGTAATGCCGGCGGCTTCTTCGATCACCGCGCGGCGGTCCTGGGGGCGCGAGCTGAGAATCTGGCCGATACGGCCCTGCTCGATGATGGCGTAGGACTCGGGACCGAGGCCCGTGCCCATAAAGATGTCCTGAATGTCGCGGAGCCGCGCGGACTTTCCGTCAATCAGGTATTCGCTTTCGCCCGAGCGATAGAGACGGCGCGTGATGGTAATCTCGTGGCGGCGCTCTTTCTGAGCGTGTTCGGCCTTTGCGTTGGCAACAGCGGGCGATTCGTTATCGCTCGGCTCCGGCTGCAGGGCGGGGAGTTCCACCTCGTAGGTCGGGTCGATGAGCGTCATCGTCACCGAGGCCATACCCACAGGCTTTCGGTCCCTGGTGCCGGCGAAGATCACATCTTCCATCCGGGCGCCGCGGAGACTCTTGGCGCTCTGCTCGCCGAGCACCCAACTGATGGCATCGCTCAGGTTGGATTTGCCGCACCCGTTCGGTCCGACGACCGCGGCAACACCGACTCCGTTGAACCGGAGTTCCTGACGATCAGCAAAGGATTTGAAGCCTTGGATTTCAACGCGCTTAAGTTTCAGCAACGCGAGGTCCCCTTACATATACGATTTTCACTTCAGCACACGCTGAAGCGCTCGGGGGATGCCTTTATATTACGGGCGTTACGTCTGAATTGCAAGCACCATAACCACAGCCCTTAGCGTTCTTTTTTCAGCGCCTACAATATATTGTGTCTGGCCTTCCACGGAACCACAAGCGGCACTGTGGCGCAACAAGGCCCACCATCGCCCGCCCGGCCGTTGATCTTTGTCTCGATGTGAGCCCCAACAGGCAGATTCGCCAGCGGGATCTTGGCGCGCCGCGACCAACGGGTGTTTGGCTGGCCAGCATAGGTTCCGCTGTTGATGTAGACGAAGCGTTGTGCGGGTGGCCCCATGACGAACTTGCCGAATGCGCGGCCGGTGGGATCGACTTCGATGGGAATCTCGAACTCGATGCCGGCGCCGGTCGACATGATCTGGCTGGACAAGACATTGTCTTTGTTTTGAAGGGCGAACAGCACGCCCGCGGGCGGCTCGATCAGAGTGATGTGCAATACGACCGGCGTGCGCAGCGGCATCTATGGGACCAATATTATCCGTTCGCGGGTGGCGGCTTCAACGGCCTTGCGGGTGAATGGCATCGGGTGATAGCGGCCGGCGATCCACTCGTCGAGGAGGTCTGCGTAGTGCGGACTCTCCGGGTCGCCGGATTCGCCGGGCATGTTGGTCATACGCGACCGGTCCCAATCGGCGAAGTCAAGCACCATACGAAAGCTTGCCCCGACGGTGACACGAAAACCCGGTCCGGCCAGCGCGTTGACGGTGGATGCGTCGCCGCCTAGCGGTATCGGACCACGGTCGAAGGATTTTTCGACTGCCGGATGCTTTAGATAGAGGAAGTGGAGGTTGCCGTAGCGCCAGTGGTTGCGGTCCGGACCGAGCGCGGTTTCAAACTCCATGACCGTTGCGTCCAAGGTCCGCGCGAGCAGGTCCGGACGCGGCTTTGCTTCGAGCGATTGCAACGCGATCTCCACCGATGTTGCCAGGCCAGGCGCATTTTCAACGACTGCCGCCGTCAGCCGCGACATCCACATCAGAAAGACCGCGGCCGCCGCCGACTCCCGCGTCATCCGCCCATTCCATTCGCGGAGCAGCGGAAGAATGGATGCGGACTTCGACGCTGCCGGCGGCGTCCACTTGCGCGCAATCGCGAGCAGGCGTTTGGCGGGTGCCGATTCCACATCGAGCTGCAGCGCCTGCATTCCGTCGAGGGTCCATGCACGGCCGGCGCCGAGCCGTTCGGCTATTCGATTCACTCTATAGTTGGGTGCCCACTCAAACTGCAGCGCGCGCTTATAGCCAGGCGGCAGAATGTTATTGTTCGCCGACGCGATGAAGCCTTTCGGTGGATCGAGGAAGCGCGGCAGCTCGCCGGGATTCAGAAAGCCCTGCCATTCATATTCGCCCGTGTGACCTGGCACTGGCAGCAGTCCGCTCCAATTGCCGCGTATAGGCGTCAATCCGGTGACAGCGAAGCCGATGTGGCCGGCGGTGTCAGCGTAGACAAGATTCTCCGCGGGCGTTTTGTATCGATCGACGGCGGAGAGGAACTCCCGCCAATCCTTCGCGCGAGCGAGCGACAGCCCGGCCAGATACCCGGCTGTTCCCGGCTCCGCGCCGACCCATCGCATCACATACGCGCGGCGTAGCGGGAGGTCTGTCCCAATGACCGGTCCGTGCACCGTATACTGCGTCTCCACGGCGCGCGGCTTCTCGCCTTTGACGGCGATCGAATGGCGCTCGGTTTCCATCCGCTTCCACTGGCCCTTGTACAAATACTGCGACGGATCGGTGGGATGCAATTGCTCCACGTAGAGATCCTGCTGATCGGTGCCCGTAATCGTGAATCCAAATCCGATCGTCTCGTTGTGTCCCAGCGCCACTCCGGGCAGCGACGGCTCGCCGGAACCGATCACGTTCCACCCGGGCGCAACCAAGTGAACGGTCCGGCGCAGCGACGGAATCTGCAGTGTGCGGTGCGGATCGCTCGCCAGCAGCGGTTTGCCTGTAGCCGACAGCCGGCCCGCCACGACCCAGTTGTTGCTCCCCTGCGTCACGCCGGCGACGTCGCCGGTCGCGTCGTCGAATACCGCGATGGAGCTGGTGCGCACTTCCTTCAGATTCAGCTCGCGTGGAATTTCGATCTTCACGAACGGGTCGGGCGGCATCCACTTCTCGATGGCCGCGGCGCCGTGGGTATCGACGAGCCGTGCGCGTCCCACCTCGGATAGGAGGTTCGTCATCATGGAGAACACGGCCATGCGCGAGACGACGTCGTTCGGCTGCCACAGTCCCGGCTCGTAGCCCAGTTTCCGGAACTCCGCCGTTTTCTTCCGGCGAGGGTCTTGCACGTACGCGTTAATGCCCCGGACAAACGCGTTGACAATGTGCCAGGTGTCCGGCGCGTAGCTTGGCCACTCCTTCCGCCAGTCGCCGCGGAATCGCAACAACAGCGCGGTGCGGTCCCGCTCGACAAAGTTCGGGCCGAGTACCTCGGCGAGTTTCCCGGTGCCCTGGCGCCTCCACAGATCAAGCTGGAACAGGCGGTCGCGCGCCGCCATATAGCCTTGCGCGAAGAACAGGTCATCCTGGGATTGGGCGTAGATGTGCGGCACACCCCATTGATCGCGAAGGATCTCCACCGGCTGCCGTACGCCGTGAATCTTCACCTCTTCCGCATTGGCGGCGGCGACGGCGAGAGCCAGCAGCCAAGCCTTCACGCTTGCGGCTCTCCGTGGAGCGAGGGCCAGTCCGCCTTGCGCTTTTCCTTAAACGCCGCCACGCCCTCGGCATAGTCGGGATGATTGAAGACGCGGGTTCTCAGGCTCCGGGCCAGTTCGGCCGCCTCGCCCGGCGATGCATTCGCGCGGGTGACGTATTCCATGCCGAGAGCAGTCGCGGCGGGGCTGTGGCTTGCGATCGTGTGCGCCAGCGCGGAAGCGCGATCGTCCACTTCAACCTCCGGCGCGGCCTGGTGGATGAGCCCGATGCGCAATGCTTCGTCCGTTTGAAAAACACGCGCGGTCAGGCTCAGCTCCAGTGCCCGGCGTTCGCCGATCGCCGCGGCAAGGGCGCGAAAAATGACAAATGGAAACATGCCGATGCGCAGCTCCGTGATGCCGAAATTCGTACCCATCGCGGCTACCACAACATGCGCGTTGCACAACAGGCCCAAGCCGCCCGCAAGCGCCGGCCCTTGCACAGCGGCGACAATCGGCGTGGTGATGCGCTGGCCGATGGTGAATAGCCGCTCGTGTACTTCCAACTCGCCTTTCGGCCCGTGCTCCAGCGACTCATCCAGGTCCATACCGGAGCAAAACACCTTCCCCAGGGCGTCCAGCAAAATGCACCCGGTGTGCGGGTCGGCCGCGGCTTCGTCAAATTCGCGTAGCAGCGCTTCGCAGAGTGCGATGTTTAACGCGTTGCGCTTTTCCTCCCGCGCCATGGTGACGCGGCGCACGCGCCCTTCCTGGCTAACGACTAAGTTCGGAATCATTGACCTCAATCTCCATCCCCAACAGTCCGGCAGCCATTGTTTTTCCCTGCGCGTCGATGCGCAGGGATAGTGTCCCACCGCCCCCCAACGCGCCATGACAGAGAAAATTCAGGGCGCCCAGGTTCGGCAGTTCAAAGCGTTCCACGCGTCCCTCAATCAACGCGCCAAAGTGGGCCTTCACGCGCTCCGGCGTCACCTCACGCAGCAGGATCGGATAGTTCTTCTCGTTGTACGCAATGATGCCGATGTTCGACGTATCGCCCTTATCCCCGCTGCGTCCATGCGCGATTCTCGAAAGCGGAACTCTCATTGCACTACCTCCACGCGCGTCTCAATCTCTCCTCGCGGGATCAGCGCGGGCCAGTACGCCACTACTTCGCGCACCGGCGGCCGTCCATCACCATAACCGGTCGCGGTCGGCGGACCGTTCAACACGAGCGGAATCATCTCCCGCGTAAAGCGATCGACGGCTTTTTTGTTTTTGTCGCGCACGCCGACGCGCAGCATCACTTCAGCGGGCTGGCCAATACCGGGCGCCGCGGGGCCATGGCACGCATTCGCGCCAAAGTATTCGCTGTAGATCTCTTCAAACCGCAGCCCCAGCCCAAGTAAACGCGCGCGCACAATTTCATCGGCCTTCTTCGCCTTCTCCAGTGCGTCCGGCCAGCTATAGACGATGGTCCCCGTCGCCTTGTACCCATACAGATAGCTGATCGAAACCTTCAGAAACGGCGTAGCGGGGCGGCCTTTAATGCCGCTCACGCGCACACGATCCGCGCCATCGGTCTTGAGCCGCACGGTCGTGAAGTCGGCCACGCAATCGGGAGTGATGTAGTTACGCGGATCGCCGAGCTCATACAACAGTTGCTCCTTCACCGTCTCCAGCGACACGCGCCCGCCAGTCCCGTGGTGCTTCGTAATCACAAATGTCCCGTCCGGCTCGGCTTCAATAATCGGATAGCCGATGTTGGCGAAGCCGGGAATCGTTTGCCAGTCCGCAATGCAGTTTCCACCGGTGCACTGGGCGCCGCATTCCACGATGTGGCCGGCAATCGTCCCCGCGGCCAGCAAATCAAACTGGTCCGGTTTCCATCCGAACTCATGCACCATCGGCCCGAGCGCGAGCGCCGTGTCCGTGGACCGCCCCGCAATCACTACATCCGCGCCCGTGGCCAGCGCCTCCGCCAATGGGAAGGCTCCTATGTAAGCATTTGCCGAAGAGATCTGCGAGCGAATCAGGGACAGCGGCTCGCCGGTATCGAGATTTTTCAGCTCCAGTCCGCGCGCCAGAAAATCGTCGACGCGGCCGTACAAATCGTCGCCCAGCACCACGGCCACTTTCAATTCCGGAGCCAGCCGTTTGACTTCGCGCGCGCATGCCACGGGATTCACCCCGCCCGCATTCGCAACAACGCGCACACGACGCTCCTTCATTTTCGCGGCGATGCGCCCGATCAACGGCGGAAAATCGCGCGCATATCCCAACAACGGATCGGCCTGCTTCTGCTTCTGCACGATCGACATCGTCACTTCGGCCAGGTAGTCGAGAATCAGGTAGTCGATCGGCCCCTGCTCCACCAAGCGCACTGGCGCTTCCAGCCAATCACCCCAGAACCCCTGCCCATTCGCAATCCGGATCATAGCCGCTCCAATACGAGGTGTTCGCGATGCCCTGCCGCCGTGCACACATCGAGCGCCATCGCCAGGATCTCGCGCGACGCGGCCGGGTCGATCACGGCGTCGCAGTGCCCCCGCGCGGCCGCGTACTTCGCGTCCAGCCATCGCTCATAGTCCGCGCGCGTTTTCGCAATCCGTTCCTGCAACTCCCCGGGTACGGCCTGCCCGGCCTGTTTCAAGCGCTCCAGCTCCGTACCGTGCACCGCTTGTACTGCCGACTCGCCCTCCATCACTCCAATGCGCGCCGTCGGCCAGGAGAACGTAAAGTGCGGATCGAACCCCTGCCCGGCCATCGCATAATAACCAGCGCCGGACGCATGGTTCACGGTCAAGACAATCTTCGGCACGGTCGCACAGGCCATCGATTCCACCATCTCGGCCCCCGCCCGGATAATGCCGCCCTTCTCCGCATCCAGGCCGACCATGAATCCGCTCACGTCCTGCACGTAGAGAATCGGCGTCCCGGCGCGCTCCGCGTTCTCGACGAAGTAATTCACTTTCCGGGCGGACTCCGTATATACAATCCCGCCAATCCGCGGCCCCGTCTGCGACTTCAAAAACCCTCGCCGGTTGGCAATTACAGCCACTGCACGGCCGCCCAGCCTGGCATCGGCACAGAGGATCTCCGCGGCGTAATCCGGTTGAAACTCATGAAAGCCTCCGGCATCCAGGATGCACCCGAGGAGAGACTCCATCGAATACGGCAGACGATGATCGTTCGGCAGCACCTCATAGATGCCCTCTGCCGCCGCGCCCGGATCATCCGGCGCTCTGGCGGGGGCCGGAAAGGACGCGAACCGCTCCCGAATCTGCCGAAGGCAATTCGCATCGTCCACTGCCCTGTAATGCGCCACGCCGCTCTCGGAGGTATGCATCCGCGCGCCACCCAAATCCTCCGCTGTATTCACCTGTCCGGTTGCGCCCTTCACCAGGTTCGGCCCGCCGAGCCCCATGAAGCTCGTGCCCTCCACCATGTAGATCACGTCGCTCAACGCCGGCAGGTAGGCGCCTCCCGCGATGCACATCCCCATCACCGCCGCGATCTGCGGCACGCGGAGCTTCCGCCGCATCAGCGAGTTGTAATAGAAGATTCGCGCCGCGCCATATTGGCCCGGAAAGATGCCGTCCTGCAGCGGCAGATTCACTCCCGCCGAATCCACCAGGTAGACAATTGGAATCCGGTTGCGCATCGCGATCTCCTGCGCGCGCAGAATCTTCGTTATGGTCTCCGGCCACCACGCGCCCGCCTTCACCGTCGCGTCGTTCGCCACTATCACCGCGGGGCGCCCCGCGATGCGTCCAACCACAGTGACAACACCTGCCGCCGGAGCTTGACCGTCATATAGATCGTGCGCCACCAGCAGGCCGATCTCTATCGACAAGGTGCCCGGATCGAGCAGCGCGGTCACGCGCTCGCGCGCGGTCAGCTTGCCATCGCGGTGTTGTTTCTCCGCCTTGGCCGGCCCGCCCCCCGCTCGCAATTTCTCTTCGAGCGTCCGCAGTTCGGTGAGCCGCTCGCGAATCCAATTCGCCATGCCGTTGGCTCCCAGTATAGTTCCGATGCTACGTTCAATAGACAATATGCTCGGTATAGACGCCCGCGCCGCCCGTGTCACCTGGACCGTATTCCTGGTCCTTCTTCTTGTTGAGCTCGCCTGGCTTGCGCGTACCACATTGCTCGTCTTCACCATCGCACTGTTGCTGGCCTACCTGCTTCACCCGCTTGTGGAAATGGTCCGCCGCGCGCTGCCGCCGAAGATGCCGCGCGGCATTGCACCCAGCGCCGTCTATTTGACAGGTCTCGCCGTGGTTATCGCCGCCGTGCTCATCATCGGTACGCGAATCGCGTCGGAAGCTACGCAACTTGGGGGGCGGCTCCCCGAACTCCTACAGCAACGCGACACGATTCTGCAAAATCACCTGCCGTCGGTCCTCGCCCCTTACCGCGAACAGATCGCCGAGGCGATGAGTACGCAACTGGAAACGGGTAAGGAGATGCTTCTGCCGGCGCTGTCGGCCATCGGCAAAGGGCTGGTCAGTCAGTTGTCCACACTCTTGTTCGCGATTCTGATTCCGATTCTCGCCTTTCTTATTGAATTGGCGCTCGTCGAGATTCGGACCGCGATTGTCGCGATCTTCACCCGTGACGATCATCAGGAACTGGCGAATCACATCGTCACCGACGTCGACAAACTCCTCGGCCTCTACATGCGCGCCGTTTTCCTGCTTGCCCTCGCGACGTTTACGTCGCATATGCTCGTTTTCGGTGTCTCCGGCGTGCCGTACGCGGTGCTCCTCGCGGGCATCTGCGGACTGTTGGAATTTGTGCCCGTCGTGGGGCCGCTGTCCGGGATGGTGATAGTCAGCCTTGTCGCGGCGTTCAGCGGGTACCACCATGTCGGCGGTCTCATCGTCTTCTTCCTGGCGTATCGACTTTTCCAGGACTACGTCCTGCAGCCAATCCTCTATAGCGCGGGCATCGAGATGCATCCGCTGCTGGTCCTTTTCGGTGTGCTCGCCGGCGAGCAGATCGGCGGTATAACGGGTATGTTCCTGTCAGTGCCGTTACTCGCCGTCTTCCGCATCATCTACCGCCGAACCCTGGCGATGAGGGAAGCATGAAACTGATCCTCCTTACCGCGCTCGCACTCTCCGCGCAGGACAACATCCAACGCGCCATCGACTACATGAGCAACGCCGCCAGGGACAACGCCTTCATGGGCGCCGTGCTCATCGCGAAGGATGGCCGCACGCTCTTCTCCAATGGCTATGGATTCGCAAATGTCGAACATGGCGTTCCGAACACCATCGAGACCAAATTCCGCATCGGCGGTCTGTCCCGCCAGTTCACAGCCGCCTCCATCCTCCAACTGGAAGAACAGAACAAGCTCAAGCTCACCGACTCGCTCTGCGGCTACCTCGCAAGCTGTCCGGACGCCTGGAAAACCATCACCATCCAGCACCTGCTCGCCGACGCCTCCGGCCTCCCCGACTTCGCCGAGGTCCCTGAAATCCGCGACGCCCCCAGCCTCCCTTCTCCACCCGCCCGCACCCTGGCAAAACTCAGCCAGATCCCCCTCGAATTCCCGCCCGGCACGCGCAATCGCTTCAGCTTCACCGGCTATATCGCGCTCTCTCTCGTCATCGAGAAAGCGTCCGGACTCAGCTACGCCGAATACATGCAGCGTCACATCTTCCAGCCCGCCGGCATGTCCGCATCGGGGCAGGACAGCACCGACGCCATCCTCCTCAACCGCGCCGAAGGCTACAACGGCTCCGGCCAGGCCATCCGCCACGCGCCGTTCAACGACAGGTCCATCACTATCGGCGCGAGCGGCCTCTACGCCACCGCCACGGACCTCCTGCGCTGGGACCGCGCCCTGGGTGGCGACGCCGTCCTGAAAGCACCGGCGCGCGCGAAACTGCTGAAGTCCGATAAGCTCTTCGACCGCCCCGTCTACAGCCACCTCGGCAGCATCTTCGGCTACTCCGCCTATTTCCTCCGCTTCCCCGAGGAACGCCTCGTTTCGGTCGTGCTCAGCAACAATAACAGCGCGGCCGTTGGCCGCATCGGACGGGACCTCGCCGCGCTCTTCCTCGGCGAGCCCGCCCGGATGACCCGCACCTACGGGACGATCACCCTTCCGCCGGAAACGCTCGATCTCTACATCGGCGCCTACGGGATCGCGCCCCGCACAACCCTCACCATCCGCCGCGAAGGCAACCGGATGCTTGCGACCATTTCCGGGCAATCCACGCTCGAAATCACGCCCGAATCCCTCACGGTATTCGTCCAGAAAGAGATCGGCGCCGCCCTCCTGTTCGACCTCGGCCCCGGCGGCAAGCCGAGCCGCGTAACACTCGAGCAAGGCGGCCGCAGTTCCACCGGCTCCCGTATTCCATAACCATGCGTCTCCTCCCCCTTGTATTTACGATCGCCATCGCCGCCGCGCAACCGCGCCAGGTTGTCATCACCATCGACGATCTGCCCCGCGGCGGCGACAATGCATCCGCGAATGACCTCGTGTCCATCCGCGCCATGACCGCGAAACTGTTGAAGCCGCTCAAAGGCACGCACGCCATGGGCTTCGTCAATCCCGGCCGCGTGCCGCAAATCGGTGAGGATGGCCTGCAATCCATCCTGCGCATGTGGCTCGGCGCCGGTCTCGAACTCGGGAACCACAGCCATACGCACCGGAACATCAACCAGATCCCGCTCGCCGAATACACCGCCGATATCCTCAAAGCCGAAACGGCGTTGCAACAAGCCACCGGCAAGCGGCCCGTCTACTACCGCCACGCGTTCCTCTTCACCGGCAAAGACGAAGCGACAAAGTCCGGCCTCGCCCAATTCCTGCAACAGCACAACTACACGGTTGCTCCCGTCACAATCGACAACTCCGACTGGCTATTCGCCGCTGTCTATGCGGACGCATTGAAGAAGGATACCGCGCAAGCCGCAAAGATCCGCCAGACGTATCTCGTATACATGGCGAGCCTATTCGCCTTCTTCGAATCAGCGGGGAAAAAGGTGGCAGGCGAAGATTTCCCGCAAATCCTCTTGATCCACGCCAACCAGCTCAACGCGGACTCGATGCCCGATCTCTTGCAGATGATCGGAACCCGTGGCTACGAGTTCGTCTCGCTGGAGCAAGCCCTTCGCCACCCCGCCTACAGGCTGGCCGACGGCTATACCGGAACGTCGGGCATCTCCTGGATTCACCGTTGGGGCAAAGCGAAAGGCATCCCCACGCCTGGCGAACCACCCGAGCCCAAAGAGATCATGGAGCTGTTTAGGAACCGGAGCAAGTAGGGCGGCTATTCTCCGCGTCTCGGCTACCGCGCCCCCGCCCGCGGCCACGACAACTCCACCCCCTGCGCCACCAACCGTACCTGGAGAGCGCCCAACAACTCCTTCCGATTCCGAATATGCCGCGGCGCGTGCCCCGTCTTCACGGCCTCGGATGCGACCGCTCCCGCCGCCTCGCCGATGTTCCACTCGACCGGATGCAGACGGTAACAGCCGTTCGTAATATGCGTCACCCCCAAATTCTTCGCCCCGGCCAGCACATTCTCCACCCGCCGCGGAATCAGCGCGCCCAGCGGAATCTGGAACGGCAGCGACCCCACGTCAATGTAGTTGTCACCCCCGCTCGACGGATGCAGATCGATCCGGTAACTCCCCACTCCCACGCTGTCCGCAAACACCTCCGCCTCCTTCCGCTCCGCCGCCGCCACATGCTGCTCCAGCACCGTGAATTCCGCCCGGATTCTCCGCGACTCGCGGATATACGGATACTTCGCCAACCCGTCCTCCGTGCCCGCCAAATCCCCGCGCAGCCGCAGCCCCTTCCAGCCCTGCCCTCCGTCCGGCCGCGGCGCCCCGGTCTGCATCCAGTACAGCAGCGACAAGCTCAACTGCTTCCCCCGCGCCAGATGCCGCGCCGCCTCCGCGGGCGAGTTCCCGTGCAGATTCCCCAGCCAGTAATCATTCTGCGGCCAGTTGATTAGCGACACGTCGCTCGCATAAGCGCCCGGGATGAAATTGCGCTTGTTGGCGATTCGACGGTAGATGAACAGATTCGATTTTCCCGGAGGATTGGCCTCGGCCGTGGGATCGAAGATCACTTCGCGCGGCGTCAGCTTCACCGGGTCGGTCATCCGCCAACTCAAAAGTTTCCCCGGCCATGCCGGCTTCAGCGCCGGCACATAATCGCGCCAAAACGCATACTCGGCGGGCTTGTCGATCGTGTGATCTTCCCCCGCCGCATAATCCACTGCAAAACAAACCGTGAATGCCTGGATATTGGCCGGCTGCGCCTCCGCGGGCGCATGAGGCTCCTTCGTTTCGCGCTGTGCTTCAAAGCCCGTGACAAACTCCACGCCGGCGAGAGGAAGCAGGTCACCCTGCTCCGTCGCGTCGATAAAGTACGCGGCGCCGATTACCTTCTCCAGCCCGGATTTATGCCGCACTGTCACCGCGCGCACGCGGTCCGCGGCGACATCGGCACGCGCCGGCATCGTGTCCCGCAAGACCGTCAATTGTCCGCTGGAGACATACCTCGCCAACATCGCGTCCAGCACCGCCGCCGAGACATGCGGCTCATGCGTGATTCTCGAAACCGACCCGTCTCCCGGATTGAGATTCCATCGAGCCCGCGCCTCGGCCGTCAATGGATAATGATCGCGATAGTAGGAGCGGACCTGATTGCGATACTCCCGGTACAGTCGCGTGCCACCGAACTGCTCGACCCACGGATGCTCGTCCGGCGGTACCATTTGCGACGTCAACTGGCCGCCCAGCCAATCGGTTTCTTCGGTCATCACCACGCGCATGCCGTTCCGCAACGCGGCCAAGGCCGCCGCCACACCTCCCGTGCCGCCGCCGATCACGGCCACATCGCAGCGCAACTCGCGCGGGGCCGCGGCCGCCGCCGCGCTAGTAAATAGGAAGGTGCGCCGGGAGAGCATCGTCCCATGCTACGGTATTCAGTGATGAGACAAGTGGCGGGATATATCGTCATTCGAGCCATGCTTTTCATGGCGATTGGCGCCGGGGCGGAAGAGCCCCGGAAGAAGCCAACTGTCTTTGTCGGGGAAGTACCAAAGGCCGCAAAAGAAGTACGCCCGGATGTGTACCGCCTGGAAGAAAACGGCAAGCAGATCATCTACATCCGCACGCCGTTCGGGGTCACTCGCATGGAGCAATCCGCCGAGATGCAAAAGCTTATTGAGGCCGGTCCGCCGTTGGGCATCCATGCGAAGGAAGAGGGCGAATACTACAAGTTTGAGCGGATGACTCCTTTCGGCCGCGCGGCCTGGAAAAAAAAGAAGGACAGCCAGGAGAAACTGGACCTGTTGACGAAAGAAGAAACCGACGCCCTCGAATATACCCGGCGTCTGCAAAAACCCGTGCCTGGCACGAACTAAACTCGTTCCTTGAAAAGGCCTACTATGGTAGGCAATTCCGTGTATATGTCGTGAGGTGTCAGATGGCGCTCAGATTGTTCCTTCTTGGGTTATCCGCGTCCCTGTTCGGACAGCAGATAGTTACCACGTATGCAGGTACCGAGTGGGTTTTCCCTGGTAATGGACGCCCGGCGCTCGACGCGCCGCTGGGCTCGGTCCTCTCCGTGGCCATCGACCCGCAGGGCCGCACGGTCTTTTCCGACACCCTGAATCACGTCATCGTCCGCATTGAAGCGTCCGGAAATGTCACCGTCATCGCCGGCAACGGCGTTCGCGGCTTCTCCGGCGATGGCGGCGATGCCCTGCGCGCCTCCTTCGACCAGCCTCGCGGCATCGCCATCGACCGCACCGGCAATATCTTCGTCTCCGATACCCGCAACCGCCGCATTCGAAAAATTACACCTGCCGGCATCGTCACCACCATCGCGGGCAACGGCTTCTCCACGCCCGCCGGCGATAACGGCCCTGCCACGTCCGCCGCCCTCAGCGCCCGCCATATCGCGCTGGATGGCGCCGGGAACATCTATCTCGCCGATTACGACAACTCCTTTATCCGCCGCATCGGCACCGATGGCATCATTACAACGATCGCCGGAGACGGCGACGACGTGTTCAGCGGCGACGGAAAGCCCGCTCTGCAAACCGCGCTTTCGCCCTTTTCGATTCACGTCGATAGCGCCAACCGCATCATCGTGGGCGATATCGACAACTATCGCGTACTACGCATCGGCACCGATGGAATCGTAACGACGATTATCGGCACAGGCACACGCGGATTCTCCGGCGACGGCGGCCCCGGGCGCGCCGCGACCCTTACCAACTGCGATGGCATCACTTCCGACGCCGCGGGCAATATCTTCATCACCGACACGTCCAATCGCCGCATCCGCAAACTGACTCCGGCGGGAATCATCACCACGATTGCCGGCGGTTCGAGCGACGTAGTAGGTCCTTCCCCGATCGACCCGTTGCGCGCGGCCATCGGCTTCCCGACCACGATCGCCATCGATCCTCAAGGCAGCTTCACATTCGCCGATGCCGATAACTCCCGCCTGCTGCGGCTCTCCCCGGCCGGTATCTCGCAGATCGCGGGCAACGGCAAATTTAAGGAACTGCTGCCTCGCACGCCCAATACGCTCGTCACGATGACGGAACCTGTTGGGCTCGCGGTTGCGCCCGACGGCGCCGTCTACTACACCGAATACACTGGTCACCGCATTGCGCGAATCGACAAGGATGGCTCGGTCTCGCGGGTGACCGGTACCGGTGTGTCTTCGTGCTGCACCGACAATGGCAGCGCGCTGAACGGACGGGTCAGTTTTCCCGCCGGTGTCGCGGTGGCAAGGGACGGTAGCATCATCATCGCCGATACGAACAATGACAAGATCCGGCGCGTGAGCAACGGCACCATCACCAGCCTTGCCGGATCGTTTCTTGGGTCCGGATTTTCCGGCGACAACGGCCCCGCTGCCGACGCGCTGCTCAGCGGTCCCTGGGGCGTAGTGATCGACGCCAACGGCAACATCATCTTCTCGGATCGCTACAACAACCGCATCCGCCGCATCACTCCCGCGGGAACTATCACGACCATTGCGGGCGACGGCCGCGGGATGTTCGCGGGCGATGGAGGCCAGGCCACGGCGGCAAGCCTGTACTCGCCGACAGGGCTCGCCATCAATCCCGCCGGAGAACTGCTCATCGCCGATTACGGCAATCACCGTGTCCGCGCCATCTCCGCTACGGGAATCATTCGCACCATCGCCGGTACCGGCGT
Source organism: Acidobacteriota bacterium (assembly GCA_016185425.1). Taxonomy (GTDB): domain Bacteria; phylum Acidobacteriota; class Terriglobia; order Bryobacterales; family Bryobacteraceae. Next base: position 219,446 of record JACPNQ010000006.1, on the reverse strand, counting down.
CGTGGGTTCCTCCGGTGACGGACAGCCAGCCACTCAGGCCACCATTCGCTTTCCAATCGGACTGGCCGCCGATCGTCAGGGCAACGTCTACATCACGCAGGATGTCGGCGGCGCCATGCGGAAGATCGGCACCAACGGAATCATCTCCACATTCGCCGGACAAGTGCCGTATGGATTCGCCGGAGATGGCGGCTCGCCCAACTCCGCTTTCTTCTCGCGGCCTATGGGTATCACCACAGATGACGCCGGCAATATCTACATCGCCGACACGCAGAACAACCGCGTGCGCGTTATCCGCACCCTGGCTCTCACCACGACGCTCTCGCCATCGCCGGTCACGCTCGCCGCGGTCACAGGCAGCGCAACCACCGTGCCGGCCCGTGTCTCTCTCACCAGCGCGGTGAACGGCCTGCCATTTACGTTTAGCGTCACCTACGGCCAGCAGCAAAACAACTGGCTCATCGTTACTCCATCAAGCGACGTCGCTCCGGCGACACTGACACTGAACGCCAACGCAACTGGCCTTGGGCCGGGCCGCTATACCGCGACGATCAACGTTACGACAACCCCGCCTGGTACATCGAATCCGGTATCGGTGATCCTCAACGTGAGCGACGCCGCGCCTCGCCTCCGTCTCTCCTCCGAATCGATCAGCTTCACGCGCAACGAGGGCACGGCTGAGCAGACCACCGTGCTGGAAGTGCGCAATGACGGCGGCGGCCTGTTGTCCTACCAGATTTCCGCCGTCAACACGGGTACAGTCAGGTGGCTCAGCATCTCGTCTGCCGGGGGAGACCTCCGCGCCGGGGAGGTCGGAACTGTCAACGTCACCGCCAATCCTTCCGGATTGAGAGGCGGGACCTATCTTGGCTCTCTTACTGTGGCCGTCGGTACGGCGCGAACCGTCATACCGGTGACGATGACGATTCGCGGCGGGCGCCGCACGATTCTGGTCTCGCAGTCCGGGCTCACGTTCACGGCGGTTGCCGGCGGCGGATCACCAACCGCACAGAAGATTGGTGTTTTGAACATAGGCACCGGTGTACTGAACTGGTCCGCTTCGTCGAAGAAGAACTTCGTCCGCCTCAGTCCCGCCTCGGGCACCGTTACCGAGCCGTGGCTCGAAATCGGCGACCTCACGATCTCGATCAACCCCTCCGGACTCACGGCAGGGCAATACTACGACCAGATCGAAATCACCGCGGATGCCGACAATTCGCCGCAACTGGTGACGATCCTGCTCAACGTTCTCCCGGAAGGCTCCAATCCAGGGCCGGAGGTCACTCCATCGGGAATGATCTTTATCGCCAAACAAGGCCAGAACCCGGGATCCCAGTCCGTCCTGCTGAATCATCTCGGCAGAGGCACCGTCACTTACGACTCCTCACGCCTCGGCACGTGGTACGACGCCGCCCCAAGCGCCGGCCGCGCTGTTGCCAATGGCCCCAGCAACATTGTCATCGCTCCCGCGCTTTCCGGAATGACACCCGGAGTGCGCCGCGGCGTTGTCACGTTCCAACTGCAGGAAGATGGCAGCATTCGCACCGTCAATCTGCTTTCCGTTATCGCCCCGCCAGATGCCGCAGGAAAGGATGAGCGCGGCGCGGCGAGTTGTGCCGCTCCAACGCTGCGCGTCGAGTCGACCTCGCTCCGCGACGGCTTCAGCGTGCGGGTCGGCGAAGCAGTGACGGTGGAAGTAAAGGCCTCCGATGAATGCGGCAACCTGCTTACGCCGCTGGCCGGCGGCACTGGCGCACAGGTTGTGGTGCGTCCGGAAAACGGAGATCCGCAGGTGGCGCTCGCCCACGTCGGCAACGGTGTATGGCGCGGCACCTGGCGGCCGGTGCGCGCGATCGCGAATACTCGCCTCACCGTATTGGCGGTCTTTCTCGGAACGACAGCCGATGTACTGGCCGGCCGCAGTCAGGCAGGCAAGGTGGAATTGAGCGGAGTGATCCTTGCGCAAGGCGCAGCGTCCGCTCCGTTGCTCACCGCAGGAGGAGTAGTGCACGCGGCCAGCTTTGAAAGCGGCGTGCCAATCGCTCCCGGAAGCCTCATCTCGCTGTACGGCACTCGCCTTGCCGACGCAACGGGTCAAGCGGCGGCTATCCCGCTCCCGGTCACGCTCAACGGTACCGAGGTGCGGCTCGGGAATCGTCCCCTGCCATTGCTCTTCACAAGCGATGGACAGCTAAACGCACAAGTGCCCTACGACCTGCCGGTCGACACGCAACACCAGATCTCGGTGAAACGGGGCGAAGCCATTGCAGTCCCAGAGACGCTGAATGTTGCCGCGGCGCAGCCGGGCATCTTCACCAAAGCACAGAACGGTTCGGGTCAAGGAGCAATTACAAAACAGGATGGAGTTACTCTCGCCCAACCCGGAACCCCCGCCGACCGCGGCGAAGTGGTGGTGATCTACAGTTCCGGCCTCGGCCCCGTTAGTCCCGCAGTCGAGGCGGGACGGGCGGCGCCGGCCTCTCCGCTCAGCGGCGTAGTGAATCCGGTGTCGGTCACCATCGGAGGCCAGCCTGCCCAGGTCCTTTTCGGAGGCCTGACTCCTGGTTTCAGCGGGCTATATCAGGTGAATGCGCGTATCGCCATGAACGCGACGACAGGCGACGCGGTGGAAGTCACGATCGAATCGGCCGGCCAGCGCAGTAGACCGGTCACAATTGCGATTCGCTAGCGATCCCTAAACTATGCATCCCGCGGCACGACATAGAATTCAATCGCTTCGGAAGCGGCGAGGTTCTTTGGTTCCTGGGCGGCATCGGGGTGAGTGGAGCGGTAGCGGGCAAGGATTGATTGTTGCATGGAGGCAACAACTTCCGGGTGTTTCGCAGCCACGTTGGTGAACTCGCCGGGGTCGGCCTTTTTGTCGTAGAGCTCTATGTGGCGGCCCGGAGTGGGACGATCGGTTTCATAGCCATCGGTGCGTTTGCGGCGGCCGGAGCAGAAGATGAGCTTCCACCGGTCGCCGGCGAGGTAAACCTCTTCATTTTCAAGATATTGGCTAAAGATTTGACGGCGCGGGGCGGCCGGTTTTTTGCCTTCCAGGCAGGGACGTAGCGACTGGCCGTGCTGGATGGGAAGCGGGTCGAGGCCCAACAGATCGGTGATTGTCGCCGGAACGTCGATGTGCTCCGTTAGATCATTGACGACCGCTGCCTGGCGAATCCTGCCAGGATAGCGTACGAGGAGTGGAACACGGAGCGCGGGTTCATATCCGCAATGCTTTTCAAAGCGGCCGTGCTGGCCGAGGCAATAGCCGTGATCGGCCATGTAGAAAACGCACGTATTTTCAGCTAAACCGAGCCGGTCCAGTGCCTGTAAGACGTCGCCGACATTGCGGTCAAGCGAGGAAACGGCGGTGTAGTACGAGGCGATGATCCCTTGCTTGTCAGCGGGCGTCAGGTCGCGGAAAATCAGCGGAATCTGACCGCCATCCTCCGGCCCAATCGTTGGCACGGCAAAGGTCTTCGGGTCGTACTGGTCTTTGTGATCGATGGGGAAATCGTAGGGCGAATGCGGTTCAGGGAAACTGACCCATAGAGCGAACGGTTCAGCGTCATTTTTGTGCTTCTTTAGCCAGTCAATGGCACGGTTGGCGGTGAATGTACCGCGCATCTCTTCGTAGTAGCGTGGAAATGGCAACTTGTCGGCATTCAACCAGATACGGGCTGGGTCTTTGAAGGGCTGCCAGCGTGGTTTGCGCTTGACGCCGGCCGGCAGATCGCGTTTGGGCGGCTCAGCGCCCCACGCCTTCTGGATATCGCCTTCGGTCATCATGTCGTCGAACCCATAAAGGCCGGGGGCGCTGGGGCGGTTGAGGTGCATCTTGCCGAAGACGGCGGTTCGATAGCCGGCGCCTTTAAACTGCTTGGCGAGGGTAGGTTTGGAGGGGTCGAGAGAAGTTTTTAGAACGGTAACTCCGGCAGCCGAAGGCATTTGGCCGGTGAGCAGCGATTGGCGGGACGGGGTACATACCGGTTGATTGCAGTAGTGCCGGGCGAAGCGGACTCCCTGGCCGGCAAAGTGGTCGAGGTTTGGAGTCGCCACCTTCCTGTTGCCATCAGCGCCGAGGACGTAGCCGGCATGATCATCGGCGATGAGGAAGAGGAAATTGGGCTTGCGGGCCGGGGCGGCTACGGAGGCCAGGAGGGCTCGCCGGGAGATCATTCCGCTATGCTACTCCAACCCCGCCGCGAGAGATCCCGGTAGATGTAGAATCCCGCGGCGGCGGCAAGCACAAGCATTCCGGCGCCCAACGCAATTTCATTAAAGAGTACCTTTCCCAATCCGAAGAGAGCCATGTAGATCATGACGCAGCCGGCGATCCAGCATCCGAGATTATTGAGGCCATCGGCCGCGGGTTTCGCATCCGGGGCGAGAGCGGCGATCGGCGCCCATCCGCCGCGGGATGGGCGCGTGCGGCGGTAGAAGCTGATGAGAGTTTCGCTCGATTCGGGAGGTGTGAGGAATGTCGCGGCGAGCCAAGCGGCAGTCGTAACCGAAACGGTGATGATCATGAGCCATGCGAACTGGACGGGGTTGTCGGAGTCGAGCTTCCAAATGAGTTGGAGGGCGACGCTGACAACGAACGCGGTGCCCATGGCCACGACTTCACTCCACGCATTAATTCGCCACCAATACCAACGAAGGAGCAGCACTCCGCCGGTACCCGCGCCAGTGACAATAAGCAGTTTCCAGGCGCCGGCTACGGAGTCCATGTAGAACGTGACGGCGGCCGAGAGAAGGGTGATAACAACTGTCGCTGCTTGCGACATGAGGACATAATGCTTCGCGGATTCGTGCGGTTTCAGGAAGCGGCGGTAGAAATCGTTGACCAGATAACTGGCGCCCCAGTTGAGCTGTGTGGCGATGGTCGACATATAAGCGGCGGCGAACCCGGCCAACATGAGCCCACGGAGGGAGGCGGGCATGTAGTCGATCATGACTTTGATATAGCCGGTTTCCGGGTCGGCGAGGCCGGGGTAAAGAACGATGCTGGCAAGGGCGGTCAAGATCCACGGCCAGGGTCGAATGGCGTAGTGGGCGATGTTGAACCAGAGCGTGGCGAGCAGAGAGTGGCGCTCATCGCGCGCGGAGAACATTCTTTGCGCAACATATCCGCCGCCGCCGGGTTCAGCTCCTGGGTACCAAGTCGCCCACCAGTTGAGCGAGATATAGACCAGGAACGTGATCATCGGCATCCAAGGGGAGTCGAGATCCGGGACAAAGGACAACAGGGAATTCTTGCCGCCGGGTGTAACGCCGCGAGCTATGTCAAGCGCGGCGAGCTTAGTCATCAAGGCGTCCATACCGCCGGCCGCTGCAACGGCGCAGTAGGCCAATACGATTACCATGGCCATCTTGATGACGAACTGAACGACGTCCGTGACCAGCACTCCCCAGAGCCCGGAGAGTGTAGAGATCCACGAAGTTATGCCGATAAGAAGGAGAACGACGATGATCGCGTTAACCTTGTCCACGCCCAGCACTAACATCAGGATTTTGACCATAGCGAGATTCACCCAGCCGAGCACGATGCAATTAATGGGAATCCCGAAATATAACGCCCGGAAACCGCGCAGGAATGCGGCCGGCTTGCCCGAGTAGCGGATCTCGGAGAATTCTATATCCGTCATGACACCACTTCTGCGCCAAAGCCGCGCATAGAAGAAGACAACCAACATGCCACCAGCGACAAAGTTCCACCAGAGCCAGTTACCCGCGATCCCGTTGCGGGCGACCATTCCGGTAACGGCAAGGGGAGTGTCGGCGGCGAATGTGGTCGCGACCATGGATGTTCCGGCCAGCCACCAGGGCACATCGCGCCCGGAAAGAAAGAACTCGTCGACGCTCGATCCGGCTCGCTGCTTGTAGTAGTAGCCGATGGCTATGTTGAGCAGGAAATACACCGCAACCACGACCCAATCAAGGACGGAAATTTGCATGGGTAAACACCTTAGGGAAGCTAATGAATTATATAGCGTAACTTTTTGGGCGCGAGATGCATTTAACATGAAGATGCTTTTACGTCTTGGACTGGCGATGGGTATATTGGCGACTGTGCTGCCCGCGCAAAAATTGAGAATCGTGCCCGCGGAGCCGGTCTACTTTCCAGGAGTGGCGGATTCCAACAGCCCGATCCATTGGTCCAACGGTACCCGGTACGTCTATAATTCCGATGGCCTGCCGCTCCGGAGCGAGGGAGTGGAGCTAGGGTCGATGCGATATGCCCGGCCGACCTACTTACTGAATTCCGACGTTTCGCCGTGGTGGATGGAAGCCACTTACCGGGACGAGGATGGCACCGTCTACGGCTGGTATCACCACGAGATCTACAATTACTGTCCGATGGACGCCGATCGGTATATTGGCGTGCCGGTAATCGGCGCAGTTGTCTCGAAGGACAACGGAAGAACGTTCACGGATCTGGGATTTGTACTTACGGATGGGTATGAGCCGAATTGCGCTACGAGGAACGGCTACTTCGCCGGAGGCCACGGCGACTTTTCGGTGATTTTGGACCGGGAGAAGAAGTATTTTTATTTCCTCTTTTCCGTGTATGGCGGTCCGGCCACCGAACAAGGCGTCGCAATAGCCCGCATGGCGTTCGGGGACCGCGACGCGCCTGCGGGACGGGTTTTCAAGTTCTACAACGATGGTTGGGAATCCGAAGGACTCAACGGCAAAGTTACTCCTATCTTCGCGGTGAAGACACCGTGGGAAAGTGAACACACGGACGCGATGTGGGGGCCGGCGGTCCACTACAATCGCGAGTTGGGCGAGTATGTCATGCTACTGAACCACGCATGCTGCGATCCGGGCTGGCCGGCAGAAGGAATATTCGTATCCTTTGCCTCGAGCCTGGAGAATCCTAAGGCATGGTCCGAACCGGAGCGCCTGCTGCAGGGCGGCGGATGGTATCCGTTGGCGGTCGGCATCGACGCCGGAGACACCGACAAAGACGCCGGCGCGCGGGCGAGATTCTTCATGGGTAGTGACTCCAACTATGAACTGATCTTCCGGAAGGGCCATCATGGCGTGTTACCACTGACGGACCGGCCGGAACGATTGCGATAAGCCGTTCAATCCGAGCGCAGCGCCTGCATGACATCCACTCGTGCGGCACGGGCAGCCGGCACGAGCGAGGCAATAAGCGCCGCCACGACCAACACCACCGCCGAGCCCGCAACGGGAGCCGCCCCCGGCATCCGCATTCCTTGGATGTAACTGCCGGCAAGCTGGGCCAGCGCGTAGCCGCCGGCGGCTCCCGCTACGATCCCTGCCGTCGCGATTACCGCACCCTGCCCGAGCACGCTCAGGAGCAAGTGCGACGGCCGCGATCCGATCGCCAGGCGGATACCGAATTCGCGTGTGCGGCCGGTGACAGAGAAAGCCAAAACGCCGGCGACGCCGACGATGGCAATGGCTAAAGCAACTGCGGCGAAACCGCCGAAAACGATCGTGTTGAGCCGGTCCGGCGAAAGAACTTCGGCGCGTATATCTTCGAGCGTGGCCGGACGTTCCACAGGCTGGTCCGGGGAAAGTCCTCGAATAGTACGTGTAACGGGCGACGTTAGCGCGTAGGGATCGCCCTGCGTCCGGACAAACAGATTACCGGCCCAAAGCACTTCCTGTGTCAAAGGATGGTAGACGGTCATCGAAGCACCGCGGACCACGTTCTCGTCGTCGATATCGGCGGCCACGCCGACGATGCGCCGCGGCGCGGTACTGATCTCGACGAACTTCATCACTGGGTCCGTCCACTGGAGATGACGGTTCACAGCTTCCTGGTTAGGGAACATGCGCTGCGCGATGCTCTGGCTGATGATCACCACGTGCTCGCCGCCCTTCCGGTCCCCGTCATTGAAATCGCGGCCGGCGATAATCGGAATCCCGAGGGTTCCGAAGTAGCCCGGGGAGACGGTGCGGAACCGGGCACGCGGGTCCTCTTCGCCCGGAGCGACGACACGTCCTTCCGCTGTGAACTCGAAGCCCGGCCCGAATTTCCCGCCATCGCGCCAGGGCATGAAGACGCCGACGGCGACCTTGTCGACACCCGGAAGCACCGACGTTTGCCGCATCGTCTCCTGGTAGAACTCGCGCACCTGCTCCGGCGTCTTTCCGTACGCCATTATTGGAACTTTGAATGTCATTACGCGGGCTGTGTCGAATCCGACGGGCGCGGTCTGCAGGGCGATTAGTGTCTTAACCAGCATCACCGCACCGGCGAGGAGCACGAAGGAAGCAGCGATTTGTACCACGGCGAAGGCGCGCAATCGGCGATTGGCGCTGCCTGTGATCCGGATATTGCCGCTCGATAATCCCGATCCGCGCGAAGCATCCGCGGAAGGCAGGCGCGGTACGTAGGCAAGCGTCACGGCGGCGATTAGCGCCAGGGCAACGCCGACCCAGAGCATGCTCACATCCATCGTCAGGTCGAGCGCGCGGACGGAGAAGCGCGCGGCATACCGGGCCAAGATCGTCACCATCGGACCGGCGATGAGAACGCCGAGGGCCGCCCCCGCTCCGCACAAGAGCAGACTTTCGGCAAGCAGCGTCCGGCGCAGTGCACCGGTACTTGCACCCAAGGCGGAGCGGACGGCGAGTTCGCCTTCCCGGCGCACGGTTCGGGCGAGGATCAGATTCGCGACATTCGAACACGCGATGACGAACACCAGGATGGAGGCGCCGAGCAGGACGAGCAGCACCGTTCGCGCGCGCGCAGTGATCTGGTCGCGCAGCAGGCGGGCGTCGATGCGAAAATCTGCCTTGGGCGTATACGCTTCGGGGTGTTCTTTCACCATCGCTCCGTGAACGGCGCGGAGCTCGGCTTCCGCGGATGCGAGGTCGGCGCCGGGGGCAAGCCTTCCGAATAGCTCCGTCATGCGGTGAACGCGGCCTGTGACCATCGTCGCCGAGAGGTGGTGGGGGCTTGTCACGACGTTTGCGATAATTTCCGTTTCGGCGGGATAAGGCACCGCGGGTTCCATGACGCCGACGACAGTCGCCGTACGCGTACCGAGGCGCACGACCTTGCCGAGGACAGATGGGTCGCTCTTCATTTGGGTTACCCAGAAGCGGTTGGTCAGGACGCAGGCGCCGGTGGCGTTAGGCCCATCGTCGCGCTGATCGAGCAGGCGGCCAAGCGCCGGCCGCAGCCCCATCACTTCGAAAAAGCCTCCGTCGACAACGCCCGCACGCACTTCGCGCGGTTCGCCGAGACCGACCATCGTGAATCCGATGGTGGAGAATTCCCCGAACGCGCTCATTGATTTCACGCGCGCGCGGAGGTCCTGGATTTCCGGGACTGAAAATGGCATGTTCTCGGCGCCCATTCCGCGGGCGCTTTGATGGACGTAGATCAGCCGCTCCTCGCCACGGTTGGTCAACGGACGCAGGAGTACACCGCGGACGAGGGTGAAGATGGCTGTGTTAGCGCCAATACCGAGCGCGAGAGTGAGCACGACTGTCAGCGCCAGGCCTTTCGCACGCCACAGGGAACGGATCGCAAATTTGAGGTCGTTCTTCATTGGTATTCCTTCGCCAGTTCGGTGGACAGCCGATCCAGCATCCGCAACCAGCTTGGGTAGGCGCCGGTTCGTATTGCCAGTGTCGCATCTACGGTTTGATGGAGGGTGACGGTCGTCTTGCCGGCGGTTTCGGCGAAGGTGATAGTCACTACGGTTTGCCGGGGCCAATCGAGGTCGGCTCCGGCCGCGGCGGGTTCGATCCGATTCCCTTGGCGGTCCGCGAAGGAGAGCGTGTAGGCAAGCCTTTCCGGGACTGTGATCTCGACGAATTGGCTTATGCACAGGCAGTCGTGGTGGGCTGGATTGCGGATGCAGCTTCGGAATGTGCCGCCTTCCCGAAAGTCGAAGTCAAAGAATTCGACGGTGCAGCCGTCCGGGGCATACCAGCGGGATAAGAGCTCGGGATCCGTCCAGGCGCGGAAGACGAGTTCACGAGGAAAGTCGTACACGCGGGTGATCAGGATATCGTTATTTCCTTTTTCGGGCACGGCTCCTCCTTTCCGCTTTGTCCATTTCTTTGAGGAATGCGTCGAGGCGGTCGAGGCGCTGATCCCAGAGTCGGCGGTAGTGTTCCATCCATCCGGCGGCCTCTTTCAGGGGTTGAGCTTGGAGGCGGCAGGGGCGCCATTGGGCTTCGCGGCCGCGGTCGATGAGCCCGGCGTGTTCGAGCACCTTCAAGTGCCGTGAGATGGCGGGCATGCTGATTGCGAAGGGCTGGGCGAGCTCGGTGACGGAGGCCTCGCCGGAGGCGAGCCGGGCGAGGATGGCGCGACGGGTGGGGTCGGCGAGGGCTGCGAAGGTGGTGGTGAGGGAGTCTGGCCGCATAACAATGTTGTTAAATAACAACGTTGTTAAATATAGCGTGAGGATGGGGGCGTGTCAAGAGGAGCACATGAGAGCGTGCATAAGTACTTGTCCCGATTGCGCCGGAGCGCTACAGGCCCATATACTCGCTGGAAGTGCAGGAGGCACCATGAAGCACTGGCTTGGGATGTTTTTAGCCATGGCCGCCGCCGGGATTGCTGACGGCGCCACTTATGAGGTCGGTCCCGGCAGGACCTACGCCTCTATCGGAGCAGCTCCTCTCTCGACCTTGCAGCCGGGAGATACGGTTCGTATTTACTATCGGTCTACGCCGTACAAAGAGAAGTTTGTAATTTGCCGGCAGGGGACCGCCGCGGCTCCCATCTCCATCACGGGGGTGCCAGGTCCGGCGGGGGAATTGCCGATTATAGAAGGGATCGACGCCGTTACCGCACCAGGCCAGAACTATTGGAGCGAGAGTCGCGGGATTGTGAAGATCGGTGGCGCGAATACTCCACCGGATACGATGCCGCGCTATATTGTCGTCGAGAATCTGGAGATTCGCGGCGCCCGCCCCTCCTACAGCTTTACCGATCGCAACGGCGCCGCAGCCGCGTACGCAGCCAATGCGTCGACGATCTACGTCGAAAAGTGCGAGAACTGCACGATTCGCAATAATATCCTGCATGACTCGGGCAACGGGTTTTTCGTTGCGTCATCCGATGCGGCGGTCTCCCGCGACATTGTGGTTGAGGGCAACAGGATTTATGACGGCGGGAACTCCGGGAGTATCTACGAGCACAATATCTATACGGCCGCAGTCGGGATACGATTTGAGCGCAATTGGCTAGGGCCGTTGATCGCGGGGGCGGGCGGGAATAATCTAAAGGACCGCTCGGCGGGGACAGTCATTCGATACAACTGGATCGATGGCGGTAATCGCCAACTCGATCTGGTGGATGGAGAGGACTCCTCGATCATCCGCGCCGACCCAAGTTACCGCGCCGCGTTTGTTTACGGTAACGTACTGCGCGAGCCCGCCGGTGCGGGAAACCGGCAAATCCTTCACTACGGTGGGGACAGCGGCGCCACTGCCACGTATCGCAAGGGAACGCTGTACTTCTACAACAACACCGTCATTTCTTTGCGAACGGACCGCACCACGCTATTCAGGGCATCGACGAATGAGGAGACCATCGACGCGCGAAACAACCTGTTCTACTCAACCGCGGCGGGATCGACCGTTTCGCTGGCGGACGATTCGGGCGTATTCAACTTAAGCCACAACTGGATCAAGCCGGGATGGGTGACGAGTTTCGGCTCATTTACCGGAACGGTAAACAACGATGGGACGATGGTGACCGGCACATCGCCGGGCTTCGTGGATGAGACGGGCGAGGATTACCGGTTGTCCGGCAGTTCGGCCTGCGTCAATGCGGGCGGGAACCTGAATCCGGCGGCGCTTCCGGCGAACGATGTGACCCAGCAGTACGTAAAGCAACAGGGAATAGAGCCGCGTCCGGTCAATGGCGTGCTGGACATCGGGGCATTCGAGTTTGGTTCGGGCGGCGGGAATCAGCCTCCGGTGGTATCGTTCACGGGTACTCCCACTTCCGGGACCATTCCACTGACGGTGGATTTCTCCGCTTCGGGTTCGTCCGATCCTGACGGTACGATAACGGCGTATGCGTGGGAGTTCGGCGACGGAGGAACAGGGTCTGGGGTGATGGTTGCGCATACCTACAACGCAGTGGGAAGTTACATCGCGCTGCTACGGGTTACCGACAATGGGGGAGCAACATCCTCGGCAACGCAAACAATTACCGTGAATCCGCTGGCGGCGCCGGTGTTGAGCGGATCGGCGAGCGGGGCGAACGTGAGCTTAAGCTGGACTGCAGTAGCGGGCGCGACATCTTACGCGGTGGAGCGCCGGATCAAGAACGGCTCGTGGACTTTGCTGAGCACGGTGACGGGAACGGCTCTGAGTACGGCTGCACCAAACGGGAACGTCTCGTTCCGCGTGCGAGCGATCAATTCGGCGGCGCTGTCAGCATATTCGAACGTGCTGACACTGCGGATACGGTAGGCGCACGGAGTTCCAAAGAAAAACGCCGCCGAGGTCCCTGCGGACCGCGGCGGCGTTTCCTTTCGGAGGAAGTCCGGTTAGCTCTGCTGTTGGGCGAGCTTTTCGCGCTGTTCCTTCAAGATGGCTTTGCGGCTCAGCTTGATCTTGTTGCCTTCGAGCGCGAGCACCTTCACCATGATCTGATCGCCTTCGTTCAGCTCGTCACGGACGTTCTTCACGCGGCTTTCCGAGATTTCGGAGATGTGCAGCAGCCCGTCAGTGCCGGGGAAGATTTCGACGAATGCGCCGAAGTCGACAATGCGGACAACTTTGCCGAGGTAGGTCTTGCCGGGTTCAGCGACGGCACAGATATCCTGCACCATCTGCAGCGCCTTCTCGCCGGCGCGGCCGTCGGTAGCGTAGATGTTCACCTGGCCGTCGTCGTTGACGTCGATCTTCACGCCGGTGGTATCGGTGATGTTGCGGATAACCTTGCCGCCGGGTCCGATCAACTCGCGGATCTTGTCGACCGGGATGGTAATGGAGGTGATGCGCGGCGCGTAGAGCGAGAGCGACGGGCGCGGCTCGCTGATGACGGCGTTCATCTTCCCCAGGATGTGCAGGCGGGCGCCCTTTGCCTGGTTGAGCGCTTCGCGCATCAGGCTGATGGGCACGTTGGGAACTTTGAGGTCCATCTGGAGGGCGGTGATGCCTTCCTTGGAACCGGCGACCTTGAAGTCCATGTCGCCGTAGTGATCTTCGGCGCCGGCAATGTCGGTGAGAATCGCGTACGAATCTCCTTCCTTGACGAGACCCATGGCGATACCGGCGACCGCGCGGTCAACCGGAACGCCGGCGTCCATTAGCGCGAGAGAGCCGCCGCAGACCGTCGCCATTGAGGAAGAACCGTTCGATTCGAGGATGTCGGAAACGATGCGGATGGTGTAAGGGAATGACTTTTCGTCGGGGATAACGGCGGAAACGGCGCGTTCGCCGAGGGCGCCATGGCCGATTTCGCGGCGGCCGGCGCCGCGCATCATGCCGACTTCACCGACCGAGAAGGGCGGGAAGTTGTAGTGGAGCATGAAGCGCTTGGAGAGCTCCGTGGGATCGAGGAGTTCGATGCGCTGTTCGTCGTCTTTGGTACCGAGGGTACAAGTCACGAGGGCCTGCGTTTCGCCGCGGGTGAAGAGCGCGGAGCCGTGTGGACGGGGGAGGATGCCGACCTGCACGTCGATGTTGCGGACTTCGTCGAAGGCGCGGCCATCGGGACGGCGGCGCTTCTGCAGCATCTCGTCGCGGAAGATACGCTCCTTGAGACGGTCGAACAGAGCACCGGCTTCGGCTTGCTGTTCCTCAGGGAAAGCGGCGACTGCCTTTTCGTGCGCCGCGTCGACGCGGGCGTAGGATTCCAGCTTGGTGTACTTCTTGGTGTCGAGCGCGTCGGTGAGTTCGGCGCGGATCATGGTGTCGATCTGGCCGAACAGTTCCTGGTTGATCGCGGGCGAGACGAACTCACGCTTGGCCTTGCCGCACTGCTTTTGCAATTCACGGATACCCGCGACGATCTTCTTGCAGCACTCGTGGCCGAATTCGAGGGCTTGCAGCACCTGTTCTTCTTCGACGTGCTTGGCGCCGCACTCAACCATGACGACACCGGTTTCGGTCGCGGCGACGATGAGGCTGATGGAGGATTCCTTGGTTTGGGCGTAAGTGGGGTTCGCGACGAACTTGCCGTCGACCTTAGCGACGCGCACGGCGCCGAGGACTTCGTTGAAGGGAATGGTGGAGAGGGCCAGGGCCGCGCCGGCGCCAACCATGGCCAGCGGAGCGGGATCGCGCTCGGTCTCGGCGGAAAGGACGAGGCCGACGACCTGGGTTTCGTCGCGGAAGCCTTCGGGGAACAGCGGCCGGATGGGGCGGTCGATGAGGCGGCAGGTGAGCGTTTCCTTCTCGCTCATGCGGCCTTCGCGTTTGATGAAGCCGCCAGGGAACTTACCGGCGGCGTAAGTGCCTTCGCGGTAGTCGACGGTTAGGGGGAAGAAGCTAGCGCCCGCGCGGGGCTTGCCGGAACAGCAAGCAGTGACGAGGACAACGTTATCGCTCGAGCGGACGATGATCGCACCGTCCGCCTGTTTGGCCATGACACCCGTTTCGATGGACAGCAGGGTGCCAAACAGGTCAATCTCGACTTTATGCAACATGTGATTTCCTTGAATCTTGAATTCTCCGCGCTGTCCGGCGCGGACGGGAATCAAGGAGACGGGAGTGCTTTTACTAGGCTGTGTCCGCTCATCGGAGCGGAGTTTCCGGGTCTATACGAGAAACCGTACCGTTCGAGGGTCCACTAGCGGCGAATACCGATGGAAGAGATGAGAGCCTGATAGCGTTCAGGGCTCGTACTCTTGAGGTAGTCCAAAAGGCGGCGGCGGCGCGCCACCATGGTCAACAAACCACGGCGGGAACCGAAGTCCTTCTTGTGGGACTTAAAATGCTCAGTGAGCTGAGTGATACGCTGGCTCAAGAGCGCTACCTGCACCTCTGGCGAACCACAATCGTTCTTATTGATCCGATACTTCGAAATAATATTCTGCTTCGACTCAACTGCCAGGGCCATGGGGGTGCTGTGGATACTCCTTAGTCTTTCCTTAATCGCTTTTTTTCAGTATTCAGGATAACACAGTTGCAACAAGGACATTGGGTCTGAACCGCAACCCGCTGATTATCGATAAGATTCGAGCTCCGGGGGACCGTTCCCGATCGATCTAGCGTGGCGGCATGCGCAGAGCGCCGTCGAGGCGGATGGTCTCCCCATTAAGCATCGGATTGGCAAAGATGGCGAGGGCGAGGCAGGCATATTCCTCGGGACGCCCGAGGCGATTGGGGAATGGGACCGTCGCTCCGAGTTCCTGTTTCACCTGCGGAGGAAGTCCGGCCAGGAGGGGCGTATCGAACAGGCCTGGCGCAATGGAGACGACGCGGATACCGCTGCGGGCGAATTCACGGGCCAGTGGAAGCGTCATCCCGGCGATGCCGGCTTTCGAGGCGGAGTAGGCGGCCTGGCCGATCTGGCCATCAAATGCGGCGATGGAGGAGGTCAGAACAATCACACCGCGTTCACCGTCCTCGTTGGGCTCGTTGTTCATGAGCGCGGCGGCGGCGAGGCGGACGATGTTGAAGGCGCCGATGAGATTGACATGTACCACCTTTTCGAACACTTCCAGGGGAAGGGGGCCCTCTTTGCCGACAGTGCGCTGCGCGGCACCCATGCCCGCACAGTGAATGACGCCGGCGAGGCCACCGTGCGCGGCTGCGAGAGCGATCGCGCGGCTCACGTCGGCCGCACTTGTCACGCTGCCGGTAACGGCGGGTTCTGGGGCCGATTGGAGATCAAGAATGACCGGCGTTGCGCCGCCGGCCGAGAGCGCAGCGGCAGTGGCGGCGCCGAGGCCCGACGCGCCTCCGGTGATTAGGATGGCTTTCCCGGCAATTTGCATGCTCAGCTCCGAGGATAGCGGTCCCGTGCCCCCAAAACATAATCGGTATACTTTGTTCAAGCTATCTCAATGCCGATCGACTGGTTTCCCCTGTGGCTGAGTCTACGCGTGGCTGTTCTGGCCACGGCGTCCGCCGCGCTGCTCGGAATACCCGTTGCTTACCTGCTCGCAAATCGCGAGTTCAAAGCCAAGGAGATCCTGGACGCCGCCGTGACACTTCCGCTGGTGCTTCCGCCGACGGTGCTTGGTTATTATCTGCTGATCGTGCTCGGGCGGGAGAGCGGATTGGGGCGCGTCTACGAAGGCATTTTCGGGACGCCCCTGGTGTTTACCTGGCAGGCCGCCGTTGTGGCGGCGGTGCTGCATTCGGCGCCGCTGCTGGTGAAATCGACACGCGCGGCGCTGGAAAGCGTGGACCACGCGTATGAACGGGCGGCGCGAACGCTGGGAGCACCCGAGTGGAAAGTGTTTTGGCGGGTGACGCTGCCGTTGGCGCGGCGGCAAGTGCTGGCGGCGGCGGCGCTTGCGTTTGCGCGGTCGCTCGGTGATTTCGGCGTCACCATTATGGTGGCGGGCAACATCCCCGGCCGCACGCAGACAATCGCGGTGGCCATTTACGATGCCGTGGAAGGGGGCAGCGGTGACACGGCGCGGTGGCTGGTGTTGGCGGTGAGCGTCGTGGCGCTGGCGCTGTTGACTCTGGCGAACCGGCTGACACCGCGGAGGCTACCCGGATGATGGAGGCGCGGCTGCGAAAGACGTTTCCCGCGGGAGCGGAATCCCGCGCATTTGCGCTGGACGCGCAGTTTGAGGCCGAAGCGGGCGTGACTGTGCTCTTCGGGCCAAGCGGTTCAGGGAAGACGTTGACGCTGAATTGCATCGCTGGTTTCGAACGCCCGGATGAGGGCCGGATCCTGCTCAACGACGTCATTCTCTTTGACGGCGCGGCGAAGGTGTTCCTCGCTCCGCAGGCGCGGCACTGCGGATACGTCTTTCAGAATTATGCGCTGTTCCCGCACATGACACTGCGCGAGAACCTGGAGTTTGGCGCGGGCTCAATGAAGAACCTGGAACGGCATAAACGCGTCAGCGAGATGCTGGAACGGTTCCAGTTGCTGGAAGTTGGCGGGAGGCGGCCGCACGAACTTTCGGGCGGACAGAAGCAGAGGGGCTCGATTGCGCGGGCGTTATTGGCACGCCCGAGGATTCTGCTGCTGGATGAGCCGGCCCAGGGGCTGGATGCGGTGCTGCGGCAGGAACTGTATGCGATTCTGCGAGAGGTGCAGCGCGACTTTCCGATGCCTGCGCTGCTGGTAACGCACGATCTGGAGGAGGCGCTCGAGCTTGGCGACCAGATGCACGTCTTCCGCGAGGGCCGCATCGTGCAGAGCGGGATGCCGCAGGCCGTGCTGGATGCGCCGGCATCCGTCGACATTGCCCGGCAGATGGGCGTGTTTAATCTGCTGGCGGCGGAGATCCTGTCGCTCGATCCGGGACGAAACATAAGCCGGCTGCGTGTGGGCGAATGGGAGATCAACGGCGTCTACTATCCCGGCCACTTGAAGGGCGATCGCGTTACGCTATGTGTTGTGCCGGGGCAGGTGCGAGTAGCGGCGCGGGAGGGCTATCCGCCCGCGAACACGATGGGACTGGAATTGCAACATGCCGTGGCGGGCCCGGATCGGGCGCGGTTGTTGTTTCAGGGTGGCCTGCGCGCGGAGCTGCCGCGAACCGATTGGGAGCACATCGCGCACGCACAGCAGTTCGCGGTAGAGATTCCGGCGGCAGCATTACGCCTGGTAAAGGGATGATCCGCTGCGCCATCACGAATGGACGGGGAGTAAACGAGGCAGTTCTCCGGCGCGTCGATTGGGTGCAGGTGCGAGAGAAGGAGCTGCCGGCTCGCGCATTGACGGAGCTGGTGCGAAGCCTGCGGGGGCGCGGGCCGAAACTGTTCGTCAATACGCGGGCGGATATTGCGCTAGCGGCGGGAGCAGAGGGCGTGCATTTGCCCGGAGGATCGATTGCGCCAGCTCGCCTGCGGATGTTTACGGGAGCACTCCTGATCGGGGTGTCGTGCCATACGATCGACGATGTGGCACGTGCGGCGGACGAAGGCGCCGACTACGTCTTCCTCAGTCCGGTCTTCGAATCCCCCTCCAAGCTGGGCTACGGACCACCGCTCGGCTTGGACGCGTTGGCCGCGGCTTGCGCGCAAGTGCGGATCCCGGTGCTGGCGCTGGGCGGAGTGTCGGAGCAGAACGCCGAGGCGTGTGTAACGGCCGGAGCGGCGGGGTTTGCATCGATCTCCGCATTCGGTAGGTGACAATGATCGTTATGCGATTCGTGTTTTTTCTGGCGCTCGCGTGGGTAGCCTGGGCGCAGGCCGATTGGCGAGAGACCGAGATAGATGGGCGGAAGATACGGTATCAGGTTGTCGAGGGTGAGGCGATCTGGCAGGGCGATATCGTGCTCGGTCCAGTGGAGAAGCTGGACAAGGGTTCACGCGCATCGGCGGTGATCTCCGGACAGCGATTCCGCTGGCCGGACAATACGATTCCTTACGTGATCGACGACGATGTTCCGGAAAGGGAGCGCGTGGAGGGCGCGGTTCAGCATTGGAACACCAAGACGCCGATGCGGCTGGTGCCGCGTCAGGGCGAGGCGAACTACGTGGAGTTCCGGAGGCGGAACGGCGTGTCGTGCAGCTCAAACATAGGGATGATCGGCGGCCGGCAGTTCATCACGCTGCCAGATGACTGTGCGCAAGGTTCGATTATTCACGAGATCGGCCACGCCGTGGGGCTATACCATACGCAATCCCGGGAGGACCGCGACTTGTACATCCGCGTAAATCCGGATTCGATCGAGCGGGCGAACGTCAGCCAGTATGCGCAGCAGATTGCCAACGCGGACGACGTGGGCGCCTACCCCTACGATTCGATCATGCACTACAGCACCACGGGATTTGCGATCAACGGCGGCGTTGCCGTCGAGACCATTCCGGCAGGCATACCGTTGGGGCAGCGAGCGGGATTAGCGGCTTCCGACATCGATACAGCGGTTCGTATTTATGGCGGCCAGCCGCGGAAAACGGTGATTGCGTCCAACCCCGACGGCCTGATGGCGACCGTGGACGGCGCGGCGGTCCGAACGCCGGCGGAGTTCGACTGGCCGGCCGGATCGCGGCATACGGTGAGCATCGACGACACAACCGTGGATGGCGCCGCGCTGCGGTTCGCTCGATGGAGCGATTTTGGCCAGCGGGCGCACACGATCGTTGCCTCCGCGGCCACCACCGTGTTCACGGCACAGATGGTCCGAATGTACCGCCTGCCGCTGACCGCGCTGCCGGCCGGCGGTGGCCGAGTGGATCTGCGGGCGCCGGGGGCCGAAGGAGATATGGTACCCAGCGGCGGACAGGTGGTGCTGGAGGCGCAGCCGGCCGCCGGATTCAAGTTCACCAACTGGAGTGGGACCGGATTCTTTTCCGCGCATGGCAGCGCCAATCCGATCCGATTCGCAATGACATCGCCGCAACTGCAATATGCGGCGAGCTTCTCGGCGGGAGTGTTGACGACGGTGACCTCGTCGCCGCCGGGCCTCCGTGTTCAGGTGGATGGAACGGCATATACGACGCCACGGCGATTTTCGTGGGCGGCGGGGTCGCGGCACGATATTAGCGTCGAAACATTGACGCAGACGACCATCGGAGGGGCCGCTTCCCACACCTGGCGAGCGTGGAGCGACAACGGTACGCAGCGGCACAGCGTCATCGCCACGGCGGACGGCGGAACGTTCACGGCTGAATTCGAAACGAAGTATCAAGTGTTGACTTCGATATCGCCGTTAGCGGGCGGGCGCATTGTCATTGAGCCGGCGCCGGTGGACGGATTCCTGCCGTCCGGCGCTACGGTCAGACTGACAGCGATTCCCGGCGGGAGCTTCACCTTCGCGGGATGGGGCGGCAATGCGCCGGGCGGCGGGGCACAGAAGGAGGTAATGGTGGACGGCGATTTGGATTTGCAGGCCAACTTCGTGCAGCCGGGTGTGTTGACCTCGGCGGCACTGGTGAACGGGGCGAGCTTCGTGAACGGCCCCTTGGCGCCGGGGCAGATCGTTACGCTGTTTGGGCTGGAGTTGGGACCGGAAGAACTGGCGGGATTCACACTGACGGCGCAGCGGCGCGTGGCGACTGCCGCTGGCGGCGTGCGCGTGTTGTTCGATGGAACGGCGGCGCCGGTGCTTTATGCAAGCTCGCGGCAGGTGGCGGTGACCGTTCCGTTCAACGTGGCGGGGAAGACAACGGTCAGAGTGCAACTGGAGTATCAGGGTAGGCTGACAAATCCCGTGAACGTGAGCGCCGCCTCGACGGCGCCGGCGTTTTTCACGGCGTCTTCTTCGGGGCGCGGCGGCGGGGCGTTCCTGAACTCCAACGGGTCCTTGAACACCGAGGCAAATCCGGCGGAGCGTGGCTCGATCGTGGTGTTGTATGCGACAGGGCTGGGAGCAATGCGGCCAGCGCTGAACGATGGCGAACTGGCGGTAGCACCGTTTGCGCAGATTGTGGCGCCATTTAAGGTGCGGATTGCGGAGCGGGAGTGTGAAATCCTGTACGCGGGCGCGGCGCCGGGGCTGGTGGCCGGACTGGTTCAGATTAACGTCCGCGTGCCGGCTGACATTGGGCCCGGCGTGGTGCCGGTATCGTTGGAGGCCGGCGGAGTGTTGAGCCCGCGCACGGTAAGTCTGGCGGTACGCTAATAGATTCGTGAAAACTATCGGAATTATTGGGGGCGGGATCATCGGGCTGGCCACCGCCTATCGCTTCGGGCAACGCATGCCTGGGCCGAGAGTGGTTGTCTTTGAAAAAGAGAACGCCGTGGGCCGGCACCAGACAGGCCATAACAGCGGCGTGCTGCACGCGGGGCTCTACTATAAGCCGGGGTCGAACAAGGCGCGGCTGGCTGTGGACGGCATTCGGCAGATGATACGCTTCTGCTCGGAAAACGGTGTGAAGCACGAGATCTGCGGGAAGCTGGTGGTGGCCGCAACCGAGGACGAAGTGCCGCGGATGATGGATCTCTACGAGCGCGGAAACGCGAACGGGCTGGCAGGGCTGCGGGTGCTGGAGCGGGAGGCGATGCTCGAAATTGAGCCGAACGTGGGCGGAGTGAAAGCGTTGCGCGTTCCGGAGGAGGGCATTGTCGACTATGCAGGCGTCTCCGCGGCGATGGTGCAAGGAATTGAGCGGCAGGGCGGCGAAGTGCGGACCTCGGCGGGCGTGACGGGGTTGCGCGAGACAGCCGCGGGATGGGTGGTGGAGACAGCGGGCGGCGCGCACGAGGTGGACTTCCTTGTGAACTGCGCGGGGCTGCACTGCGACCGCGTGGCCGAGATGGGCGGCGTCCCGCGGGAGATGCGGATTATACCGTTCCGCGGCGAGTATTACCTGATCCGGCCGGAGCGCCAACACCTGGTGCGGCACTTGATCTATCCGGTGCCGGACCCCGCGTTCCCGTTTCTTGGCGTACACTTCACGCGGCTGATTCACGGCGGCGTGGAGGCAGGGCCAAACGCGGTGCTGGCGTTTGCGCGGGAAGGCTATACCAAACGTGACTTTGTGGCGGCGGATCTGTGGGATGCGTTGACGTTTCCGGGGCTTTGGCGGTTCTTGCGGCGCTATCCGGCGGTGAGTTGGTACGAGATCAGGCGGTCATTCAGCCGGCGGCTGTTCTGTGAGTCGCTGCAAAGGCTGGTGCCATCGATCACGGTGGACGATATTGCGCCGGGCGGGGCCGGTGTGCGGGCGCAGTCCATGCTCCCGAATGGCGACCTGGTGCAGGACTTTCTGTTCGCCGAGCGGCGGCGGGCGCTGCATTTGCTCAATGCGCCGAGCCCCGGCGCGACGGCGTCGCTGGCGATTGGCGACGAGGTGGTTACGAGGGTGGAGAAGATGACCTAGTTGGCGAGCATCTTCGTCAGCGCGTTGAAGACGAGAATCACCGCCGGCCCGAGAGTGACGAGCAGGATAGCGGGGAAGATTAGAAAGAAGATGGGGAAGACGAGCTTAACACTGACTTTCCGCGCCTGCTCCTGCGCCGACTGCCGCATGCGCGTGCGAAGGAAGCGAAGCTGATTGCGCAGGGCGGTGCCAAGTCCCGTACCGAAGCGATCGCCGTCGATCAGGACCTGAGCGATTCGTTTCATTTCGGGCTCGGTGTTGCGGTCAATCAGACCGCGCAATGCCTCCTGCCGGCTGCGGCTGGCAAGCATCTCCATTAGGACGAGGTTGAACTCCTCAGCGAGTTCCGGATGTGTCGCATTCAGTTCGCGTGCGGTTTCGGCGATGACGGAATCGAGCCCCTGGCCGGCTTCAAGACCGAGAATCATCAGTTCGAGCGCGATGGGAAGCGAGTTGCGGAGATAGTTGTCGCGGCGGGTGTGCGTAGAGCGCAGAATACGGTCCGGGAGCAAATGGCCGATACCGGCGCCCGCGATGATTGCCATGACGATGCCGGTGGAATCTCCGGAGGCGATGAGCGAGATAAGCGCCACTAGACAGGCACAGGCCAGAATGCTGGCTGCTTTGATACCGAAGAACGTGGTGAGCGCGTCAGGGTGGCGATGGCCGGCGTTGCTGAGGAGCTGGCGGTAGTGATCGACGTGGTGCGAGCGCTTGGGGATCAGCGAGCCAAGATTCTTAAGTGATTCGCGGAAGCCATCGGCCGGCGGAGCGTCGATGGCGGCCGTTCCGTCGCCACGGTTCATGAAGACAAAGCCGAGGCCGGTGATGCAACCCATGACGACGACGAAGAATCCGATGAGTATGGTGAGTTCACTCATGGGTTTCTATACGCGAATGCGCACGATGTACCGGATGACGAAGTGTCCGGCGACGACGAAAGCGATGGCCGCGCCGATCATGGTGGGGCCGAAGGGGTGATCCACCAGTGTAAGGAGGTAGTCGGGGCTGGTGAGGTAGAGCATGACGGCGATGCCAAAAGGAAGGATCGTGAGAATGGCGCCCGTCATGCGGCCGTGCGCGGAGACGGCGCGGATTTCGCCGCGAAGAGAGACGCCTTCGCGGACCGTTTCGGCGAGACTTTCAAGGACCTCGGTGAACTTGCCGCCCGATCGCGCGCTGATCAGCGCAGCCGCGGCGAAGAGGCGGACCTCGAGGATCGGTACACGATCGGAGAATTTTTCGAGCGTCGCTTTCCACGGCATACCGAGGCGGCGCTCGTCCCGTATACGGCGGAACTCCGGGCCGAGCGGCGCGCGCATATCGGCGGCGAGAGTTTCAATTGCGCCTTGCAGTGGATGACCGGCGCGCATGGCGCGCGCCAGGCTTTCGAGAGCGTCGGGAAACTGGACCTCGAACTGTTCCATCCGCCTTTGCCGCAACTTGAAGAGGTAAATGTACGGAATACTGGCGCCGGCGGCGAACGCGGCGACGCTGGACCCTGGCGGTAGCCAGCGTATATCCATAACGAGCGCGGCGCCGATCGAACCAAGTAACAGCATCGTGGCCGCCACGCGGCCGACGCTCCAGCGGGAACCGGCGTCGTCGAGCAAACGGCGGAGATGCTGGATGACGTTGAGGCGCTCCAGGATCAGCTCCAGGACGCTAATGGAGCTGTGTTTCGGATCGTTGAGCAGGACCGGCTCTTCGCCTTCGTCCGGCAACGCAAAGCTTATTTCGGGCTGGGCATCGTGGCGCGCACGGAGACGGCTCTGCACAAACGCGGCGATAAGAACAGCCGTGGCTGCCGCCAGAAACGTCGTGATGAAAAAGAGGAATGCCATCGCTCCCGCCACGATTTCCGCCTATTCCTACTGCCCGGTGACGTGCGGCGTCACAACCAGGAGCAGCTCGCTGTCAGGTGGTTGTGCCGCCGGCGAGCGGAAGAGTTTATCGATGAGGGCGGGCGCCGAAGCGTCACGTTCGAAGCCGGCCACGAGAACCGACTGGCCGTCGGCCATGTTGAAATCGGCGGAGAACCTGCGGCTGCTGACTCCGCCACGCTCCGGAAGTGTCAACTCCGGCCGCACGCGGACGCGCATCACGCCGTTCCCGTAGCCGCGCGAGGTAAGCCGGAGACGGAGATCGTATTCTCCCCGCCGTTCGCCGCCGGCTTGAAACGAAACTTCCTGCCCCTGCGGAGAATCGACATTTTCGGTGGCAAGCATGCGGAGCGACTTGGCGCGTTCGAACTGCGGCAGAGCCGATTCGGCTTTCCAATCGGCGGGAAGCAGACCGATGCGGACGGCGCCGTTCGCATCCGCGGCGAGGCCGGCGCGCGCGGTGATCTCGCGCACCGTGCCGGCGGCGGCAGCGGCCATGCGTACCTGGAAGTTGACTCGGGGACCGGCGGGAGCCAACGCGAATTTCGACTGCGCCGGCGCGGAAGGCGAGATGGTGACGTCGTCCTTATCCTCGGAATTGCGAAGGACGATGCGGACTTTCGCCGCGGAATCGGCCAAGGCGACGCGCTCGACGTCTTTGGATTGCACGAGGAGATTCAGGACGGTGGCGGACGAAGGCTGCGGTCCGGCATCAGGGTGTACGTTCAGCACTTCCACATTGGAGAGGAGCGTCCGGACGATCGGCTCGCCCGACGCCGTGGTCCGGAAGGACTGTATGTCGACGTGATTCCCTGTTCGGAGGTACGGGACGAGCCCGGCGGAATCGGAAACCCGAATCGAGATCGCGCGCATACCCTTGGGGATGGCTAGTCCGCCGGCGTTGGCAGTTTTGGCGCCACTGAGACCAACCGCCGTGACAGGTTCATTCGCGGCAAGCGACTTCACGACGGTGCGGCCGACAACTTCGTCCATCGCTCCGAATGCGCCCACGGGACGTTCAACGCCCGCTGGCTGCACCCTCAGATCCGCCGCCGTCAACACCATGCCGCGGTCGACAGGATGCGCCACGACGACAATTCCCGCCGGACCAGCCGCGGCGGCCGGGGAGGCTCCGCTGATTTTCCCAACAAACAGCCCATAGAACACGCCCGTCGCCGCAATGGCAACCACGAACGCGATGCCCAAAAATGGAAAGAGATTGCGCTTCATTGGAATCCGCAACCTCATTCAAACATGGTTCGAGCGGCAGACGAATCGAGGATAGACACTATCCGCGAGAGGTAAACACCCTAGTGCCTTACCGGGCTTTTCTCGTAGACGAATCTTTGTTCGAATTCGCCGTTGGGCGTCGTAGCGGTACGGTAGACGGTGAGCGTGCTGCCGCTCTCATCTAATTGCCACTGGTCTACTGTCTTGACGTCGGTACCCTGGACCGAGGTCTTCGCTTTGACTTGCAGCATCGATCCACGCCAAGTGGAGACGGAGACCACTTTGTTGCCGCGCATCTGGTTTTCGGTCTCTTTGCCGGTCAGATCAAGAGTGTAGGCACTGGTCGTGGCGCCGCGGCCGTCGACAAGCGTCGATTCGACGGCGAGTTGGGAATTGCTCTGCTTCACCCTCATCGCGAGCGATTGCGGCGGGTTGGCGCGTCCGAAGTCGCTTTTGGCAACGGCCAGTGTCCAGGAGCCTGAGAAATCGACTGCGGGAAGAGGTGCAGCGCAGCCCGTCAGAAGCAGAACGGCAGCCAATCTCTGGAACCACATGGCACGAGAGTACCAGCGATGGCCCGCGTCTGTCTCTCCGGTTTACGCCTTAGACTCAAGGGCCGGGGCCGGCTTCGGGGCGAGAAACATCTTGTACACCGCGGCGCCAAGGACGACGGTTGCGAATGCCGTTAGCGATACCGATGGTCGCAGCATAATGCCCGAAACGGCCACCCAGACACAGCAAACCAGAAAGAATACGGGCAGCAGCGGCCACGCGAAACTCACGACGGGAAGTGTATGCCAGCCGGGCCGTTTGCGGAAGACGAACAGGGACGACACGGCCAGGGCGGCGAAGACATTGAGCAAGAAGCCGACATAGAACATCAGATCACGGAAGGGAGTCAGGCACATGAAGACAGCGCAGACTCCTTGCATGGCGATGGAAGCGACCGGCGTGCGCCACTTTTCGTGGATCTTCGCGGCAGCGGGGAAGAAAGCTCGATTCTTTGCCATCGCATAATAAACGCGCGGGCCGATGGTGACTAGAGCATTCACAAACGCGACCAGGCTCGCCGCCATCAACACGCTAAATAGGGACGCGACATCAGCCCCAAACAGCCGCTCCGACGCTTGCGAGCCGACTCGCAGCACGCCTTTCATGTGTTCCAGAGGCGTGGCGTAGATATAGAGAAGGTTGAGCAATGCATACAGTATGGCCACCAGAACGGTTCCAAGCGTAAGCGCTTTGGGGAGTGTCTTCTCGGGCTGCTGCAGCTCCTCCGCAACATAGGTCGCGGCATTCCATCCGGAATAGGCGACAAAAATGAAGATCAGGCTGGTCGCGAACTGCTCCCAGAGAGGAGCCGCCGATGTCCGGACGGCATGCTGGGAGAAGTTGGACCAATCGCCTTTGCCGGCGGCGAAACCCAGAATAAGGAAGCCGGCGAGGACGGCGAGCTTCAGTCCGGAAAGTACATTCTGCACACCGCTGACGAACTTGATCCCGAAGAAATTGAGGATCGTCAGGGCGACGATGAGTGCGCTCGCGGTGAGATGCGCCGGACCGGCTTCAATCGGACCGATCGACGTTGTATTCGTTGATTTGAGAGCCGGAAAAACGTAACTGAGGTATTCGGAGAACGCGAGCGCGGCCAACGCCGCGGGCGCGGAGAAGCCCGCAAAAAACGAGACCCAACCGTCCATAAAGCCCCAGGTCGGGCCATAGGCCTCGGTGAGGTAGACATACTCGCCGCCGGAGCTTGGGAAATTAACGCCTAACTCGGAGTAGCATAACGCGCCCGCGAGCGCGATTAGCGCACCTACCCCCCAAATTGCCATCACCAATGCCGGATCGCCCAAGTCACCGGCGAGGAATCCGGTGGTGGTGAAAATCCCAGTACCGATCATGTTCGAAAACACGAGCGCCGTAGCGCTTAGCAAGCCAATCTGGCGGAGTAGACCCTTAGTTGCAGTAGAAGAAGCCATGAAGTCGCGTTGTGTCCTATCGTACCGGAGTAACGTGCGGATTAGTGCAACAAGGCCGGCGTGGGCGCAATTTCGTGGCGCGGAGCACGGTCGTAGATCTCCCAGACCGCCGAACAAACGGAATCCCAACTCGTCCGGCAAGCCGATTCCCGCGCCTCCCGGCGCAGGCCCGGCAACCGCGTGGGATCCCCCATCAATTGAACCACGCTTCGAATGAAATGGGCATCGGAGCGGGCCACATAGCCATTCACTCCCGACTCAATCAAATATCGTGGGCCGCCCTGATCGCGGACCACCGCGGGGACGCCGCATGCGAGCGCCTCCTGAACCACGGTGCCGTACGTATCTGTGCAGGAAGGGTAAACGAAGAGGTCCATACTGGCGTAGGCCGCGGCGAGCGGTTCGCCATCCAGGAACCCCGTGAATTCAGCGCGTCGAAGGCGGCGCGTCAGGTAGGTGCGTTCGAAGCCGTCGCCGACAATCAAAAAGCGGTGATTGCCTTCGGGCAGTTGCTTTTGCAGGTCAACTAACAGGCGGACGTTCTTTTCCGGTTGGAGGCGGCCGGCGAATCCGAGGGTGAACGCGCCATCTTGGCGGAACCGTTTGCCCGGATGGAACAGTTCCGTATCGACACCGCGGGGCATCAGATGCACAGGTTTGCCGGTGCGTTCGGCCAGCATACCGACCAGTTCGGGGTTGGGCGCAAATAGCGCCGAGGCGAGCTTGTAGAACAGCGCGACGCCCTCAAGCGCGCCGCGTTCAGTAAGGAGCGTGACGAAGTCGGCGTATGCCTTCGGCAGGAAGCTGAACAGCGGGTGATCGAGGATAATGTGCAAGCGCCGCGCCGCGAGCTCGTGGAGGTTATGATGCCAGCTTGCGACGAGCGGAATGTTGTAGTGATAGGCAAAGTAGACGCCCATCAGCCCGATATCGCCTGGGCTGGTAACGTGAATCAGGTCCGGCTTGAAGCGCCGAATCGTATTCCGCACGCGAAGCAGGTGCCGCCCGAGCAGCGGGTCAAAAGCCAGATCCGCATCGACAGGAATCGACGTCGACGCCCGCCGCAGCTCAAGCACCGCGGTCGCACCCTCGGTCGAGTACTTTGTCACCTCGCCGCCGCGCACGCACAGAAACGGTACGTTCTTCCGTCGCGCGTAGCCGTCCAATTCGCGGCTCGTACGCGCCATTCCGTTCACTTCGTGAAAAGAGTCTGCGAAATAGGCGACACGAACGGCAGGCAAAAGTTTACTCCGCGTTTAGAGAGACGCTCCGATCATTGTATATGTTTCCCCTCCGGTCCCGGATCTTTAATTAGTGCCGGTGCGGGTGAAACACAGGGTCAAGTCCGTGCATGGAGAGGCGCTGATCGATGGCCGACTCGACGATCTCGACCTCCTCGGCGCTAAGCCCGCCTGCAAGGTCGAAGATTTTTTTGAAAAGACCTTTCGCTCTGCCGCGGCTGACCTCGCCAGGGCAGCTCAACGCGTAGGCGAAGAGAGCATGGTCGCGGACATCGGGATCGTCGAAGAGTTTTTCCAGCGCGCCCGCGGCGTGGCCCACACCAAGATAGCCTGTACCCCAGATGGCCTGGCGTTGGACGTCGCGGTCTCCGTCTTCCAGGTGCGGCGGAAAACGATCCGCAAAGCTGCGATCCAGGCTGTGCCACATGGCCTTCAACGCCAGCGCTCGCGTGGCCGGGTCCTGATAAAACCGTTCCAGTCCTTCGATGAGTGTTTCTGTAACCTCGCCCTCCGCGAGCGCGCAAGCCGCACCCGCCCGTTCAAGCGCAGGCGAGTCCGCGTCGGCGAATTTTTCCTCGATCTTCGCCTTCACGCCTTCGTCTTCCAAGGCACCAGCCAGCGACTGCCACGCCTGCGCGCGAACCGTAATGTCCGGGTCGGACTCGGCGAGCGCGACGATCTGAGCCGTCTCGGCCTCATCGAGTTTTTCGTTGCCGAGACTTTCTACAGCCAGCCGCCGCGTCTCCGCGTCGGGATGTTCCAGGAACGCCAGCATCTCCACCGGTTCCAGCACGTCGAACACCGGCGGAGCGGTTTCCGGATAATGCTCCAGGATGTTGAACGGCTCCGGAGTGTCGGGAATCGTGACGGCGCTGAGCTGATCGAGAGCGAATTCGAGCTCGTGCTTGTCGTGGGCATACGACTCGGCGGCAGAATCGAGGGCGGCGATTCTCTTCTCAATCAGAGGCTTAAAGGAAGCCCTGCCGTAGAGGCTGAGGTTGATCGCCGCGTCGGCTGGATCGGACGCCAGACGCTCTTCCAACAGATGGTCGATGCGCGGATCTTCCACGCGCAGGCCGGCAAGAAGAAACTCGATATTGGCCTGCGATTCCGGGCCCGTTTCGGTGTGGATTTCGAGCAGCGGGTCGATGGCGGCGGCGCCGAGTTCGGCGAGCGCTTCATAAATTTCCGTCGGATCGTCGTCCTCCGCGTCGTGCAGCAGGTCGATGTAGACGGGAATGGCGGCGGTGGAGCGCAGGGCGCGAAGAATATGGAAAAGCTCGGCGCTCAGGTCGATGCGCACTTCCTCGTCCATCTCGTCATAGAACGCCACGAGGCCGGCTGCCGTATCCTCCGGATCGCGCGCCAGTAACGCGTTGATCCAGGCATGATCCACGCCAACCCGGCCGAGGGACGCTTCGGTCAATAACTCTTCGGTGGACGTTTCCGCATAGCGATCCGGAGTGAGTAACATAAAAATCCTTAGTAAGTGCTGCGGCCGCCCGAGGCGTCGTAGGTCTGCGCGGTGACAAAGCTGCAATCGGGGCTCGCCAGAAAATGGACGACCGCCGCGATCTCGTCCGGCTCACCTGTCCGGCGCATCGGGATCTTGTCCGTCATGTACTTCACCTGTTCCGGCGTCAACTGATCCAAAATCGGCGTGCGCACAACGGCCGGCGCGACGGCGTTCACGCAGATGCCGTCCGTCGCCACTTCCTTGCCGAGCGATTTGGTGAAGCCGATCACAGCCGCCTTTGTGGACGAATAAGCGGTCATGTTCGGATTGCCGTCCTTGCCCGCTACCGAGGCGATGGAGACGATGCGTCCATATTTATGTTCGCGCATGTGGCCGATGACAGCCTTGCAGCCGTTCCAAACGCCGTCCATATTTACCTTGATGCATTTGGACCAATCGCTGAAATCCTGCTCCCAAAGCGGAGCGGCCTTGCCGGCCACACCTGCGTTATTCACAAGAATGTGGATGCGGCCGGTCTTGGCGAGCACGGCGGCCCAGGCAGCTTCCACCGACGCCCAATCGGAAACATCCACCTGCACGGCGAAGGCGCCCTGGACGCCTTTAGCGGCCTCTTCGGCGGCGGCGAGATTCATATCGGCAATGGCGACGGTGGCGCCGGCATTAGCGAGGCGGCGGACGATCGCCAGGCCGATTCCGCTCGCGCCTCCGGTGACGATTGCGGTCTGCCCGGTTAGATCAAAGTAAGCCATACGGTTTCTCCAGATAGTAAGTCGGTAGAACGGAACGGCCCGCGCCGCGGGTTACGCGAGGCGGGCCGTGGAAAAGAACATCGCGCCGGAAAGCTAGTCTTCCTTGACGACGTTGACTTTGATATCGACCGACACCTCGCGATGCAGCTTGATGGTGACGGAGTGCTCGCCGAGCTGCTTGATGGGATCGTGCAGCACGATCTTCTTGCGGTCGATGTGGAACTTCTGCTCTTCCAGCTTCGCGGCGATATCGGCCGACGTTACCGAGCCGAAGAGCTGATCGTTCTCGCCCGCTTTTTGAGCGATGGTGATGACCACGGGCGCCACCAGTTTGGCGAGGTCCTGCGCTTCGTTCGCTTCCTTCGCCTCCCGGCGAAGGGCGGCCTGACGCTCCTGCTCAACGATCTTCTTGTTGGCTTCCGTGGCGGGCACGGCAAGCCGTTTCGGCAGCAAAAAATTACGCGCAAAACCCGGGGCGACCTTAACCAACTGGCCGCGCGAACCGAGTTTTTCGATGTCTTCTCTCAAGATAACTTCCATGATGGACTCCTCGAATTTCCGGATCGGGCGGGACTTAGACCGCCGTGGAGAAAGGCAGCAGGGCGATGTTCCGAGCCTGTTTGATGGACTCGGTCAATAGCCGCTGATGAATCGTGCAGACGCCGGAGATACGGCGCGGGGTAATCTTGCCGCGCTCGGAGATGAACGCCGAGAGCATTTTCACTTCTTTGTAGTCGATGAAGTCGATCTTCTCGACACAGAACCGGCACACCTTCTTCCGGCGGAAGAACTGCTTCTTACCGGGAACCAGGGCCTTATCCCCACCCGTGGGGCGCTGCGAGGCAGCGATCGGACGACCACCTTTGGTCTCAGCCATATATGTATCCTCTTTTGACCTTTCCTATTGTTTATCGGCGGTTTCCGCGGCGGGCGCCGTTTCGGCGGGCGCGGTGGATACCACGGGTTCGGCGGCAGGCGTTTCCGGAGCGGCGGGGACGGCGGGGACGGGCGCACCAGGAGCCGGTGCTCCAGGAGCGGCGCCGGGAGCGGGCGCACCGGGCAGGGCGGCGGCCGGAGCCGGCGCGCTCAACTGCGGCTTGCGGGCCAGACGCTTTTCGCGGCGCTTCTGGCGTTTGGCGACGCGCTTCATCCGCTCGTCCATGCGCACAGTGATAAACTTCAGCACGATATCGGCCACACGCAGACGGCGTTCCATTTCGCGTACCGTCTGGGCGCCGCAGGAGAAGGCCAGAAGGAAATAGGTTCCTTCGGTCTGGCGGCTAATGCGATAGGCGAGCTTGCGCACGCCCCATTTGTCTGTTTTGTCAAGATTCCCGCCGCTCGCCTTGACGATGCCGCTGAGCTGCTCAAGCAGCGCATCGACATCGGTATCGGCGGCAGCCGTATTGACGATGAACAGTTGTTCGTAGGTTCTCATTGTTCCTCGTTTGCACCTTGGGCGCGACGATTGTATTTCGTCATGGCCTTTTCGACGCCTTCGGTGATGATGGATTCGACGGCAAGACGTGTGTAGTCGAGTATCGAATCCAGGGTTTCTACTTGCGCTTTCCGGATTTTGGAGAGCACATAATCTGTCATGTTGGCCGGATGCTCGGGACGGACGCCCAGGCGGACCCGGATGAAGCGGTCGTTGCCCACGCCGCGGATGACCGAGGTGACGCCGTTGTGACCACCGGCGGACCCTTTGTACCGGATTCGCAGCGAGCCCCAGTCGAGCGCCAATTCATCGTAGATCAGAATCAATCGCTCGGGCGGGAGCATGTACTTCGCAAGCAGCAGTTGTAATGAACCGCCGCTCAAATTCATAAACGTTTGCGGTTTGGCCAGGAGCGCCGGGACGCCGGCAATGACGCCCGCTCCGGCAAGGGCCTTGCATTCCGGCCGGGAGACGCGGATCGATGCCGTCTCCGCCAGCCGGTCGATCGCCAGGAAGCCCAGATTGTGGTAAGTACGCTCGTATTCCGGTCCCGGATTTCCAAGCCCTGCGATAAGCCAGGACGGCCCATCTCCAACAACCTGCGCTTCCACGGCCACCGGAGACTATTTCTTCTTCTTGTCGCCGCCGGCAGGGGGCGCCGCGGCATCTTCCTTCTTGCCCTTCGCTTTGACCACTTCCGGCTCCACCGCACCGGCCACGGCGCCGGGGACAACGGCAGCCGCCTCCTCGGCGCGAGGCGCAGTGATGTGCACCAGCACGGATTCAGCAGGAGCAAAAAGCTTCATCGACTCGGCGAGCTTCAGGTCTCCGGCGCGAACGCCCTGGTTGATCCCCAGCTCGGTGACGTCGACCTCGAAGAACTCCGGAATGTCGTTCGGGAGGCATTCAATTTCCACCTCGCGATTGACGACTTCCATTACGCCGCCGCCGATCTTGACGCCAACCGCTTCACCCTTGATGTGAACCGGGACATTGACCTTAATCGCCTTGTTGAGGTCAATCCGAAGCAGATCGACATGGAGCAGGCTACCCTTCAGCGGATGGTGCTGCCAATCGACAACCATCACGGGCTCGGCCGCCGCATCGCCAACGGCCATGTCGAAGATGGTGTTGTGGCCGGTGGAGGAGTGAAGGATCTTGTTCACTTCCTTCGGGTTGACAGCGACAGCGACTGGATCCTTCCCAGTGCCATAAACGATCGCGGGCATCAAACCGCTGACCCGCAGGCGGCGGGCTTCGTTTTTCCCGCGGGAGGGGCGAAGCGTGGCGGCGACGGTGATATCTTTTCTCATACTGACCTCTGCTTGGTACCTATCTGAATTGAAACTTGTTCGAATGAAACCGGTGGCTGCTGTCTAGTTGAAGAGTCCGCTGACCGAGGTCTCTTCATGGATGGATCGAATGGCCTGGGCCAGCAGCGGCGCCACCGACAGCGTATGAATGCGGTCGCAGCTTTGTGCCTCATCCTTCAGCGGAATGGAGTTGCTGAAAATGACCTTCGATAGCCGGGAATTCTGTATGCGCTCAACGGCCGGCCC
The DNA here is from genome assembly GCA_016185425.1 of Acidobacteriota bacterium. Classification (GTDB taxonomy): domain Bacteria; phylum Acidobacteriota; class Terriglobia; order Bryobacterales; family Bryobacteraceae. The sequence continues at coordinate 186,014 of JACPNQ010000006.1, read as the reverse complement.
GGAGAGCACGGCATGAGTGGCGCAAGCGGTTACTGCCGACGCGCCGGAAGCCAGCAGCGCTTCCGCGCCCTTCACCAGCGTTCCGGCCGTATCAATAATATCGTCAATGATCAGGCAATGGCGGTCGCGCACATCGCCGATCACGTGCATCACTTCGGCCACGTTTACGTCTTCGCGGCGTTTGTCGATAATGGCCATCGGAGCCCGAAGCCGCTTGGCGAAGGCGCGCGCACGCTCCACGCCGCCCGCGTCGGGCGAGACGATCATCAGATTCTCAAATGACTTCTCGCGGAAGTATTCCACTAGAACCGGCGCGGCATAAAGGTGATCCACGGGGATGTCGAAGAATCCTTGAATCGGCGCAGCGTGCAGGTCCAGGCAAAGCACCCGGTCGGCGCCGGCGCGCTCGATGAGGCTCGCGACAAGCTTGGCCGAGATCGGAACCCGCGGCTTGTCCTTCCGGTCCTGCCTGGCGTAGCCGTAATAGGGAAGGACGGCCGTGATGCGGTCGGCCGACGCACGCTTCAGCGCATCGATCATCAACAGCAGTTCCAGAATGTGGCGATCCACTGGAGCGCAAGTGGGCTGGATGACGAAAACATCCGCCCCGCGGACGTTTTCCTTGATCTGGAGGTAGATTTCACCGTCGGCGAAGGTACGCACAGGCGCTACGCCGAGTTCCAGGCCGAGTGCTTCGGCGATCTCGGTGGCTAAAGCCGGATTGGCGTTACCGGTAAAGAGCTTGAGCTTTTCGGGTCTCATCGCTCGTTGCGGCGCCGAAGCGCGTACCGGCTTTGGGGCGGCCATTGCTTTCCGTCCTTGTTTCCGTCCATGTGTTCCTGCAGTTGACGCCACCAGGCGGCCCGGTACCTGCTCCGGCTGACAAATGTCGCCGGAAGCGTCGCGGGCTTAGGACGCAGAGTTTCGCATGCTGCCTGCGCCTGCCGAACCTGATTTTGTGTGGTAAAGACTCCGAAGAGAGCCGAGCCGCTGCCTGTCATCCTGGCCGGGTCAGCCCCTGATTTTTGTAGATTCTTGAGGATGGATTTCAATTGCGGGTGCCGGGGGAAGACCACACCTTCGAAATCGTTCTCGACCTGCGTTCCGGTCCCGCTTGCAGACAGGGAATCCCCGAGTCCCCAGACGCGCGACTGGAAACTATCAATATACTGAATCCGTTGAGCTTCCGTCAATTTACCGTGACTGTCGCGGGCAAAGGCGCGGTAGGCCTCCGGTGTCGAGACGTGGACCTTTGGCTTCACAATCAGCACGCGCGCCGCTAGCAGATCGGGAAGAGGGTAGAGCTCGGTTCCCCGCCCTATCGCCACGGCGGCGCCACCGAGTAGGAAAAAGGGCACGTCCGAACCAAGGCGCCCACCGATATCGATCAATGCTTCCAATGGGATACGCCACCCCGCCAGAACTGGCAACCCGAGCAGCACTGCGGCAGCATCCGCTGAACCACCGCCCATTCCCGCCCCCACAGGGATCCTCTTGGTCAGCCTCATTTCCACACGGCCGGTTCCGCCAACGTGATCGAGAAGCAACTGAGCCGCTCGCGTGGCCAGATTGTCCGGAATAGCGCCTGGGTCGTCCAGCGTCAGTTCGGTCTTCCGGCCTGGCGTGAAGGCGATATCGATCGTGTCAAAAACCGAGACGGTTTGAAAGACGGAGCGCAATTCATGAAAACCGTCCGCCCCGCGATTCAAGACCTTCAGGTCCAGGTTCAACTTGGCGAACGCTTTCAGGCGCGCATGGCGTGTAGCGGCCATGATGCGCTAGTAATGGACAAGCGACCGTATCGGATATCCGTTCAACTTTTCGCGGCCGTTGAGGAAGTCCAACTCGATCACGAAAGCGAATCCGGCCACTTTTCCACCCAATTTTTCAACCAATTTCGCCACTGCCGCCGCAGTTCCGCCCGTGGCAAGCACATCGTCGACAATCAAAACACGCTCACCGGGTTGAACCGCGTCGCGGTGAATCTCCAGCGTATCGGTGCCGTACTCCAGCGCATATTCAACCGATTCGATCTGCCAGGGAAGCTTTTTCGGCTTCCGCACAGGGACAAATCCTTTGCCGAGCGCGTGGGCCACCGTTGGAGCGAAGAAATAGCCGCGGGCCTCAATACCCAATACGACATCGATATCTTCGGGTATCACGCCGGCCTTGAGGCCATTGATGACCTCCGCCAGCCCCTTGGCGTCCTTCATTAAGGTGGTGATGTCGTAAAAGAGGATGCCGGGCTTCGGCCAGTCCGGGATCTCCCGGATAAGTTGTTTCAAGTGGTCCATGCGAGCGGACTCTTAGTATACCAAGGCCGATTCTCTGGACTGCCGGGACTTGCGCGATCCCGCCGCGAAAGAGCCCTAACCTGTCCGGGCAGGATATGACGGCCGGAACGCATGCCGTTCAACATACTACCGGTCTTATCGGAGAGGAACTAGAGAATGTGAAAGGAATGGAGCTTCGCGGAGACAGATTCCTCGATCGCCTCCACATCCCGGACTTCCGACCAGCGAGGCCCCTGCCAAAGCCGCCCCTGCAATGCGTCCAACGCACTTACCGGTCCCTGCGCCAATACTTCAACGCGCCCGTCGGCCAGGTTTCTCGCCCAACCCGCAAGCGACAACTCCACGGCCTCCCGCTCCACAAACCGCCGGAACCCCACACCCTGTACGAGGCCACGAACCAGCCAGCGGCGAGCGGCCACAGCCATCACTTACTCCGCGGCCGGTTCTTTCTTCTTTTGTAACTCGAGATAGCGGGCACGTGATTCGATAATCGCCTTCCGCGCTTCCGGCGGCCCTCCCCACCCCTCCATCTTCGGAACAATCCCCTGCAGTTCCTTATAGATGGTGAAGAAGTGCTCGATCTCCCGCCGTACATGCGGAAAAATCTGGTCGAGCGTGTGGATCTGGTCATAACGCGGATTCCGTGTCGGCACCGCCAGAATCTTCTCGTCGGTCCCCATCTCATCGGCCATCCAGAGGATTCCCACCGGCCGGCTCTCGATCAGGCAGCCGGTAAAACTCGGTTCATTCACGAGGCACAGGACGTCGATCGGGTCGTCGTCGCCGGCCATCGTGCCTGGGATAAATCCGTAATCGCCGGGGTAGTGCATCGGAGAATAGAGTGCCCGGTCCAGCCGGAAAACCCCCAACTCTCCGTCGTACTCGACCTTGTTAGCCGAATTCTTGGGGATTTCGATGATGACCCGAACAATCTCAGGGCAGTCCGGCCCTGGATCTATGTCGTACAGCGAGGAATGAGTCACAAAGAAAGGGTAGCAAACAACAGGGCAGCGAAGCAGGGGAGGATCAGATTCGCCATTTCTTCGCATATTTCTACGCAAGACAAAAGAAAGACGGGACTTATGCGTGCAAAAAACTGCACGCCAGGTCTTGAAAACCAGGAGAAAGCGACCTATGCTTGTTCTGTGGCGAAAAGTGTCACGCAGTGGGCGATAAAATGATTGACATGGTCAAGGGCCCTGCAAACAGGCAGCCCCTCGGCAATTTCGATACCCGCTGCGATGAAAAAGGCCGCATTCGCTTACCCGCGACCTGGCTGCACTTCTTCACACACGACCTCAGCGATAAAAAAGTCTTTTGTACGAGTCTCGACGGCACAGTTATTCGAATCTACTCCGAATCGATCTGGCGGTCCAACCTTTCTTTGTTCGAGGAACTGTCAGACCAGTCCCCGGACGTCGAACGGCTCCTTGCACTGGCGAACCATTACGGCACCGAAAGCGACCTCGATTCCAACGGACGTGTGCTCATCAACAACGAGCTGCGCACCGAGCTCGGGCTGGTTGGAGACGCCGTGGTGGGAACCGGAAAAAAAGGCGTCATCCACATCTACCGCAAGGTCGATCACGATGCACTGATCATGAACGCAAAATCCGCCGCGGCGGAGGCAATTCAAAATCTAACTCGGTTGGGAATGCGGTAAAGGCAATGCATGCAACACGTTTCAGTCATGCCGGCGGAAACCCTGGAGGCGCTCCAGTTGCGGAGCGGCTATTCCGCGCTGGACTGCACAACGGGAATGGGTGGACATACGCGGCTGCTGAGCAGCGCCGTGGGTCCGGATGGACACGTTTTTGCCTGCGATACCGACTCCGAGTCGCTGGCCATGGCCAAAGCCAACTGCGAGGGATCTCCCAGCCCCATCACCTTCATTCACACGCCATTCTCGAAGGCGCGGCAGGCGCTCGATGCGCTCGGCGCCGGATTGATGGACGCGCTGCTCGCCGACTTCGGCACCAGCATGATGCACTTCCAAACCCCGGAGCGCGGGTTCAGCCTGATGCACGACGGCCCTTTGGATATGCGGCTGGACAGAACATCGGAGGGACCGACGGCGGCCGATCTCGTCAACACGCTTTCGGAGCGCGAATTAGCGGATTTGATCTACACCACTGGAGAAAGGAGAAGTCGAGCATTAGCCAGAGCACTGGTACGGGCACGGCCCGTGGTATCGATGAAGCAATTCGCCGATGCGATCCTTGCGGCCGTGCCCCGTACCGGAAAACTGCATCCCGCGACGCTGGCTGCGCTCAGCCTGCGCATCGCGGTAAACAGCGAGTACCGGGAGATCGAGTCGCTGATCGATCAGCTTCCTTCTCTGGTGAAACCGGGCGGCCGCGTGGCCTTCATCACTTTTCACAGCGGCGAAGATTTGATCGCAAAGACCGGCACACGCCGGCTGGCCAAGGAGGGCAAATGCCGGCTGGTCAACAAACACGTGCTTATACCCACGCCGGAGGAAGTCCGGAGAAATCCAGCCAGCCGCAGCGCCAAGATGCGCGTGCTGGAAATGCTGTGATCCTTGGCAAAAAAACAAAAAAAGAAATACCGCGTTTGGGAAGTAGGGGGGACAACGACCATGGCTACCGCTTGGGCATGGATCTTTGACAAGAAGGTTTCGGGCGCGTCCAGCGCATCGTCCCGAAGTCACACGGCAGGCAGCAGCTACCGGTTGCGGCCCATGCCGAACGAGGACATCCATGTCTTCGTAAAGAAAATCGACAACACGCGCGTCGTCCGCGAACAGGACCCGAAAGCAAACGCTTCGGCCTGGAAGACGATCTCGGTGGCTTGCCTGTTCGCCCTTTTGGTGGTGGGACTCATTGTCCCGATCGCCAACAGCTACCTGGCTGGCTACGCCGTGACGGAAATCGAAAAGCAGAACAGCCAGTTGCAGTCGCAGTTGGCGCGCCTGTCGGTGCGGGAATCGGAACTCACCAGCCTGGAAGCGCTCGCCCGCGCGGCGAAGAACCAGAAATATCTCGATCCCACACCGGAGAGCATGGTGGTGCTGAACGAAACCAGCTCCACTGACGTCGCTCTGAACCGGGCCAGCCAATAGCATCGACTTCGCGGACCGGACCTCCGACCGGATCCGGCGGAACAGGGCGCCGTTATTCTCCCCCGGAGCGGCGCCCCGCTTCACCTGTCCCCGCGCACTTTCCGTCCGCAAACCCGAAACTTCGTAACACCTCCCCCCAACCAGTTCGTGAAAGGAGCGCCTATGGAAACGACGGTAGAGCCGCAAGCACAACGGCGGCTAACCCTCGTGGCGTGGTTTGGTGTGATCTGGGGAGTCGTCCTGTTCGCTCGCCTCGTTCACCTGCACGTCCTCGAACATGAAAATCTTCAGTTGGCCGCGCAGCGCCAGCAGGAACACACGGTGGAACTCCCCGCGCCGCGCGGCACCATCTTCAGCGGCGGGGAAGGCGGCGGTCCGCTCGCGCTTAGCGTTCCCGTGCGGCGTGTAGCCATCAATCCGATGCGCATTCAGGAAGGTGGCGAGGATTTCGCCGCCACCGTGCTGCATGGGCTGCTTGGCATAGACCCCGAAACGCTCCTGAAAGAGATCCGCGACGCCCGTGTCGCACGCAACGGCTACCTCGTCATCCGCGAGGATGCCACGGTGGACGAGATCAGCCGGCTGCGGCAGAGCAAGCTCGACATCTTTACGATTGAGAACACCTACCGGCGTGAATATCCCAAAGGCACCCTGGCCGCGCACGTGCTCGGCTGGGTGAACCGCGAAGGGCACGGCGACGCCGGTATTGAGCGCGGCCTCGAAACGGAGCTCGCGGGCGTTCCCGGACGGATGCACATGCTCCGCGATTCGCGCAATCGCGATTACTACGGCGAAGTCATCAACGAAGAGAAACCGGAACCCGGGCTGAACGTCACGCTCACCATCGATGAGGCCATTCAATATGCCGCCGAAAAAGCGCTGAAGAAAGCTGTCGAGGACGAAAGAGTTCCTTCAGGAACGGTAGTCGTGTTGAATCCCAAGACCGGCGACATCCTCGCGATGGCCAGCTATCCGAACTTCGACCCGCGCGAGCGGCCGAAGGACGGCAACGACATGCTCGAGCGGATGAACTTGACCATCTCCGCGCCTTTCGAGCCCGGCAGTGTCTTCAAAGCCATCACCATCGCCGCCGCCTTGGAGACAACCCGGCTGCGCCCCCAAACGATCATCAACTGCGGCAATGGCATCATTCGCATGCCCGGGCGCGTTGTGCATGACCATGACGTCTACTCCGCACTCCCCATGGTCCAGGTGCTGTCGAAGTCGAGCAACATCGGCGCCATCAACATCGGCCTCACTGTGGGCAACGCGCGTATGTACGACTACATGGTGAAGTTCGGTTTCGGCGACCGCATCGGCGTCCCGCTGCCCGGTGAATCGGGCGGCAAAGTGTACCCGGTACGCGAATGGTCCACGAGTTCAATGGGCTCTGTGGCGATGGGCCACGAAATGATGGCGACGCCGCTACAACTGGCACAAGCGTTCAGTATCATCGCCAATAACGGCTTTCTGGTCCGCCCCCGCCTCGTAAAGGCGCGCCACCGCGCAAACGGCAAGAAGGAGATCGCCCCGGTTGGGGTGCCGGAACAACGCATCAAAGGCGAGACAGCCGTTGAGATGCGCCGCATGCTGGAACAAGTCGTACTGGAAGGAACGGGCAAACCCGCGCAGTTGAAGAAGGGGTATACGGTCGCCGGCAAAACGGGCACCGCGCAGATGGTGGACGCGCGAACAGGTAAGTATCTCCACCGCTACAACTCCTCCTTCGTCGGCTTCGCACCGGTAGCCGATCCAGCCATCGTCGTCGCCGTTACCCTCAATGGTTCCTATAAGTACGGCGGCGTCACTGCCGGCCCCGTGTTCCGCGAAGTCACCGGCTCCGCTCTTCGCACACTGGGTATTAAAAAGGATCTCATTGAGGAAGAGGCGCCCGCCGCCAAGCCAGAACCGGAGCTTCGGCCCGTGCCCACACCGCAACTCGCGGTCAATACGCCTCCAGCCGAACAGCCGCCTGTGGAAGAAGGATTGATGCAAGGTCCGCGAGTACCCGATTTCCAAGGCCTGACGATGCGCGCCGTGATGGCGAAGTCGATGGCGGAAGGCTGGCAGGTGGAAACCGTCGGCCGCGGTATCGCCCGCGGACAACAACCGGTCCCAGGCGCGGTTGTCAGCGGCAAACGTGTTCGAGTAGTATTCCGGCCGTAGGTGCCCATGACCGTCAACGAACTTCTCGGCGGAGCGGGCGTCGTCCACGCCTCCTCCGTGGAAACCCTCAACCTTCCCGTGCTCGGCCTGGCTTACGATTCCCGCCAGGCCGGGCCCGGTTACCTGTTCTTTGCGTTCGCTGGAAGCAAAGTGGATGGCGGCCGGTTTGCCGATGATGCCATTGCACGGGGCGCCGTCGCTGTCGTTTATGAAGCGGCGCCCGCCTCCCCGCCCGTGCATCCGTTCCTCGTCGTCAAACACGGCCGCCATGCTCTCGCCACGGCTGCAAAACGCTTCTACGGCTCGCCGGATACGAGCATCGACATCATCGCGTTCACCGGAACGAACGGCAAGTCGACTGGCACCATGCTCGCCGACGGTATCTGCCGTCACGCAGGTTACAAGACATCACTCATCAACACCATCGGGTATCACATCTGCGGCGTACCGCGGCCGGCGGTGAACACAACACCCGAGTCCCTCGACATCTTCCGAATCGCCGCGGACACGCGCGACTGCGGCGGACGGTTTCTCTCGATGGAAATCTCGTCGCATGCGCTGGCGCTTGGTCGCGTGGAGGGGCTGCAAACGGCGGCCGCCGTCTTCACAAATCTCACGCGCGACCATCTCGACTTCCACCTGACGATGGAAGAGTACTTCGCCGCCAAAGCCCGCCTCTTCGGCCCGGACTTTTCCCCTCGCGCCGCGATCTTGAACGCCGACGACGAATGGACCCCGCGTATCGAAGTCTCCCCGTCGTCACGCCTCCTGACGTATGGTCTCCAACCCGGCGCCGATATTCGCGCGGTCGACATCGAGTCCGGCTTTTTCGGCCTGCGCTTCACGATTGAGGGAAAAACCAAAATCCAATCCCGCCTCGCCGGCGACATCAACGTTTACAACATCCTCGCAGCGGCCGCGGCCTGCCATTCCGTCGGCTTGACCTGGGATCAGATCGCTGCCGGCGTCGAAGCTTTTCCCGGTGTACCCGGCCGCTTTGAGCGCGTCGACGCCGGACAGGATTTTCTCGTCGTCGTCGACTACGCCCACACAGACGCGGCCATCACCAATGTGATTCGCGTAGCGCGCCAGTTACTCGGCGGCAAGGGCCGTGTCCTTACCCTGTTCGGCTGCGGCGGTGACCGCGACCGCGCGAAACGTCCGTTAATGGGCATGGCCGCCGCAAAGGACAGCGATTTCGTCGTCCTCACCAGCGACAATCCACGCAGCGAAGATCCCATTGCCATCATCAACGACGCCGTTGTCGGCGCCCGGCGCTTCGACACTCCTCTGATCGTCGAACCCGACCGGGAGAAGGCGATTCGCGCCGTCATCAACGAAGCCCGTGCCGGCGACATTGTCCTGCTCACCGGCAAAGGCCACGAAGACTATCAGATCATCGGCGGCACGAAGATACATTTCAGCGACGGGGAAGTGGCGGCGCGCGCGCTGCGGGAGCGTGGCGTCAGATGACTCTCACGCTTACGGAGGTCGCGCAACTCACCGGCAGCGATTCGGCCGTTCCCGGCACAGCGGTCTCCGAGTGGAGCATCGACACGCGTACCCTTCGCCCCGGCGCCGCCTATTTTGCGTTACGCGGTGAGAATCATGATGGCCACAGCTTCCTGCAAGCCGCCGCCCAGGGCGGTGCGTCCGCCGCCATCGTCGACCAGCGCCACTGGCCCGAAACCGGTGAAATGAGGCTTATCCGGGTCGCCGACACGCTGCGGGCGCTCCAGGACCTTGCCCGCCGCGCCCGGCCACGGTTGCGCTTCCCGCTGATCGCCATCACCGGCAGCGCCGGCAAGACGACCACGAAGGACACGATCTCCGCCCTGGCGGGCGCGGCCCGCCGCATCACCCGCAACGAGGGAAACCTGAACAACCACATCGGCCTGCCCCTCTCCCTTCTTCGAATGGACGAAAACGCCGAGGCGGGCATCCTCGAAATGGGCATGAACCATGCCGGTGAGATCCGCTTCCTGTGCGAGATCGCTAGGCCCGATATCGGCGTCGTCACCAATGTCGGCGCGGCCCACATCGAGAATTTCGAGTCGGTCGAAGGTGTCGCCCTGGCCAAGCGCGAGCTGATTGAATCACTCGGCCCAAATGGCATCGCGGTGCTCAACAATGATGACCCGCGCGTCCGCGCCTTTGCCGCCGTTCATCCCGGCCGTACCATAACCTACGGCATCGAGCCAGGCGCCGAGGTCCGCGCGGAAGATGTCGTCCTCACCGCCGATGGTGCCTCATTCCGCATCGGCGACATCCCGTTTCAAATCAATCTTCCCGGCCGTCACGGGGTTTTGAATGTAACTGCGGGCGTCGCTACAGGATCTATACTCCGAATCCCGATGGAAGTGATGGCCGCCGCCGCGCGTACGCTGCAAAGCGGAAAAATGCGCGGGGAGCGCATTATCCATAACGGCATCACCATCTTGAACGACTGCTACAACAGCAATCCGGAAGCGGCCAAAGCGATGATCGATACCTTGGCCGCCATACCTGGCGAGCGCAGGATCGCCGTGCTCGGCGAGATGCTGGAGCTCGGCGCATGGGCGGAGCCGCTCCATCGCGCTGTCGGCGCTCACGCGGCCGCCCGCGGTGTTGACACCGTTATCGGCATCCGCGGCGCCGCCCGCTATCTCGCCGACGCCGCCAGGGAAGCCGGCGCCGAGGCGCTGTTTTTTGAGGAACCCGCCGAAGCCGGCGAGGCTCTCCGCACCATCGCCCGGCCTGGCGATGTCGTGCTATGCAAGGGCTCACGCGGCACTCGCGTCGAACTAGCCCTGGAAAGGTTCATGGCCGGTTAATGCTCTATTGGCTGCTCTTCGAAAAACTGTTTCCGCAATTCGGTCCGGCCCGCCTGTTCGGCTACGTTACCTTCCGTACGGCATTTGCGAGTCTGTCCGCCCTCTTCATTTCCATCTGGCTCGGCCCCTGGCTGATTCGCAAGCTGCGAGAATTCCAAATCGGCCAACACATCCATGAAGATGTCGCCAACCACCAGAAAAAGGCCGGCACGCCGACAATGGGCGGGCTGCTCATCGTGATCGCCATCGTGGTACCGACTCTGCTCTGGGCGAACCTCACCAATCCCTACATCTGGATCGCCTTGTTCGGGCTGATAAGCTTCGGCACTATCGGTTTTTACGACGACTTCACCAAAGTGAAGAAGATGCGCAACCTCGGGCTCACCGCGCGCAAAAAGTTCGCCCTGCAGGTGCTCTGCTCCGTGCTCATCGGCATCATGCTCCTCGGCCTGCATGCCCGAGGCGGTTATGCCACCAGCATGAACATCCCGTTCTTCAAAACGTTTAAGCCTGATCTGTTGGTTTCGGACTGGTTGCACAATCCACTTACCTATCCCTTCGCGTTTGTCTTTTTCTTCCTCTTCCTCGTCATAGTGCTCGCCGGCTCCTCCAACGCCGTGAATCTCACCGACGGTCTTGATGGCCTGGCCATCGGCCTCATGGTCATCGCCGGCGGCGCAATGACAATTCTCACCTACCTAAGCGGCCATCGCGAGTTCGCCACCTATCTCGACATTGCCCGCCTTCCCGGCGCCGGCGAACTCACCATCTTCTGCGGCGCAATGACAGGCGCGTCGCTAGGATTCCTTTGGTACAACGCGCATCCGGCCGAGGTGTTTATGGGCGACGTTGGCGCACTCGGTCTCGGCGGCGCCATGGGTACCGTCGCTGTCCTCATCAAGCAGGAAGCGCTCCTTCTCTTCATTGGCGGCGTCTATGTCATGGAGCTGATGAGCGTCGTTCTCCAGGTCGGCAGCTACAAACTTCGCAAGAAGCGCATCTTCAAAATGGCTCCGCTGCATCACCACTTTGAACTGCTCGGCTGGCACGAAGCCAAGGTCATCACTCGCTTCTGGATCATGGGTCTCATCATGGCTCTCTTCGCGCTGACCACTCTCAAACTCCGCTAAATGACCAGCTATTCCAACAAGAAGGTTCTCGTGGCCGGCGCCGGCAAGTCCGGCCTCGCCGCCGCGAAGTACCTCCGCGCGCGCGGCGCTGCGGTCACCCTTTCCGACAATAACCCGCCCGCCGCCGATCCCGGCTTCCCCGTCATTGGTCAATCCGAAACCGATTCCGATGGCTTCGCTCTCATCATTCAGTCTCCCGGCGTTCCTCTTGAGCTACCCTTCTTCGAAAGGGCGCGCGCTCGCGGCGCGCGTATCATCGGTGAGTTGGAACTCGCCGCCGAAGAGCTCACCGGCTTCATCATCGGCGTCACCGGCGCGAACGGCAAAACGACGACAACGGCGCTCACCGGCCACATCTTCAAACACGCGGGGCGCCTCACGCTGACCGGCGGAAACATCGGCGTGCCCGTCACCGATCTTATCGCGCAATCAACGCCCGCCACCACCGTCGTCCTCGAACTCTCCAGCTTCCAGCTCGAAACCATCGAAAACTTCCGCGCCAACATCTCGCTGGTGCTCAACATCACGCCCGACCATCTCGACCGGCACCAAACCATGGAACGCTACGTCGACGCCAAGGCGCGCCTCATCGAAACGCAGAGACCGGAAGACTTCGCGATCCTCAACGCCGCCGAACCCAATACCCGCGCGCTGGCCGGCCGCACCAAGGCAAGCGTGATCTGGTTCAATCTCGATCAACCGTCCGCTAGCGGCGTCGCCAGCATCGATGGCGCTATCTGGCTGGGTAGTTCGCGTCTGATGGCGGAATCCGAGATACCGCTCGTCGGCCGGCACAACGTCGAAAACGTCATGGCCGCTGCCGCCGCTGCGTGGCTCGCCAACATCCCCATTCCAACCATCGCCGATGCCGTGAAGAGCTTTCCCGGCGTGGAACACCGCATCGAATTCGTGCGCGAGCTCGACGGCGTCCGCTATTTCAACGACTCCAAAGCCACCAATGTCGACGCGGCCGAAAAGGCCATCGACGCATTCCCCGGCAACCTGTGGATCGTCCTCGGCGGTAAGGACAAACACAGCGATTATCGCCCTCTCGCCGCCCGCCTGGCGCCGAAGGCCAAAGGGATTCTCCTTATCGGAGCCGCCGCGCCAATCATTCGCGGACACCTGTCCGAAATGAATCCTTCCCTGCCCCTCGCCGATTGCGATACCCTCGATAAGGCTATTCGCGCGGCGCGCCGGCAAGCGGCGCCGGGAGACGTCGTCTTGCTATCTCCAGCCTGCGCCAGCTTCGATCAGTATCAAAGCTACGAACACCGCGGCCGGTCGTTCAAAGAAATCGTCAATAGCCTGTAAGCAATGGAGTACCAGAATGTCTAAGCGCGTCGCAATGGATTGGACATTGTTCTCCACCGTCGCCTGCATGGTCGCCGGTGGCCTCATCATGATCTATTCCGCCTCGTCCATCACGGCCCAGGCGCTCTATAACAAACCGCCCTACTACTTCCTACTCATGCAGCTTGGCTGGGCCGCCGCCGGCTTTCTCGCGTTGATGCTCCTGCGCCGCTTCAACTATCGTAATCTCCGCCGTCCGGAGTGGGCGTTCGGGCCGCTGGCGGCCGTCCTCTTCCTGCTCCCCGTCGCCTACTTCGTCGACCCGCGCCATCGCTGGATTCCCATCGGCATCGGCAACATTCAGCCGTCCGAGCTCGCCAAACCCGCTATGGTCATCTTCCTCGCCTACTTCCTCACCTGGCGGCAACCGGCCATCAACGATACTAAATTCACCCTCCGGCCCGCGGCCCTCCTGCTCGGCTTATTATTCCTGCTCGTCGCCATCGCCGACCTCGGCACGGCCGTCGTTCTCGCTGTCACCGCGGTCGTCATGTTCTACGTCGCCGGGCTCGACCGCCGCTTCATGGCCACCGCCGCAACCCTCGCCGTCGTCTGCATGGGCATCGCCATCGTCTCCAAGCCCTACCGCCTCCGCCGCGTCGTCGAGATGGTCGACCCCACTTACGAACTCGTCGACAAGTACGACGCCACCGGCAGGATCAAGCCCTACATCCTCAGCTCCGCCAGTGTCAGCGACACCGGCTACCAGGCGCGCCAGGCCAAAATTGCGCACGGTTCCGCGGGCGTATTCGGACTCGGGCTGATGCACGGCAGGCAGAAGCACTTCTATCTGCCCGAGTCGCACACCGACTTCATCTACGCCGTCATCGGCGAGGAGCTTGGCCTCTGGGGCACCACAGCCGTTCTCTTCGGCTACTTCATCATCCTCTGGCGAGGCATACGCATTTTCTTATTGACGCCGGATGACTATGGCCGGCTGCTCGCCCTGGGACTCACCATTGCCATCGCCTTCCAGGCGCTGTTCAACATCACCGTTGTCCTCGGGCTCGGTCCGACAAAAGGCATTCCCCTGCCCATGATCAGCTATGGGGGCAGCTCCCTTCTCGCCACGCTCGCCTCGCTCGGCATCCTGCTCAACATCAGCGAGAACGTCGGCTAATGCCCCAGCGAGTCTTCGTCATGGCCGGTGGGGGCACCGGAGGACACGTCATCCCCGGTATCGCCGTCGCGCGCGAGCTCACGGTGCGCGGCCACCAGCCCGTATTCATCGGCACTCGCGATGGTATGGAGTCCCGCCTCGTCCCCGCCGCGGGATTCCCCATCGAGTGGATTGAAATCGGCGGGCTGAAAAACCTCAGCCTCGTCCGTCGCGCCCGCACTTTGATTGAGCTGCCGTCCAGCGTCCTCGCCGCCCGCCGCATCCTTCGCAGGTACAACGCCGCCGGTGTCTTCAGCATGGGCGGCTACGCCGCCGCCCCCGTCGTCCTTGCCGCGGCCCTCGCGGGAATTCCAGTCGTGCTGATGGAGCCGAACGCGATGCCCGGGATGACGAACCGCCGCATGGCCCGCTTCGCCCGCCGCGCTCTCGTCAACTTCAGCGAAGCGCTTCCCTACTTCCCGCACGATCGCGCCGAGATCGCCGGCCTTCCCGTGCGCCCGGAGTTCTTCGCGTTGCCGGAAAAGCCTCGCGCCGACCCGCCCGTCGTCCTCGTCACCGGCGGTAGCCGCGGTTCCCGTACGCTGAATCTTGCCACAAAGGGCCTCATCGATCTCCTTCGGCGGCCGGTCAAGATCATTCTCCAGACTGGCCGCGATATGTACGCCGAGCTCGCCGCCGCCATCCGGCATCCCGATATCGACATCGTCCCGTTTATCGACGACATGCCCAAGGCCTACGCCCAAGCCGACCTGCTCGTCTGCCGTTCCGGCGCCGGCACCGTCGCCGAGCTCGCCGCCGCCGGCAAACCCGCCATCCTTGTTCCGTATCCCTACGCCGCCGACGACCACCAAATGGCCAACGCCCGCGCCATGGAACGGGCCGGCGCGGCGCGTGTTACACCCGACAAGGAGTTCGACGGCCCGCGCATGCTTCGCGAAATTGAGGCCTGCCTCGAAAACGGCAATCTCGAATCCATGGCTCGTGCCGCCCGTGCACAGGCGAAGCCCGGCGCCGCCTCCCGCGCCGCCCATCTCCTGGAGGAGTACGCGGAAGCGTAAAATTGGTTAAAACAATACGATATAAGAATGTTCTATAAGCCCCAACGCCTGCACTTCACTGGAATCGGCGGCATCGGTATGTCCGGCATCGCTGAAATCCTGTTGAATCTCGGCTATACAATCAGCGGCTCCGACGTGAAGCTCACACCCGTCACGGACCGCCTGCAGGCACTCGGCGCAACCATTCACGAAGGTCACTCCGCCGCCCACATCGCCGGCGCAAAAGCGCTCGTCGTCACCAGCGCCGTCAACGAATCCAACCCCGAGCTCGTCGAAGCGCGCCGCCTCGGTATCCCCGTCATCCCCCGCGGCGAGCTGCTCGCCGAGCTGATGCGTCTGAAATACGGCATCGCCATCGCGGGCAGCCACGGCAAGACATCCACCACGTCAATGACCGCGACAATGCTTGCCCACGCCGGTCTTGATCCCACCGTAGTCGTCGGCGGCCGTGTTTCCACGCTCGGTGGATCCAATGCGCGCATGGGCAAGAGCGATTTCCTCGTCGTCGAGTCGGACGAGTCCGACGGTTCATTCCTCAAGCTCGCACCCATCATCGCTGTCGTCACCAACATCGATCGGGAGCACCTCGACCATTACCACTCGATTGAGGAGATCCGCCGCTCCTTCACTGAATTCGTCAACAAGGTTCCCTTTTACGGTTGCGCCATCCTCTGCCTCGACGATGAAAACGTCCAACAGGTGCTCGGCGGCGTCCGCCGGCGCACCGTAACCTACGGCGTCAGCGCGCAGGCCGATCTTCACATCTCCGAAATCAATCTCGGCCACATGGCCAGCCGCTTCCACCTGAAATTCCGCGGCGAGGATCTCGGCGAATTTGCGCTCAACGTGCCCGGCATGCATAACGTGCTGAACGCCACCGCCGCCGCGGCTGTCGCGCGCGAGCTTGAAGTCCCAAATGACAAGATCCGCGCCGGTTTGGCCGAGTATCTCGGTGTCGACCGGCGTTTCCAGAATCGCGGTGAGGCCGCCGGAATCACCGTCATCGACGACTACGGCCATCATCCAACCGAAATTCGCGCCACGCTCGCCGCCGCGCGGCTCTGCCAGTTCAAGCGCGTCCACGTTATCTTCCAGCCCCATCGCTACACGCGCACGCAGCACCTCATGGACGACTTCGCCCGCAGCTTTCATCAAGCGGACACTGTCGCCTTGCTCGATATCTACGCCGCTTCGGAGCCTCCGATTGAAGGCGTCTCCAGCGCCGTCCTTGCCGATCGCCTCCGCGCCTTCGGCCATCGCGAAACGCACCTCGCCGGCACCATCGACCGCGCCGTCGATCTCATCGCCTCCATCGCCCAGCCTGGTGACGCCGTCGTCACACTCGGCGCGGGCACCGTGTGGCAGTCTGGCGACAGGCTGCTCGCAAAACTTCGATCGTAGGAGTACCTGTCATGGCCAAGAAACAGCAGAACGACACCAACGAAGAACGATTCCGGAATATCCGCCGCGGACTCATTCTCGCCACCCTCGGCTCGATGGCTCTCGTGGCGCTCCTGTGGGGCGCCATGCAACTGGAGCACTTCCTCATCCGCGATCCCCAGTTCACGCTCGCCGCCGCGCCGTATCCGGGTGAGGAAAGCCCCGCTGTCGAAATCATCGGCGTCAAACACAGCGCCCGCGGCTATATCGCCTCGACATTTGAAAAGGATTACGGCCGCAGCCTCTACATGATGCCGCTGCGGCAGCGCCGCGACGAGTTGCTCCGTCTCCCTTGGATCAAGGACGCCCGTGTAACACGCATATGGCCGAACCGCTTGCAGATCCGCATCGCGGAGCGCGAACCTGTCGCGTTCGTCCAACTCCCTGGTGAAAACACGCTTCCCCTCATTGATGCCGATGGCCACATCCTCATGCCGGAAACGCAGGACTCGCTGAACCTGCCAGTGTTAACCGGAGTAACTCGCGAGCAGAATGAGGAGGAGCGCCGCACCCGCGTCGGCCGCCTGCAAAAGCTTGTAAACGACGCCGGTGAGCTCGCCGCAAAAATTTCCGAAGTCGACGCCTCCGATCCGGATAATCTAAAGGTAATGCAGGACGCGGGCGGCAAAGCCGTAACCCTGATCATCGGGGACCGTTACTTCAAGCGCCGGCTTGAGAAATTCAGACTGAACGCCGACGATCTCCTTCGCCGGGATCCGGGCAAGACCACGTTCGATCTGCGGAAGGACGGAAGCATCTATGCCCGTCCCTCGCAGACGCTCACTGCGGAGGGTAGTCGACCCAGTGACTGAGGTGCCCTATGGCTTCTAACCGCGTTCGCCTTGCGGCCGGACTCGATGTCGGCAGTGCGCACACGCGGTGCGTTATCTGCATCGTCGAAGAAGGGCGCATCCGCTTCGCCGGCGCGGGCGAGGTCGATTCGCGCGGCTGGGCCAATAGCAAAATCGCCAACCGCGAACAGATGTCGGAAGCGGTGCGGCTCGCGGCGCGCGAAGCCGAACGGCAGGCCGGAATGTCGGTCGATGCCGTCGTTGTTGGTCTCGGCGGAGAAGCGATTCGCGGCGACAACCAGGTCGGCAAATACGATTTCGGCCGCCCCCGGGAAATTGACCAGTCCGATATGGCCTACGCCGTCGAAAAGGCGTGCCGCCAGCAGCTCGATGCCGAGCGTGTTCTGCTGCAGGTCTTCCCACAGGACTTCACGCTCGATGGCAATGCGGGCGTAGTCAATCCACGCGGCACCCGCGCCGCTCGCCTGGAAGCGAACGTCCACATCGTCACTACCAGCGCCTTCGAGCATCAGTCGCTCGTCAGTGCCGTTCACGAAGCCCACCTCGCCGTGGAAGAGACTGTATACGAGGGCATGGCGGCCGCTTATGCGTGCGTCACGCAGGATGAACGCCGGCAGGGTGTCGCCGTCGCCGACATCGGCGCCCAGTCCACGGAAGTAGTCATTTACGCCGGCGAAGCCATGGTTCAGGCCGTTAGCCTTCGCGTCGGAGCCGAACACTTTACGCGCGATATCGCCCACGATTTCAAGATCTCCTTCGAGGACGCCGAACACATCAAGCGGGAGTACGGTTGCGCCATCCTCGGCCTCACCGCCGACAACACGTTCATCGAGGTCCCCTCCGCCGACGGCCGCCCTGCCCGCGAAGCCCCCCGCAAACGCCTCAACTTCATCCTCGAGTCCCGCGCGGACTTCCTGTTCCGCTACATCAAGAAGAAGGTGGACGAGTGTGGCATGGACCGCCGCCTCCTCGAAGGAATTCTTCTCACCGGTGGCGGCGCCTGCTTGAACGGCATGTGCGATGTCGCCGAGCTTGTTCTCAACTGTCAATCCCGCAACGGCCTCCCTGTCGGTATTCAGGACTGGCCTGACGAACTGACCAACCCCACATGGACCGCTGTCGCTGGCCTTGCCATGTACAGCGGCCGCCTCAAAGAGCACCGCTATCAAAAGCGGTCATCGCCCGGCTTCTTAAGCCTTCTAATGTCCAAGTAAAAGGAAATCGGTATGAGTGAGCTCAAATTTCAAATGCAGGACGACACCCAGGTAGGCACCCGCATCAAGGTCATCGGTGTGGGCGGAGGCGGCTGCAACGCCGTCGCTCGCATGATGAACGCCGGCCTCACGGGCGTCGATTTCTATGTCGTCAACACCGACGTCCAGGCCCTGAACGCCTCTCCGGTCGCCGGCAAGATCGCCATCGGCGGCAAGCTCACAAACGGTCTCGGCGCCGGCTCGGACCCGGAAAAAGGGCGTCAGGCTGCTCTCGACGATACAAACCGTCTCGTCGAAATTCTCGAAGACGCCGACATGGTCTTCCTGACCTCAGGACTCGGCGGCGGTACCGGCACGGGCGCAACGCCGGTCGTCGCGTCGCTCGCCAAAGAGCTCGGCGCGCTGACGGTCGCCATCGTCACGATGCCCTTCAAGTTCGAAGGACCCAAGCGCATTCGCCAGGCCGAGCGCGGCCTCGCCGATCTCGCCTCCACCATCGACACGGTTATCTCCATCCCCAACGATCGCCTTATGAAGCTCGCGCCCAAAGGCACTAGCTTCCTCGAAGCCTTCAAGCTGGCCGACGACGTTCTCCGCCAGGCCGTCCAGGGAATCTCGGAGATCATGCTCACGCCCGGCGTCATCAATCGCGACTTCAGCGATATCAAGGCCATTATGTCGGGCATGGGCCATGCCATGCTCGGCACCGCTACGGCAAGCGGTGAGAATGCGGCGGTCGAAGCCGCTCGCGCCGCGATCAGTTCTCCGTTGCTTGAGGAAAACGGCGTCGAAGGCGCCCGCGGCCTCCTGATCAATGTCGCCGGCTCCAGCGCCCTAACCCTCGATCAGTTCGGTGAAGCTTGCTCGCTGATCTTCGAAGCCACTAAGAACGACGAGGTGCAGATGAGCTACGGCCTGGTGCACGACGAGGATCTCGGCAAGGAAGTGAAGGTCACAGTTATTGCCACTGGCTTCTCCCGCGAATCGTCGATTCCCCTCACGCCCGCGCGCGTCGAGCGTCCCGCCCCCGTCTCTTCGGCCATCACCGTCCCGGCGTTCGAGCCGGAGCCCGTCGACCCCCACGTGGAAATCGAAGTTCCGGAACCGGTATCCGTTCCCGCACCCGCCGCGCCCGTAACGCCCAAGGCCGATGCCGACCCCTTCGACGACGTCGATACGCCCGCCTTCCTCCGCCGCGAACGCAAACTCTTCAGCAACTAAAACCGTGTCAAAGACCAATTTAATCTAACCTTAATCTTTCAGGCTCTCCTCTTCTCAACCGGACAGAGCCGGATTCAGTTTCGCCAGTCCGGATCGTCCTGCGCTACCGCGTCCTGAGGTCTCAACTTCGGCCCTCGATTGCCGGCATACCACACGTCGACGGCCTATGATCGGCTGTCCTTCATCATCGGCGGCGGGAGTCCAATAAATCGCACAAATAATCCTGTGCCGCCTCTTCCTCTCGAATAGCCGCCCAAGCGGCAATTGCGTCGTGACGTGCTTGCCGGAGATCGACGAAATTCTCAGCAACTACTTTCAGTTTTGCGAAGACGGTAAGTTTGACGGGGTCGGAAGGCGGTTGTTTGGAAGCAACATTGGCAGCGCATGTTTTCATCGGCTTGTGATCGCAGATCCTGGCAAACCGGGTTTGGTGCCGGTCATACCTTCAGTTTTGGCAGCTTCGGAGGTCGGCAAATGGAAAAGGGCATAGTACGCCGCGGAAACCGCGCGGCGTAAATCCACTTACTTCGGGTCGCTGGGAAGAACCCGTTGCCTAAACAGGCGGCGAGGCAGCCGGCCGATGCCCGGGTCACAACGATCCCCCCAGCCGCCGAATCCGCTTGAACTGAGCGAGAATCCCCCTTTCATCCTTAGCTTCCGCAAGCGGACGAAGTTGCTCCTCGACGTAGCCCCAATCTATCGATCTATCGTGTCGTGCGGCAATACCTTCCGCGTCGCGAATGTCGATCGCCCGCGCGGCAAACAGCTTCATAACCATCAGATCCTCAACCGAGCAAGTACGTAGCGCAATACTTGGCGCAAACTGGTAAGGCGTCGCCCGTTCGACAACGCGGTGCTCGAATGGCAGCGCGCCGAAAGATATATCGATGCCGACACCGCTTTTTGACTGCAGCAGCAGAACGCGCGATTGGCGGGCAAACCGGGCCGCGTCGGCTATGCGCGGGGCGAAACGGGCAATAAGCGGTTCAATGAACTCCTCTTCGCTGCCAAAATTCGTGAGCAGCGTAATATCGACGTCCCTGGTAACACGCGGCTGGCCCCACCTGAGAACCGCAATCCCGCCAATAAAACACGATCTCCACAGGCGCCCATCGCAGAACTGCTGAAGTTCCATCCCCGCTTCGAAGATTGTAATCATCGCCGCAACTTCGCAAAGTGCCGTTGCATCTCCACCATCCCCGGCGACTCATCCGGTCCGTGCATCGCTAACGCTAGCTCAAACGCAGGCGCCAACAACTGCAGGGAAAGCAGCGTATCCTCATCGCGCGCCTCCCGAAGGCGGATCTTCTCCAACTCCGGGCCAGCCTCTTTCCACGTTTGTGCCCACCGCCGGATCAATTCCTTCTCGTCCACAATCCAATTATCACACCTCTTTAAGATTTCCTATCCCATTCAAAAACAGTAACTTACCGGCCCCATCACCCACTTTGACCCTTGACGGCGTCGTATAATGTAATTAATAAGGGCTTGGAGCGCGCACTACGCGTTCCAGGCCCTTTCTGTTTTTCTGGATCGCCGGTCTTGGCCAACGCCATCGCCAGCCGGTCCAAACCGCTCTTTGAAATCCGCATATAGGCCAACACTACACGTGTGTCCGCGCTCCGGGCGTAAAGCAGGCATATGGCAATTACAGCGCGGCACACCGGGGAGGGTCCCAGCTTTCGCTGAAAACAAAATGATTTGTCTCCACTGAAATTCAAAATAGGTCCCAGCGCATCGAACCGCCGCCTTCCCGCATCATGGTAGAGAGTCATGCAGATCCTATACCGCTACCTGAAGGACTACCTGCCGCTGGTGCTGCTCGCGCTCTTGCTCGCCACCATCAACCAGGTTTTCTCCCTGCTCGATCCCCTCATCTTCCGGCACGTCATCGATAACTACGCCACGAAATATCAGCAGTACACCACCGAGCAGTTCTTCAAAGGCGTCGCGCTCCTCCTCGGCGCCGCCGTCGGCGTGGCCTTCGTCTCCCGTGTCGCGAAAAACATCCAGGACTACGTCATCAACCGGATTACCCAGCAGATCGGCGCCAAGATGTACGCCGACGGCATCCGCCACTCGCTCAGCCTGCCCTATCAGGTCTTCGAGGATCAACGCAGCGGTGAGACCCTCGGCAAACTGCAAAAGGTCCGCACCGACGTTGAGAAGTTCATTCAGGTCTTCATCAACGTTCTCTTCGGCACTCTCGTCGGCGTCATCTTCGTGATGATCTACGCGTTCAATGTCCACTGGGCCATCGCGCCCGCATTCTTCCTCACAATCCCCGTCCTCGGCACCCTGAGTTCTGTCCTCAGCAAGCGAATCAAGAAAATTCAGGGTGAGATCGTCAAGGAGACAACAGCGCTCGCGGGCTCAACCACCGAAAGCCTTCGCAACATCGAGCTCGTAAAAAGCCTCGGACTCGCCAAGCAGGAAGTCGCCCGTCTCAATGCCACCACCGGCTCCATCCTCCAACTCGAACTGAAAAAGGTGAAGTATCTTCGCAGCCTCAGCTTCATTCAAGGCACCTGCGTCAACGCCCTGCGCACCAGCATTCTCTTCTTCATGCTCTACCTGATCTTTGCGCAGCAGATCACAGTCGGCCAGTTCTTCAGCCTGTTGATTTATTCGTTCTTCATCTTCGGCCCGATGCAGGAACTTGGCAACGTCATCAACACCTACCGCGAAACGGAAGTCTCGCTCAAGAACTTTTCCGACATTCTCGAAATGAAGCCCGACACCGCGCCTGCCAATCCAAAGCACATCGGCAAGCTTGAGTCTCTCTCGTTCGACGACGTCACCTTTCAGCACCAAAGCGCCGCCAAACCCGCGCTCAGCAACATCAGCTTCACCGTGCAACGCGGCGAAACCATTGCCTTCGTCGGCCCATCCGGCTCAGGCAAATCCACACTCGTCAAGCTGCTCGTCGGCCTTTACAAGACGCGCGAAGGCCGCATCCTCTACAACGGCTTCCCTACCTCCGAAGTCGATCTCGAAAGCTTCCGCGAGCGCATCGGCTTCGTCACGCAGGACACCCAGCTTTTCTCCGGTTCCATTGCCGATAATCTCCGCTTCGTCCGGCCTGAGGCTACCGACGAAGACTGCCTGCTCGTACTCGAACAGGCGTCCGCCAAATCGCTTCTGGACCGCGCCGATAAAGGCCTCGCAACCCGCATCGGCGAAGGTGGCGTCAAAGTCTCCGGCGGCGAAAAACAGCGTCTCTCCATCGCGCGCAGCCTGCTCCGGCAGCCGGACTTGATGGTCTTCGATGAAGCCACCTCTTCGCTCGACTCCCTCACCGAAGAAGAAGTCAGCGCCACAATTCGCGAGGTCGCCGAACGTCGCGATGCCATATCGATCCTGATCGCCCACCGCCTCTCCACCATCCTCCACGCGGACCGTATCTACGTGCTCGAACGCGGCCGCATCGTCGAGGAGGGTTCGCACGATCGGCTACTGGACAGGAAAGGGCTCTACTATGCGATGTGGCGTCAGCAAGTCGGCGAATCCGCCGCGCTCACCTGACGCTATCATGCGTTTATGCGCCTTTCCCTCCTGCTCGCCCTTGCACTCTCTGTCGTAGCGCAGGAAGTCTCTCAATCCGGCCTTCGCCTCCGCGCCGAACGGCCGCTTATCGCCCAAGCCGAACGTGCCAGGAACGGCATGGTCGCCAGCACCAATGAAATCGCCAGTCAGGTCGGCGTCGACATCATGAAGCGCGGCGGCAACGCTGTCGATGCCGCCGTCGCCGCCGGATTCGCTCTTGCTGTTGTTCATCCGGAGGCAGGCAACATCGGCGGAGGCGGGTACATGCTCATTCGCATGGCCGATGGCCGCGCTACGGCGATCGACTACAAGGAGATGGCTCCCGGCTCCGCAAACCCGGACATGTACGCGAAAGAGGAGGAACAGCGCATCGGCTACAAGGCCTCCGCCGTTCCCGGCACCGTCGCCGGCCTCGCCATGGCTCACAAGAAGTTCGGCAAGCTCACCTGGGCGCAGGTGCTCGAACCCGCGCGCCTGCTCGCGAAGAACGGCTTCCCCGCCTCGCAGCGCATGGAGATCGTCCTCGCGCTGCAAGTGCCCATCATGAAGCGGTTCCCCGAGACGGCCAAGGTCTTCCTCCACGGCGGCGACGCTCCGTTGAAGCAAGGCGAACCTGTTAAGCAGCCCGACCTCGCCGCGACTATTCAACGTCTCCAGAAAAATGGGCCTGCTGAATTCTATGAAGGCCGAACGGCCGAGCTAATTGCCGCCGACATGAAGGCCAATAACGGCACCCTCACGTTGGAAGATCTGAAAGCTTACAAAGCCATCGAGCGCGAACCGATCCAAGGAACGTATCGCGGCCATCCGATCCTCGCCATGGGCCCATCCAGCTCCGGCGGCACCGCCGTCATTCAGATGCTGAACATCCTCGAGAACTTCGATCTGAAGCTCGGTGAAGAAGGATCCGCAAAAGCACGCCACCTCCATGTCGAAGCCGCCCGCCGCGCTTTTCGCGACCGCGCCGAGTTCGCCGGCGATCCGGCCTTTTTCGACATCCCAACCCCGAAGCTAATCTCCAAACCGCACGCCGCCGGGTGGGCCAAGGGTGTTTCGCTGACCAAGGCATCGCCACTCCCGGTCTCCGAGCTCGATAAGGAATCGAACGACACAACGCACTTCAGCGTGATCGACGCCGAGGGCAACATCGTCTCGAACACCTATACATTGAACGGCTTCTACGGCTCGCAGGTAATCGCGAAGGGAACGGGCGTACTGCTCAATGACATCATGAGCGGCTTCGGCACGCGCGGCCGCAACAAGATCGAGCCTCGTAAGCGTCCTGTCTCCTCCATGTCGCCTGTGCTCGTCCTGAACAAAGACAACACGCCATGGGTAGCGCTCGGCTCGCCCGGCTCCCAAACGATTCCGAATACCGTACTGCAGGTCATCACCAACATGATCGACTTCAAGATGTCCCTGCGCGACGCGATCGATTATCCGCGCATCCACCACCAAGGCTCACCGGATCGCATCGACGCCGAACCGGGCGCGCTGGTGGTTGACGTCGCCGAGAAGCTAAAGGCGATGGGGCATAGGATCAACCCCGCTCTTCGCTCGCAAGGCGACGTCCACGCAGTCGCCGTCGAGCCGAAAACCAACATGCGCCTCGGCTGGTCCGATGGCCGCCGCGGCGGTCATGCCATCGGTTACTAAAACACTCCACTTCGCGGGCTCCATCATATAATCGTTCCTGCCCGCATGGACCTTACTCTTTCCCCCGCCGAACTCGCCTTTCGCGACGGTCTCCGCAACTGGCTCAGCGTCAACGTCAATCCGGATTGGCCGGAGGAATACGCCGCGATTCATACCAAGGCGGAGCAATTCGAGTATCTGCGCGCCTGGCAGCGAAGGGTCTACGATGGCGGCTGGGCCGGTATTGCCTGGCCCAAGGAATTCGGCGGCCGCGGCGCGAGTGTCATGGAGCAAGTCATCTTCACCGAAGAGATGGCACGCGCCGGCGCGCCCAGCCTGCCGGGGATCCTCGGCCTCCAGCTCGTCGGGCCCACAACCATCACCCACGGCACTGCCGCGCAGAAGCAACGGTTTCTTCGCAAGATTCTCAGCGGTGAAGAGATCTGGTGCCAGGGCTTCTCCGAACCCAACGCCGGTAGCGACCTCGCCGCGCTTCGCACGGAGGCAGTGCTCGATGGTGATCACTTCATCGTTAACGGTCAAAAGGTCTGGACCAGCTACGGCTGGGCCGCCGGCTGGTGTGAGCTCGTCGTGCGCACCGGCCCGAACGTTCCCAAACACAAAGGCCTCACAGTCCTGCTCGTCGACATGAAATCACCCGGCGTCGAGGTTCGCCCCCTCCGCCAGATGACCGGCGAGAGCGAGTTCAACGAGCTGTTCTTCACCAACGTTCGCGTGCCCGTCACTAACGTGCTCGGTCAAATCAACGATGGCTGGAATGTCGCCATCGGTACTCTGATGCACGAACGCGCCACACTCGGCGCCGGCATTCAGATTGTTATCCGGCGCAGCTTCGAGCGCATCGTCGAGCTCGCCAAATCCTTCAACCGCATCAACGACCCGCTCATCCGCCAGAAGCTCGCGGAGTGTTATGCCGGCCTTGAGATCATGCGGCTAAACCAGATGCGCGCCTACACCAAAATGGCGAATGGCGGCACGCCGGGGCCGGAGGGCTCCATGCAGAAAATCTTTTGGAGCGAACTCAATCAACGATTCCAGCAAGTGGCGCAGGAGGTGCTCGGTCCTTACGGCCAACTTACGAAGGGCTCTGTTTATGCGGTCGACGATGGCGTCTGGACTTACAACTATCTGCGTGCCCGCGGCAACACCATCGAAGCCGGAACTTCCGAAATTCAACGCCTTATCCTCGGCCACTTCGTTCTTGGCCTGCCCAAGAGCTACTGACATGCTATTTGGACTCACCGAAACACAGCAGCTCACCAGGAACGCCGCGCGCGAGTTCTTCTCCGCCGAATACCCGATCGCCGAAGTGCGGCGCATCATGGAAACGGAAACCGCGCACGATGCGGCCCTCTGGCGAAAAACCGCCGGCCAAGGCTGGTGCGGGATGACCATCCCCGAAGCCTGCGGCGGTATGGGTCTCGGCCTGGTCGAGATTGCCGCGGCGATGGAGGAGGCCGGCCGCGCTCTGGTTCCCGGACCGCTGCTCGCCCATCTCACCGCCTGTGCCGCAATCGCCGCCAGTGGAAGCATGCCCGCCGGACTGCCGGGCGGCGAGAAGATCGCCACGTTCGCCGATTCTACGAAGCTCTTCGTAATGGATGCCGCCATCGCCGATTACGTCGTCGTGCAGACTCCCGAAGGAGCGCTGCTCGTCGATTCTTTCACCGTCGAGCCGATGCCCGGCATTGACCTGACGCGCCGCCTCTACAAGATCCACTTCGAATCCGGCGAACCACTCGATGCCGGATTCGACCGCGCCCTCGCGATCGGAACCACCCTGCTCTGCGCCGAAATGACCGGTGCGATGCAGAAGATGCTCGACCTCACCGTTGGATACTGCAAGACCCGCAAGCAGTTCGGCAAGGCCATCGGCGCCTATCAGCTTGTGCAAGCAATGTGCGCCGACATGCTCGTTGCCACTGAGAGCGCCCGTTCGGCGACCTATTACGCCGCCTATGCGCTGCAAGAAAACCTCCCCGAAGCCCTAACTGCCGTCAGCGTCGCCAAGTCGTTCATCAACGAAGCCGCCCGTCAGACAGGCAACAACGCCATCCAATGCCACGGCGGCATGGGCTTCACCTGGGAGAACGATATCCACCTCTACTACCGCCGCGCGAAGGCGGCGGAGACCGCCTTCGGCGACACCGCCTGGCATCGCGAGCGAATTGCCCAATTTGTCCTATGAGCGTGTTCGCGTCCAAACCCTGGCTGAAGCACTACGACTTCTGGGTGCCTCCGGTGGCGACGTTTCCTCATCAATCCCTGTACCTGATCATCCAAACCGCCGCAAGCCAATACCGTCATCGCCCAGCCACCGCCTACGAAGGTTCGATTCTGACCTTCGAGCAGATCAAGGATCGGGCCGATCGTCTCGCCGCCAGCCTGCACGCGAAGGGCATCCGCAAGGGAGACCGTATCGGCATCATGCTGCCCAACTGCCCTCAGTATCCGATCTCGTTCTTCGCCGCGATGCGCCTGGGCGCAATCGTTGCGAACATCAACCCGGCCTACACGCCTCGCGAATTGGAGGCAGTCGCCAACGACGCCGGAATCCGTGCCCTTGTCACACAGAAGCCAACAACGCTCCCTTTCGATCTCGTGATCCTCACACCGGGCAACTTCGAAGAGCTCATCGCCGCCGGCGACCCGGCGGCGATGCCGCGCGTGACGATCAACGCGGAAGAGGACGTCGCCCTGCTCCAATACACCGGCGGCACAACGGGCGTCTCGAAGGGCGCGATGTTGACGCACTACAACCTCTTCGCGAATACCGTCCAGAACGCCCTCTGGCACCAATATCATCTTCGCCGCGGCGAGGAGCGCATGCTGATGGTTCTCCCCTTCTTCCACATTTACGGCCAGGTGGTCGGCATGCTGCTCAGCGCGTGGAACGGCACGATGACTATTCTCATTCCTAAATTTGACGTCAACCTCGTGATCGCGGCGTGCAGAGAATACGAACCGACGTTCTTTCCTGGCGTGCCGACTCTCTTCATCTCCCTTCTCAACCACGCGGAAGCCGCCACGTGCGGCCTTCACAAGGTGAAGCACTTCAACAGCGGCGCCGCGCCGCTGCCCATTGATGTCATCGAGCGCTTCGAACAGCTCACCGGTGTTGCCCTTCGCGAAGGCTATGGCATGACGGAGACGTCTTGCACCGCGTCGACAACGCCTCTCCTCGCGCGGCGCAAGATCGGCAGTATTGGAATTCCGGTCACCAGCACCGAGTTCAAGATCGTCGACATTGATGACCCCACGCGTGAGGTCGGTCTTCACGAGGAAGGCGAGCTATGTGTCAGGGGCCCGCAAATCATGAAGGGTTACTGGAACCAACCTGCCGAAACGGCTAACGCGCTGCGCGACGGTTGGATGCACACCGGCGATATCGCGCGCATGGACGAGGACGGCTTCTTCTACATCGTGCAGCGCAAGAAAGACATGATTTGTGTCAGCGGCTTCAAGGTGTTCCCCAACGAAGTCGAAGATGTCCTGTTCACTCATCCCGCAATCCTTGAAGCCTGCGTCGTCGGCAAGCCTCACGCCTATCGTGGCGAGCACGTCAAGGCCTTTGTTGTGTTGCGGGCAGGCTTTGCGCCATCGCGCGATGACATCATCGCCTACTGCGCCGGGCGCCTCGCCAAGTTCAAAGTACCCTCCGAAATTGAATTTATATCGGCTCTTCCTAAGACGGCGGTAGGCAAAGTCCTCCGACGCCAACTCCGTGAGGCCCAATGATTCCACTTATTCAGCTATCTAAGCAAGATGCCGTTGGCATCATCACCGTTGACAATCCTCCCGTCAACGCGCTCAGCCCCGGCGTGCCCGAGGGCATCGCCGCCGGGCTCGCACAGCACATCGCCGATCCCGAAGTGAAGGCCATCGTCCTGATCGGCGCCGGCCGGACATTCATCGCGGGCGCCGACATCAAAGAATTTGGCAAGGTTGTCGCAGGACAAAGCAAAGGCCACAACTTGCTGCCGCTGATGCTCGCCATGGAGGATTCTCCGAAACCGGTCATCGTTGCCATCCATGGCACCGCGCTGGGCGGTGGACTGGAGGTCGCGATGGGCGGGCACTACCGCGTCGCCGCACCGTCCGCCCAAGTCGGCCAACCCGAGATAAAGATCGGACTGATCCCCGGCGCCGTGGGAACACAGCGGCTGCCACGATTGGCTGGCGTCGAACTCGCCGCACAGATGTGCGCGTTCGGCGAGCCGATCAAGGCCGCTAAAGCGCTGGAAGCAGGTGTCGTCGACCAGATCATTGAGGGCGACCTGCTTGCCGGCGCCGTCTCATTCGCCCGAGCGCAAACAGAGCGACCCAAGC
Organism: Acidobacteriota bacterium; assembly: GCA_016185425.1. Taxonomy (GTDB): domain Bacteria; phylum Acidobacteriota; class Terriglobia; order Bryobacterales; family Bryobacteraceae. The sequence goes on along the minus strand of JACPNQ010000006.1, from coordinate 156,780 downwards.
CTCGCGAGCGAGAGATCCGCCCGTTTGATCCGAACATTTTCGATGCCCTCCGTGTGCAAGCGAAGAAGGCCCTTCGCAACCAGACGGCGCCGCTCGCCGCGATCGACGCTGTGGAAGCTGCGACCAGACTCCCCTTCGCCGAAGGCTGCGCCCGCGAGCGTGAACTTTTCAATCAATGCCTTTACGGCCCGCAGTCAAAGGCGTTGATTCACGCCTTTTTCGGCGAGCGGGAAGTGGCCAAGATTCCAGGTATCGACAAGAACACGCCGGCGCGCGACATCAAGCAGGCGGCCGTGATCGGCGCCGGCACAATGGGAGGCGGCATCGCGATGAACTTCGCCAACGCCGGTATCCCGGTTCGCCTCCGCGAGGCGGCGCAAGAAGCACTCGACCGCGGCATGGCGACGATCCGGAAGAACTACTCGAACTCCGTCGCCAAGGGCCGCTTTCCGCAGGCAGTTATGGACCAGCGGATGGCGCTCATCACGCCGCAGCTCACGTGGGACGGTTTCGACGAGACCGACATCATCACCGAAGCTGTTTTTGAGGGGATGGCCCTCAAGAAAGAAGTGTTCGCGGAGATTGATCGCATCGCAAAGCCCGGCTGCATTTTGGCTACTAACACCTCCACTCTATCGATCGACGAGATAGCCTCCGCGACCAAGCGGCCGCAGGATGTGATCGGCACTCACTATTTCAGCCCGGCCAATGTGATGCGCCTGCTCGAAGTGGTCCGCGGCGCGGCAACGGGCCTCGATGTGATCGCCACTTGCATGGCTCTCGCGAAGCGCCTCAACAAAGTCGGCGTGCTGGCGGGCAACTGCCGCGGCTTTATCGGCAACCGAATGATTCATTGCTATGGACGCGAGGCCCAGTTTCTGGTTGAAGAGGGTGCGTCGCCGGAACAGGTGGACGGCGCTCTTTATGATTTCGGCATGGCGATGGGCCCGCTGGCGATGGGCGACCTCGCCGGACTGGATGTCGGCTGGCGCATTCGCAAAGAGTTCAAGCACCTCGAAGTCCCCGGCGAGCGCATCCCGCATATCTCCGATGAACTCTGCGAGCGCGGGCGATTCGGTCAGAAGACCGGCGCCGGTTATTACAAGTACGACGAGAACCGCAAACCGAGCCACGATCCGGAGGTCGATGCGATCATCGCGGAAGTCGCGGCGCGCGAGGGCATCGAGCGGCGCGAGATCTCGAAGGAAGAGATCCTCGACCGCACACTGCTCTCACTGGCGAACGAAGGCTTCCGCATTCTGGAAGAGGGCATCGCCCTCCGGTCGGTGGATATCGACATCGTCTATCTGACCGGATACGGCTTTCCAGCCTATCGCGGCGGCCCGATGTTTTATGCGGAGTCTCTTGGACTCGACAGAGTCCTCGCCCGCATCCGCGAGTTCGGCTGGGAACCGGCTCCGCTGTTAGTGCGCACTGGAAGTCCTCTTGATAGTGCTGGCCAAGTTCGATTGCCTTGAACCCTCCTTCGGGATCTGTGAGTATTGCTTCGATCAACACGAGCCGCTCAAAGTGAGCATTCGTCAGCTCGTTCGAGGCGGTGGCACGCCGGTGTTCCCGGTAAACCGCTTTCGAAATCCTGGGCTTGTGGACGCCAAGAATCTCCAGCGTGGGCTCGACACCAACCTTGCGCGTTGGATTGCCGCCCTATTTAGCCAACTGGCGGACGTAGAGCACGATCTGCCAGCGCTCGGTTTCCGTTAGCTGCGCTTTGAAGGCGGGCATCGTCTTGCCGACGCCGTTGGTGATCACCCAGTAGATTTCACCGTCCTTCATCGAGTGCATTTTGTGATCGGTCAAGTCCGTTGCACTCTTGGCCTTGCCGTCTGTACCGTGGCAGGCGGCGCAGGTTTGTTCGTACTTGGCTTTGCCCAGCTCGGGCCTGGCTTGTGCCGTGGTGAGCGGGCTCTTTAACAACTTGGCGGACGGCGGCGAGGTCTTCTTACCGTGCGCGTCGTGAGCATAGACTCCGAACGCGAGAAGGATCGGTAGTAAGAACCGAGTACTCATTCTCCAATGATATGCGCCGCGACGGTCCGGCGGTGCGGCGCTCGGCGATGTTCGAACACATAGATCCCCTGCCAAGTCCCAAGCGCCAAGCGACCGTTCATCACGGGCACGCTGAGCTGGGTGGCTGTCAGAGCCGAGCGGATGTGGGCTGGCATATCGTCCGGGCCTTCGAGCACATGGCGAAAATGCGGGTCGCGTTCCTGCACCAGCCGTCCGAACCAGTCGTTCAAATCGGCCACTACATCCGGATCGGCATTCTCCTGAATGGTCAGAGAGGCCGATGTGTGCCGGATGAAAAGCGTTACCAGCCCCGTCTGCATCGCCTGTTCCGACACCCAGCGCTCCACATCTCCGGTGAACTCGTAGAGCCCCTTGCCTCTTGTTCCCACCTGAATCGAAGTAACAGCCTGCTTCATTCGACAGTGACCGACTTCGCCAGATTCCGCGGCTGGTCCACATCGCAGCCGCGGCGGACGGCGATGTGATAGGCGAGCAATTGGAGCGGCACGATCTCGAGAAGCGGCAGCAAGAGCTCCGAGGTCACGGGCACTTCGATGGCGTAGCTGCACATCTTGCGCGCTTCCTCATCCCCTTCATTGACAATTCCAACAACGATTCCCTCGCGGGCCTTTACTTCCTGAATATTCGATAGCGTTTTTTCGTAGCGGACGCGGCTGGTTGGATCGGCCGGGTCATAGGCAGCGAGCACTACAACCGGCAGATTGCCGTCGATCAACGCATTTGGTCCGTGTTTCATTTCGCCGGCCGGGTAGCCCTCGGCGTGGATGTAGGAGATCTCCTTCAGCTTCAGCGCGCCTTCCAGCGCGATCGGGAAGTGAATCCCCCGCCCGAGGTATAAGAAGTCCGTCGCGCGGAACAGTGCTCTCGCGATCTCCTCGTAGTGGTTCCCGGCACCCAGCAAATGCTCGAGTTTGCCCGGGAGCCGCACCAATTCTGCGACGAGAGCGCGAGCGGCCGACTCGGTGAGCGCGCCCTTCTGTTGTCCCAAATACATGGCCAATATGAAAAGAGCCGTCACCTGCGATGTGAATGCTTTTGTCGACGCCACACCGATCTCAGGCCCCGCATGTGTCAGCAGCGTCCCCGATGCTTCCCGAGGGATCATCGATCCGATCACGTTGCAGATGGCCAACGTTTTAGAGCCTTTTTGTTTCGCCTCGCGTTGGGCGGCGATTGTGTCGGCCGTCTCGCCCGACTGCGAGATGACCACTGTCAGCGTCTTTTCATCGACGATTGGATCGCGGTACCGGAACTCGCTACCGTAGTCGACTTCGACCGGCACTCGCGCCAGCCGCTCGATCATCACCTTGCCTGTCAGCCCGGCGTGCCAGCTTGTGCCGCAGGCCACGATCCGGATCTGCGAGAAGGCTCCGAACTCTTCCGGTGTGATGGCCATCTCCTCGAGGAATATGCGCCCCGACTCCTGCCCGACGCGGCCGAGAAGCGTGTCCCGCACGGCGCGCGGCTGCTCATAGATCTCCTTGAGCATGAAGTGCTTGTAGCCGCCTTTTTCGGCCAGGATCGGATCCCAAAGGATGTGGGTGACCTGGCGCTTGATGGGCGTGCCGTTGAAGTCCATCAGCCGGACACCGTCGCATGTGACCACGGCGATGTCGCCGTCGTCCAGGAAGAACATGTCGCGCGTGTGGCTCAGGATGGCCGGAACATCCGATGCCACGAAGTATTCTTTATCGCCAAGACCGATCACCACCGGCGGGCCGTTCCGCGCGGCGATGATTTTCCCTGGCTCCGAGCAAGACATGATCGCCAGCGCAAAGACGCCGTTGATCCGTTTGACTGTCGTGCGAACGGCCTCTTCAAAGCTCTGGCCGCCAGCCATGTATATCTCCACCAGATGAGCGACCACCTCGGTGTCGGTCTCGGTGACAAACTCGTGTCCGCGCTGTTCCAGCTCGCGGCGAAGTTCGAGGTAGTTTTCGACGATGCCGTTATGCACCAGCACAACGTTGCGTTTCGGCCCGGTGTGCGGGTGGGCGTTCTCTTCCGTCGGCCGGCCGTGCGTGGCCCAGCGTGTGTGTCCGATTCCGAAGTGCCCGTCGATGGGCGAAAGCTGAACCGTCTCCTCTAGATTGTGCAGTTTGCCCGAAGCCCGGCGAATGACAAGCTTGCCATCGGCGCCAACGACGGCGATCCCAGCCGAGTCATACCCGCGGTATTCCAATCGCCGTAATCCATCCAGGATGATCGGCGCCGTCTTCCGCGCTCCGACGTAGCCGACAATGCCGCACATAGGTGATCGATTACTCCTCGATCTCTAATCGGTAGTCTTCGATCACGGGATTAGCCAGAATCTCGCGCGCAATCAGGTCGACCTCGGCGCGAATGGCCGCCGGATCGGATCCGCCGGCGATATCGATTTCAAAGTACTTGCCCTGGCGTACGTCGGCGATGGAGCCATGCCCCAAACCTCGCAGGGCCTGACATACGGTCTTGCCTTGCGCGTCCAGCACTGTCTTCTTCAGAGTCACAAATACGTGCGCTTTCATTGATTCTTTCATTGTACGAGACAATATCGGCAATGCCTAAACTTGCATCGAAGACCGCCGTCATTACAGGCGGCGCATCCGGTATCGGCCTCGCCATCGCCAAGCTTTTCGCCGCTGAAGGCGCCGCCGTGGAGATCCTGGACCGGAATTTGGAAGAGATGGACCGTGCCGTGGCCGAGATCACCGCCGCCGGTGGAACCGCGACCGCCACGGCCTGCGATGTTGCCGATGCAGGTCAAGTCGACAGTGTTGTCGCCGGGATCCACGGCCGCCGTGGCCGCATCCACATTCTGGTCAACAACGCCGGGATCGCTCATGTAGGCAATGCCCTGACAACGACTCCCGAGGACTTTGAGCGCGTGCAGCGAGTGAACGTTTTCGGTCCGGCGAACTGCCTGCGATCGACGCTGCAGTTCATGGTGGCCGATGGCGCGGGCGGCGTTATTTTGAACCTTGCTTCCTGCGTGTCAGTGATGGCTATCAACGACCGCTTTGCCTATGCGACGAGCAAGGGAGCCGTGCTTGCGATGACGTATGCGGTGGCCAAGGATTTTCTGGCTCACAACATCCGTTGCAACGCGCTGCTTCCGGGCCGTGTACACACCCCGTTTGTCGACGGATTCATCGCGAAGAACTATCCCGGCCGCGAGGATGAGATGTTCGACAAGCTCTCCAAGGCGCAGCCGATCGGACGCATGGCGGAGCCGATCGAGATTGCCTACGCGGCACTGTTTCTTTGTTCGGACGAGGCCTCCTTTATCACGGGAACCGGCATGCCGGTCGATGGCGGAACCCTCACAATTCGATAACCTATCAAGACACCCTCCTTATGAAACTCATTCGATTTGGAAACCCCGGCGCCGAGAAGCCCGGGCTGCAGCTTACCGATGGACGGCGGATCGATGCCTCGGCGTTCGGCTCGGACTACGATGAAGCCTTTTTCGGCGGCGATGGGCTTGCGCGCCTGGCCGCGTGGGCCGCGGCTAACGCGGCGTCCGCCGCCACCGTGGACCTCGGGACGCGGTTGGGGCCATGCGTCGCGCGTCCAAGCAAGATTGTTTGTATCGGCTTGAATTACGCCGACCATGCGAAAGAGTCGGGCCTCGATATTCCGAAGGAACCGATCATCTTTTTTAAGAGCACCAGCTCGCTGGTTGGCCCCAACGATCCGGTTATGATTCCGCGCGGGTCCGAAAAGACCGACTGGGAAGTGGAGCTCGCGTTCGTCATCGGCAAGAAGGCCAGTTATGTCGACGAAGCCGACGCGATGAGCCATGTTGCCGGCTACGCCTTGCACAACGACTACTCCGAGCGCGCCTTCCAGCTTGAACGTGGCGGGCAGTGGGTGAAGGGCAAGAGCTGCGATACGTTCGCGCCGCTTGGACCGTTCATGGCCACCGCCGATGAGATTCCCGATCCGCAGAACCTGAAGTGCTGGTTGAAAGTAAATGGCACCATGCGGCAGAACAGCACGACCGCGCAGATGATTTTTACCGTCAAGCAGCTTGTCAGCTACCTCAGCCAGTTTATGACACTGCTGCCTGGCGACGTGATCAGCACGGGCACGCCTCCCGGAGTTGGGCTCGGCTTCAAGCCGCCGATCTTTATGAAAGCCGGCGACGTTGTGGAACTCGGTATTGAAGGACTCGGCGAATCGCGGCAGGAGGCGATTGCCTGGTCCAGATAGTTTCTGTCTGCCGGTGCTGGGACCCTTGCTGCGACTTCTTGCGCGAGGGTCCTGGAGGGTCCCAGATTTTGCCGCGTCAGATTCCGATGCGCGCCGGCGGATCGGCAGGCGCGTAGGCAGTATGGAAGAGCCAGTCCCATAGCGCGATGGAGATCGCGAAGTTCCGGTTGACCGGCCCTGCTTCCGGATGGACGTGATGCCAGACGTGCATCTCCGGACTATTCACGATGTACTTCAGCGGCCCGATGTGCCAACGGAGGTTGGCGTGGGCGAAGTGGCCGATCGTCGTACTGACGACCGCACAACCGAAGGTGACCGGCGCGGAGAACCCGAGCAGGTTGGCGGGCAGATAGAGTATCGCCTGGTAGACGACAATTTCGAACCAGTGAAATCGCCAATTACTGAGCCAGTCCATCACTTCCGTGCTGTGGTGAGTCTTATGGAACTCCCAGAGCGCCGGGACGCGATGGAGCATATTGTGGATTCCCCATTGCAGAAAATCCTTGACGGTCAGTAGCGCCAGAATCTGCACCCAGCCGGGCATGGCCGCGAGGGTGTTGAGGCCCAGCGGTTCGCGCCATTCGAGAAAGCGCGTTCCCGCGTATAGTCCGCCGAGCCAGATGGCGACGAGCGACCCGACGACTTCGGCGTTGAAGACAGCGTAGACGATGTCCAAACCGTAGCCTTTGCGGTTTACCGGCTGCGGGGAGCGCGGCCAGAGGCGCTCCGCGAGGGTGAAGAGCAGTCCGGATACGAGCAGAAAAACCGAGTAGGGAACCACTCTAAATACTATTATATGGCCCGCGTCAATAAGAACCAGGAGCAGAGAACGCGTAAGCGGTTTGGTTTCAGTAAGTAAAGAGGATTTTAAGTGCTGTGAACCGCCACGCGGCTGGCGCGAATTTTTGCAAGTGTTATCTTGGTCTTTTGCACCCTATGTCGAAATGGACCTCCGGTTGTGGCGGACCCCTGTGACCCGATGGCGGCAAGCCGCCAAGGAAATTCTGCGGCCCTACTACTTGAAGTGGCTATACTTCCGGCTATTTCCAGAGAAATGCCCCGCCTCGTTCGACCGATGGAAGGCATTCCCGGAATACCGCGAGGGTCAGCCGATCCCGCCACAGCAGGAGTTGCCGGACGTTGTATTTCTTTCCATGGCCGATTGGCACGGACCGAGGCAGCGAAGCCAGCAGTTGGCATTGGCACTCGCCGAACTTGGCCATCGATGCTTCTATGTGAACCCGCACCTCGGGCGCGAGATGCCGCGGCCATTTCCGCTCAGTCCGCGCCGGTCAATGCGAGTGCTCGCGCCGAACGTGTTTGAACTTCATATCCACCTGGCTTCCGAGCCGGTCTTTCACCATCGTATGCTCCGGTGCGGCGAGGCGGCGGTGGTGGCGGACACGATCGTGTGGGCCTTGGACTGTGCGGAGTCACGCAGCCAGGTGTTGATATCGAGCCTTCCCCTTTGGACCGATGCCGCTGAACGACTCCGGCAATCGCGGGGCGCCAGTGTCCTCTACGATTGTCACGACTTGCTGGAGGGTCTTCCCGATGTTGGGGAGGATTTGATCCTGGCCGAACCGGCCGCGATGGAAATGGCCGACGCCGTTGTATTCTCCGCCGAATGGCTGGCGCGTGAGCATTCGAGACGAAATCCCGCCATCGCGTTTAAGTCGGAACTGATAAGAAACGGGGCGAATCCGAACGATTTTTCCGCGGCGGCCATTCCCGGCCGTTCGCGGGCGCATAAAATCACTATCGGGTATATCGGCACCCTTAGCTTCTGGTTCGAAAGCGAAGTAGTGGCGGCCGCCGCCGAGCGGCACCCGGACTGGAGATTTGTACTCGTAGGTCCGCAGGCGGGCGCCGATCTAGCGCGGCTTCGCAAGTGTCCCAATGTCGAGCTGTCCGGCGAGATCGACTACGGGGATCTGCCTGCATGGATGTCGCGGTTCGATGTGGCGATGATTCCATTTCGCCTTGAACCACTGACCCTGGCAACGAATCCGATCAAGCTATACGAATATTTCGCCGCCGGGCTGCCAGTTGTGAGTTCGCCCTTGCCGGAGCTACAGCCGTACGCGGGCCTCGTCTATGTAGCATCTCATCCTGAAGAATTCGTAGACCAACTGGAGGCGGCGGTTGCGGAAGACTCCGTAGAACTACGGCAGGAGCGACGCGAGGTTGCAGAAGGAGAGAGCTGGCGCGCACGAGCGAGATCTCTGCAGAATTGCATGTCCTCAACTGAGGAGGACGCCTTGCGAGTAGCGATTCAGGCCGCGGGCGCGGACTAGTGTCGATGTTCGATTCCCCGGTAGAGAAGCTTCAACACGCCGAAGATGTCCGTAATAGCGCATTGACACGCTGCCGCGAATTCGACGCCGCGCTCGCAGAGCAGCTTCGTATCTACCGGCGGCAACGCGCCTGGAGGGTGATGCTGTGGTTCCGCAAGGCGTACGCGCTTTGGACAGAATCGCCGGTGCGAGGGAAGCTCCGATTTCTCTCGTTTGCCGTCCATTCGTTATTCGGGCGCGGCAACGTCGAGCAGTTCGATCTCTCCTTTCCAAGCCTTTCGGACTATATTCCGCTGGCGATGAGAACTTCATTTAGGGACCCGCCGCTGGTGAACGGCGTATGCAGGCCAAACAAGTACGACGTCGTTGTGCTGGGGATCATCGACTTCGATTTCCGATTTCAACGGCCGCAGCAGATCGCTACCGTGTTCGCACGGCGGGGACACCGTGTTCTGTGGGTCAGCCCGAGCCGATTCCTTCCGCCTGAATCGTCGCGGCCGTTCGAAGTCATCGAGCTCCACGAGAATATTTGGGAGGTGCGGCTGCGCGCTCCGGATACGGATATCTACCGGAAACCGCTCTCCGCCGAGGCCGCGGCGGCTATGCTTCGCGACCTGCTGTTGGTTTACGCGGATTGCGGCATGGCCGAATCCTGCATCATCGCCCAGATTCCGTTCTGGAGGAGACTCGCTGTCGCACTCCGTGAACGAACGGGTTCGGTCCTGCTGTACGACTGCATGGATGACTGGGACACGTTCCCGGACATCGGCCGGTTCAACGTCGAGGAAGAGGCGGCGCTGGCGCGGGAATGCAACGTTCTTATTGTGACGGCGGCCAGGCTGCGGGAAAAGTTTGCTGCTCGAGGTCTGCAGCCGCTGCTTGTCCGCAATGGGGCGGATTTCGAGTTATTCAACGCACCCGCCACAGTCTCCGCCTTTCTTGCGGAGGCAGCGCGTCCGGTGATTGGTTACTTTGGCGCCATTGCCGATTGGGTCGATATCGATCTGATCGCCGCGGCGGCCAAGGCGCGGCCGCACTATTCGTTCGTCCTGGCCGGGAATGTGTTCGGGAACGACGTTGGTGCGCTACACAGACTGCCGAACGTCCGGATGCTCGGCCTCCGGCCGTACGAGGAGATGCCCTGTCTTCTGCACGGATTCGATGTCTGCATGATTCCGTTCAAGCTGAACCGGGTTACGCAGGCTACCGATCCAGTGAAGCTGTATGAGTACTTCAGTCAAGGCAAGCCAGTTGTCGCGACCGGACTGCCGGAACTGGAACCGCTACGAGAACTTGTGTACATGGCCAAAGGTGCCAGGGACTTCGCGCGTTTGCTCGACGAAGCGCTCGCGGAGAAGGACGCTTCGAAGAAGGCCAGGCGGATTCAATTTGCTTCGGAGAACACATGGGCGGCGCGCGTGGATGTGATGGATGCGGCGATCCGGGAAGCGTTCCCTCTGGTCTCCGTGTTGATCGTTACGCACAACAGCGCGGCCTATATCCAGACGTGCCTGGAGTCACTGTATGCGAACACGGCGTATCCGCGGTTCGAAGTTATCGTTGTCGACAATGCGTCATCGGATGAGACGCTCGATCTGGCCCGAGCGCACCCAATGGCCCACCTGATAGCGATGCCCGAGAACACTGGGTTCGCCGCAGCCAATAACGTTGCCGTGCGGGAGTCGAAGGGGCAGTATCTCATCCTGTTGAATGCGGACACGGTTGTTCCGCCACGCTGGCTGGGACGGCTACTGGCACATTTTCGGAAAGACGCGACGCTTGGCCTGGCTGGTCCGATGACCAACTTCGCGGGGAACGAGTTGAAGGTGAACCCGGAATACACCGATCGGGCGGAGATGGAACGATTCGCTGAAGGTCTTTATCGGAAAAATCGTGGAACGGCTTTCGATGTCGGTGTCGTGCCGCTTTTTTGTGGAATGATTCCGCGGAAGGTATGGACCGAAGCCGGCCCGCTCGATGAGCGATTCGAGATCGGCATGTTCGAGGACGATGACTTTTCGATCCGCGTACGCAAGGCGGGTTACCGTGTGGCGGGCGCGAAGGACTGCTTTGTGCATCATTTCGGACAGGGCTCATTCGGCCAGTTGAGCGCGGCAAACTATCAGACGATTTTTGACCGGAACCGTAGGCTGTTCGAGACGAAGTGGCAGCGCCCGTGGACACCACATGCCGTTCGAGCAGGTGTGCGTCCGCCTGGTCACGACCGCCGATTCGATCCCGCGGCATTTGGACGATCCGCCGCCGATCGAGTGAGCACCGGGAGGGTCTAGATGGAATCGCGGGCGTGGGAAATTGGGATTTGCGGCACGTTTGATGTCGGCAACTATGGCGACCTGCTGTTTCCGCTGCTTGCCGAGCTCGAGCTGCGAGAACGGCTTGGCGCCGTGACTCTCCACCGCTTTTCTTACAACGCAAAGAGTCCGCCGGACTGGCCCTATGCGGTGACTTCGGTGGCGGCCCTGCCGGAGATGATCCACCGGCTGGATGGCTTGCTGATCGGTGGCGGCTTTCTGATCCGCTTCGACAAGCAGGTGGCGCCCGGCTACGGCCCGCCTTCGCCCGATATCCATCATCCATGCGGCTATTGGCTTACGCCCGCTCTACTTGCGCTGCAACACAATGTCCCGCTCGTGTGGAACGCACCGGGAATGCACTGCAATGAGAGTCCGGCATGGGCTAGTCCGCTGCTGGAGATGGCGCTGACGCAGAGCCGCTACATTTCCGTTCGCGACGATCGGTCGAGGCAGGCGCTAGCACCCTTGACGGCGAAACCGATTTCGGTTGTTCCCGATACCGGCTTCCGTATGCAGCGGTTATTGGACCTTGCGGGCCCGCCTTCCGCCGAGTTCGCCCGGCTCCGGGGAACTTACGGGTTGGATGGCCCTTATATCGTCATTCAAGCGACGCTCGGGTTAGAGGGATTCGCCGCCTTCCTGAAGGAGTACGCGGAACGCCTACGGAACCTGCGGTTCCTTGTTCTGCCCATTGGTCCAGCGCTCGGCGAGCGGCACGAGATTGTCGGGGCCGGAGTACCGGGTGTTGTTCGTCTTGCGGAATGGCCGCATCCGCATGTGATCGCTGAGCTGATCGGCAGGTCCGAGGCCGTCATTGGCCATAGCTATCACCTGTTCATCAGCGCCCTTACCGCCGGCGTGCCGATATTCACGCGGCAGGATCTCTCGGCAGGCAAGTACTCAGCGCTCCAGCATTGCAGCGGAATTTTTGCATTGCCCGCGGACGGCGCGCCAGACCTGGAGTGGTTTCTCGTGCGACTGGGGAGAAAGGCCCCGTCCACGGCGGTGGTTGGGGCTGCTGAGGCGGTTGGCGCACATTGGGATCGCATCGCGGACGCGCTCCGGGCAAAGGGCGAGCCGACCGCGCCTGTTTTGAACCGATTCTGGCAGTCCGTGCCGGCGATACTCGAACAGGCTAGTTTCGCGGACGTAGCGATGGCCGCCGCGGCGCATTCGGATGCCGCCGCGCAGCGGCAAGCATTGGATGAAGCCCGTGCGCGGCTCGCCGAAGCCAGTGCGGAGGCTGAGGCGTTGCGTGCCCAACTCGCCGACATGATGACTTCGCGTTCCTGGAGGCTTACTATGCCGTTGCGGTTTGCCGGGCGCCACCTATTGAAACATGGAGACTAACATTGATCGATCTTGAACGCGTCAGAAATAACGGGCTCGAATCGGAGCCATTTCAGTGGGCGGCCATTGATGACCTGTTCAGTCCTGATGATGCGGCGGAGCTTGCCGCAACGTATCCTTGCGATCACTTCAAACTCGTGTCGGGGTACGGCGGTGAGAAGGACTATGAATATGAAGCGCGCTCATTGATCCGAATGGGAGCCAGCGAGATTTCCTATCCGGAAGGATTGAGCGAGGCATGGAGGACGCTCGGGACGGATCTGCTCTCGGCAGAATATCGCGCCGCAATGTCGGCGCTGACCGGACGCGATCTGACTCGTACGTTGCTGGAAGTCAACGTCTTCCACTATGGACCCGGCTGCTCGCTGGGCGCTCACAAAGATCTGCCGGAAAAGCTTGTCACTCACGTGCTGTACTTCAACCGCACCTGGAACCGGGCGGACGGCGGCTGCCTGAGCATCTTGCGTTCGGGCGATTCGGCGGATGTGGCCGCGGAGATTCTGCCGATCGTGGGACACTCCTGTGTGATTGTGCGATCGGAGAGTTCCTGGCATGCCGTCTCGCGCGTGGTCAACAACGCGGCGTCTTCAAGACGAAGCATAACCGTTACGTTCTACCCGCCCGGCGCGGTGAGCTCGATGTGGCCGCCCGGCGACAGCGCGCCGCTGCGCGACTACCAGAAAACCCGGCGGTAGTATTTCAGGGCGTACGCAGGTGACGAACGGCAAGCCGGTTAAGTTTCAGTGAGCCTGGTGAAGCGGCCGTCCCTTTCGAGACGGTAGGTTTCGCCACGCCAATCGATGGTGTTGCCGAAGAAGCCGGCGAGCCAGAACGCGAAGCTGACCAGATCCTGGAGCAGGATGAGTGGCCATTCGCGGCGGCAGAGGGAGTCGCGGAGCACTGCCCAGAAGGTGGCGTGGGCGGCGTATAGGCGGAGTAGGAGTGTGGGGATGAGCACCGGCCAGGCGGATGGCAGCACAGCAGTTAACGCGAGCGCGATCGGCAGCGGGTTGGTGAATAACTGGCCGATGTAGCCGGCGGGCCTTGACCGGCGCGTGGAGCGGCACCAGCGGAGGCGGTGCTTCGCGTTCTTGGCGAAAGACTGGGCGCCGATGCGGTGTTCGATGACGAAGCTGGACAATGCGACGCCTAAGCCTTTTTCGGCGGCGGCCTGGCCGAGCACGAAGTCCTCGGCGAGGAACTGCTGCAGATAGGGCCAGCCGCCGACTGCGTCGATGGCGGACTTGCGGGCGGCGCTGGTTGGGCCGACGGCGAACTTCATGCCGTCGAGCATTCTCGCGACTAACACGCCGCCCAGAAATTCTGTGTTCATGCCGATCGCTTCGAGCTTCGACCAGAACGATGGGCCTGGAACGGCGCGGTAGGGGCACGTGGTGACCGCCAGTTTCGGGTCTGAGAATTCGCGGGCAAGGACTTTAAGCATCCGGTTGTCGACGCGGATGTCGGAGTCGCTCATTACGAGCAGGCTGTGTTGCGCCCGCTGGTGCATGAGGTGCAGGCTCCAGCTTTTGGCGTTCGGCCATGGCGGCTCGCCGGTAAGGATGAGGCGCGTTGAAATCGTTGGATATTCGGTTTGCAGCCGCTTGACGAGCGCATGGGCCGGGTCGGCTTCAGTGCGCATAGCGAAGAGAATCTCGAAGTTCGGGTAGTCCTGCGTGAAGAAGCTGCGCAGGTTTTCTTCAAGACCTTCGTCGAGGCCCGAGAGCGGCTTCAGGACGGAGATGGGCTCGGCGCCCAGCATGTCCGGAATCGGCTGATTGAGATATCGTCTGGCAGCTATGCCGATGAGCACGCAGTAGACCCACGAGCCCAATAACAGGGCGCCGAGAATGAGGGCGCTAGTCGTTATTAGCACGCGTGGCGATCAACTGTTTGATCTGATCGCGGAACTCTTGCAGAGGCTTGACGCCCTGGTCACCATGTTTGCGATGGCGTACCGAGACGGTTCCCTGTTCCGCTTCGCGGCCGCCGCAGACAAGCATGTAGGGAACTTTCTGCAACTGCGCATCGCGGATCTTGAGGTTTACTTTTTCGTTGCGATCGTCGAGATAGACGCGGACGCCGCCGGCTGCGAGTTCCTTCGCCACCTGGCGCGCGTATTCGAGCTGCTTATCGGTGATGGGCATCACCGATACCTGGACCGGGCTGAGCCACACCGGGAAGACACCGGCGTAGTGTTCGACCAGGATGCCGAAGAAGCGTTCGACGGACCCAAAGAGAGCGCGGTGGACCATCAACGGCTGGTGCTTCTTGCCGTCCTCGCCGATGTATTCGAGCTCAAAGCGGCGCGGCAGAGTGAAGTCGAATTGGACCGTCGAGAGCTGCCAGAGACGGCCGATCGCATCGACGAGCTTGACGTCGATCTTGGGACCGTAGAAGGCGGCTTCATCGGCGACGACGGTGGCGTCGATGCCGAGCTTTTCGACCGCGCGACGGAGGGCGTTTTCCGCCAGTTGCCACTGATCGGGCGAACCGTCGTACTTGCCGCTCTTGCCGCCGTCCCAAGTGGAGATTTCCGCCTTGTACTCTTCGAAGCCGAAGGTGTGGAGCGTGTACTGCGCGAACTCCAGGCAGCTTACGACTTCGTCCTCGATCTGTTCGGGGGTGCAGAAGATATGGGCGTCATCCTGCGTGAAACCGCGGACGCGCATCAGACCGTGCATGGTGCCGGAGCGCTCGTACCGATAAACGGTGCCGAGCTCGCCCAGGCGCTGCGGGAGATCGCGGTAGGAGTGCGGCTTGCGCGCGTAGACGAGAATGTGGCACGGGCAGTTCATGGGCTTGAGCTGATACTCCGCGTCATCGAGGCCCATGGTGGTGAACATGTTTTCGCGGTAGAAGCCGAAGTGGCCGCTGGTTTTCCAGAGGTCGACACGGGCGACGTGGGGAGTATAGACGAGCGAGTAGCCGCGCTCCAGGTAGGCTTCGCGCATCCAGTCTTCGAGGGTCTTGCGGATGATGCCACCCTTCGGGTGGAAGAAGACGAGGCCGGGACCGGCGAGATCCTGGATGGAGAATAGATCGAGCTCAGCGCCGAGTTTGCGGTGATCGCGGCGTTTGGCTTCCTCGATGCGCGCGAGGTGTTCGTCCTGCTCTTTCCTGGTAAAGAAGGCTGTGCCGTAGATACGCTGGAGCTGCTTGCGCTTTTCATCGCCTTTCCAGTAGGCGCCGGCGATGGAGAGGAGCTTGAAGGCCTTGATCTTCTTCGTTGAAGGCAGGTGGGGGCCGCGGCAGAAGTCGATGAAGTTCGGGCCGAGGGTGTATTCGGAGAAGGTATCGCCGGCGCGTTCCTGGATAAGCTCGGACTTCATCCACATATCCTTGTATTTCGACAGGCCTTCGTCCTTGCGGGTGAGAACACGGTCGTAGGGCAGGTCGCGCGCCTGAATTTCCCACATCTTGGCCTCGATCTTTTCGAGGTCGCCGGGGGTAAAAGGAGTGGGGCGGTCGAAGTCGTAATAGAAGCCGGTGTCGATGGGCGGACCGATGCCGAGCTGGGTCTCCGGGTAGAGCTCGAGCACGGCGGCGGCGAGCAGGTGGGCCGTGGAGTGACGGTAGACCTCGAGGGCTTCGGAGTTCTTGGTCGTGAGGATTTCAAGGGTGGCGTCCCCCTCGAAGGGGCGAGTGAGATCCCACAAGTTGCCGTTTACGCGGGCAACGATGGCGGCTTCGGCGAGGCGCGGCGAGATGGCTTCGGCGACGTCAAGTGGCCGCGAGCCAGCGGCGACGGACTGTTGACTGCCGTCGGGCAGGGTGATGGCGAAACTGCTCATAATATTGAAGAAAGAAGGGGCAAAACGCGAGGCGGGTGAATCGTTTGCGCGGGTTTGCTCATCAACCAGTATATGATGTTCGCCACAGCAGCTACGTGCGCCGGGGGTGTTCCAGCCGGACTGCTAGCGTGCTGTTGTACTATCCAAGAGAGGGGTATGCACGCGACGAATAGCAGTGTCGGCTTCGACGAGTCCGCCCTTGTCGAAAGGGCGAGGAGCGGCGACGACGCCGCATTCGCGGAGCTGGTTGGGCAGTACGAGCGGAAGGTCTATCGTCTGGCGAGGAATATCACGCAGAACGACGAAGACGCCGAAGATGTACTGCAAGAGGCTTTTTTGAAGGCCTATACGCATTTGGACAACTTCCACGGGGACTCGAAGTTCTATACGTGGATTGTTCGAATCGCCGTCAATGAGGCGTTGATGAAGCTGCGGAAGCGCCGCGGCGACAGGATGGTTTCACTCGATGAGGAGATCGAGCTTGGGGAGGAGGCTGTGACGCGGGAGATTGCCGTGTGGGACGGCAACCCGGAGCAGACTTATTCGCAGGAAGAATTACGGAAACACCTGGACGAGGCGATTCAGAGTTTGAAGCCGACATTCCGGTCAGTGTTCCAGTTACGCGACGTGGAAGAGTTGTCCACGGAAGAGACGGCCGAGGCGTTGGGGCTGTCGGTACCGGCTGTGAAGAGCCGGTTACTTCGGGCTCGCTTGCAGTTACGCGAGCGGCTTACGCGCCAATTCAAGCGGAAGGGAGATGACGCGTTTGCTTTCCTGTAAACAGTTCATGTCAGAGCTAAACGCCTATCTCGACGAAGAAACGAGTCCGGAAGAGCGCGAGCGGCTGCAGAAGCATATCAACGAGTGCCCCAATTGTTGGGTGGTGGTTGATACGACGCAGAAGACGCTGCGGGTTTATAAGGGTGTGGAGCCGCAATGCGTTCCACAGGACGTTTCGAATCGACTGATGGCGGCGTTGCAAAGAAAGATGGCAGAGAAGAAGGGGCGGTGTTAGGGGGGACTTCGGGTGTGGTCCCGGGGGATCGACTCGCACTGTCTGTCTAGCTCTGTTGTCAGGCGGAATTTAAGTGGGTTCGCGGCGGCGTTATAGATCAGCACGCCGGCGAGGAAGGTTAATACGGCATGGTCGAAGATCGTCCTTCCAGATGCTTCGAGCCACCCGTATTTGCGTCCTGAGCGCAGCCAGGTTAGCCGCAGGAGCGGCGAGAGTATCGCGAGTGCCAGGATTGGAACTTGAAGCCAGCCATTCCGGCAACCGGCCAGTTCAAGTTCATCCCGAGATGGTGGGTAAGGGCGGCTCCCCCATCCAGCCTGTTGGGCCACAAAAGGCAGCCACGTCACAAGGATCGTGAGTCCGAGGAATGCAACCACGAAGACCAGGACAAGCGAAGCGATCTCCAAAATCGGATTCGAATAGGGAAATCGGGCGAGTGTCATTGGAGACCTACCGGTCTATACGGCGGCTGTGCGCCCGTTGTTCCAAAGGGCCGGCTGGACTATTTTGAAGTTGTCTGCGTGCTATGAGAACGGCCCTTGGCTTCAAGACTCATTCGGGTTGGGCGGCGATGGTGGCTGTCGGCTCTGCGGATGGACGCGTTCGCGTTGTTGACAGGCGGAGGATTGAGCTGGTTGAGGAGACGTGGGCGAAGCAACCTTACCATGCGGCGGAACGTTTGCCTATTGCCGAGGCGAGGGCGTTAGTGACTCGAGGGATCGCGGCGGCGCGAGTTGTGGCGGCGCGGGAGTTGCGAAACGTCATCGCGGAGCTCGGCGATGTAGCGGGTTGTGCGGTGGTAGTTGGACAGCCGATGCCGGAGTGGAGTGTCGATGAGATCCTGGCTGTACATTTCCGCATGCATAAGGCGGAAGGATTGCTGTTCCAGGATGTGCTGCTGCGAGCGGCGGACGACTGCGGATTGGTGGGATTGGGGATTCGAGAAAAGGAGTTGGGAAGCGTGCAGGTTAGGGCCGTTGGCCCGCCGTGGGGAAGCGATCAGAAGGCCGCCGCGGCGGCGGCGATGTTTGCACTACGGAGGTTGGGAGGCGGAGGGTGACTCCGCCTCGCTCCGTGTTTAGTTCCCGGTAACCGCGAAGCAGTAGAAGAGGCCCGCGCCGCCAGTGGCGACGAGATTTTCCTGGCTGCAGCCGCGGGAGGGATGCGTAGAGTTCCAGGAGATGCCGCCGCCGTTGCGGTCGTGGTGGCCGACTTGGGCAACGCCTTCACCGCCGCTCGTCCAGTTCTTGCAGGTGTGGTCGGCGCCGTCGGTGTAGGCACGGCCATCGGGTTGGGTGCCGGTGAGGATGTCGTGCATGTTGGGTGTACTACCGACACCATTCACCATTTCGCCTTTTTCGTTCAGGCCGTTGTTCCTGGTAATCAGGTTGCCGGTGCGGGCGAGGTCGATGGTGTCGCCATGGAGGTGGGCCTGATCGCGCGCGATCATGGTGCCTTTGGCGTTGTGCCAAGGTCCAGTGCCGATACGGTCACGGGCATTGACGGCAGGCTTGCCATCGGCGGCAGAGGTGCTGAGATAAGCACGCCAAGTGCGGTTGCCGGCGCCGGCGGCAGAGGCGAGTTTCTGGCAGTGGGCATCGGCGCCGGCGAGGCCGCCGACGTTGGCGCCAGTGCCGGTTCCGGTGCTCGTAATGAAGAAGGTCATAGGCGCAGGGGCCTGCTTTGGTTGCGCCTGGGCGAAGGCGGCGATGGCGCCGAGAGTGAATAGGAGAGTTTTCATGGTTTGTGTCCCCGGGACGCGCTTTCGGACGGCGGCCCTTCGATAGAGACTACTGCATTTGGAGGGAGGAAGCGACAATCGGAGTGCGTTAAACTGACGGAAACCACGCCGGTACACTACGACTGCCCTGCACATCAGTCAATCCTATTGCTTCAGGAAGGTAGTCCGATGCATCAATCTTCTCGCTTTATTTCGTTGCTATTGACTGTTTCCGCGCTGTTGGTTCAAGCGCAAACGACAACGGGTTCCATCACAGGAACCGTGACCGATTCCACCGGCGCCTCTGTGCCCGGCGCGAAGATCGTCGCAACCCACACGGGCACCGGCGTCAACCACACCGCGCAAACCAGCGGCGCGGGCGTGTATAACCTGCCGTTCCTGCCGCTGGGCAGCTATAACGTTGTGGCGGAGAATACGGGATTCAAGAAAGCCTCTGTGGGCCCATTCTCTCTTGAGGCCAATCAGATTGGCCGTGTGGACTTTAAGCTGGAGGTCGGCGATTTGACGCAGACGGTGGAGATCACCGGCGCGGCGCCGATTTTGCAGACGGAGTCGACGGCGACGGGCGATGCGATCAACTCGTCGAAGCTGACGTCGCTGCCTCTGAATGGACGAAACTTTGCGTCGGTGACGCTGCTGATTCCGGGCGCGATCAGTACGTCGCCGAGTGTTATGAGCACATCCTCTCGTTTCCAGAGCAGCGGCAGCCGGCCGCAAGTGAACGGGAACCGCGAGCAGACGAATAATTTTTTGCTCGATGGCGTCGAGACGGGCGAGACGGTGGGCAACCGCATTGGCTATCAGCCCAATGTCGACGCGCTGGAAGAGGTGAAGGTCATTACTGGCAATGGCGGCGGCGAGTATGGGAATGTCGGCGGGGCGAGCGTGGTGATGTCGTTGAAGAGCGGCACGAATCGGTTGCATGGAAATGCGTTTGAGTTCCTGCGCAACGACAAGTTGGACGCGAACGGTTTCTTCCCGAACCGCTCGGGGGCGAAACGGAATGCGTTCCGGCGGAATATATTCGGAGGCACGCTGGGCGGGCCGATCCGGAGGAACAAGGCGTTTTTCTTTGTCGATTATGAGGGCACGGAGCAGCGCGGCTCCGGACCGGCAACGGCAAGCGTGGCGCCGGCGGCATGGCGGACGGGCAACTTGTCGCAGTTTCTTACACAGAACCTGACGGTGAAGGATCCGGCAACCGGCGCGGTCTTTCCGGGGAATATCATTCCGGCGTCAAGGATTACGAATCCAGTGGCGCTGAAGCTCTTCGGCAGTCCCGACCTTTATCCGCTGCCGAATAATACAGGTACAGGTCCGCTGGGTATTACGAACAACTTCATCGCGAGCCAGGCGAGCAAGGTATCGAATCACCAGGCGGACGTGAAGGTAGACTTACGGCCTACGGATAAAGATTCGATATCGGCGCGGTGGTCGATTGGGAGGTATACGTTCCTTGGCGCGCGGGCGGCGCTGCCGGTACTGTTGACGTCGGGAACCGAGGGGCCGACAACGTCGGCGGTGGTGAGCTGGACGCGGACATATACGCCAAGGCTAGTGAATGAGTCACGGCTGTCGTATAGCCGAACGGGCGTCGCCGACAATACGATCGATTGGTCCGGGCAGTTGGGGCTGGATGGCAATTCGAAGTTTGGAATTGCGGGCGGGCAGCCGATCGCGGGGCTGAGCGGAATCACCATCGGCGGCGGATTGACGGGCATTGGCGCGGGCGCGTCGATCGCCGATTCAAAGCAGAACAACTACCAGGCGCAGACGCACTTCACCTATCAGGCGGCGGCGCACTTGCTGAAATTCGGCGGCCAGTTGTTCCGCGCGCAGCAGAACCATTACTATGCTGGAAACAACGGGGCGCTGGGAACGTTCACGTATTCGGGTGGGTACACCGGTATCGATTACGGCGACTTCCTATTGAATGTCCTCTCGGCGAAAGGCCGCGGTGCCGTAACTGGCAAGTGGGGGCAGCGGCATTGGCGCAACGCGACCTATTTCCAGGACGATTGGAAGGTGCGGCGGAACCTCACACTGAACCTGGGATTGCGGTGGGAGTATATTTCGCCCCTCTACGAAGTTGCCGACCGGCAGGTGAATATCAACACATACACCGGCGCGCTTCTCTACCCGGGCAAGTCCGACTTCGGTCGCGCATTGTACAAGCCGTATAAGAAGCAGTTCATGCCGACGATCGGCTTTGCGTGGACGCCCGACATGGGCAAAGGCAAACTGGTGGTGCGCGGCGGATATCGGTTCTCCAGTTTCCTGGAAGGCACGGGGGCGAATTTGCGGTTGCCGCTGAATCCACCGTTCTTTATTGAATCCAACGTGAACTACGATGTGAGAACCCCGGGTGATATTCGTGTGGGGTTTGCCGATGTGATTGGCGCGGGCGATCTGACCGGGCCGCGAACCGGTTCGGCACCGTTCTACCAGGCGCGCGCATGGGACCTGGATCTGCGTCCGCAATTCACGAACCAGTACAACTTCACGCTGGAGTATCAGCTTGCGAAGGGCACGTCGATATCGGCGGGGTACGTTGGCAACAAGGCGACCCACTTGATTGTGCCGCACGAGGCGAATCAGCCTCTTCCGGGGACGGGGCCGTTCAGCACGTGGGCGCCGTTGAACGACCGGCGGCCGCTGGCGAAGGTGCTGCCGAATGTCGGCAATATCGCGCTGACGGAATCGAGCGGGACGAGCCGCTATAACTCGCTGCAGATGACGGCGCGGCACCGGATAGGCGGGGGCCTGGAGTTCATTTCGGCCTACACGTTCTCAAAGACGCTGACCGACAACCTGGGCTATTACGGCTGCGCGGCGGTGAACTCCGATGGCGCGTACTGGCAGAACGCCTATGACCGTCATGCGAACTTCGGACCGGCGTGCTTCGATGTGGCGCACAATGTGTCGCTGGGCGGGTTGTACTCGCTGCCGGTGGGCAAAGGGAAGAAGTATGGCGCGGGCATGAGCCGATGGGCGGACCTGGTGCTGGGAGGGTGGAATGCGAACTACTTTGTTACAGCGCATTCGGGCTTCCCGGTGACGATTACGGCGAGCGCGGCACAGAACAACACGGGACAGTCCGTGCGTGGAAACGTGCGGGCGAACTACTACCGGAAGATGAACGTCGGATCGCAGACGGTGGACCGGTTCTTCGGGCCAGTGGACGCGACGACGTTCTGCGCGGCGGGAGTCGATAACGGAACATGCGCGTACGGTGTTCCGGCGCTCGGCACATTCGGCACCGGGGGCGTGGGCACGGAGCGCGCGCCGAGCTATTTCAACTTCGATGCGTCAGTGGGGAAGAAGTTCATGGTGACGGAGAGACAGTACCTGGATTTCCGCGCTGAATTCTTCAACGTGTTCAACCATGTGAGCTTCGGCCCGCCGGGACGGGATGTCACGACGGTCGGTAGTTTTGGGCAGATTACTACCCAGATTACCGTGCCTCGGAATATTCAATTCGGGTTGAAGTATACGTTCTAAAACGCCAGCCGCAACCCGACCTGAACCGTGCGGCCGCCGCCGAATTCGGCTCCCTGCGTTGACGTGATGCGTCCGAAGTTTGCAGCATTGATGGTCAGCGCGGGGATACCGAAATTGGCGTGATTGAGCAAATTCGTGAACGAACCCTCCACCTGCAGGAAGGTGCTTTCCCGGAAGAAAAAGCGCTTCTGTAGTTTGGAAGAAAGCGTCGCCGTGCCGGGGCCGATCAACTGCCCAGGGCCAACGTAGCCGAAGCGTCCGATGT
Organism: Acidobacteriota bacterium; assembly: GCA_016185425.1. Taxonomy (GTDB): domain Bacteria; phylum Acidobacteriota; class Terriglobia; order Bryobacterales; family Bryobacteraceae. The sequence goes on along the minus strand of JACPNQ010000006.1, from coordinate 134,259 downwards.
TGGACGGCGGCGTAATGAACAGGCTGCGATCGACGAACCAGCCATTGATGTTGCGCTGATCTTTGGGGAGGTTGCCGTAGTCGGTGATGCCTGCCGCAAAATCGGGCCGGTTGTTGGCGCGGGCATCGACATTGGTGCCGCTGGGATCGGTGGAGCCGTTGGTGATTGGCGTGAGGAATGGCCCGGTCTGCGCGAGGAAGATGCCGGAGAGTTCCCAGCCGCCGAGCACACCATTTACGACGCGCTGGCTGGCGGTACCTTGCATCAGCGTGCTCTTGCCGCGACCGAAGGGAATCTCCCAGTTGGCAACGGTGAGCCAGCGGTGACGGCGCGTGGAGGAGACGTTGCCGTAGTCGAGGCCGAGATTGAAGCGATCGGTCGGCACGGAGCCGGCCTCACTGGCGAATCCGGTGCTGTTAGAGCCGGTGGCGTTGCTCAGGTTTTTCGACCAGGCCCACGAGGACTGGAAGCCGAGGCCGCGCGAGAAGCGTTTGTTCACTTCCATGATGAACGCGTTGTATTTCGCCGAGACACCGTTATCGCGGCTATAAACGATGGCCCAGTTGGGATAGGGACGACTGAGCCGGGCCTGCTGATAGCCGATGGTGTTCAGACGGACTTGATTGAGATCGGGGCTGGAGTAAAGCTTGATGGAGTGCGAGCCCTGGTAGGTGAGCCGGAGACTGGTGCTGTAGCCGAGATCGCGTTCGATGGTGAAGTTCCATTGCTGGGCGGAAGGCACTGGACCGTGGATCTCATTGCCGCGCCGGAAATCGGCGGTACCGACTGCGGAGATGGCGCCAAGGCCCGCGCCAAAAGGCGCGGGGAACGCAAGGGCGGGGGTGCCGTCGGGGTTGCGGAAGTTATCGTAGGTGCGGGTGTCGGAGGTATGGATGCCGGTGAGCGAATAGAAGACGGCGCCGAGAATAGTCACAGCGTAGATGCCGTATCCGCCGCGGATTACCGTTTTGTTGCCCCAAGGACGATAGGCGAAGCCGATGCGCGGGAGGAAGTTATTGAGGTCGGTGTAGCGAAGGCGCTCGGGAAGGCCGGCAGTCTCGGCGGTGACAATGGGCGTGGAGCCGATGGACTGCCGGAACTGTGGCGAAGTGAGAGCGAGAGAGGCTGCGTTGGGCACGACGACGCGGCCGCCGGGATAGTCGCGATCGAAGTTAGCGAGCTGAAGGGTCTTGTCCCAGAAAGGCTGTTGGATTTCGTAGCGAAGGCCGTAATTGAGGGTCAGGCGCTGAGTGATCTTCCAGTCGTCCTGTGCGAACCAGGCCAAGTGATTCGCGGAGCCATCAATATCGGGGCTAGTATTGGCCAGGCGTGTGCGCTGCGGGAAGCCGAGAAGGAAGTCGGCGAAGGCGTTCCCGGACCACATGCCGTTGAAGCGGTATTCGCCCAAATCGTCACCCGAGAAGAAGGAGATGTTATCGGAGGCACGGAGGATTTTCCAATCGACGCCGAATTTGAAGGTGTGGCGATTGCGGGTCCATGTGACGTTGTCGGTGAACTGGATGTTGCGGCTTAGCTGCGTGTAACCGCGGCCCTTCGCGGTACCCGCGAATCCGGTGATCCCGAAATCGGGTACGCTGGCGACTTTGGGCGGATCCGAGCGGATGCCCTGGATGCCGATCGTTTTGACGATGGACGGGCCATCCAGGCTGGTGCCGGCGGGACCGAAGTCGTTACTGAAGGGGCGGCTGGCGAACCCGGTGCGGAATTCGTTGACGAGGTTCGCCTTGATGATGAGGTTATAGGCCGCGGTGAGCGTGTGGGCCTTCGTGATGTTGCGGGAGTCGCCGAGCGCGGGGAGGGAGAGCGGGTTCGCCTGCACGACGTCCTTGGATGAAAAACGGACAAAGATGTTTTGCTTCTCGGTGAACGTGTGGTCGCCACGGATATCGTATTGGTCATTGTTGTTCGCGGCGGGGAGCTGGAGGCGGAGGTTGGGGTTGGCAATGGAATCGCCGGCGACGTTTTGGTGCGGATAGAGCAGGTCTAGCACCTTCGCCGTGGAGGGTGCAATGCGGCTGGATGGGATAATGTTGCCGGGGAAAACAGCGCCGGTGGTGCTGAGAGGATCGCGGATGGTGCCGCTGACACTCGACAGGTTGCCCGAGCGGTAGCTATCGGGCGGAACGATTTGATTGATCTGGCTCGCGGCGCGGAAGCGGAGCGCTTCCCAGGAGGCGAAGACGAAGGTCTTGTTCTTGCGCACAGGGCCGCCGCCGCTGAGGCCGTAGTCGTTTGAGACCTTAAAGGGCGCGCTGGTACGGGAGGAGAAGAAGTCGCGCGCATCAAAGGCGCCGTTCTGGTGATACCAGAAGGCGGCGCCATGGAAATGATTGGAGCCGGAGCGGGACGTGGTCGTTACGTCGCCGATCTGCGCGAACTCGGCGTTATTGGAGACGGAGCTGACTTTGATCTCGTCGATGGCGTCCGAGGAAGGAAACATCTCCGTGATAATGCCGTTAGAGCGCACGTTGATGGAGGAGATGCCATCGATGGTGGAGGTTGCCTGGAAGGGCATGCCACCGGCAATAGAGATGCTACCGCCGCCGGAATCGGTTTGTACACCGGGTGTGAAAGAGATAGCGGTGAAGACGGAGTTCGTGCCGCCCGCGCGGAAGTTGACGGGGAGCTTTTCGATCTGCGCGTAGGTCTTGGAGTCGACGATTGTGGAACTGTCTGTCTGGATGACCTGGCGCGCTTCGGTCACTTGTACTTCGGTGGTGGCGGTGGCGACTTCGAGATGGACGTCGACGCGGGCGATTTCGCGAGCGCGGAGGATGACGCCTTGTACCTGACTCTTGCGGAATCCTGAGGATTCCGTAGAGATTTCATAGGTGCCTGCATCGAGGTTGACAAAGGAGTAGTTGCCGGAAGAGTCGGTGACGGTCCTTCGGGCCTCCACAGTCTGGACGCTCTTGGCTTCGACTTTGGCGCCGGCGATAACCGCGCCGGTGGCATCGGTGACAATGCCGCGGATCTCTCCGAAGGTCGATTGAGCGAAGACAGGTGCAGCGGCACAGAAAAGAGAAATAGCTAACAAACGCGCGGTGGACATTTCGGGCTCCTTCCGGATATTAAGGCGAGTGTAACAGGAATGTAACGGGAACGCGGCGGGGACCTCGCCGATGACACAATAGACATCTATGGCCGAATCCAGACGCTCGCTGATCCGTTCGCTATGTCGAACGGCGGCGGTATTCTCGTTTGACCAGCTTGTGCGCGGGCAGGGCGTTGGCGTGTCGTTCGTCAATGTAGCACGGGAGGCGGGGCTACGCACGAAGACGATATATGGGAGCGAGAACCGGAATAAGTATCTGATCGAAACGACGGGATGCGGCGCGGCGTTTTTCGATTACGACAACGATGGGTGGCTCGATATTTTTTTGGTGAATGGAAGCCGGTTTGAGACCAAGTGGACGCCGGCTACCGCGCCGGTGAGCCGGCTGTATAAGAACAATCGCGATGGCACGTTCACGGATGTGACCGCGGCCGCGGGCGTGGCGCGGACCGGCTGGGGGAGCGGGTGCTGCGTTGGCGATTTTGACAATGACGGGCACGACGACCTGTTTGTCAGTTATTGGGGGGATTGCTCGCTTTGGAAGAACCAGGGCAACGGAAAGTTTCTCGACGTGGCCGCGAAGGCGGGCGTGACGACGCGGACAAAAACGGGACTGCGGCGGCACAACACGGGTTGCGCGTTTGTCGACTACAACAAAGACGGGCGCCTGGATCTGTTTGTCGCGAACTACATCGACTTCGACCCGAAAACGGCGCCGCTGCCGGAGTCGGGGCCGTGTAAATACAAGGGCATTTTGGTGGCATGCGGGCCTCCAGGGCTGAAGGGAGGGAAGAACATTCTGTTCCGGAACAATGGCGACGGGACGTTCTCCGATGTGTCCGAAGCCGCCGGAATACTGAAGACCGAAGGAACGTATGGATTGGGCGTGGTCGTCTCCGACTTCGACAATGACGGCTGGCCGGATATTTATGTCGCCAACGATTCCACCTCATCGGCGCTATATAAGAACAATCACGATGGGACGTTTACTGAGATAGCGATCGAAGCGGGCGTGGCGTTTTCCGCCGATGGGAAACCGCAGGCGGGAATGGGCGTTGGCGTGGCGGATTTTGACTGTGATGGGAACTTCGACATTGTAAAGACGAACTTCGCGGGGGATACGTCAAGCCTCTATCGCGGGGCGGGCGGCGGCGTGTTTGAAGATAGGACGTTTCAATCGGGCCTTGGACGAGTCACGCGGTTCCTGGGTTGGGGCGCGTCGTTTCTGGATTTCGACAATGACGGATGGGCGGACATTCTGCTGTGCAACGGGCACGTGTATCCGGAGGTGGGCGAGAGCGCGGCGGAGTCGGGGTATAAACAGCGCAAAGTGGCGTATCGCAACTTGCGGAATGGGAAGTTTGAAGAGATATCGGAACAGTTAGGGCCGGGGATTCTAGAGAAGGTGACCGGGCGCGGGATGGCGGTGGGGGACTTCGATAATGACGGCGATTTGGACCTACTGGTGAACTGCATGAACGATGTACCGCAGTTGCTGCGGTGCGATTCGATGGTGAAGAACAATTGGCTGAAGGTGAAGACCGTGGGGGTAAAATCGAACCGCACGGGGATTGGCGCGCGCATCTATTGCGCAACCGGCGGACACCGGCAGATGGACGAGGTGCGGAGCGGGGGGAGCTATTTATCGCAAAGCGATCTACGCGTGCATTTCGGGCTGGGCGCGGCGGAGACGGCGGACCTGGAGATTCGGTGGCCGAGCGGAATTGTCGACAAGATTCGAGGCGTGAAGGCGAACCAGGTGATTACCGCCGTGGAAGGGAAGAACGCGTAGCGGGGCCCATGGTGCGGAGTCGCTCGGCCTGCGAGGCATCCAGGTTCTTCTTCACTTCGGCCGCTTGCGCGAATAGCGCCTTCGCGGCTTCGCGATTGCCCTGCTGCTGGCGGATTTGCGCGAGAGTGTTGTAGGGACCAGGGGTGTTGGGGTCAAGCCGTATGGCTGCTTCGAGAGCCTTCGAGGCTTCGGCGAGCTCGCCTTTTTGTTTCAGCGCGGTACCGAGCATGTAGTGTGCTTCGGCATAGTTGGGGCGGAGGACAATGGCGGCGCTCATGGCGGCCGCGGTCTCATCTATGTCGCCATTCTGCCAGCAGGTGATGCCGAGGGTGTAGTGGGCTTCGACCATATTGGGATCCAGACGGAGTGCTTCGCGAAAGGATTTTTTCGCGGCTTCGAGCCGATCCTTCTGCTTAAGTGCGAGGCCCAGATCGTAGTGGATCACAGCCTGTTCGGGGTATTCGGCGGCAAGGGTTTGGAATTGGGCGAGGGCTGCGTCGTAGTCGCCGGTTTGAAGATAGGTATAGCCAGTATTGATGCGCGCGATGCGATTCGCGGGGTCCTGCTTCAGGATCTGCTGAAACTGGGCAAGGCCTTCGCGAGCCAACCCGAGATCGACGAGCGTGAGGCCGAGATTGTTGCGATATTCGGTGTCGAACGGTTTGCCATTGACTGCTTTTTGATAGGCGTCGCGGGCGGATTTGCTATTGCCTTGGCGCTGCTCGATGAGGCCGATGAGGTTCCAGGTATCGGCACGGGGTGGAGCGGCCTTGGCTTCAGCGAGTGCGGATGCGCCGTCGCCGGCGTCGTAGAGCATGTTGGCCAGGCGGAAGCGGTACTCGGCGTTGCGGGGATCGAGCTTCACCGCTTCGCGGAGGGCGGCGATGCCGCCGGGAAGGTCGCTGCGAAGGCGGAGGGCAACACCGAGATGGAAGTGAGCGGGCGCGTAGCGAGGGTTCAAACGGAGAGCATGTTGGAACTGCGGGATAGCCTCCGCATGACGGCCCTGCACGGCGAGCAAGAAGCCGATCTCGTCACGAAGGTCCGCTGCGTTGGGCTCCATTTCGGCAGCGCGCTCAAAGGCCGCGAGCGCCCCCGCGGCGTCCCCTTTCGCTTTGAGCGCATTGCCCTGCGCGCGCAGACCGGCTGGCGGCTGGGCGGCGATCACGCTCGCCGCCATCGCCAGATAGAACAACTTCATTCCTTCATTAGAACGCGTACTTCAGAGCCATCTGCCATTGCCGCGGCACATAATTGGCGAAAGCGCCAAAGATGCGGCCTGCCTGGCCGGGGCAATCGACGCACGAATTGGGGTTGGCCAGGTTCGTGTGGTTGGTGAAGTTAAACGACTCCGCGCGGAACTGAAGCGTGTGGCCTTCCACGATGCGGAAGGTCTTAAAGAACGACATGTCGAGCTGCCCGAAGTTCGGACCGACGATGGCGTTGCGGCCGATGGTGCCGAACTTGCCGCGTTGCGGACGTTGCCATGGGCCATCGGTCTGGCCGTTGGCGGTGAGCGGCACACCGGTCGTCTTGAACCAGCCGAACTGGTCGGGGTTGGAGACGGAGAAGTCACCGACGACATCCGGGCGGCACCAGCCGGTGTCACGATCGGAGTTGCAATCGCGATAGCTGGGCGTGAAGGGCTGGCCGGCCATGTAGCTCCAAGTGCCGTTCAACTGCCAACCGCCGAGGAGAAGATCCATCGCCCTTGGCGCATTGCTCATGTACTTGCGGCCTTTGCCGAATGGCATTTCATAGAGCGATGCAAGGAAGAAGACGTGACGGCGGTTGTTGTTCGATATGGCGCGGGCAAGTTTGGCGTCGCGCGGGTAATAGGTGCCATCGTAGTCGATGTTCTTCGACCACGTATAGTGGGACATGATGTTCAGGCCGCCGGAAAAGCGTTTGTCGAACTTCAACTGCAGCGAGTGATAGTTGTTGCTGGCATCGCTGCCGTAGTATCGGAGGTTTTGCGACCAGCCGAACTGATTGAAATACGGCTTGCGCTGATTGAGCGAGAGCGTGCCGAAACCATTAATATCGGCCTGGTTCGGGTCGTAGTCGCCGCCGGTTCCGGCGAATACGTGCGTGCCCTTGGTGCCGACGTAACCGACTTCAAACGACGACGTGGCGTTGATCTGCCGCTGGATGGTGAAGTTCCAGGCGTCGACGGTTGGGAAGCGGATGGGATTCGAGATCACGAACGCCGTAACACCGTTGGGCAGAATGTTCTTGCCGTTGGGGCCTTTGCGCTGCGCGGCGAGAATCGATGCGGGATCCAGGGCCGTAGGGCCCTGGGTGAGGGTGAAGACCGCGTCATAGTTATTGGCCGGCTGCACTGACTGAATGCCGAGAATCGGCAGGTTCTGCGTGACGTTGTGGCCAAAGATGGAGCCGAAGACGCCGAGATTGAATCCTCGTCCGTAGCCGGCGCGGATGACGGTCTTCGAATCGAATTGGTAGGCCAGACCGAGGCGCGGGGCGAAGAGCTTATTGGAGGTCTTGACGTTGAGATCGAGGCCCACGCCATCCTGGCCGGCGACGGAAACTTCACCGGTGGAGAGGCTGACGAACCCGCCGTTACCGGCTCCGTTGACTCTCTGCGGCCGGTAGTTTTCCCAGCGCAGGCCGTAGTTGATCGTGAGCTTCTTGGTGATGCGCCATTGATCCTGCGCGAAGAAGAATAGCCGGTTCTGCGTCTCGCGCGCATCGAGCGAATTCGAGACGTAGCGCTCGAAGCGGGAGACGTCGCCCATCAGGAACGAGGCGAGGCCGGAGCCGCCGCCGCTGGGGCCCTGCGTGCGGGCCGCGTCGAAATTGAGTTCGCCCGAGCGATGACGATCGGACGGCACGCGGAGATTATGCGCGCGGCGAATGTCGGCGCCGAACTTGAAGGTGTGATTGCCCTGAATCTTGGTCCAGTTGTTCACGAACTGATACTGGTTCTCGTCCTGGATCAGCGGGCAGTTGCAGCCGTTCACGCCGAGCGCGTAGCCGAACTTGAACAGGCTGCTGCCATAGCCGTTAATGAAGAACGCGGGCATGCCGGAGTTGAAGTTCTGGTCGACGTTCACACCGGGAATGCCGGCGTCTTTCGCGGGCGAAGTGCCGATGCCGTTAGGCTGGCCGAAGACGTGATAGCGGACGTAGCCGAAACGGAAATCGGTGAGGAGGTTGGCGCGGACGTTGTAGTCGAAGCCGCCGGCGATGGAGTGATTGCGGGAATCGGATGCGCCGGCGTAGGCACTGGTGGATCCGGAAGCGTCGAGACCAGGACCGCCAGCGACGAGACCGAAGGAACCGGGCGCCACCATGCGGAAATCCTGCATGGAGTAGCGGCCAAACGTATGTATCTTATCGTTGAGGTAGTAGTCGCCGCGCACGTTGAAGGCATCGTCGTTGAATTTGACGCCGCCGGAGGAGGCGAAGTTGGGCTGATCGAGCGAGGCGGCGGTATTGGCGTCGGGAATCAGCTTCAACAGGTTCTGCGTCTGCGAAGACATGCGATTGGCGGGGATACGATTCCCGGCGAATGGAGTACGCGTCGCCGGCGGGCCGGAAAGCGGATCGAAGATATTCACGCCGGTAGCGCTCAGATCGCCTGTGCGCTCAAGGGCGCTCGGAACGCGCAGCAACGCGCCGCCGCCCGTATTGCGGCGGGTTCCTTGATAATCGCCGAAATAGAAGAGCTTGTTTTTGATGACCGCGCCGCCAATGGAACCGCCAAACTGATTCCATTGCGTGAGGGGGATCAGCCGGCCGTTCGAGTTCGGAATCACCTTCGACTGAGTGAACGGGTTGCGGGCGATCATATGATCGTTGCGCAGGAACTCAAAGAGCGAACCGTGCATGGAGTTCGTGCCGGCCTTCGTCTGCGCGCTGACTACACCGGCGCTGGCGACGCCAAACTCCGCGTCGTAGTTTGCCGTCGTGATCTTCGCCTCGGTAACGGACTCGAGCGTGGGATTGATAACGATCCAGCCGAGCACCGCGTCGTGGTTATCCGTACCGTCGAGCAGGTGCGACGTTCCCGCGAAACTCTGGCCGTTGACAAGCATACGGTAGGAACCCTGCGGATTCTCCGCGGAGGCGGCGGTGAGCGATGTGGGGAAGCTCACCACGCCGGGTGTCATCAACTGGAAGTTCGTGAAGCGGCGGTTGAGGACCGGGAGTTCCGTGACCGTCCGCTCCGAATACGTGGAGGCCACATCGCTGCGCTCCGTTTTCAGAATGCCGGCTTCGGCGGTAACTTCAACCGTCTGGGTGATTTCGCCGACCTGCAGTTTCACGTCGACGCGGAGTTCGGTGTCTACGGATACAGGGATATTTTCCTGGATAAAGGTCTTGAAGCCGCCGGCCTCGATACGAACGCGATAGCGGCCGACGATGAGGAAGCGTTGCGTGAAGTTGCCCGATTCGTTGGTCGTGGTGGTCTGGGTGACATCACGGCCCATGTCGGTGATCAGGACTTTCGCATTGGGGACGGCGGCGCCGGATGAATCGGCCACGCTGCCCACGATGGTTCCGTATACGGCTTGGCCCCACGATGGAGCGGCGACAAAAATGGATAGCAACAGTGCGATTGCCGCGAACTTTGCGCGCATAATATACCCCTTACTTGGATCGACCCCGGACTCAACCAGGTTTGGAGGAATAGTATAAAAGCACTAGAGGGGCTGTCAACGGTTCGGTTTTTTAATCTGACCTCCCGGAATAAGTGATAGATTTGGCCGCATGATCGTCTCCCGCCGCGACCTCCTCAAATCCTTGCCGCTATTCCCTGCCCTGGCGCGTGCCGCGGCGCCGATACAAGGAAAAGTAAAGATCACCGCCATTCACGCGATGGCCATTCAAAGCATCGCGGGCAACTGCCTGATCCGCGTTGACACCGACGCGGGCATCTCCGGCTATGGCGAGGCGGGTGCCACGGGGCCCATGGCACGCGCACGCATCGCGACAATGGCGCCGCGGCTGATCGGCAAAGACCCGCTCGCGATTGAGGTGCACTTCCACGAGTTGACGACGCTGATGCACACGTACATGGCCCACATTCCGACGATCAGCGGGATCGACCTGGCGCTATGGGACCTGGCCGGCAAGCTATTGGGCAAGCCGGTAAACGTGCTGCTGGGCGGACCGTTCCGCGAGTCGATCCCGATGTATTCACACGGATCGGCCGCCCTGAAAATGCTGGATAAGGGATCGTGCCGGGAGTGGGCAGCCCAGATCAAGGCGGCAACGGAAGGCTTCAACACGTTCAAGATCAACATTGACCCGGTGCTGGGCGTACCATCCGCGCGATATGCGGTCAACTTGACGAGCCAACAGATCCGCAATGTGGCGCGCGCATATGCCAATGTGCGCGAGGCCGTGGGCGAGGATATCGACATCGCCGTCCATTGCCACAACGAGCCTGACACACCGAGCGCCATCGCCATCGCGAAGGCCGTGGAGCCGATGAATCCACTGTTCCTCGAAGATCCGATCAACGTGCCGCATCATGAAGGCTGGGCGGCGCTGAAACGATCGACGCGCGTCCCGATCCTGACGGGTGAGAAGCTGGAGATGCTGCGCGGGTTTAAGCCGTTTATCGACGCCCAGTCCTGCGACATCATTCACCCGGACCTCGCCTTCTGCGGCGGAATTACCGGCGCGCGGAAGATCGCCGATTATGCCTACCAGACGCGTACACCCGTAGCGCTGCACAATGTCGGGTCGATCGTGCTGACGTATGCGAGCGCGCATTTCGGCAGCTCGATCTTCAACTTTTATCGAAGTGAAAGCGCGCTGGGCCGGCCCACGCGGCACGTGGAGAAGATGGTGAAGGGCAACGCGCCCGTGGTGAAGAACAGCCAGTTGACTGTCCCCACCGCACCGGGACTGGGACTGGACTTCGACTTTGATTATCTGAAGAGCCAGTTAGTCCCGGGCGAGCCGTGGTGGGGATAACCATCATCGAATTGGCAATTCACGGTGCGCTACCACTCCAATCGCAAGTTCACCTGGACCTGGCGCGGACGGAAGCCGAAGCCGCCATAAGAATTCCGCAGCGATGCGACACCATCCGCTCCGGGCACGTTCAGACCCTGCGTATTGAAGACGTTAAACACATCGATGTTTGCTCGAAGGCTGAGCCGCTCCGTTAAGTTGAAAAACTTGAGCATGGATACGTCCTGCGTCCAATTGAACGGTCCCAGACGAAACTGGTTGCGCAGCGGGTGTAGACCGGTGTCGACGGCAACCTGTACGGTACTGCCATTCTGCAGACGGATATTGACGTTATTCGTGTCGTAGAGATTCGCGCCGGGGTCGGTCGTCTGGCCATTCACGGGCCACGGCCGGACCGGCGATTGGAGTGGCTTGTAGTCGGCAGGCAATCCATAGACGCCGTTGCGCAGTCCCGCAGCGTTCGTGCTATTGATCTGGCGCTGCGAGAGGTACCCGTTAAACCAGAGATAGCCCTCGAAGCAGCGCTCTTCGCTGACCTTGGTGGCGGTAGCGGAAGTGTTGCGGCAATCGAGAATAGGGTATTTGTTCCGGTAGACCTCGACGTCGTTGATCGCTCCCCATTGATTCGTCGGCAACGCATACCAACTGCTGACGATGGTGCCGCTACCGGCGATCTTCCAACCACCGGCGAGACCGTTGAGGAGCCGGTTGTTCGAGCGGGCAAACCTGCGCCCCTTACCGAACGGCAGGTTGTAGTTGAAATTCCAGCGCCATCGATGCTTCGGCACTCCGGCATCGCGCGCATAGTTGAGAAAGCGGTTGCGTTCGTCGAAGTCTTTCGGCACGGCTCCATCAAGGAACGCCTCGGGCACATTGCCGATGCCGTCACGGAAAGAGTTGCCGGCGGCGCGATAGGCGTTGGTCAGCGTGTAGAAGGCCTGGAAACCGAGGCCATTGGTGAAGCGGCGCTCGCCTTCGACGGTGAACGTCTGCGCGTTGATGAAGCCGGTCTTTGCGAGCAGGCGGACCGATGTGTAGGCGTTCTGGTCGTACGGCCTGTTGGCGACCGAGGCGAAGGCCCCCTGCTGCAAGGGCAGGCCTGTTGTGGAGTACCAGACGTAACTCGTTGGCGCGGGGTTGATCTCGTTCAATTGATCGGCATTTGTGCCGTGCTTGCCGTTGTAGCGAAGGCGGAACACGAACGACGGCGTGAACTGCTTTTCAACGGCCAGGTTGAACTCGTGCACGCGAAGATTCGGGAAGCGCGGCTCCACACCGACAACGCTGATACCGCGCCCCACCGAATTCGGGTTAGTGATGTCGATGACGTTCGCGCTGTTCTCTCCAGCGACGATCGTGGGCGTTGTACGCAGAAGGTAGTTGCTGATCAGGTCCGGGCTGGTGGCCGCCGAATTCGGGTTGTAGCTGAATGTGGCGCGGAACGGCGCAAGTCCCGAAAACTGCGCAAGCAGCGTGCGCATCGGAATCGCCGAGATGTACAATCCGTAGCCGCCGCGAATCACAAGCGTTTTGTTGCCTTCGAACGCCTTGTACGCGAAGCCCATGCGCGGGCCGATGTCGAAATAATTGGACGGGAAGATCTCGGGATTCTGTTTCAGATCCGCAGCGCTGTTGAACGTGACACCGACCTTCCTGAATACATCGACAATCTGCGGTGTCGTGGAACCCAGATTGTAGTAGTACTCCAGCGGCTTCGGAAAGAGTAGCGAATGGCTGGGCACGTCGAAGCGGTTGAGCTGCGAGTTTTCTTCGCGCATCGCCGGATTCACGTCCCAGCGAATGCCGGGAGTTAGGGTCAGCCGGTTCGACACCTTGTAGTTGTCCTGCAGATACATGCCATAGGTCCGGTTCGTGAGGCGAAGATAGGAGCGTTTCAATCCAACGTCGTACCTGGCTGCGTAGCCGAGGAAGAAATTCGCTGCATCATAGCCGGTCTGCGGGACGGCTTGCGGATTGGCGGAGCTGCCGAGCGCCGGACTCTCAAGCGCCGTCGCGAGGGAATTGTAATAGGACGTGCCGGAAATACCTCCCTGGTCCGGAAGCAGGTGCTGTTTTTCGGAGAAGAGAGACCAGCCGAACTGGATATTATGAGTCTTTTGCAGGTAGGAGTAGTTCTGCTGCACGCTGAGAATACGACTGGTGAGCGCGCGGCGATTATCGCCTTCGGTGTACGTCATGAATCCGACGTTGGTGATGTTCGGGAAGCCGATCTCCCCGTAAGGGTTCGGAAGGTTGAACTTCTTGGCAAAATCGGCCTGTGCGTCGGATGGGCCTGTGATGGTCTTGGTGCTCTGCCACGTCTGGGCGACGAGGTTTTCGACGAACAGGCGTGAGGAAAAGGAGTGATTCCAGCTTAGCGCCGCGGCGATCGCTTGCATCGGCAGGAAGGTCACATTCGCCTCACTGTGCGCGGTCGGCGCCCCGATTCCGCCTGCGGTGCCGATAAAGTTCGTGCGGCGCCGCCCGCCGTTGACCTTCAAAAAGACGCGGTCGCCGTGGAAGAACCGGCTGTTCTCAGAAAGCGTGTGGTCCACGCGGATCGTCGTGGGATTGTCGCTGAGATTCGGATTGCCGTTGGTTGCCACGGCCATCTTGAGATTCGTCGTGACCAGAGGGTTGGCGTTGTCGGTGGGCAGCGGCGTGACACCGTAGATATATTTTGCCAGCGGGCTGATCCGGCCAGCCGGAATGATATTGTTCCGGAAGGGATCGCGGACGGAGACGACGCGGCCATTCTCGAGGGTCATCGAACGCGTGGTTAGCGGGTCGTAGAGCGTTAGCTTGCGGCCCAGGCTATCGACCAGATCGCTGAAGTCTCCATTGCGCATGGCCACGGTCGGCACGCTGAAATCGCGCGTCAATCCCTGCCGCAGCTCCACTCCTTCACGCGAGAAAAAGAAGAAGCTGCGGTTGCGGCCGTTGTAGAGCCTGGGGATCGCAATCGGTCCGCTGATGGACCCGCCGAATTCGTTACGGATCAACTTCGGCGTGCTGTAAGGCATGTCGGAGAAGCTGATGTCCTGCCGCGCGCGGGCCACGCCGAACGCATTGTTGCGCGCCGTTTCGTAGGCGCTGAAATGCAGCTTATTGGTACCGCTCTTGGTGCTGACGATGACGGAAGTTGGCGTGTTGTATTTGGCCGAAGAGGTGCTCGTTTCGACGCGCACCTCACCCACCGATTCCAGCCCCTGCAAATTCATGGAGCCGCCAAACTCCCGATTATTCGACGCCGCGCCGTCCTGCACATAGCTGTTCGAATAACCCATCAGCCCGCCGGTGCGCACTCCGCCATTCACATCAATGATCTGTTCCACGCCCGGCGCCACCTGGCCAAGCAGCGTATTCAGATCGCGGCCGTTGATCGGCAGCTCCTTGATGCGGCGGCTGTCGAGAGTGCTCGCGTCCGTCGGGTCCGCGGTGGTAACCAGCGGAATCGCATCGGTCACTTGCACAGTTTCCGTAACGGCGCCCGCGCTGAGCAGGGGTTCGATCTGCACGGTCTTGCCCGTCTCCAGTTGCAGCTCGCCTTCCCACACTTTCATCCCGGGATGCTCAACGCGAATCCGGTAGCGGCCGATGTTCAGCGGCGGCGTGGTGAAGTAACCGTCGCTGTTGGCCGTGCGAACAGTAGACAGTCCGGTGTCAATGTGGCGTATATCGACCTTGGCGCCCGCGACTACGGCGCCCGTACTGTCCAACACGGTACCTTGAATCGTTCCGCCGCCGGCCGCCGACTGCGCACAAAGCGCCACCCCAGCCAGGAACACTGCTAAAAGAAATTTCATCCAATCACCCCGACGACAACGGGGAGAGGATATCAAATGTCCGGGGAGTGAAGTTTACCGGTTCGCCAACTGCTGCAGAACGAAGGGCAGGATGCCGCCGTGCCGGTAATACTCCACCTCCATCGGTGTGTCGATACGAACTTTGACGTTGAACGACTTCACCGATCCATCGGCCGCTTTCGCAGTAACGGTGGCGACCTTGTTGCCGCGAATCGCTTCCTTCACACCGGTGACCGAGATCTCCTCCGTTCCGCTGAGCCCAAGCGATTCCTTGTTCGCGCCGCCGGCAAATTCCAGCGGCAGAACGCCCATGCCGACAAGGTTCGAACGATGAATGCGCTCGAAGCTCTCCGCGATAACCGCGCGAACTCCAAGGAGCGCGACACCCTTCGCCGCCCAGTCGCGCGACGAGCCGGCACCGTATTCCTTGCCCGCGATGATCATCAGCGGCGTTCCGGCCGCCTGATACTTCATCGACGCATCGTAAATCCACATCTTCTCGCCCGACGGAACGTGGACGGTCCAGGTTCCTTCCGTGCCCGGAACCATCGCGTTCTTCAGGCGAATATTGGCCAGCGTTCCGCGCACCATCACTTCATGGTTCCCGCGGCGCGCGCCATAGCTATTGAAGTCCTTCGGCGCCACGCCGAGATCCATTAGGTACTTGCCGGCCGGCGAGTCCTTGGCGATGTTACCCGCAGGAGAGATGTGGTCCGTGGTGACGGAGTCGCCAAGCGCCGCCAGTACACGCATTCCATTGATGTCGCCGATAGAGGTTTCGGGATTGACCGGCGCGTCGAAGTACGGCGGCTTCTTGATGTAGGTGGACGAATTATCCCAGGTGTACTGGTCGGACTTGACGGCGGTGATGCCAGCCCAGTGCGCGTCGCCCTTAAAAACTTCGGCGTACTGGCGTGCAAACTGGTCGCGGCGGACGCTCTTCTTCAGCGTGTCGGAGACCTCGGCATCCGTCGGCCAAATGTCGCGCAGATAAACGTCGTTGCCATCGGAGCCCTTGCCGAGCGGGTCGTTCTGGAGGTCGGTGTCAACGCGGCCAGCGAGGGCGTAAGCAACGACAAGCGGCGGCGATGCCAAATAATTGGCACGCACCTGCGGATTCACGCGGCCTTCGAAGTTGCGGTTGCCGCTGAGCACCGCGGCGACGGTCAATTTCTCTTTCGTCACGGCTTCCGACACATCGTCAGGCAGCGGACCGGAGTTGCCGATACAAGTGGTGCAACCGTAGCCGACCAGGTTGAACTTCAGCTTCTCGAGATGCGTCAGAAGGTTCGCGTCCGACAGGTAATCGATGACGACTTTCGAGCCGGGGGCGAGCGAAGTCTTCACCCAGGGCTTGGTGGCAAGACCTTTTTCAACAGCCTTCTTCGCCAGCAGACCGGCGGCTACCAGCACGGAGGGGTTGGAGGTGTTGGTGCAGCTCGTGATTGCCGCGATGACAACGGAGCCATCTTTCACAACGCCCTCGCCCTTCGGCTCCGCGCCGAGCGTGGAGAGGAAATTGGCCTTCACGTCGGGAAGGTTGATACGGTCCTGCGGACGCTTCGGCCCGGCAAGCGAGGGAACGACCGTAGAGAGATCGAGTTCCAGCGTGTCGTTATAGACCGGATCGGGCGCGCCTTTCTCCAGGAACAGCCCCTGCTCCTTGGCGTAAGCTGCAACGAGGGCGATCTGCTCTTCGCTGCGGTTGGAGAGGTGAAGATAGGTGAGCGATTGCTCGTCGATGGGGAAGAAACCGATCGTCGCGCCATACTCGGGCGCCATGTTGGCGATGGTCGCGCGGTCGGCGAGCGGCAGCGCGGCGACGCCTTCGCCATAGAATTCGACGAACTTGCCGACGACGCCCTTTTTCCGCAGCATCTGCGTCGCGGTGAGAACCAGGTCCGTGGCGGTGACGCCTTCCCTCAACTTGCCACGCAGCTTGAAGCCG
Organism: Acidobacteriota bacterium; assembly: GCA_016185425.1. Classification (GTDB taxonomy): domain Bacteria; phylum Acidobacteriota; class Terriglobia; order Bryobacterales; family Bryobacteraceae. The sequence goes on along the minus strand of JACPNQ010000006.1, from coordinate 117,685 downwards.
ACGACCTGCGGCAGCAGCATGGTGATCGGCTGGCCCAGCATGCAGGCTTCGGCTTCAATGCCTCCCACGCCCCAGCCGACGACGCCAATGCCGTTGATCATCGTCGTGTGGGAATCGGTGCCGACCAGCGAGTCGGGATAGGCTACTGTCTCACCGCCTTCGGATTTAGTGAAGACCACAGGCGCCAGATATTCGAGGTTGACCTGGTGAACAATACCGGTTTCGGGCGGAACGGCGCGAAAGTTCTCGAACGCGGTTTGCCCCCATTTCAGGAACTGGTAGCGCTCGCGGTTGCGGTCGAATTCCATGACGGTGTTGATGTTGAAGGAGTCGGGGGAACCGAAATGATCGACTTGCACGGAGTGGTCGATGACGAGGTCGACCGGAATCAGCGGGTTGGCTTTCTTGGGGTCGGCGCCCTTGGCCGCGAGAGCGTCTCGCATAGCGGCGAGATCGACGACGCATGGTACGCCCGTGAAGTCCTGCAGCAGTACGCGGGCCGGCATCATGTTCACATCGCGCGCCGTCGCGGCCGTATCCCACTTGCCGACGTATTCGGCGTCGGATGACTTGAAGGAGACACCGTCTTCATTGCGGACGATGTTTTCCAGCAGGACGCGGATCGAATACGGCAGGCGGTCAAGCTTTGTGACGCCTTTCGCTTCCAGTGCCCGGAGACTGTAGATCGTATAGTTTTTGCCGCCGACGGTGAGCGTCTTCGCGGCGCCGAATGTATTCTTGCTTGCCATAAAAATCCTCTGAATGTTACATGAACGCGGGCACGCCGATGCCCAGAATGCGCAGGCTACGCTCGAGTTGCGCGCGGAACTGCGCGGTCAGCCACAGCAGGAAGGAGCGTTTTTCCGCGTCCGATTCCTGGATGACCGGATAGTCGTGGTAGAAGTTGGCGAACTGCTGCGCCAATTGAAATGCATAGCGGGCCATGTGCGCGGGCTCTCCGGCTGAAAGCGCCGCGGCGATGGCCTGGTCGGTACGGGAGACGGCGAGCAGATATTGCCACAAGCCCTCTTCCTCAAGCAGCCGCGCGCAGACCGGCGCCGTCAAAACGGTGGCGAAATCCGGCAGATCACCCGCCTTCTGCAGGATCTTCGCGGCGCGGACGGCGCCATATTGAACGTAGGGGCCCGTCTCGCCGGTGAAGCTGAGCGCTTCTTGAAAATCAAACGCGATTACCGTGTTCCGCGTGAACTTTAGCATGAAGTAGCGCAGCGCGCCGATGGCGATAGCCGACGCGGCAGCGAACTGATCGTCTGCCGATTTGTCCTGGTTGCGGCTCGCCACTTCGGCCAATGCGGAGTTGATCAGGCTGTCAATCAGGTCATCGGCCTTCACTCCCAGCCCCTTGCGGCCGCTCACCTCTACGTACGCCTTCGCCTGGTCCTCCGCGCTCAGCTCGATGCCCATCTCCACGCACGCGCGCGGCGAGAGAGCAACCATCTCATAGCTGAAGTGAATGGAGTTGGCGGCCTGTTCGTGATAGTTCAACGCCTTCAAACCGGCGACCACGACATCTTGCAAGTAACTCTGGCGCGAGTCGATGACGTTATAAACCTTGCGGCCGCCGCCGAAAGCAACCGAAGTGGCGCCATCGGGAGACGCCGTCGAGACATAGACCGGATGGCCGTCGCCGTAGGTGCGGAGCGGCGTGTAATAGAAGTCCTTGCCGAGCAGCCCGAACTTCCACATCTGGTACGCGATGTCCTTGCCAACATAGGTCACGGTGCCATTCGAACGCACGATGACTTTCGAGTCCTCATCCTCCCGGTTCTCGTCGAAGGCCGAGCCGGGCATCACCCAGCAGCCCGAGTTCTTGCCTTCGGCCTCCAGGTAAATGGCCTTGCGCTCTTTCAACTGCTCGAACGCCGAGGCCCAGAACTTCAGATGCAGAATCTCGCTCTCCCGCGGCAGCACGTCGTACTGAATGCCCAGCCGCAGCATGGTATTCAAGTGACAAACGACGATAGCATCCGCCACAAGGCGTCCCAAGTCCGCGAGTTCACCCTCGCCCGCTTCAATCGCGTGCAGCGTATCGCTCCGCCACTGCAGCGAATCGGGATTGTCCTTGTAATGCTGCGAGATCTTCGCGTAAAGATCCCAGCAGTAGTAATCAAATCGGTCCTTGGCGATCAGCGCGCGCACATCGGCCGGCGTTTTGCCGTCCAGATAGTGGAAACCCACGACGACATCGGCTACCTGTACGCCGGTGTTGTCGATGTAGTTCTGCACCTCCACGCGCTGCCCGCTTTCCCGCAGCATGCGCACGAACGTATCACCCAGGATCGCATTGCGCAAATGACCGATATGCGCGGCTTTGTTTGGATTGATGTTGGTGTGCTCGACGATCACCTTGCCATCGCCGGCCGTAGCCATTGCCGTTGCCGGAGCGATCGCCGACGCGCCTAGCGCGCCGCGGTCCAGGCGCAGGTTGATATATCCGCCGCCGGCAACCTCGAGCGATTTCACGCCCTTGATGGCGGGTAGTTCGCTGGCGAGTTCCTCGGCGATCGCGCGAGGCGCCTTCTTTAACTGGCGGGCAAGTTGAAAGGCCACTGGCAGGGCGAATTCACCAAATGCCGTCTGCTTGGGTTGCTCGAGAGCAACGGGAATTTCTACGCCATAACGGATGAGAATGTGTTGGGAAACCGCGCCGGCAATGCGCGATTCAAATTGAGAGAGCACGTATTTTCAGTATATCAAGGGGTGTCGCGAGGCTCCTCCAAAACGCAAATCCCCGGAGCCGAATCGGATCGGCTCCGGGGCACTTGGAGAGTGAAGAGGAAGTTGCGGCCGATTACGCGGACTTGCGGCGGCCGATCAGGCCGAGGCCGAGGGCTGCGAGACCGATCATGCTCATCGTGCTCGGCTCGGGAACCGTGTTGTCGGTGATGACGCCCTGGACCGTGGTGTGTCCGCTGTTCGAGGACGGCGGCACCAGATTCAGGGGAGTGTTGGCGATCCGGTAGCTGATCGGTCCGATATTGATTGTGTTATTCGCGGGCCAGCTAACCACGCCGCTGTTCGACGTTCCCGAAACACTTCCGGAAATACCGGCCGCCGGTATTCCGGTGGGACCGCCTACTGTCGGGGCCGTCTGCGAGACGTTGATCGTCAGCAACAGATTGGCCGGGATGTTATGTGCGCTGCAGCCCGTTCCGCCCGCGAGACAGGAGAAAATAATGTCGCCGAAGCTGGCGGCTGTAGTCGCGTTGACCGTGCTGTTCGAAATTCCGGCGAACGTCAATTGGATGAAATCGCCGGACGCACCAAAAGTGATGGTATTGCCGTTGGCGGTGCAACCAGAGACCTGACCGGCAACGTCGGTGCAACCGGAGAAGACGCCATTAGTTGAATAGGTAACCGGAGCGGCGCTCGCCGTCACGGAATAAAGGGTAAAGAAAAAGAAAGCAGTCAAAACCTTCTTCACGAAAGCCTCCAAGGGCATTGAGATTGGACTAGGCCGCCGAACTTGCCGGGCGGCTACACAGGAAAGATAAAGCTCGTGGTTGCGAGCGCAAATATTACCTGTTAGCTAGAACCATCCACGGCTAGAAAATCGTTCCACCGCCGGCAGATGGCCGCTGATCCCGGAATCGCGGCCTCTTCGGGACTTCCGTCCTATGTTCAGGGGGACGCAAGGCCCGATATCTCAGGTTTTGCCAGTACTTCACGAGTGAACCAGTACAGAACTAAACCTGTTTAGATCTGGTACTCCGGCAATTTCTGGCTGCCGAAATTATTTTCTGGCGCCCGAAATGGATCTGGTTCCGGTTTCAGATCTCGTATTCCGGCGGCTTCTGGCGGCCGAAATTGATATGGTTCCAAACGCGCTCATGCAGAAAATACAGGCCAAGCTTGAGAACCGAATCGGCAATACCAGCGCCCGCGGAAACCTTCCAGTCCCCCGACAGATAGAAAAAGAGCACGGCCGTTGTAATGGAGCCGAAGAGACGGTAACTGACCGCTTTGGCGACGCTCCTGCTATGAGAATCCATGCGACGTCAGCTTCAATCATAGCAAACCCGATCAAAAAGCTCGACAAAATGAGAGGTGCATCCCCGGCCGCGCTTCGTTACCCTGGAAGAAGAGTGCCCAAAGTTACTTTTCTGCCCGCAAACGTCACGATCGATTACGATCCCGCCACCATGCCGTACGCCGAGCATGGCCTGCAGGGATCGCTGCTCGATATTGCGTTAAATAACGGGCTACAACTCGAACATGCGTGCGGTGGAAGCTGCGCGTGCACGACCTGCCATGTCATTGTGAAGGCCGGCGCGGAGAACCTCTCCGAGGAGGAAGACGACGAGCTGGATCGCGTGGAACAAGCCGCCGGATTCTCGCTGCGTTCGCGGCTGGGGTGCCAGGCCGTCGTCAAGGGCGACGTGACCGTGGAAATACCGGACTGGAATCGGAATTACGTCTCCGAGGGCGGCGGGTCCATCAATCTTGGCGACGCGATTCCGGTGAAGAAGGGCTAGTCGGCCCGCTTCTCTTTTTTCACGCTCAGCGCGTTCTGTAGGTTCTCAAACTGCTGCACGGTAAGGCGCGCGCGCATTGTCGTCTCCGACTGGTTCTGTGTGACCTCCACCGCGTCCAGCACAGGCAGCAACGCCTCGCGCTGCGGACCGCTGACCGACATGCGGAAGATTCCGACGATGCCGCGCAGGGAGTCGTGAACCTGCCGGGCGCCCAAGTCGTCGGCGCACGACGCGGTCATCTCCATCGCAAGGCCGTCGACAAGGCTCGCCTGCATGGTGACCACCTTGACTGCTTGCAGTAGTTTTGGCAGGTTCTGCATCAGATTCATCGCCACTCCGCTATCCGGCGCCTTGCCGTCCGGGTGAAACTTCGGCAGCGCGGCGGCATCGGCCACCATCCAGAAATGGGTGTTCGGTGGAAACGCGTTGATCTTCTCTCGAATAACGGACGATGGGCCCGCCTTGCTGGAGTCGCGCGAATCGATCAGTTGACGAAGCTTGGCCGTGTGGCCGAAGACTGCGGTGGAGGAGTTGACGAACCAGACGGCGTTCTCCTCGTTCCCCAGGATCATGTTGCCCTTGTAGTTCATCCGCTGAACGCCTTCGCGCTCAATCTTCGGCTCCAGGCCCATTGGCGCGAATTCACCGCGCGCGTAAACCAAGCCTTCCTTGCCGTCGGACGACCAGAGGATCTCCCACAGGTCCTTCCGCGCGTCGAAACTAGTCTCTTTGGCAAGCTGGTCAAGTCTCTCATTCACCCCGGGCTGCTCCAGCAGCCGTTTCCAAGGCGTCGTGGTCTTCAACGCCTTCACCCGCATCGCGCCCACCATCACCGAATCGCCCGGCACTTGCGTGAGCAGCGCCGCGTCGACGGCCACGTTGCTCCGTTCCCGCGAACAGCCGGCCGCGGCCAGCAGGATCGCAAAAAAACAGATACGAATGAGCATGAAACGGAGCATCCTTCCTACAATGGTTCGAGACAGTCTATCGGTTTAGACGTCGCGCCGGGGGATTTTCTTCATTATGTTTCGTGTGGATGCGCAGCATTCGTACGCTCCGCCGCACCAGGGCCCGGACTGGTATGGGAAGATCCTTGCGCGGAACAAATTCTCGGCTTCGGTGTATGTGCCGCACGAGGGCGCCATCGCCGATGCGCTGGCTCTGGCGGAGCGGTATCCGTACATCCGGCGCGTTGTGCCGCGCATTGACCCTGGCGGCCTTGCGGCGGTGCCGGAGCATCCCCTCATCGTGTCCGTGCATCTAAGCAAGCCCGATGCGGCGGAATTCCGGGAGTTGGATCGACGCGGCCTCGCGGCCGAGCTCGATGCCGTGCATTGGCCTTTCAACGCATCGCTGCCCCTTGCCCTGCACGGCATTCCGGATGCGGGCGCGCTGCCGGAGAACGTCTACATAAAGCTCACCGGTTTCCGCCTCCCCGTCAGCGCGGAACTGGCGTCGCGGCTGCGGGAACTGCTGCGCTATCCGGGACCGGAACGGCTGATGTACGCCTCCGGTTGGCCCCACGGCGGCGGGACTTGGAAGGAGACATTGGCGGCGTTCACGCAGTCTCTCGGCGCTATGCCAATCGCATTACGGGAACAGTTGCTAGGCGGCACGGCACGGGCCTTTTACCGGATTTGAAACGGAATTTTCAAAGGTCGCACATTGGTTTGTGACGTAATCCCGAGACTCTGTGTCTGGATGACCAGCCATATCGACCAATCGTGGGCGCTCCCCCAGGCCGCGGCGCGGTTTCAGAGCGGAGTTTCCCTGCATTCCCATACACTGCATTCGCGGGAGAACATGGCCTTTCTCCCGCGTCACGCCTGCCGGATTCCCGTCATCGCGCCAATCATCCGGCGGCATGAGCGGATAGTGGACACCGTCTGTGCCCGCCGCGGATGCCTACCGTTTGGAGGCGGAACAGATCCGCGCGCTTGGGTTGGATCCAATTGTCTCCCTGACCGATCATGACTCCATTGATGCCGGCCGTGAGCTGCAATTGCTGGCCATTGATGCGCCGGTATCGGTCGAATGGACAGTGCCCTCCACAAACTCGTTTCAGCACCTCGGCATTCATAATCTGCCAGTCGATGACGCGCCGGATTGGATGCGGCTCTTCGCGTTCTGGACGGCGCGGCCGCGCATCGGGATACTGCGCGACATTCTCGCCGGGATCCACGCGATGCCCGGCGTGCTGACCGTGGTCAACCATCCGCTGTGGGATGAAGGCGGTATTGGTCCGGAGGGACAGTTGGCGATGATCCGCGAATTTATCGATGCGCGCCGTGAGTTCCTGCATGCTGCGGAGTTGAACGGCCTGCGGCCATGGCGGGAGAACAAGGTAGTGATGGATATCGCCGCCGCGGCGGGACTGCCCGCCGTCTCGGGCGGCGACCGACACGGCTGTGAAGCAAACGCGAACGTCAACCTCACCAACGCCCGCACCTTCGCCGAATTCGCCGCGGGCATTCGCAATGGCGAGCCGAGCCACGTGCTCTTTCTCCCGCAGTATCGCGAGCCCCTGAAAGTGCGCTGTGCCGAAGCCATCTGGGACGCGTTGCGCGACTATCCGGAACGTCCGGGGCGCGAGCTGTGGTCCGACCGCATCTACTTTCAGGACGATGACGCCCGCGCACGAACGCTGACAGCCATCTGGAAGGGATCCTGGCCCGGTATCGTGCGAAACTTCGCCGGTTCGCTGCGCGTCTTTCAACACCAGAGCGTCCGCAATGCTCTACGCTTTGCGTTCGCCGAGCGCCAGGAGGAACCCGCCGGATGAATGCTCTGCGAGTCGCCTTCTTCGCCGACTCGTATCTGGAGGTCAACGGCGTCGCCCACACGTGCCGCACGCTGGTGTCTCTTGCCGAGGAGCGGCAGCATCCCTTCTTCCTTGTTTACGGCGGGCCGGAAACGAGTTTCGTGACCGGCGGCTCCATCGCGCGCTGCCAGCTCCGTCGCGGGCCGGCGAGTTTCGCCGTCGATCGCAGTTTTCGGTACGATCTGTTGTTTTACCGGCACCGGCAGGCGGTGGAAGAGCGGCTGCGCGCCTTCGCGCCGGACGTTATTCATATCACCGGGCCTGGCGATGTGGGCACGCTGGGGCTGGTGCTTGCCAGGAAGCTCGGCGTGCCGCTCTGTGCGTCGTGGCATACGAATCTGCACGAGTACGCCGGGCGGCGGCTGGAGAAGGTGATGCCGTTTCTTCCGGGCCCGGCGCGGCATGGATTGGGACGAGCGGCGCAGGGCGGATCGATGCAGGCGCTGGGGTATTTCTACCAGGTGGCGGATGCCGTGCTGGCGCCAAACCGGGAATTGCTGGAGCTGTTGGAGGCGAGCGGCGCGGGTCCGGGGTTTCTGATGCGGCGGGGCGTCGACACGGCATTGTTCACACCGGAGCGCAGGCAGCGCGCCGATGACCGGTTCACGATTGGATACACGGGGCGCTTGACGGTGGAAAAGAACGTGGGCTTCCTGCCGGCGATTGCGGCCGCCGTGCCCGGCTGCCGGTTTGTTGTAGTGGGCGTTGGTGAGGAGAATGAGCGGCTGCAAGCGGCGATGCCGCAGGCGGAATTCCGCGGCGTGCTGCGTGGGGAGGCGCTGGCGGAGGCCTACGCTAATATGGACCTCTTCGTCTTCCCATCCCGCACGGACACGTTCGGCAATGCGGTGTTGGAGGCCTTGGCCTGCGGTGTGCCCGCGGTGGTCACCGCGGGCGGCGGGCCGAAGTATATCGTGCGTTCGGGCGAGACGGGTTTCATCGCCGAAACGGATGCGGCCTTTCTGCGGTGCGTGTCGGAGCTGGCGCAAAACCGGACGTTGGCAAGGAGGATGGGACTCGCAGCCAGGCGGCAGGCGATGGAGACGACTTGGGATTCGGTGTGGACAGAACTGCAGGCGGCATGGGAGGCGGCGTGCTATCGGCGGGGGAGAATGTCGGCGTGAGGCGTGAGCCAGTCCACCGCTCTCCCCTAAAGCTTTCGCCCATTTTTGCCGATGGGCGGGTGAGGCGTATTTCGAAGGATCGATGAAGAATACCCGGACGCGGCGTCCAGCCCGGTGGAGGAAGCGGGAGCGAGGGAGCGCTCTGCTTCTCACACTCCTCCTCACGGTAGTCGGCGCTCTAATCCTGGGTATGGCGGTCGATGCTAGCTCGCTCATATGGGCGCGGTCCAATGCGCAGACGACGGCCAACCTCGCCGCTGCTTCCATCGGCCTGGAGCTCAAACGAAATCCCTCCGCGTCGACCGAATTCCTGGTCGAAACCGCCCGCGCTGTTGCGGCCTGGAACGGATACCGCCACGGAAGCGATTCGGTGGCCGTTCACCTGGAACGGCAGGACGGCAAAACCAGCGTGCTCGTCGAACGCGATGCCGGCGTTTATTTCTCTCGTGTCATCCGGCCTCAGCCGGTGGCAGTACGCGCGCGCGCCGCGATTGACAATACACTTCTCAAGGCGGGATTGTGAGCCGCAATCGGAGCGCGCGCGGCGCGGCGTTAATTGAGTTCGCTATTGCGCTGCCCTTCACACTCACTCTCTTCATCGGCATCGGCGACTTCACCGCCTACTTCTGGAGCCAGACGCAAATGGAAGAGGTGGCCCGATTAGCGCTGAGTAGAATCGTCCCGGCTCTCGATGGATATGCGTCGGCGGACGCCGGCTCGTTCGAGAAATACGAAAATACGATTCAGGAATCGCTCCGGCGGGAGACCGGCCGGAAGGAGCTCGCTATCAAGCTCTCACGGCATTACGCCTGCCCGCTTCCGTCCGGTGCCGAGCAGAATCTATTTACAGAACCGCAACTCTGCCAGGGAGAGCGGGTTTATCTGCGTGTCGCGAGTGATCAACCCGTGGCCCCGTTGCTTGCTCCTTTGCGCCTAATAGGGTATCCATCGCGTGCGTTCAGCCGTCACGTCATCCGGATACGGTAAAAGCCTGAGGGAGTATTGACCGGATCCGCGCGTCTAGGTATGAACCACCTGGAAAGAGGTCACATTATGAATAGCACCGGAAAGTTCCTGGTTTCCGCCTTGCTCGTCCACGCGGCGAACATGAAAAAGGCCAGCGATACGCAATCGGCCATTCCTGTCCCGCAAGGCGCCACGTCTGTAACCGCTAACCAATCCCCGCAGGCCGCCTCCAACAAATAGGCCCATTCGCCGGGCCCGGCGAGTAACCTGCGGACCTGACTCCGTAGTCTTCTCGTTGGAATTATTTTGGCGAAACTTACCCTCCCATCTGTCGCTTTTTTAATCTGCGCCCCGTTTTTGAGCATCGAAGCGTGGTCACAGCCGGAGACATTTACCGAAAAGGGTGTTGTCCGCGCGCAGAGCCGGCCTGTCCCGGGTGCCACAGTCACGGCGGAGCGCGGTACCGAAAAACTCACCACGTCCACTGGTGACGACGGCTCGTACGAGCTCACATTGCCGGCGGGCGAATGGAAGATCACCGTCGAAATGTTCGGATTTACCGCCGCGTCGCAGACGCTGCACCCCGGTCCATCTGCCCCACCAATGCAGTGGACGCTGACGCTGCGGCAAGGCGGCGGGCCGGGATTCGGACGCGGACGGCAGGCCGGCGCGGCGAAACCGGAGGTGGCGGAACCGTCGGATCCTTCGATCTCCGATTCCTTGACAGCGGCCCCAGCCGTTGCGCCGCCGGCGGGGGACGGCGCCTCCAGTGATTCGTTCCTTATCGCTGGCAGCACGGCACAGGGCTTGCCCGGACTGCTCGTGGAAGGCATGCCGGAGGGTTTCGGCCCCGGCGGGTTCGGCGGGCCAGGTGGCTTAGGCGCGCCCGGAGCAGGCGCCGATGGCGCTGCGGGAGGGAATATCTTCAACTCGGGCGATGGAAACGCCGCGGCGGGAGGCGGCCGGGGTGCCCCCGGTGGAGGACGCGGACCGGGAGGCGGTGGTGGCGGCGGCTTTGGCGCTGGCGGCGGTTTTGGCGGCGGCCGGGGAGGCCCTGGAGGCGGAGGGCCTCGCGGCGGGTCTGGCGGACGCCAGGGAATGACGCCGGAGACGATGGAGCGCATCCGCCGCGCCCGCGCCCAGAACGCGACGATCGGCAACCGTACGCGGCGGCGCGGACGAGACCAACTCCGCGGCATGCTCTCGTTCCAGGCGCGGACGGCGGATTGGAACGCCCGCCCGTACTCGCTCACCGGCCAGGAGTACGCCAGGCCCGATCAGTCCTCTTACCGGTTCTCGAGTCAGATCGGCGGCCAGTTGCCGAAACTCGGCGAAGGAACGAACTTTTCCATCAGCTATGATTTCCGCAAAGAAAAACGTGCATTTAACGGCGTAGCTACGGTCCCCACGGCGCTCGAGCGCATGGGGGATTTCTCGCAGTCGAAGACAACCGTATTCGATCCGCAATCGGGGCTCCCGTTCGCCGGCAATCGGATTCCCGCCAATCGAATCAGTTCGGCGGCTAACGGGCTAACGGCCCTAATCCCGCTGTCGAACCTGCCGGTCGCGGTGCAAAATTATCAGTTCACGACTGGCGTGCCGCAGAATGCGCAGAACATGTCGATTCGGCTCAACCGGCCGTTGTCGCGAAAGGACAGGATCTCGTCGAACGTCACCTGGCAGAAACGGGACGGTCAAACGGCGCAGTTGTTCGGTTTTATCGACGAATCAAACGGCTACGGGTGGTCGACCGATCTCGGCTGGTCGCGGAACCTGTCCACGCGAATTATTCAGAACATCCGTACGCGCATCTCCCGCAATGTGAGCAATGGAATGCCGTACTTTGCGGGGCGGCGGAATGTCGCCGCCGAGTTGGGCATTCAGGGTGCGTCGCAGGACCCGGTCAATTGGGGCCCGCCGAACCTGAATTTCACCAATTTCGGCGCACTGCGCGACGGTGTTCCGTCCTCCCGGCGCGACTTTCAGGCGAACGTGTCGGCGGGGTGGAACTTCGTGATCGGCCGCCATAATCTTGCTACCGGCGTTGACGCCACCCGCTTCCGCATGAACCTGCGAACCGAGCAGAATGCGCGCGGGACATTTACTTTCAGCGGTTTAGCCACCTCGCAAGTCGACGCACAGGGAAATCCAACCGCCAATTCGGGCTACGACTTTGCCGACTTCCTGCTCGGCCTTCCCCAATCGTCATCGATCCGGTTTGGGTCGTCATCGAACTATTTCCGCGCGTGGAACTACACGTCGTTCGTGCAGGACGATTGGAAGGTGAAGCCCAACCTGTCGCTCTCGCTAGGCTTGCGCTACGAGTTGTTCGGCCCTTATCGGGAGCGATATAACCGGTTGGCGAATCTCGACATAGCCCCCGGCTTCGCGGGCGTAGCTGTTGTACTGCCGGGACAGGCCGGACCGTACGGCGGCGTATTCCCAGCCGCCCTGGTTGATTCGGATAAGAACAATTTCTCTCCGCGATTTGGGCTCGCCTGGAAGGCGTCGGACAAGAAAAAGATCACGGTCCGCGCCGGGTATGGCTGGTATTACAACGGGAGCATCTATCAGAATTTCGCGCAGAGGTTGGCGTCCCAACCGCCATTCGCGCAATCCGGAACGGTGAACAGCACGGCATCGCGCCGGTTGACGATCGAGAATGGATTCGCGGTCACGCCGTCGCAGCAGATTACAAACACGTTTGCAGTCGACCGATCGTATCTGGTGGGGTATGCGCAGACTTGGAACTTGAATGTAGTCAAAGAGTTCAAACGCGCCTACATCATCGACATCGGGATTTTGGGCACGAAGGGAACCCGGCTCGACATGCAGCGGCTGCCCAATCGCGCGGTGCCCGGATCGCAGTTGAACGCGGAAGATCGCCGTCGAATCGGAAATGCGGTCGGTTTCACGTTCGACAGCGCCGAAGGCAATTCGATCTACCATGCGGCGCAGATCCGGCTGACCAGGCGCTTCAACCGGAATGTTTCGTTCAACGCGTTCTATACGATCGGCAAGTCGATCGACAATGCAAGTTCGATTGGCGGCGCGGGATCGAACGTGGCGCAGGATGACACGAATTTGCGCGCCGAGCGAGGGCTTTCAAGTTTTAATGCAACTCACTCGTTAACCACTAGTTTTGTGCTGCAGTCACCGATTCGCGAGCGTAGCGGCGGAAGGTGGTCGGCGCTGGCGCGCGGGTGGTCTTTGATGGGCGCGACAACATTTCGAAGCGGTACACCGCTCACCGCGCGAGTGCTGGGGAATCGCTCCGACGCCAGCGGCACGGGTGCCATCGGCAGCGGGCGCGCCGATTCGACAGGGCTCGACGTGAATGCCGGCGACGGGTACTTCAACCTTGCGGCCTTCACGCTGCCGCCTTCCGGCCGCTTCGGCAACGCGGGCCGAAACACAATTACCGGTCCCGCTCTCTTCGCGCTCAATGGATCGATTGGCAGAGGTTTCCGCGTTGGCGATAACCGGCGGCGCCTGGAGTTCCGCGTAGAGGCGAACAATCTGACCAACCGCGTTTCCATCACCGGTTTGGGAACCGTGGTGAATGCCACCAACTACGGCCTGGCGCTCGGCGCCGCGCCGATGCGAACGATTCAGGCAGTCGCGAGGTTCCGCTTCTAAAATGCGCAAATCTGCTGCAATTCTGCTGGTTACGGCCCTGTTTGGGCAGGAATTGAAGTTCGAGACGAGCTCGCAGTTGGTCGTGGTCAATGTCACGGTCAAAGGCAAGGACGGACAAACCGTTACCGGACTGAAAAAAGAGGACTTCCGTGTTTATGAAGACGGCAGGCCGGTCAACGTTTCGATCTTTGAATTCCAGGAGTTGAGCAAGGATGTTCTCGCTGCTGTTCCGATTCCCAAACCCGCACTACTCCCGCCGGCGCCTCTCGTTCCGCCGGAAGAACTGGAGCCGGCGCCGAAGCCCTCCTATCGCGATAAACGATTGATGGTGTTGTTCTTCGACTTCACCAGCCTTCCGCAAATGGATCTGATTCGCGCAAAAGACGCCGCGGCGGAGTTTCTATCGAAGCAGGTCACGGCATCGGATCTGATTGCTTTATATACGTTCTCTTCGAAATTGAAGAAGGTTGTCGACTTCACCGCCGACCGGGAACAGTTGCTCCGGACTGTGCAGAGTTTCGGTGTCTCGTCGGGCGTGGAGTTAGACCCGGCTGCGGCGGATGTGGTTGAAAACGTGGAAGATGAAGACGGTGCGCTCGTCACCGATGAGACGGAGTTCGCGATTTTCAACACCGATCAGAAACTTGGCGCGCTGGAGGATCTTTCGAAGGAACTCGCGGCAATCCCTGAAAAGAAAGCAGTTGTGTACTTTTCGAGCGGTGTCGGGAAGAACGGAATGGATAACCAGAGCCAGTTGCAGGCTGCGGTGAACGCGGCGGTCCGCAGCGGCGTGGCTCTTTATCCGATTGACGTGCGAGGACTTATCGCGATGGCGCCGGCGGGCGACGCATCGAAAGGCGCGCCGCGCGGCACCGGAATCTTCAGCGGGTCGCAGCAGCGGCAGATGCGCGATAACGTCAACAATCAGCAGGAGACGCTGTTTACGTTGGCCGCGGATACGGGCGGAAAGGCTCTGCTGGACTCGAATGACCTCGCTTTAGGCATCAAAAATGCGCAAAAAGATGTCGAAAGTTACTATACTTTGGCCTATTATTCGACCAATACGACGAAGGATGGGAAGTTCCGGAAGCTCAAAGTGGAGTTGACCAGCCGGAAGGATCTGAAGCTCGACTACCGGCCGGGATACTACTCCGACAAGATCTGGAATCAATTCGATTCGTCGGACAAGGAGAAGCAGTTGTCGGAGGCGATGGGGCTGGGCAATCCGGTGACGGAGTTGCCGTTGGCCGTGGAACTGCTTTATTTCCGGCTAGATAAAGGCCGCTACTTTGTGCCGATGGCGGTGAAGATCCCTGGGTCGAAGATTGGGGTGAAGTCGGGGAAAACGGATCTCGACTTCGTCGGATCGGTAAAAGATGCGAAGGGACGGACCGTGGCGACGCTGCGCGACGCCATCAAAGTGAAACTGCCGGAAGGCGCGGCGGAAAAGTTGGCCCAGCGAAGTTTGCTTTACGATGCCGGGTTCCAGTTGACGCCGGGGCAATACAGAATCAAGGTATTGGCCCGGGAGAATCAAGCGGGGAAGCTGGGGACATTTGAGGCGAAGTTCACTGTTCCGGATCTCGATCAGGGAGGGGCGGCGGCGGTGAGCAGCCTCGTGCTTGGGACCGGTCGAGAGACGATGGCATCGCTCGTGGGCAAGGCCAGTAAAGATAAGAAATCAGAGCAGTTAAACCCTCTGATTCAGGATGGCAAGAAGCTGGCGACGAGCGTGACGCATGTGTTCCGGCGGCCGCAGACGATGACGGTTTTTAGCGAAATGTACACGCAAGGGGCAACGGCGCGATTGGCGCTGTTCCACGAGAAGAAGCAGATCTGGCAGTCCGCGCCGCTACGGCCGGCGGCCGGTAGAAGCGGTGCCTTTGCGTTGGAGACGGCGGTGCGGCTGGGCCGTCTGCAGCCGGGCGAGTATATCTGTCAGTTGACCGTTGTGGACCCGGTGGCTCAGAAGTTTGAAGTGCGGCGGGTACCGTTGTCGATCGTGCCGTAACGCCTCAGGGAGAGGTCCGGGTTGCCGGCGGCGGGGGTCTGGTATAATGCAGACATGGATTCGTTGTAAGTTTTACTTATACCCCGCAACCCCTTCCCCTAGCAAAGATCTACTTTAGGAGATCTTTGAAAATCCCCCCAAATTCAACTGAGGTGACAGATTTTGAAACGATGGATGACCAAAGGCTTGGTATTGTTTTCTATTGTCGTACCGCCGGCGATCAACGCTCCGGCCGAGCCAACGCTGGAAAAGATCTATACCAAGGACTCCCGGTTCCAGAGAATCAAGGCGTTTTTCAAGCGGCGCTCCTGCCCAATGGAGAGATATGCGGCCGACCTCGTGACCGCAGCCGACCTGCACAAATTGGATTGGCGGCTGCTTCCCAGCCTCGCGCTGGTGGAAAGTAGCGGCGGTAAGACATATGCCAACAACAACGTATTCGGGTGGGACTCCTGCAAGCAGAAGTTTCCCACAATCCAGGCAGGGATCCACGCTGTCGCCGAACGCCTAGCGAATTCGCCATACTACAAGGGGAAAACCCTGGATGGCAAGCTCAAAGCTTACAATCAGAATCCGCACTATGCGGCGGTTGTTAAGCGAGTAATGTCACAGTTGGCAACGGAATCCTGGTAACCGGTTAGCCGATTACCCGAACGCCAAAGTACAACCCACCAAAGACAAGCACGCTGGCTGCTGCGACGGCGAGCCAGAGCATCATCCTTTCGGATTTGGAAGACTGTTCCTTCGCGTCTTTCTTCATGGTTTCGTCGAGGCTGTCAAACATGGGGAGACCTCCTTGGGTCAATGCCTACAGTTACGTTATGAGGCCGGAGTAGTCTCGCCAAGTGGCCCGTGCGCTTATGAAGGTAGTAGGGTGCGCGGGTCGCGGGGCGTAATTTCACTATGAGCATACACCCGTTCACTCCCTCGGTGAAGGATTATTTTTCCTTTACAATCGTCCCAAACGGGAACTTTTCATAGCAGATTTGCGGGTGTGCGGGGGTTGGAAAGGATTTCGACAAAGGCTTTCCAGCGGGCGGCTGGCTCTTGGCCGGCAGTCCGCTGCACCCAGTTCGCGACGATGTCCTCGCCGAAGCTGTAGTTGATGATGTACGTCCGGTGCTCGTCAAAGAAACGGACGCGGCGCTCGGCCATAGCCTTCGGCTGGAGCGCGTAGCGCTGGAGGTAGGCTAAGGTTTCCTCTTTCGATTTGGCCCCGTCCATGTAAGCGCGGGCGGCCTGGATGGGGGCGTGACGGAGAGCACGGAGCATTTGCTGCACTTTGTGCTGTTCGGCGGCGAGAGTGGGGTCCAGGCCAGCTTCCTTGAAAAGGACATCCCGTTTGAAGGCGAGGCGTTCTTCCCCATGAATGACTAAGTTGGCGCCGTAGTCGGCCGTCCCTTCGGCGATTAGGGACTGGGGGCTATAGAGAGGGTAGACGCAGTATTCGACCCACCCGCGCTGGTTGACGAGCCGAGCCTCCAGGAGGGCGTTGTAAACATGATGACCGGGATAGCCTTCGTGGCAGGCCAGGTGGAGAATGCGGTCGATGTTGATCGGGAGCTCAATATTGACCTGAATGAGCGAATGGGCGCCCCCTTTATACCAGTTGTAGGCGCTCCACGATTTGTCTTTGACGTACTCGATGTCGAATGCCTCACCGCCGGGCAGGTCAGGAATCCATTTCCTGGTGCGGGTGCGGGCTTCGGCGATGGCGGCTTTGAAGGTACGGTCGACCCGGGCGGCAGGAATGGCGAAGCGGGCGTCGAATTTCGCGTAACGGTCCTCCAGCGGACCAGAACCAGGGAGCGCCTTGTCGATGGTCTCGCGGCCGGCTTCGAGTTCGGCCCCGCTGACACCCGGCGGGTGGGCTTCGTAGAGCATCTGGGCTTCTTTGTCGAAGGAGAACTTTTCACCCCGCAAGAGGCGAATCCGCGATCCGGCGGCTTGGGTTTGGGTAAGGAGATAGTTCTGCCGGGAAAGGTCGCCGCCGGTGATGCCGCCGATAGCAATGGCCAGCGAGGAGGCTTCCGTGGACAGACGGTCGAGCGGCTGTTGGGAGGACTTCCACTCGGGTGGCCCGTAGTAAGCGTCGACATAATTGGCATCGTGGTGCCCAATTGCCAGAATGAGCTTCACGTAACGTTCGGCGAGTGCGTTCATGTCTTGTGGCTTGCGGGCACAGCTTGCGGCGGAAAGCGCGAGCAGCGCATGGCGGCGAGTGAGCATTGGCTATTTGTCGAGGCCGAACCGGTCAATGAGGCGGTAAAGCGTTTTGCGCTCGATCCCTAAGATCTTCGCGGCCTTGCTCTTGTTACCACCGGTGGCGGACAACACTTTGCGGATTTGCTCGACCTTCGCGTCTTCGAGCGTTTCCCCGGACGCGTCCCTACCCTCGCTTTCCGCGATGGAGTCACTGACGGCCGACTCATCGATGCGGCCTTGCGGAGCGAGGATTACCAGGCGCTCCATAAGGTGCTGGAGCTGGCGTACATTGCCCGGCCAAGTGTGAGAATCCAGGGCACGGACGCCGCTCTCGGTGAGGATGGCGCTCATCTGATAGCGTTCGTTGTATCGGTCGAGGAAGGTCTGGGCCAGGAGCGGAACGTCTCCACGGCGCTGACGGAGGGCAGGAATTTCAACTCGCACGACATCGAGGCGGAACCAGAGATCCTCACGGAACTTGCCTAGTTCAACAAGCTGGCGGACATTCTTGTTCGTCGCCGCGACGATGCGAACGTCGATCGGTTTGCCGCGTGGAGAGCCGAGCGGGCGGATCTCCCGTTCCTGGAGGACGCGGAGAAGTTTGGCCTGGAAATTGAGGTCGATGTCACCGATTTCGTCGAGGAAGATGGTGCCGTGATTGGCGGCTTCAAAGACGCCGACACGGTCGCGGTCGGCGCCGGTGAAGGAGCCTTTCAGAGCGCCGAAAAGCTCGCTTTCGAGGAGCGAAGGCGGGATGGAGCCGCAGTCAACGGCAACGAAGGGTTTTTCGGCGCGGCGCGAGTAGCGATGGATGAGACGCGCGATGAGCTCTTTACCAGTCCCGGTTTCCCCTTCAATGAGGAGAGTCGCGTCGGTAGGGGCGACTTTGGCGATAACCTTGAAGATCTCCACCATATGCGGCGACGAGCCAATCATGTCCGTATCGGGAATGTCGTCGATGCGCGCCTCTTTCTCTTCCGGTTCGGCAAGAGAGGCTTCGGCGCGGCGGATTTTTTCGACCATGTCATCGAGGTCGAAGGGTTTGGCGAGATAGTCGAAAGCCCCACCGCGTGTGGCGGCCATGACGGTTTCCATGGATCCGCGTCCGGACATGAGGATGACGGCGCAGTCCGGGTTGGAAAGGCGGGCGGCGTTAAGCACATCGAGACCGGTGCGCTCATCGAGGTAGATATCCGAAAGGACAATCGGATAACTGCCGTCCTGTAATTTCGCCAGGGCTTCACGCGTGGATCCGACCGCATCCACGTCAAATCCTTCGAGCTCCAAGCAGGTGACGATATTGTTGCGAACTGCGCTATCGTCCTCAACAACGAGCAAACGTTGCAAGGTCACTTCTCCGATTCCGGCACAACGGACACGGGGGAAATCGTAGCCGGTATTAACATCGTAAAGCACGAACCGTGTCCGGGGGAACTGGTAACTTTCAAACGGCCACCGTGGTGGTTGATGATTTGCTGCACAATGGACAAGCCGATGCCGGTGCCAACCTCGCCGGACTGCTCCGCCTTTTTCGTCCGGTAGAATTTTTGTCCGATTTTTTTGAGCTCTTCCGCGCTCATTCCGATGCCCTCGTCCTGTACGGCAACGCTGAGAAGGCCGTCCACGATGGACGCGCTCACTTCAACTTTCGTTTCGGCGGGAGAGTATTTGACGGCATTGGTGAGCAGGTTATAGACAGCATATTCCATTAACTCGCGGTCACCCTGGACCGTGGCATAGGCGCAGTGCTGGAGATCAATGGCGATGGATTTGCGCTCCGCGAGAGGGCGGACACGGTCGACGCAGCCGATAACAATTTTGGCGATTTCGAAGGGCTCGCGCTTGAGTGCCATCTGACCGGCGGAGAGGCGTTCCACGTCGAGGAAAGTCTGGATCATACCGGCCAGGCGCTTCGATTCGGCATGGATCTGTTGCGTAAGCTGCCTTTGTTTCTCTTCCGAGAGTTTGTAGCGATTCATGAGCTCGCTGGAGCCCTGAATGGCGCTGAGCGGCGTGCGCATTTCGTGGGTGACGAACTGAATTGCCTGTTGATACCGGGTGCGTTCGCCTTCGGTTTCGGCTAGTTGTTCGCGGGTGCGGAAGTACTGGAAGATTGCGGCGCAGGCGACGGCGAGCCAAGCGGTTGCGACAGGAGCGACGTAGGGAAAGATGATGTCATTCAAGAAAAAGAGATGTGGCAGGGCATGGGCAACGGCGAGGAGCGCGGCGCCGAGGAGATAAGCGGGAGGGCCGGACCAGCGAAGGAAAATAAATCCGGCGGCGGCGATGAAGCCCAAAGAGAAGAGCAGCACAAGCGATGGAGAGGAGTCGGAAAAGAACCTGGCCTGAGCAAGCGTTTCGTAGGCATGGGCGTGGATCTCAACGCCGGGCATAGGGCGAAGTGTGTTGTAGGGCGTCATCATGCGGTCGCGCGTCGCGGACTGCGCGGTGGCGCCGACAAAGACAACTTTACCGCGGAAGACTGCGGCCTCCCTGGGGTTCTTGAGAATTTGCTGGAGCGTGACCTGCGGGATGCGGGAGACCTCATTGGCATCTGGCGGGAGGTAGCGGATACGAAGAAGGCGGCCGTTGTCGCTCGACGCGGGAATACGGAGGCTCCCGATATCGAGACCCTCCGGGGTTTCGGTGATTTGGGCGTTTCTTGCGAGCCGGAATGCTTCGAGGGAGAGCGCCCAATGGCGTTCACGGGCGCCGGTCTTTTCGAGAGGCATATGGCGGCTCATGCCGTCGGGATCCGGTTCGGCGTGGACATGGCCTAGGGATTTCGCGGCGTCCACGAAGACGGGTTGCGGCAGTTTCCAGCGCGGACCGGGGAGGAGTTCACACGGAAGAATGACATTGCCGGCGCGGCGGACGGATTGGGCGAGCTGGGCATCTTCCCCGCCCTGGCCAGCGTCGACGAGTACAACGTCGAGGGCGATGATTCGGGGCTGTGCGGCGACAACGGAATCGAGGGCTTCCGCCATTTTGGCGCGGAGGTTGCGAATGCCTTGGGTGAGTTCGTAAGAGTCCTCGTCCAATGCGAGAATAGCCGCTTCCGGCACCCAAGGCGCGGGCTTGTGAGCACGGAATAACCAATCCGAGGCGTAGTTATCGATCTGCGTTGCCAACGGCGTCCAACTGGCGACGAGGGCGAGCAGGCCGGCAGCGGCAACGGCTAGCCAGTAAGTCGTTTTACCGCTTCCGCGCATGGAGGGCTTGTTCGATGGCCTCCGGGTCCGCGGGAAGCGCGGCGGTGAGGACTTTGGACCCGTCCTCCGTGACCAGAACCATATCTTCGATGCGGACACCGATACCTTCTTCCGGAATATAGAGTCCGGGTTCGATGGTAATCACGTTTCCGGGTACGAGAGGTGTAGCCGGGAGACCGGGATCGTGTACTTCGAGGCCGACATGGTGGCCGAGGCCATGGGTGAAATACTTTCCGATCGGCTCGCCCTTGAGGGACTTGCCGTGCTGATTCATGTATTCGACAGCGATTTGAAACAGGCTGTTTTCGCCCTCCTTGGCGAGGCGCATGCCGGGTTTGACAGCGGCGATGGCGGCGCGCTGGGCGCCGAGAACGATGTTATAAATCTCGCGTTCGCGATCGGAGAATTTGCCGTTGACGGGAATGGTGCGGGTGATATCGGCGGCGTACATGGAGCATTCGCCGGCGACATCCATAAGGAGCACTTCGCCGGCGTCCATGCGGCGATCGTTGCGGTTGTAGTGAAGGATGGTGGAGTTGGGGCCTGAACCAACAATGGGCGGGTAGGAACTGCGCTCACAACCGGCCTCGAAGTAGACGTTGGTCATAGTGGCGCTGACCTGGTATTCGAAGAGACCGGGAGTAGCGCGATTCCAGGCCGCGCGATGAGCGTCGATGGAAACGTCGATCGAGCGCTGAATGAGGGCCAACTCGGCGGGAGACTTCACCTGGCGTAAGGGAAAGATGAGAGGGGCGGCGTTTTCAATAGGTCGCTGGCCCACAAGGCGGCGCAGCGGAGACTGCCGGTTGACGCTGATGAGAGCGTAGAGCTTTTCGGTGGTTTCGAGCTTTTGGAAGAACGTTACCTCAAACCGGCCGTTCGGAAGAACGTCTGTGAAGCCTGTGAAGGAAGTGGCGTTGGCATCGCTCGGGGCAACTTTGCGGCCCGTGTAGCGCTCCTTTGTTTCATTACGCGGCGGGAGGAAGAGGTATTCGTCCGTCGCGGTTAAGAGGAGGCGGGCGCCGGGTTCGGTCCAGCCGGTGAGGTAGTAGAAGTTCGCTTCCTGGAAAAAGCGGCTCCGCAGGTCGCCGCGCTCGTCTTCGCTGGCCCCGTAGAGGACAAGGATCCCTTTGTCCTTGGCGAGTATTTCACGGACCTTGCCGCGGCGCAGGCGGTATTCATCGGGCTGGATGCCGCGAGAAGCGTCGACGGCCTGGGCCGCGGCCCCAACGAGGCAGAGCAGGGCCCAAATCCGGGGAAACATGTCTCAACTATAACGAATGAGATAATAGTGCGCATGGGAATCCGAAGTGAATGGGTGACCGCGCGCGCAGGCGACGCGGTCCGGACGCAGATGCATTATGCCCGGAAGGGCATTATCACGGGTGAAATGGAGTATGTCGCCCGGAGAGAGCGGCTGACGCCGGAAACCGTTCGCGACGAAGTGGCCCGGGGGCGGATGATCATCCCGGCGAATATCAACCATAGCGCGCTGGAGCCGATGGGGATCGGCGTGGCGACTGCGTGCAAGATCAACTCCAATATCGGCAATAGCGCGACGACGTCCAACGTGGAAGGGGAGTTGGAGAAGCTGCAGTATTCGGTCAAGTACGGAGCGGATACGGTAATGGACCTTTCGACGGGCGGCGACATTCCGATGATCCGGAAAGCGATCATTGCCAACTCGCCCGTACCGATCGGCACTGTGCCGATTTACGAAGCCTTGTCACGGGTGCGGCGCGTTGAGGACCTGAACCGCAACGTGATGCTGGAAGTGATTGAAGAGCAGGCCGAGCAGGGCGTGGATTACATGACGATCCACGCGGGCGTGTTGATCCAATACGTGCCGATGACGACGAAGCGGATCACGGGTATCGTGAGCCGCGGGGGGTCGATCCTGGCCGAGTGGATGGTGAAGAACCATAAGCAGAATTTCCTGTACGAGTATTTCGACGATATTTGCAAAATCTTTCAGAAGCACGACGTGAGCTTCTCGCTGGGCGATGGGCTGCGGCCCGGGTCGCTGGCGGACGCGTCCGACGAGGCACAGTTCGCGGAATTGAAGACGTTGGGCGAGTTGACGCGCCGGGCGTGGGACTACGATGTGCAGGTGATGATTGAAGGCCCCGGGCATGTGCCGATGGACCAGATTCAGATGCAGGTGGAGAAGGAGAAGGAGCTTTGTTATGAGGCTCCGTTCTACACGCTGGGGCCGCTGGTGACGGATTTCGCGCCGGGGTACGATCACATCACTTCGGCGATCGGAGCGGCGATGATCGGATGGTACGGAGCGTCGATGCTTTGTTACGTGACACCGAAGGAGCATCTGGGGCTGCCGAATAAGGAAGATGTGAAGGCGGGGCTGATTGCGTACAAAATTGCGGCGCATGCGGCGGACATTGCGCGGCACCGGCCGGGGGCGCGGGACCGGGATGATGAATTGTCGCGGGCGAGGTACCGGTTTGATTGGCGGAAGCAATTCGAGTTGGCGCTGGACCCTGAGACGGCCCAGGCGTATCACGATGAGACCTTGCCGCAGGAAGGATTTAAGGATGCGCACTTCTGCTCGATGTGCGGGCCGAAATTCTGTTCGATGAATATCTCGGCGAAGGTGGAGGAGTTTACGGCTGAGGATGCGGCGGCGGTGTTGGAGGAGCGGGAGAAGTTAGTGCAGTTTGGGGATTGAGAACGGGTTCAGGACGGGCACGTCGAACATTCTGAAATCCTTGACGTCCCGGGTTACGACGGTGAGGCGGTGGATTCGGGCAGTGGCGGCGATGAGTCCATCCGCCAGAAGAGTATCGGACCGGTTGCTCATCATACGGGCCCACTCGCGGGCGATTTGGGAGTCCACCGGGAGTATTGTCAGCGCGCCAGACGTGATCGTCAGTATCCACGCTTCCAACTCCAGAGCTTTCGCAATATCCGTCCGCCGGGTTCGCTCCGCGGCATCTTGAAGCTCTCCTATCGTTATTGCGGAGAGAAACATTGCCTCGGTGGGGATTTGGTCAAGCCATGCTAATACAGCGCCGTGAGGTCGATTCTTTCTGGTCTCTGAAATGACGTTCGTGTCGAGCAGGTACACAGCTATTCAAACTCGACGGTCTTGCGGCGCCGAAACCTTCCGCGGGGCTGGATCAGTTTGTCAAGGTTGTCAAATTTAGGGTAGGGAGTGAGCAGTATCTCTTTCAGCGTAGGCCTCGCCGTTGCTTTCATCCACTTCCACTGCTCCGCCGGAACCATAACGACGGCTTCGACCCCCCTCCGGGTAATAACCTGCGGGCCCTCCTCCAGCGTCTTTTCTACCAACTCGCTGAATTTCGCTTTCGCATCTTGTACTTTCCAATTGCCCATACAACAAACCTCGAACTAGTCATAGCACTAGTCAGGACGCACTCGCAACTACTCCATAGCGGGCTGACTTTCGGAGATCTCGGGCACGGACCGGCCCTCGAATAGCCAGCGATAAAAGCGGCTGAACGGCGGGAGTTCCGACAATGGAATGAGAACGGCTGTGAGGCAGATGCTGAGCAGGACGACCATATAGGTGAAGTCGCGAATGACATCGGCTCCCACAAGACCGCGCTCGACCGGGATTGACGCGAGGACGGCAGAGACGAGGCCTTTCGGCACCATAAACGTCATGAGCGTAGCATCCTTCCACGCGATGGAGCCGCGTGGAAAGACGAAGCGCACGACGGGGATGCGCAAGAGGAACACGGCGACGGTGAAGACGGCGGCGATGCCGATCAGCCGCATGCCGGTGAAGCGTATCGACACGCCCATGTAGATAAAGAAGAACGTCTTCAGAAGGAAGAGGATCTCCAGGAAGAAATCGACGTCAGTCTCGCTAATTGCGCCGAGTTCCCGGTCCCGCAGGAGGTGGTGATTGTGCAGGAACTCCAGGCGGTGATGGTTGGTGAGAGTAGCGCCAAAGGCGAGCGCCGCGATGGCGCCGGAGAAGCCGAGGATGTCCGAGATGCCGAAGAGGATGAAGAGGAAGGCGAGCGTGGTGAAAATTGTATTGGGGAACTGGCGCACCGTGTTGAGAACGGCGAGCCAGACAAACCCGCCAATCGTGCCGATGGCGCCCGCGCACACGAGCGAGGCGAAGATGGAGCCGATCATTTTGCCGGCGTGGAGGGAGCCGAGCGCGGCGGCTTCGACGAGGCCAAGCAGGAGCACGATGCAGAGTACGTCGCCGAGCGCGGATTCCATGACGAGCACCGTGCCGCCGGGATCGGGCATTTTGAGGCGTTTGACAAGCGCGATGACGACCGCCGCCGATGTACCGCCTACGGTGGCGCCAAGTATCCAGGCGAGCATCGGAGAGAGCCCAAGGAGATAGTAGCCCGCAAGATAGGCGCAGCCGATTGTCAGCACGAATGTAGTTAGAGTCAGGCCGAGCGTGGGGCGCCATGTCCGCAGGATGACTTCGGGCTTGAGGTCAATGCCGCTCTCAAAGAGGATGACGATTAGGGCAAATGTACTGACAACGCCGCCGACGTGTCCGAAATCTTCCGGCTTAACCCAGCCCATCACGGGCCCAAGTACGACACCGAGGAGAAGGAGCAGCAGCACATCCGGCACACGAGTACGGCGGAATAGGGCTGTGAAGAAGTGGGCAAGGAAAACGAGGAGTCCGATAATCAGGACGATCTCAGCCATAGACACCTCCGCAGGCTATTTTCGCTTATACGTGTATGTGTCGAAATCGAAGTCGAAGGCTGTACGTTCCGGTTTTGATTCGGCGGCCTTCGCCGGAATCCACCGGGCGAGATCCTTTTTCAGCGCCGTATACCTAGGGTCGGCGGCCAGGTTTTTCCAGTCTTCCCGATCGACGCTTTCGTCGTAAAGCTCCTCTGTTCCGTCGTTGTAGCGGATGTAGCGCCAACGATCCGTGCGGACGGCATGGTTGCCGCGGAGATAATCGATGACGGCCGGCGGACGAGTGGCGGCGGCATTTTCGAGCTGCGGGCGGAGACTGAGACCCTGGCATTCCGTGCGTTTCGGCAGACCGCAGAGTTCGATGAGTGTGGGATAGATGTCGAGCAGGCTGACGGCCTGTTTGCGCGCCTGGCCGTGTTGGCGAGTGCCGGGGCCGGCGATGATGAGCGGAACATGGGTGGACCTCTGCCAGAGCGTGGACTTGTGCCAATGCTCCTTTTCGCCGAGGTGCCAGCCGTTATCCGACCAGAAAACGACGATGGTATTCGCCGCGTGCCGGCTGGCGTCAAGGCCATCGAGCAGCCGGCCAATCATCGCGTCGGCGAACGTAATGGAGGCAAGATAAGCACGAACGGCGTCGCGCCACTTCCCTTCCTTAGCGATGCGGTTGTATTCCTCGCGGCGGACCGCGGCCCACTCCTTACCGATCTTGGGTACGTCGTCGAGATCGCCATCCGGCGTGTAGGGGATCTTCACCTTGTCCGGCGGATACATATCGAAGTATTTTTGCGGCGCGAACATCGGAATGTGCGGATGCCAGAGACCGACGGCGAGGAAGAAAGGTTTTGACTGTGACTGACTTAGGAACTTGAGCCCGAAGTCGATCGCTTTCTGGTCGCCGTATTCGCGCTCGGCCGCGGGGATGACGCCCCAATCGAATTCGCCCTGGAAGTTTTTCAGGCCGTTGAATGGATGGCCTTCGGGAGCGGGGACGCGCTTGTTCCAGGGATACCAGTCGGCGCGGCGATACCAGGGATCGTCGAAGACCTGAAGCTGAAACTCGTCCCATTGATCGGGCGGATTGTTGCCCGAGGTGTGATGGAAGACCTTACCCGCGCCGGCGACGCGATAGCCATTGGCTTTGAAGTGCATCGGGATGGTGACGGCGTTTGGCAGGTTGGGGCGCCAGAACTGGTCATTGTTGTACATCCCGGTGGTGGATGGCCGCATGCCTGTGAGAAGCGCCGTGCGGGAGGGATTGCAGAGCGGCGAGGCGCAGTGGGCATTGGCGAAGAGCACGCCGCTCCGCGCAAGACGGTCGATGTTCGGCGTTTTGACGCCGTTGTAACCGCCAAGGCAACCGACCCAGTCGTTCATGTCGTCGACGGATATGAAAAGCACGTTCGGACGAGGCTGGGCCGCCGCCGCCAAGGCGGAAACGGCAAGAAATCTACGCCGGGTCATCCCCGATACAGTATCGGAATCAGGCGTTGCTGACAACAAAGACGGCGACTTCGGCCATCAGATTCGGAAACGACTTGATCTCGCGGGTGCCCGAGAGAAAGTAGCGGCGCTCGATGTGCCAGTTCTGGCGCGCGGCGAGGATCTCGAAGTCGTCGACGGTGAGAAAATGGATATTGGGCGAGTCGTACCAGTCGTAGGGGAATAGCTTCGTCTTCGGCGCGCGCCCGGCAAAGAGATGGGCGAGGCGGACGGTGTAGTGGCCGAAATTCGGGAAGGCAACGATGGCGCGCCGGCCGACACGGAGGATATCGCGCATCACTTGCAACGGGTAGCGGATCTCCTGCAACGTTTGGCTGAGGAGAACGTAATCGAAGGCCCTGTCGGGGTAATCGGCCAGGCAGGATTCGATGTCGCCCTGATACGCGGAGACGCCCCTGGCAATGGCCTTTTGCAATTTGGCCGGGCTGATCTCGACGCCGCGTGCATCGACGTTCTTGTGATCGGCGAGCCAGGCGAGGAGTTCGCCTTCTCCGCAACCGAGATCGAGCACACAGGCGCCCGGTTCAACGATTTCGCTGATGAGGCCGTAGTCGCCGCGTCCGAACAACTCGTGGACGAGCGGACCGTGTTCCCCTTTCATCGCTTCTCGTTCTCCTTCATCGTGCGGGAGAGGAAGCCGCGGATGAGGTCCGCCTGTTCGTCGACCTCGACGAGAAAAGCATCGTGCCCGTAGTTCGACGTGAGCTCGATATAGGCGACATCCTGATTACGGCGGCGAAGCGCGCTAACGATCTCCAGCGACTGATACGAGGGATAGAGCCAGTCCGACGTGAAGCTGATAATCAGATAACGTGTCCGGCTCTTTGCAAGCACAGGGACAAGCGACTGGGCGCCGTTGGCGAGGTCAAACACGTCCATCGCCTTGGTGATGTAGAGGTAGGAGTTGGCGTCGAAGCGGTCAACGAACTGGCTGCCGCGGTAGCGCAGGTAGCTCTCGACTTCAAAGATGCCATTGTCTTCGCGGAGCCGCCGGCCGAACTTCTGGCGCATCGACTCATCGCTCATATAGGTGATGTGACCGACCATGCGCGCAACCGCGAGGCCGCGTCCGGGCGGCTTGGAGTTGTAATAGTTGCCGTTGCACCAATCGGGATCGGCCATGATAGCCTGGCGCGCGACCTCGTTGAACGCAATCTGCTGCGCGCTGTGGCGGGCGGTGGAGGCGATGGGAATGGCGCTGGCGACGGACTCCGGATAGCGCACGGCCCATTCGAGCACTTGCATGCCGCCCATGGAACCGCCGGCGATGCTGAGCAGGCGAGTGATGCCGAAAGAATCGATTAGCAGCTTCTGCAGGCGAACCATGTCGCCAATGGTGATGACCGGGAAGCTCATGGCATAGGGCTGACCGGTGGCGGGGTTGATGGAGGATGGACCGGTCGACCCCTTACAGCCGCCGAGAACATTCGAACAAATAACGAAATACTTGCTGGTATCGAAGCCCTTGCCCGGGCCGATCATGTTGTCCCACCAGCCCTTGTGGCCTTCGGCGTCGACACCGCCGGCGTGCGCATCGCCGGAGAAGGCGTGGACGATCAGAATGGCATTCGACTTGGATTCATTCAACGTGCCGTACGTTTCGTAGGCAACATCGACGGGGGCAAGTACGATTCCACTTTCGAGTTCCAACGAAGGAAACTGCTTATGTTGCGTGGTGACCACCATCGGGCGAGGAAACCACCAGGATAGCAATGAATGCGCCGAACTACGCATTTACATTGAGCAACCAGTTGGTGAACTCGCCTTCGCCGTGCACATCGGTGAGGCGTTGATCGCGGCTCTGGTAGCGGTAGGTGAGCCTGGTATGGTCCATACCGAGGAGGCGAAGGATGGAGGCGTTCATGTCGTGGGCGTTTTTCGGCTGATCGACGGCCCGGAGGCCAAATTCGTCGGTGGCGCCGAGCGCGCGCCCGCCCTGAATGCCGGCGCCCGCCATCCATGTGGAGAAACCGTAGGGATGGTGGTCGCGTCCGTTCTTGCCTTCGGCGAGCGGGGTGCGGCCGAACTCGCTGGACCAGACGACGAGCGTGGAATCGAGGAGGCCGTGGGACTTGAGATCCTTGAGCAGCGCGGCGATGGGCTGGTCAGACTTTTTGCACATCTTATTGTGCGAACCAAGGAGGTCGTTGTGCGCATCGTCCCAATCGTCGCCGAGGTTGGTGCCGCAGTAGATCTGCACGAACCGGACTCCGCGTTCGACCAGCCGGCGCGCGAGGAGGCATTTGCGGCCAAAGTCGCCGGTAGCCGGTTCGCCGATGCCATAGAGTTGGCGAGTGGCGTCAGACTCTTTGGAGATGTCGACGACATCGGGTGCTTCCGCCTGCATGCGATAGGCAAGCTCATAGGAGGCGATGCGCGCATCGAGTGCGGTGTCCTCCTCGCGTTCGGCGAAGTGGCGCCTGTTCATGCGGGCGATCAGATCGAGCGTTTCGCGTTGTGACTCCTTGCTGACGCCTGTGGGCGTGCTGAGGTGAAGGACGGGATTCTGGCCGCTGCGGAAGACGGTGCCCTGATAGACGGCGGGGAGATAGCCCGCCCCGTAAGCGCCGGCGCCGGACTTCATCGCGCCATCGCTCATAACGACAAAAGCGGGGAGATTTTCGTTCTCGCTGCCCAGACCGTAAACGGACCAAGCCCCGAGGGATGGGCGGCCGGGGAACTGGGAGCCGCTGGTGCGGAGGTAGATGGCGGGAGCGTGATCGAAGGCGTCGCCATAACAGCTACGGATGACGGCAATGTCGTCGGCGTGTTCGGAGAGATGTGGATACAGGCCGGAGATCTCGAGACCGGATTTACCGCATTTGTGGAACTCCCACGGAGAACCGCGCATAAGGGCTTTGCGGAAGTCGATGCGGCTGGTGATGAGGCCTTCCCCGAAGGAACCGGGGAGGGGCTGGCCGTCGTATTTTCGGAGTGAGGGCTTGGGATCAAAAGTATCGACGTGACTGACGCCGCCGTGCATGAAGAGGAAGATGACGTTCCTGGCGCGGGGCGTGAAGTGCGGCTGGCGAACGGACATGGGGCCGGCACGGAGTTCGTCCTCAATCATCGAAGCGAGGGCGAGGGCGCCAAATCCTTTTCCGGCGCGGCGAAGTAAGTCTCGGCGTGAGTGCATGGGAACCTCAGTCGACATGTAGAAATTCGTTGGTATTCAGCAGGCCGCGGGCGAATTCCGTAAAGGCGCCGCGGCGGCTGCCGGTGAGCGTTGTCTGTTTGTCGAGGAACTCCTGGGAGAGTTGGCGCTCGTTGTCCGCCGGGGGGCGTGCGTAGATACGGCGGAAGACTTCCGTAACGGCGTCAGGAGAGGCAAGCGCCTTATCCGCGAGGGCCTCGGCCTGGCGGAGAGTGAAGTCGCCATTCAGGAGAGCGAGCGATTGAGGCGCGGTCGTCGACGACTCACGGCGGGAACAACTGAGCACGCCTTCGGGGCGGTCAAACACTTCGAGCAGCGGCATGCGGAAGTTGCGTCGGGAGATCATGTAGACGCTACGGCGGTCATGATCCTCGCGAGCGGAAGTCACGACCCAGGCGTTGTTAACGGGTTGACTCATGCCGTAGAGTTCTTCGGGTTGGAGTGCGGGAACAACAGGGCGGCCGCCCATTTTCAGGTTGAGTGTGCCGGCGGATTGCAGAACAGCGTCGCGGAGTTCCTCGGCATCCAGACGGCGGCGGCGGAAGTAGGAAAGGTATTGGTTTTCGGGGTCCTTCTCCGCTACGCCGGGAGCCGGACGGCTTGAGCGGCGATACGCGGCGGAGAGCATGATCTCACGATGGAGTTTCTTGATGGACCAGCCATCTTTCATAAACTGAACCGCAAGCGCGTCTAGCAGTTCAGGATGAGACGGCGCTCCACCGCGGGCTCCGAAATCGCTGGGAGTAGAGACCAGACCGCGGCCGAAGTGATACTGCCAGACGCGGTTGACCATGACGCGAGCGGTGAGCGGATTTTCGGGCGAGGCGAGCCATTCCGCGAGAGCGCGCCGGCGTTGCGTTGTGGCGGATGTGGGCGGCGGCTCGGGGATGTCTTTGCCACCGAGGACGGTGAGCAGACCGGGGCCGATCTCTTCACCCGGAGGCGGGGCGCCTTTTACTTGGAGGTAAGTCTTTGGAGCTTCGCGTCCGATGTCGGTGACGCTGGGTGAGAATGGGCCGGGGGTATAGGTGGCATAGAGAGCGACGAGACGCTTCTCCGCGCGTTGGAGACGCTCACGGTCAGCGGGAGTCATAAGCGCCATTACTTCGTCGTCGCGAGGAGAGACTTGTTTGACGTAGGCTTCGAAATAAGCCTTTTGTTGCGGCGTGCGCTGGTTCTCGTCGGCGGCGAAGGCGTCCTGGATATCCTTGGAAAGTTTAGATAGCTTTTCGTGGCGCAGCTTTTCCTGATAGGGAGTTTTGATGGCCATCATTTCCGCCCCGATGTCATAGAGCTTAAAGGTGCGCGTGTTTTCGCCTAGATCGTAGCTGCGTGCGTTGTTGTAGTGGAGGAAGACGCGCGCCTTCACAAAAGGCGCGAAGATCGCCTGCATGCGGTAATAGTCGCGCTGGGGTATGGGGTCGTATTTATGATCGTGGCAACGGGCGCAGCCGACAGTGAGACCCAGGAAGACGGCGGAGGTTGTGTCGACGAAGTCAGTGAGCGACTCCAGGCGATTGACGTCTTCGACTTTGAAGAGCATGTCGCGGTTGGGACCGACGCAGAAGTATCCGGTACCTTGCTGGGACTCGGGGTCCTCGTACAGCTCGTCGCCGGCAATTTGCTCTTTGATGAAGCGATCGTAGGGTTTGTCGTCATTGAAGCTCTTGATGACGTAGTCACGGTAGCGCCACGCATAGAGGAGGTAGGGGTCCTGCTCAAAGCCAGAGGTATCGCCATAGCGGACCAGGTCGAGCCAGTGCTTGCCCCACTTTTCGCCGTAGCGGGGGGAGGCGAGGAGGCGATCGATCAGCGCGGGATAGGCCGCGGGGCTTGCGTCTTTGACGAAGGCATTGATTTCGCTGTCGGTGGGGGCAAGGCCCGTCAGATCCAAACTGGCCCGGCGGATGAGAGTACGGCGATCGGCATCGGGGCCGGCGGTGAGGCCTCTTTCGTGGAGCTTTGCGTTGATTAACGTGTCGATGGAAAGTGAACCGTACGCAGTAGGTTTCTGGAAGGACCACCATTTCGATGTGGTTGCGTTTTCCGTAGCCGCCGGCCACTCAGCGCCTTTGTCGATCCATTCGCGGAGGACCGCGATGTCGGCGTCCGGGAGTTTGGCGCCGGGAGGCATCGTCAGTTTCGAATCCGCATGAGTAACAGCGCGCATGAGAAGGCTGGATGCCGATTGACCGGGAACGATTGCCGCACCGCGCTTGCCGCCCTGCAGCGCGGGCGCTTTCGCGTCCAGGCGGAGGCCGGAGAGGGCCACAGTTCCGGCGTGGCAACTCCAGCAGCTCTTTTCAAGGATGCGGAGCGCTTGGTCCGGCGGTGCCGCGGAGAGCGCCGCGGCGGCGAATACGCACAATCTGGTGAACACGCTGCCAAGATCTTATCGCAGCGACTAAGCGGTTATACAGTACACTGTGGCCGATGCGGACGATCATTTACCTATCGATACTGGCCGCCACACCCCTGTCCGGCGAGTTGCTGGTTCTGCATAAAGGGCATAGTTCACTGGGTTTTTATACGGATGAGGGGAAGTTGATCGCGAATGCACCGGTACAGCCACACCCGCATGAGCTGGTATTCTCGCCCGATGGCCGCTATGCATATACCACCGATAACGGGACGATGCGGATTGAACAGGCCGGGACGGGCGGCAACACGGTGTCGATCATCGACTTGAAAGACCGGAAGAAAATTGGGGAGATCAGCCTTGGGGAGTTCCGAAGACCGCACGGGATCGACATGATTCGTTCGACAGGTCAATTGCTGGTGAGTACGGAACTGCCGGATCAACTGCTGCTGATCGATCCGGCAAAGCGGCAGATTGTAAAGACGTGGCCGACGGGCGGGAAGACCGCGCATATGGTGGTGGTGACTCCGGACGGGAAGTACGCGTTCATCTCGAATTCGACTTCGGCGAATGTGTCGGCCATTGAGCTGGCTACCGGAAAGGTGAAACTGATCGCGACCGGGGCGCGCCCGGAAGGCAGCGTAGTATCGAGGGATGGGCGCCGCGTATATGTGTGCAACCGGGATGGAGCGCAGATCACTGTGATCGACACGGCGAAGTTGGAAGCGGTGCGGACGATCAAATCGAGTCCCGGACCGGTGCGGATTGCGCTGACGCCGGATCAACGCTTATTGGTTTATGGGCTGCTCGACGAGCGCGGTGTGGAGTGGGTGGATTTGAAAACGGGAAAGATAGCCGGCAAGGTTCCGCTACCGGCGGAATTGGGCCAGATCGTCTCCCTGCACCTGAGTCAGGATGGGAAGACGGCCTACGCCGCGAATGAGAACATGGACATGGTATACGCGGTGTCCATTCCGGAGAAGAAGATAGTGCGCAGTTTTCGGATCACCAAGGGATACTCGCCGGACCCCGTGGTACCGAAGCCGTAGAAGATGCGATTGCGCATTCGACGAACATTGCTGCTTGTGGTGATTGCGCTGATTGTGTGGTCGACACTGTATGGACCACTACTGCCTTGGTCGCCGGTTCACCCCGGATATGCCGAGGTTGCCGGAGAGCGGGTAAGCATCGTCTATCCCCAGGAGATGGCGCTGCCTGACGCCCTGCGGAAACCGGACGCCTTGCTGGCGGAAGCGGAACAGTTCCATCGTTTGTACGCCGGGCGGCGCGTGAAGATATTTATTTGTGCCGATTGGGCGGTGGCATACCGGGTACTACCGCGCCTTGCAAGGAGAGGAGTGGGAGCGATCACCTTGGCGACCGGCAATGCGATCTATGTGCTGCCAACCGTACAGGAGAAGGGCCTGGATCATGTGGAGTTCGTGCGGCACGAGCTTTCGCATGCCGTACTGAATCAGAACCAGTCCATTCGCAATGCGCTCCGCATTACCGAAGTCCAGTGGCTGGCGGAGGGCATTGCCGTATGGTTCGGCCGGCAGAAGGCGTATGTGACCGATGAAGACTTTCTTCGCGGGGCGGAGAAGCGAAATCTGGCGGCGTTAATTGATCCCGATCGACGTGGTGAAATAGCGGGACCGTTCGACATCCGGTACGGCTATGTTTGTTGGAAGCACTTCAACGTCTATTTGGAGTCGCAGGGACCGGATCGGTACTGGGGCTACGTCCACGCGGTGATCCAGGAGCCGCTGCAATGGCGCTCCCTTTTCGAACGCCATTTTCAGCAGAAGTTGGACGACGCGATTACCGCCTTTGCTCAACAGGTTCGGAAGGAAGCTGCAGCTTTGCCTGCATTAGCCGATGGACCAGCCAGCGCGCCGCGTACACGCTCCAACCAATAGCGACGGCGATGGCGGCGTTGACCACGAGGACGCTTGACGCCGTGAGCAGGAAGCCGGCGGCGTCACTCTTTCGCATCTTGTGCAGGCGGCTCCAGGTGCTCCATTCGAGCAGGCAGAAGCCCATCCACGCGGTGACACCGGCCAGCGCGGAGATTGGCACGTGAGCCACCGCGCCGGAGAGGACGGTCATGAAGAGCAGGACGAAGCCGGCGTGATACAGGTTGGACATTCGTGTCGTCCCGCCGCAGCGAACATTGGCCAGGCTGCGGGCTGGAATGCCGACGCTGAAAGGAGCGCCGAACAGGCCGCCAAATAGGTTGGCTATTCCGTATGCACCGAGTTCGCGATCCGCATCGGAGCGTTTAATATCGGTGCGCTTGCCTCGGAAGTGTTCAACGACGCGCGATGTGATGAGCAGATTGACAGAAGTGACCACTGCAAGCCCGAGCGCGGCGGGCAGCACGGATAGGGCGTCGGCCGGCGACCACGTGAATCCGGCGAGAGGAGGCAGAGCGAGAGTGAGCGCGCCGACCTCTTTGTCGTGCCATCCGAAGACGGCACCGGAGAATGCAGCAAGGGCGATTCCGACCATGGGTGCCGGCGCGGACGGCCAGCGTTTCGCCACAGTAGCCGCTCCGATAATCGTTACCGCGCCGATTGCGGTGACCTGCCAGTTGAAGCCAGGCATTGCAGCCATCGCACGGAGAAGTTGGTCCAGCATAGTTCCGCCGCCGGCGATTTTAAGACCGAATAATGATTTCAACTGCGAAATGATCATCATCGTCCCGATTCCGCAGGAGAAACCGGATACGACTGGGCGCGGGACGGAGGCGAGAAAGCCGCCGAGGCGCAAGACACAGAACACCATCATGAAGATGGCGGCAACGATTGTTATTTTCGCGGCACCGCCGAGGCCATAGGCCGCCACGGCGGAGGCGACAAAAGGAACGGTAACGGTGGATGTGCCGCCGATCAAAACAGGATTGCGTCCCAGCAGCGCCGTGATTGGCGCCGTCAGGATCGATGTCATCAACCCCATCATGGGCGGGATACCCATCAGCGTGGCCATAGCCAGACCATAGGGCAAGGCGATCAATGCGGCGACCAAACCGCCCATCAGATCGCCGCGCAGCTCGGCGATGGAGTATTTTGGCGGTCGCCAATCCTGCCAAGGCGCGGGAATTACCGGCGCCTTGGCCATTGGCTTGGACTCAACAACGGGCACCCGATTAGACTCCGAAAATCTTCGAGTACGCCGTCTTGAACTTGGCCATCTCTTCCGGCGTGCCGATCGACACGCGGGCATGTTTCGGCCAAGCGGGCCACACGCGGCCAATAAAGACTTTTTCGGCCGCAAATGCCTTTACCAGTTCCCCGCCGGGCTTATCCCACTCCAACATGAACTTGTTGGAGACGGATGGAACGAATTTGGCGTTGTGCTTGGAGAGGAACGAGAAAACATCGTTCCGCGTGTCGGCGATTAGCTTGCGGCGCTCGGGCACCAGGTTCTTCGAACGAAGACTGGCCGCGGCGCCCACCATACCCGTTAGAGGAAGAGCTCCTGCGCCATAGCTGGAAAGCTTGGCGAGAAGATCGGGCCGGCCGATGGCGGCGCCGGCGCGCAGGCCGGCCATCCCGTAGAGCTTGGAGAAGGTGCGGAGGACAATCAACTCGCCGTCCTTCGCGACCATGTCCGTGCCGAACGCTTCACCGCTCAAGTGAATGTAGGCTTCGTCGAGGAGCAGCAGCGAGCCCTTCGGCTTGTTGGCCACGAGCCATTCGATGTCGGACTTCTTGGTGATCGTGCCGGTTGGATTGTTCGGGTTGCAGATGTAGATGACGCCTGCATTGGGAGACGCGGCAACCATCGCCTTGACGTCGTGTTCGTGTTTGCTGGTGAGCGGGACGCGAATCACTCTTGAGCCGATGAACTGGGCCGCGCGCTGGCCGGCTTCGTATCCCGGGTCCGCCATCACGAACGGCTTGTCCGGCGAAGTGTAGGCGAGAACCGCGCGGTGCAGCGGATCGCTGGAGCCGGGAAACGGCATCACATAATTCGGATTGAGGCCTTCCTGCTCCGCGAGGGTTCGCGCGAAGCCGAAGGTCTCCTCGTACATATATCGCCCGCCCTTCTTGACGACGCTATAGATCGCTTCGGCCGCTTCCGGGCAGGGCCCGAGCGGGTTCTCGTTCGCGTTGATCTTCACTGCGTCGGGAGGAAGCGGGCCGATCATCGATAACTGGGCCATGGCTGACTCGTTGTAGAAGGGCAGAGCGGCGCCAGCGCCAAGCAGGGTCAGGGCGCGGCGCCCCATGGAGCGCCGCGTGAAGTCAGACTGCAATCCAGCAGAAGACATAGTCATCCTTTCGAGATGCGATGAGAGAGTTAGAAGAAAGCCTGGTTTAGAAGAAGAATCGGACGCCAAGCTGAATCATGCGCGAAAAGTTTGCCTGTTCGGTGATCTTTCCGAAGTTGGAGTTGCTGACGCCGAACGCGAGATTTGGCGCGCGGAATTGCGGCGTGTTGAACGCGTTGAGGGCCTCGGCGCGGAACTGTGCCTTGAACTTCTCGGTGATGGAGAAGGTCTTGAACAAGCTGGTGTTCCATTCCGAGATGCCGGGGCCGCGCATGCCGATCGTCCGCGAAAGATTACCGAACTGGTACTTCGGCACTTCCGTGAAAGCGGCGCGATTAATGTAGCCATCGATGCGATCCATCAGGCCGCCGTCCGTCACGGGCGAAACACCGGTGGCGTTGGGACGCTGGCCGCCGCCGCCGAACGAAGAGTTATTGTTCGACGATTGCGTGATGGCCAACGGGTAACCGGTCTGATAGGTCACGATTCCGTTGACCGACCAGCCGCCGGCGAGGAGGTCCGCCACGTAGTTGTTGCCGATCCACTTCTTACCCTTGCCGAACGGAAGTTCGTATGTGAAGGCGCTGGAGAAGCGGTGGGGCGAGTGAACGCTCGATAGCGAGTACTCGGCATCGAGGTTATAGACATTCTGCACCGCGCCCAAACCGTTGAAGAATGAGCCGGGACCACCGATGGATGCATCCATGTTGCGCGACCAGGTCCAGCTTGCGAGAAGGCTGAGACCGTTCGACATGCGCTTCTGCACTTTGCTCACCAAGGAGTCGTACACGCCGCGGTTATAGTCGCTGTTGCTTAGCGTGACGTTGCTGAACTGATTGAACGGGCGGAGGAACTGTTCCCGCGTCATCGTACGGCCGCTGATGAAGCCGGGGCCGGTGGAGAGGTAGTACGGATTCGTTACGGGCGCGTTCAACGCCGCCGACCCCTCAGCGAAGTACTTCGGATCGAGCTGGTTGATGTTCAGGCCGCCGGCGCCAAGGACCAGGTCGTACGAACGGCTTCCAACATAGCCAGCCGCCAGCGCGAGACCCCAAGGCAATTGCCGCTGGACATCGAAGCTGAACTGATGGATGTTCGGAGCGCGGTGGTTCTGATCGATAAAGCTCACCGACTGGCCGATGCCGGAGAGCAATCCGTTTGCGTTACCCACCGGAGTGAGTACGCCGTTCGGGAAGGGATTCGCGAGCGAGGCGGCCGGAGTGAATCCGCCATCCACGCTCGATAGATACGAAGTGGTCTGCGAATAACCGAGCGTATTCTGGAATCCATAAGCAATCGGCGCCCAGAACATGCCGTAGCCGCCGCGGATCGTTGTCTTCGAATTGAGCTGGTAGGCGAATCCGGCGCGCGGGGCGAACTTGTTTTTGTTTAGGTTGCCAGTCTGCGTGCGGCCACCGTCTTTGCCCGCATAGAGCAAACCTCCCACAGGGGTGAATCCGCCGATCGGAGTCGTCACGGCGATGGGGCTCTTGACCGTGCGATCGAAGCCTGTGATCAGAGTGTTGCCGGTCGCCTTCAGACCCGTTTCGTACTCATACCGCAAACCAAAGTTGATCGTCAGCTTGGCGTTGACGCGGAAGTCATCGTGAAAGTAGAAGCCATAGTAGTCGAGGTACTGGAACATCTTTGTCGCCTGCAGGAAGGAACCGGCGCTGGGGAAGCCGAGCAGCAGGCTGGCAAGGTCGCTGCCCGAACCGGACGTCGCCCGCAGCGGCGTTTCCCGTGTAAAGCCATCGCTGAAGGTGAAGCTGCCGGCCGGATCGCCGTACTCGATGCCGTCAATGTGGAGTCGGCGGTAGTCGACGCCCATCTTGTAGCTGTGGCGGCCCATGAACTTCGCGACCGAACCCATCAGGTTCTTCGAGTGAAAGACCTGCGCATTGTTGTTCGTCACGCCTAGGCCGGAGAAGTTCTGCATGGAGATGAGCGGGAACGTTGTGGCCTGAATCTTCGAAGCGTAGGCAGGGGAGAAGCCCAGTGTCGTGACGTCAAAACCCGATGAGCGCGTAGTGTTCAGGTTCGGGAAGCGGTTGAAGCCGTAGCGGAGAGTGACGACCGTCGTCGGGCTGGGCGTAAAGATGCTTGAAACGGCGGTGGCGTCCACCTTGCGGGCAAGTAGCCAACCTGCCGTACTCGCAGTGGTACCCATCCACCATTCACCCGGTTCGCGGGAACCGTAGTGCAGGTAGCTCGCCGACGCACGCCACCATTTGGTGACCTGATGGTCGGCCTTCGCGCTGAACTGATCGGCGCGGTCATACTGGCTGGAAGCCGCGGAGTAATTGTTCGCGCCATAGCCGGTTCGTTCCTTGGTAGGAGCCGAATAGTGCCTGGCGATGGCCAGTCCGATAGGGCTGAGGCGATTGCTCGGAATCACGTTGCCCGCAAAGGGAGTGCGGGCACCGCCGCTCTGCGTTGTGAGCGGATCGTAGATTGTTTGCACTGCGCCCGACGTGCCGCTTAAGAAGCTCCGGGAGAAGTCACCGGTCTTCTCGATCGCCGTGGGAACGGACAGTTCGGTCGAGGTGGACGACGTCTGCCGATAGGCCTCGCCGGATATCCAGAAAAATGTCTTGT
Organism: Acidobacteriota bacterium; assembly: GCA_016185425.1. Classification (GTDB taxonomy): domain Bacteria; phylum Acidobacteriota; class Terriglobia; order Bryobacterales; family Bryobacteraceae. The sequence continues at coordinate 78,653 of JACPNQ010000006.1, read as the reverse complement.
CCTTGCCGTTGTAAACTTTCGGAATCCAGATAGGCCCGCCGATGGCGGCGCCGTAGTTGCGGAACGGCTGATTCGGTACGCCGCGGCCCGCGCGGTTGTTAAAGAAGTTGTTCGCGAGCCATTCGGTCTGGCGCATGTAGCCGAAGCCGGATCCATGGAACTCGTTCGTGCCGCTCTTCAAAAACGTGTTAAACATACCGCCGCCGGTACGGCCCATTTCGGCGTCGTATGTATTGGCCTGCACTTTCACTTCCTGCACGGCCTCGAGCGTCGGGATAATCACGGCGCGATTGACGGAGTCAGTAATCGGAATACCGTCGAGCAGGTAGTTGTTGCCGCGTACTGGGCCGCCGGCCAGCGAGATCTGCGAAGAGCCGGACTGATCCTGCATACGGTTGAAGCGTGGATTGCCGACGGCGACAACGTTCTGCGCCACTTTCGCCATCATGAATGGGTTGCGGCCAAGGTTCGGAAGGTCGATCAGTTTCTGACGATCGATCAATTGGCCCGCGGATGCGTTGGCCGTTTCAATAACCGGAACCTCTTCGGTGACTAGAACACTCTCGGTCACCTGCCCGACTTCCAACTTAATGTCGATGGTGAGGAACTGCTGCGTACCGAGCACAATGTCCTTGCGCTCGAACTTCTTAAAGCTGGGCGATTCCGCCGTGACGTGGTACGTGGCAGGTACAACGCCGTTGAAAACGTACTCGCCGGCTTCATTGGTTAGTGTGGCGCGGGTGGAGTTGGTGCCCTGATCGATCAGCGAGACTTTGGCGCCTGGAACTGCGCCGCCGCCCGCATCGGTGACCAGACCGCGTATGCCGCCCTGAAAGGACTGTGAATAGAGTGCGGCAGAAAATAGAGCAATGCTGAGTGTCCAACGAAACATACCAATAACCCCCTTATGCCCGGGTCGAGACAGACGCCCGGTTTCCCCAAAAGGAAATGGTTTTCGGCTCTTGCAACGAGCCAGTTGGACTCAAGACTAGGAGTTAAATAAGCGACCAGGCGGGCAAGCCGGACAAGAGGCTGCGCAGGTGACGAGGAAACACGGAAAGTGCGGGACGGAGAGATTCCGCGTTATTTGTAGGACTGTAGCCGAAAGCACATCCGGCTGTCAATACCGGCCATCAAAGGGAGCCGCTATCAGCGGCCAAAATCGCGCTTTCCCTCAAGCGCAACTCGCTCGTGATTGCTGAAGTCGAGCTTGTCCGAAATCAACTGTTGCGCGCTTAGCGCGTCCTTCGCAACGCCGGATTTTCCGTGTTTCTTCGTGTTGGCAATCATGTGATACAGTTCGTGCGCCACGACGCGGCCCAGCGCGCGGCCGAATAATTCATCGGCCTTGCGATAATCGGCGGGGCGCAACGCGGTCTTGATCGATTCGCGAACACGATCGCACTTCACTTCACCGAACGGCAGCACATTGCCATCCGCCGTGAACGCCCATGCAAACGGGCCGCGTTCATCAAGTAGCGCCGGGAGAGTATCCATCTCACATCGGCCCTTCATACGGAAGACAACGAGGTCGGTGAACTCTTCGGCCGCCGCCTGGGAGCGTTCTACAAAACGAATGCGCAGTCCAGCCTGTCTGGCGATTCGCTTCGATTCAGCTTCCATTGCCTGCCAGGCCTGAGGAGAAAACACTTCGTCGGCCTGCACCACAACTGCGACCTCGGGCGGCGTTCCGGGTGTGGCGGCGGGCAATAGACACAGTAACAACGTGACGATGGACAGGATCAGGCGAATCACGATCGGGGTTCTCCGCTGCGCCTATCATACACAAACGCCGGGCGAGTTCAGGAGGCGGCCGTCAGCCGTTCATCACCGGTGGGTTATAAACGAGGACGCGGGAGCATTCCTCGCACTGCCACAGCTTGTCCGGATCGGCTTTGATGCCTTGCCAGAATGCCAGGCGAAGCGTCATCTGACAGACCCCGCACGTACCGTTGTCGGGTTCGCTTAGAATGGGACCCGTTTTGTATTTCTTGCGAAGGCGTTCATAGAGTTGAGCGTATTGAGGACTTAGCTTTGCCAACAATTCCCTCGATGCGGCGGCGTTCTGGCCGATTTGCGCCATGCCCTTTTTGTGTTCCTGCTCGGCGGATCTAAAGTGCTCAAGGCCCGCCTTTTGGGCTTCGATTAACGCCGATTGATCCGCCTTCAGCTTGGGCTCGAGGCCTTCGGCTTCTTCCATGAGATCGAGTTCGCGGTCCTCGCCCTTGCTGATCTCTCCTTCAGCGAATTGGATCTCGTGCTGGAAGGCTTGAAATTGTGTGTCGTTAGCAGCCTGCTCGATTTGTGCGCGGAGCTTCTTGATCTTGCTCTGGCGGAGTTGGATATCGCCTTCAATCTGACGGCGCTCCTTCTCGTTCGCGGAGAGGCGAGACTGTAGATCTTCGACCTCTTTCTTCTTCGCCTCGACGGCCTTCTTTTCCGCCATGAGGACTTTGGGAAGCTCAGCGAGGCGGAGCTGCAATTGATGCGTTTGCGCATCAAGCCGCTCCAACTGCGCCAACGTGGAAATCTCGGGAAGCATGTCGCTAGCGGATTCTAGCACGCAATCGCTCAAAGGGCCTTGCGAGAGCGGTCATGGCGAGATCCATCTCATCAATGCGAAGGAAGCGGCAAGCATAGTAGTAAAGCCCAAGGCCCGTGGGCAGGGCGAGAGCGAGCGTCAGGAGATAACGCGCACGGCCGGCCGGAATCCACTGGCCGGCGAGCCACTCCGCCCCCCAAACGCCGAACGACATAATGGCGGCGGCGAAGACGATCTTCGACACGCTCGAAAACAGTGCGCGGCCATAGAGGCCGCCGATACGCCGCCGAAGGAGCGCGAATTGGAGAAGGGCGCCGCTAATGGCTACGGCGGCCGTGGAGAGCGCGAGGCCGGCGTGACCGAACTCCGTGGCGCCGGTCATCGTGGAGACGATGGCGTAGTTGGTGGCGATAGATGCGAGGCTGATGTACATCGGCGTCCGCGAGTCTTTCAGCGCGTAGAAGGCGGGGACGAGAATTTTGAGCGCTGCATATCCGACGAGACCGGCGGCAAACCAAGCCAGGGCAGCGGCGGTTTGGTGGGTGTCGTAAGCACGGAACTCGCCGCCTTCAAAGAGCGACCCGATAATGGCGTCGCCGATCACAAGAAGACCGGCCGAGGATGGGATGGTCAGCAGAAAGACGAGTCCTAAGGACCGCGATAGCGTTCGACGGAAATCGTCCATATCCCCATTGGCGGCGGCACGGGAAATGGCCGGCAGTGTGGCTCCGCCGATGGCGACACCAAAGAGGCCGAGGGGCAATTGCATAAAGCGGAAGGCGCAGCCGAGCCAGGTGACCGGTCCATTTAAGCCCGTGACGGGGTCGATGATCTGCGAGGCAAAGTTACTGTTCACCATGACATTGATTTGAACGGCCGCATTACCGAGAATGGCCGGGCCCATGAGCTTGGCGATGTGAATGAGTCCGGGGTGATCGAAATCGAATGTCGGGCGGAAGACAAAGCCTTCGCGGATGAGGCTGGGGATCTGGGCGAAGAGTTGAAGCGCGCCACCGCAGATGACGCCCCAAGCCATCCCCTCAATGGGCGTAATACCGAGTTGCGGCCCGGCTACTTTGCCGACGAAGAGGCCAAAGACTAGAGAGCCGACGTTGAACATCGACGAGGACAGGGCAGGCAGGGCGAAGCGGTTGCAGGCGTTTAATATGCCCATGACTTGCGCGGCCAAGGCGACAAGCAAGAGGAATGGGCACATGATACGCGTCATGCGGACGGCCATGTCGAACTTGCCGGGTACCTTGAGGAACCCCGGCGCCAGCGTAGACACAAGTTGCGGCGCGAAGGCCATGCCAAGCAGGCACACTGCGCCGACAATGACGATGATGGCGGTGGCGACGAGATTGGCCAGATAGGCCGCGTCGGCGCGGGACTTCTTTGCAAGGTATTCGACGAATGTGGGTACGAACGCGGAACTGAGGGCGCCTTCGGCGAAGAGGTCGCGCGTCAGGTTTGGTATTCGAAACGCGAGAAGGAATGCGTCATTCGCCGCGCCGGCGCCGAAAAGACGTGCGAGGGCCATTTCACGGGCAAGCCCGGTAACGCGACTGGCGAGAACAGCGGCAGATGTGATACCGGCCGAGCGAGCGACATTCTCCGCCGTGTTGCGTTGCCGCAGCGCCGCGCCCGCCCTTTCGGTTTCAGACACCTAACCCCCGTATCGTTCTAAGAAATACGCCACGGTGGCGATTCCCTGGTAGTAGTTGGCCAACTTGAACTTTTCGTTCGGCGAGTGCAGGCCGTCGTCGGGCAGGCCAAAGCCCATAAGAATAGTCGGGATGCCGAGGTGCCTGGCGAAGTCGCCCACGATCGGGATGGAGCCGCCGGAACGGGTGAAGACGGTTTTGCGGCCGAGCGATTCGGAGAAGACATCAGCGGCGACGGAAATGGCCGGGTGATCGGGATTGACGAGGAGTCCAGGGCCTGCCCCGAGGACGCGGACTTCGGCCTGGATGCCCGCGGGTGTATTGCTCTTGATCCACGTTCGAAAGGCAGCGATGATTTTCTCCGGGTCCTGGTCGGGAACAAGGCGGAAGCTAACCTTGGCGAGAGCCTTGGCGGGGATGACGGTCTTCGAGCCGGCGCCAGTGAAGCCGCCGGCGATTCCGTGCACTTCCAGCGTTGGGCGAGACCATGTCTTTTCGAAGACAGTGCGGCCGGGTTCACCGGTGATGGCCGTGGATCCGACTTCGTTGGCCAGATATTCTCCGGCGTTGAAGGGCAGGCTCTCCCAACTTTCGAGTTCGGCGGAGGCTGGCTCCTTGACGTCGGAATAGAAGCCGGGGATCTGCACGACGCCGTCAGAGTTTTTGGCTTTGGCGAGAAGCTCGACCAGTCCGAAAATAGCGTTGGGCGCGGCCCCGCCGTAAAGGCCGGAGTGGAGATCGCGCGCCGGGCCTGCAGCTTCCACTTCCATGTAGACGAGGCCGCGCAGTCCGATGCAAAGCGTGGGGATGCCCTCCGCGTAGAGAGCGGTATCGGAGACGAGGGCGACGTCGGCCCTCAGCTTCTCCTTGTGTTCCGGGACGTATTTGGCAATGGATGCACCGCCGATCTCCTCTTCGCCCTCGATGAGGAATTTCAGATTGACTGGAAACGTTCCATGAAGGGCTCTCAGCGCCTCGCAGGCCTTAATGTGGGTGTACATCTGGCCTTTATCATCGACGGCGCCGCGGGCGTAGATGTTACCGTTGCGGACGGTTGGCTCAAATGGGGGAGTTTCCCAGAGATCAAGAGGATCGGGCGGTTGAACGTCGTAGTGGCCGTAGCAGAGAATGGTGGGCTTGCCAGGGGCGTGGAGCCAATCGGCGTAGATAAGGGGATGGCGCTCCGTGGGGATGATTTCGACGTTTTCCAGGCCCGCGGTCTCAAGGGCATCGGCAACGTAATTCGCGGCGCGCACAACATCGTCTTTATGCTCCGGGAGAGTGGAGACACTGGGAATGCGGAGGAGCGCGAAAAGCTCTTCCCGGAGACGGTCCGAGTTGGCATCCACCCACTGATTGATGGCCGCGAGGCCGGCTGCGCTAGGCATAGGAACCTCCATTATAGAGGGGGGTGCGAATTAAGAGAACAACGATGGGACTCTCTATGTGGCTGGCTGTGATGGCGGTGGGGACGGGCGTATGGGGGCAGCGCTACGCGGCGTCCGACGATGGGAAGATCGTCTAGTTTTCGAATGCGCCGTTGGCGGGGATTGTAGTGCCAGCATCTCGACTATCGGCAGAGTGCGGACGGTGATCGACACACCAACGGGTGACCTGGTGGAATTGGAGACTTTGAGCTACGACTGGCAGACGATCCTGGTGAGCTTCCGCCGGGGGGAGACACCAGCGCGTTGGCAAGTGTGGAGGCATGGAGCGGCGGCACCTGTAATGGAGTTTTTGGACACGGCGACTGTCAGCATGAGCAGGAACGGACGGTGGGTGGCGACCGTGCTTTGGCGCCCCAAGGGCAGTTTCGCGCGGGTTGAATTGACGGCTGGAACTGCGCGGGCAGCACGATCCGGAAACGACTGCACCGCCCCTCTTTGTATCCGGCGATGGGACGGTAAACCTGCGGTGCGGCTCAACGTATTCTTGCGCCTGGGATGGGAAGACGACGACGGCGTTGCCGACGTTCTTTGGAGCGGGAAATGCAGCGCAATTTCTGTACTACTGGGACGATGGGGGCTTACCGTACCGGCACAGCATTTGCTGCAGTATGAGCGCGTTGCGCGCAAGACGGTGGAACTACCCGTGCACGATGCGCCAAGCAGTGGCGGACTTCGTGTCCGGTTCTCCGCGGGCCAGCCGCGATCACCTGGTGCACGGCGAGATCGAGTGCCGGCTCAACGGACGCGTCGGCGGTGTTGGATACAGAGAGCGGCACGGCAACGCCGGTGTCCTCGGCGGGAGTTTTGAACGGGAGGCTGACGCGGATTCTGTCTCGGCCCGCTACGGGAGAGTTCGCGGCCGTAGGGCCACTGGGAGTGGCCGACACCATCCGGCTGAATAGATTGGGATTTCTGAGTTACGCGGGGGAGCCGGATTTCACGGTGCAGTGGGGCGGGCAGGATCTGCCGTGGATTGCGGGCTCAGGAGGGAATACGTTCGCTGTAACGCGGGCGATGTTGTGGCAGGCGCAATGGGCAGCTTTCTGTATATGGGCCCGCGCCTGCACACGTGCCGCTTGTGGCGAACGACCCGGCCATCTTCTTCATACACGAGGACTATCGAGGCTTTGTGACACCGGCATCGCCGGCAAAACGGGGGAGTTCCTTCATATTGTCATATGTGGGTTGCCGGCAGAGGATGTAGCGGACGGGTCGAGTTTTCGGGTCACACTCTTTACAACACCGAATGTTGGGAACGGGCTAAGGAATCCATACATGGTGCCGTTGGAGCTAATCGGCGCGTCGGCGACGCCGTATCATCCTTACGTTTCCCAGCTGACGATTCGGATTCCCGAGCGCGGGGCGGGGAACGTTGGGGATCTGCAGGTCGGGAGTTTGGAGCTGAATATACGGTTGAGGGTCGGAAGCAGGAGCGGGTCTAATTGGTATGGGTATCTTCGCTATTAGGGAGCGCGAATTAGGGAATTGTGGTTACTGTCCCCCTGTTTCTACTGCTCCTGGCGGTACAGGTGGTCCCGGACTTTGAGGTACCATTCGGCGCTAAGAGGGTTGCGCCATTGATCAACAGGAGCGGCACACCAGGCATCGGGAAGGGCGGTTTCCGGCGGCAGTCCCCCGCGGACGAAGGCTTGGATGGCTATATCGCGTCCGAACTTCTTGGCGAGCGCAACATCCTGCTGGATGTTGCGCTGCTGCAGGAGGCGGATTGTCGTTTCCTTGGGCTGGAATTCGCTCGTCAGAGGCCGGCAGAGGTGGTCACGCCAAGGACTGATCATGGCCGCGTCAGCCCGCGCTTCCGGCGCGGGTAAGCCCCAGAATTTGGCTTGGAAGGCGGGGATCTGCGCCTGGACGGTACGGGCTTCCATCGGATAAATAATCCAGCGGTCGCCGACCCACAGTTGGGCTTCGATTTTGAATCGGCGTATAGGGGTGTTAGCGGCCACGTAGAGGTCCATCCAGAAAGTCATGTTCTCCTCCTTCGTGGATTTTCCGTTTACCGGAAGAGCAACTTTTTCGAGGCGGTCTGGAATTCCGTTGGGATTATAGTGCTGGCGGTAGAGAACGACCCGTACGGAGTTCTCGGGATTCTGGCCCACCTCGATAGAGTAATCGACACCGCCAGGAATGTTCGCGGTCAGGATGTAGCTGGCAAAGCCGTTGCGGGCCATGGCGGGCGACAGAATCTCTCGGGCCCGTTCGACGTGGTCCTGCTGGATAACCTTCCCATCCGCGCCTACGCGCTGGAACTCCGATCGCACATAGAGTTCCTGCGCGGGTAAGGCTACGGCGAGCGAGACGAACGCGAGCTGGCTCCAAGTTCGCATGAGGGACGCGGGAGCTAAGCGAGATCGAACTTCTCGATGTGGACCGTGGCATCGCCAGTCACGAGAACGGGGCGGCTGAAAATAGCCTCGAGTTCCTCGAGGTGCTGATTTCGGTGGGACTTTAGCACTTTCGCCACTTCCGGATGGACACGGAGCACGATGTTCTTGTCGTCGACAGATTTTGCGATCTTCTGCGCCTCAAGGAGAATTTCGCCGATTACGGTCGGAACGCTCTTCACCGAACCCGAACCTTCGCAATAGGGGCAAGGCTGGCAGAGCGTACGTTCGAGCGACTGCTTGACACGCTTGCGAGTGATGGCAACCAATCCAAAATCGTTGAATTGGAGGATTTTGTACGGGGCGCGATCGACACGCATGGCCTCTTCGAGCGCGGCCATGACCTTCTGCCTGTTCTTGCGCTCATCCATGTCAATGAAATCGACGACGATGATGCCGCCTAGGTCGCGGAGGCGGATCTGCCGGACGATCTCCCTAACCGCTTCCGTGTTGGTTTTGACGATCGTATCTTCCAGGCGGTTCGACTTGCCGACGAACTTGCCTGTATTGATATCGATAGCGACGAGGGCCTCGGTCTGATTGATGACGATGTAGCCGCCGGACTTGAGCCAAACCTTGGGACGGAGCGCTTTTTCGAGCTCGTTGGTGATACCGAAGGCGTCGAAGATGGGCACCGGGCGTGTCCAGAGTTTGACGCGATTGATGAGCGCCGGCTGAAAGCGCTGCACGAATTGGAGGGTGCTTGCGTAGAGCTCCTCATTATCAAGCCAAATCGTCTTGAAATCGGAAGAGACCTGGTCGCGGAGAGTACGCTGGACGATGTCGAGATCGTGGTGGACCAGGCACGGAGCGTTCCGTTTTTCAGCCTTCGCGCGGATATCGAGCCAGAGGTTATAGAGGAACTGCATATCATTCGCGATATCCTCTTCGGTCTGGCCTTCACCGGCGGTGCGAATAATAAATCCGCCGGACATTCCCTGGCGATGCTGCTGCAGGATCCGCTTCAGGCGGAGGCGTTCCTCATCGCTGGCGATTTTGCGGGATACGCCATTGTGATCGACAGTCGGCATGTACACGCAGTAACGGCCGGGAAGTGCGATATGGCTGGTGATGCGGGCGCCCTTCTGCGCGATCGGTTCCTTGGCGATTTGGACGAGAATTTCCTGGCCGGCTTTCAGGAGGTCGGTAATGGACGGGAGAGGCGGCCGTTCGGAACGATCACGGAACGGACGGGGACCGCGGTCACCTCGTTCGGGTTTCGCTTCCGCCGTACGTTCTTCGAGTGCGCTCTCGGACACCGCTTCGGGCGCCAGCGCCGGGGCAGCGCCAGCGGCGGCCGGCGGCCGGGATTCACCGCGGCTGTCGTCCCGGTCTCCGCCACGGCCACGGCGGCGGCGGCCACGGCGGCCGCGCTGGAAACGAGCTCCGCGGTCACGTTCGCGCAGAGCAGCCGTGAGGCTGTGCGGCTGGCGCGCGGGTTCGGGACCGCCTTCGGAACCGTCGGCTGCTTCAGCGCCCTCTTCCGGTTCGTTTTCGCCATCTTCAGATTCTTCGGTCCGAGCCGAATTGGATTCGCCGTCTTCGCTCGCGACCATTTCTTCGGCAGCTCGTTGGGCGGCGTCCGCTTCGTCTTCGTCCTCTTCGGATTCGGTGAGCAGCTCTTCGCGGGCTTCATCAATTGCGTCGACTTCTTCAAGTTCCGCGGGATCGATATCGGCGGGGAGCTTAGCGAAGGAAGTGTCGATGTATTCGGACTCTGACTCCAAAATCACAGGGGGCGGTTCCGGACTGGCGGCCACCTCGACGCTAGTTTCCGGCGCCGTCTCCACCGCTGGCTCGGCGGCCGTTTCGAATGCAGGCTCGGCGGGCCGATCTGCCGGCTCCTGCTGAATCACTTCGGCGGGCGGCGGGGGCGGGGGCGCGACTGCGGGGCGGCGGTACTTGGCCAGCGACTCGCCAGGCAGTAGGAAAACGGGCTCGGCATGTTCCGGCGTGAGTAGTTCGGAAACCCTTGGAGCGATGAATGGAGCGTCCGGATCGGGAGAAGCGCCGGGTTCACTGGCTGAAGATTCGGACGGAGTGTCGGCCGAAGCATACTTGGAATCGGGCAGCCCGCCTGGCCCGCGGCGGCGGCCACGATCACGGCCGCGTCCCCGGCCACGGTCGCGCCGGCCGCGATCCCGGTCGCGTTCCCGGAAAGGCCGGACTTCGGCAGCGGGTGCAGGCACAATGTCACCGGTGGGGGGCGCATCGGCGGCGGCTCCGTCGCCATTTTCCGCGGCTTCAATCACCGCGGGTTCGCTAGGGGCCGCAGGCGCGCGATGGTGTTCGCGAGCGTGGCGGATCGGCTTTTCATCGCCGACTTTATCAAGATCTTCCGAGTGATCGTCAGCGAAATCGGAGACGTAGAGGAAGGTGTCGCGCTCGAGGCCGAGGTCGACGAAGGCGGACTGCATGCCGGGAAGAACACGAGTCACGCGGCCCTTGTGAATACTGCCGGCGAGGGAATACTCGTTGGCGCGCTGGAAAAAAATCTCTACGAGGACATCGTCCTCAAGAATGGCCACCTTTGTTTCGTGGCGGTTGGAGGAAATAACTAATTCTTTGCTCATCGCATGCTCTCCTTAGGGAGCAGGCGGCGCGTAACGATGCGGCAGTACGGAAGAGAGGACCGGGTGGAGCAAAGGACGCAGGACAGGCGGCCGGCGGAGCAGAGCTACCGGGAGCGGGCCGATGCGGAATTTGCGAAAGGTCGATAGGCAACAAGTTGTTGACATTTACCGGCCCCACGGTCCGGGGGAGCAGTGCGCGGGGCGCGGCCGGTGACTGAATCTTTTTGTACTGGCGCTGGACGAGCCGCCGCTAACGTTCTCGGTCTGCCGGGGCCGCACTACACGGTAGCGGGCGACGGCGGAAAAAAGCGGAAAAAGGGGTGCTACTGAGCCCGTCGGCATCTGCCGGAGGGGCAGCGTTCCCGGGGCGAAATAACGATTGGGCGCGGACGGCGAATCGTGCCGCGAGAGGGTCGCCGACTGAGGAACAGAAGGCGGGCGAGATTTGGAAGCCGTCGATCGGCTGCGTCATCACGTAAAGAAACCTGGGCGTAAAACTGTGGCAGGCCGCCCGGTTATACACCGGGCATGGCCAGCGGACTAACACAAGTTTAGCCGATTCTTGAGGGCAGCGGAGGAGGCGGTATTCACGGGAGGCTTGCGCCCGTATTTGTAACCTGCCAGAATAACGATATTCGCGCGGCCAAAAAGTTTTAGCGCCGCCTGTTGTGATGGGGATGAAAAGGCGCCCGTAGTCATGGCGCCTTTCGTCTTTCGGGACTGGCGGTTGTGGGATAGGCTGGTGGGGATGCGAAGGAGAGAGTTTCTGGCGGGGCTTTCCGCCCAAATTCCAGCCCAAGCGAAAAAGCCGAACATCGTTTTTGTACTGCTCGATGATTTGGGTTACGCGGATGTGGGGTGTTACGGGCAAAAGAAGATCCTTACGCCGCATATTGATTCGCTGGCTTTGGCAGGCACGCGGATGACCGAGGCGTACGCGGGCGGACCGGTCTGCGCGCCGTCGCGCTGCGTGCTGATGACGGGGATGCACGGCGGTCATGCGAGGATCCGTTCCAACGCGGGCACGGCGCCGATCGGGCCGGAAGACAAGACCTTTCCAGCGTGGCTGAAGGCACGGGGGTACGTTTGCGGCGGGTTCGGGAAGTGGGGGTTGGGGGATGTTGGATCGGCGGGTGTGCCATGGAAGCACGGGTTCGACACGTTTTTCGGGTATTTACACCAGGTTCATGCGCATTCCTACTTCCCCGATTTTCTGTGGGAGAACGACAAAAGAGTTCCATTGGGCGGGAAAACCTACAGCGCGGATTTGATTGCGGATAAGTCGTTTGCGTTCCTGCGGGAAAATAGGGGAAAGCCGTTCTTCCTGTATGCGACCTACACGGTGCCGCATGGTCGTTACGAAACGCCTGACGTGAAACCATATCAGGACAGAGACTGGCCGGAGGGCGAGAAGAAGTACGCGGCAATGGTCTCTCAGGGGGATCGGTATGCGGGACGGATTCTAGAGATGCTTCGAGAATTCGGACTAGAGCGGGATACGCTGGTGATCTTTGCGAGCGACAACGGCGGTGTACGAGGCGACGGTCATGAATTGGCAACGTTCGAAACCATGCGGCTGCGCGACGGCGTCTCGTTAAGGGGGCAGAAAGGGACGTTATACGAAGGTGGCATCCGCGTACCGATGCTCCTTCGTTGGCCAGGCCGAGTGAAAGCAGGAGCGGTGTCCGATACTCCGGTGTATTTTGCCGACATATTTGCAACGGTCATGGACGCCGTGGATGGGAAGACGAAGACCTATGGGGATGGAGTGTCGATTTTCGAGTCGTTGAAGCAACCCTCGGAACGGACAATGGTGTGGGAGGATCATCGGTGGGTGGCGGCGACAAAGGAGTTACGGCCGGACTACGGAATTGCCGTGCGGATTGGGAATTGGAAGGCGGTCCGCGAGAGACCGGGAGCGCCGTTACAGGTATTCGACCTGATGAACGATCCGGGTGAGACGAAAGATATAAGCGCAACGTGTCCGATGACGGCAAAACTGGCGGAAGCGATGCGCACACAGCGTAGCGCGCCTTTGCGGCACGAAGGCGATATGCAGTTCGTGAAATAGAATAGCTTCGATATGGAATTACGTACGTTGGGCAGGACAGGCCTGCAGGTTTCGAAGCTGGGCCTGGGAGCGGCATCGCTCGGCGGGATTTATGGAGGGATGACAGGAGACGAAGCCACGAAGCTGGTGCATGCTGCGCTGGATAGCGGAATCAATCTGATTGACACTTCGCCTTTTTACGGTGTGACCCGCTCCGAATCGGTATTGGGGCCCGCGTTGAAGGGCGTCAGGCGCGACCGGTTCATTATGGCTACAAAGTGCGGCCGGTATGACGACGCGCTATTTGATTTTTCCGCCCAACGGGTTACGCGAAGCGTAGACGAGAGCCTGCAGAGAATGGGCCTGGACATGATCGACATTTTCCAGGTGCACGATATTGAATTCGGATCGTTGCGGCAGGTGGTGGAAGAAACGCTGCCGGCGCTCGAGAAGATTCGCGCGGCGGGGAAGATACGGTTCATCGGCGTGACCGGATTGCCGCTGAAGATCTTTCAGTATGTGATTCCCCGGCACCAGATCGACACGATCATTTCCTATTCGCGGTACACGCTGATTGACCAGGCGTTGGAGGGACTGTTCCCGCTGTTGGAGCAGCAAGGGATCGGGCTGATGAACGCATCGCCAGTGGCGCTGGGGTTATTGAGCCCCCACGGGCCACAGCCCTGGCATCAGGCCTCGAAGGCACTGCAGGAGTTCGCCAAGAAAGTGGTGGCGAAGTGGTACGCACGCGGAGTAAATCTGGCGAAGGTATCGTTGCAGTTTTCGATGGCCAATCCCAGGATTCCATGCACGCTGACGGGAGCGTCTACACCGCTGGAATTGGAATCGACGCTGCAGGCCGCCGCGGAGCCGTTGGACACAGCCACGTTGACCGAAGTGTTGGCCGATTTCGCGCCGGTGAGGAACCAATCGTGGTTGCAGGGAAATCCGGAGAATAACGACTAGGGCGCTACCATGGTCGAATGGCCACGATGAAAGCGCTGGTGAAGCGCGAAGCCAAACAGGGACTTTGGATGGAAGAGGTTCCCGTCCCGGAGATGGGCATCAACGATGTGATGATCCGTGTGGATCGCGCATCGATTTGCGGCACCGACGTTCACATTTACAAGTGGGACGCCTGGGCAGCGAAAACGATTCCCGTTCCGATGGTGATCGGGCACGAGTTCGTTGGCGAGATCGTGGACGTTGGAAGCAACGTCCGTGATTTCACGCCCGGCATGCTGGTCAGTGGCGAAGGACATGTAACGTGCGGGCTATGCCGGAACTGCCTGGCCGGGCGGCGGCACTTGTGCGCGCACACGAGCGGTGTGGGGGTAAACCGGCCGGGCTGCTTTGCCGATTACATCGTGCTGCCGATGACGAACGTCTGGCACCACGACGAGTCAATGGATCGTGACGTAGCCGGAATATTCGATCCATTCGGGAATGCGGTACATACGGCGCTGTCATTCCCGCTGCTGGGAGAAGACGTGCTGGTGACCGGCGCGGGGCCGATCGGCATCATGGCAGCGGCGGTCGCGGTTCATGCCGGGGCGCGATACACGGTCATTACGGATGTTAATCCCTACCGGCTGGAGTTGGCGAAAAAGCTGGGCGTGACGATGGCGGTGGACGTAAGCAAGCGAACTTTGAAGGACGTGCAGCAGGAACTGGGAATGAAGGAAGGGTTCGATGTAGGCCTCGAGATGTCGGGCAATCCGCAAGCATTTCGAGACATGCTCGCTAACATGGCCCATGGCGCGAAGATCGCCATGCTTGGGATTCCAGCAGGTGGGGAAATGGCGATCGACTGGAATACGGTCATCTTCAACATGCTGACGATCAAGGGAATCTATGGGCGCGAAATGTACGAGACCTGGTACAAGATGACCGTAATGCTGCAATCTGGCCTGAATATCAAGCCGGTGATTACGCACCGCTTCCCTGCCTCGCGGTTCCTGGAAGGGTTTGAATTGATGGCGAGCGGGGCGTCCGGGAAGATAATTCTCGACTGGAAAGACGCGGCCTAATCGGGCGGCCAGAGTGCGAATCTTTTGGTCGTTGCGTCATACCGGTGGACTTCGCCCGTGTGGATCTCGTAGACCCAACCGTGCAGGCGCAAGTAGCCGGTCTTCAGGCGTTGCGCAACGCAGGGATGCGTCCCAAGGTGATCGAGTTGGGCAATCACGTTCTGTTCACAGAGGTGATGGAGTTTCGCTTTGGGCTCCGCGTTGGGGTGGACGGTGTTGACGGCGTCGATCGCTTCGTCGGCAAAGTGCAGCCAGCGTTCAACAGCAGGAAGTTTTTCGAGCTTTTCGGGATGAAGGAGCGCCTTTAGGGCGCCGCAGTCGGAGTGACCGCAGATGATGATATCGGTGACGCCGAGGGCGGTGACTGCGTACTCGATACTCGCCGAGACGCCGACGCGGTGATCGCTGTAGATGGGAACCATGTTGCCCGGCGTACGCTCAACAAACATGTCGCCGGGGTCGGCGTCGCAGAGATCGGCAGGATCGACACGGGAGTCGATGCAGGTAATGAAGAGGACCTGCGGATCCTGATGGTGCGCGAGCTCCTCGTAGATAGCCCGGCGGATCGGGAACACTTTTTTGCGGAAGCGAAGAACGCCTTGGCGAATGTCATCCATCTCGGTCATGCGCCGGTAATCTCCTTGACGAGGTTGAAAAAGCCTTTTTTGCGGGCGGTGTCGATGCCCCAATGGATGGGCGGCGACTGGTAGCCTTCGATATCGAGTAAACCCCAACTTGCATATTCAGCGATCGCGGCCGCGCAGTTGTTGACGGGCTTGTCAAACTCGAAGTGATCGTCTTCATTAAAAAGGATCGGCTTCGGATGGTAGCCAGGTTGTTTGCGCACGGAGCGGACCATTTCGCCAATGCGCGCGGGATCCTTGACGCCATTACCGTGAAGGAGAACGAAATCGGAGATCCTGGTGACCTCCGGCGTAGGAAGGGTATTGCCGTTGAAGCTAACACCCGTGAGGAGCCGGCGGCGGTGATAAGTGATTGTTTGCGCGTCTTGGATGAGCAGTGGCATGAGATCGGGACCGAGGATAGCGTGATCGTATTTGCGATTGTTGCACTCGTTGGCGATTTCGAGGAGAACGTTGCGGTACTCGCGGGACAGCACAAATTCGACCGTGTTTTTGAGTGCGCGGCGAATGGCTTTGTCGTCCTCGAGAATCTGGTCCTGACCGAAATAAAAGACGCCGAGGATCGGGACCATCCCGAGCTCGCCGGCGCGATCGAGGATTGCGCGGAGGCGATTCAGGTATTCCGGAATCAACTCGCCGCGAGGCGTGAATGCACCGGTGATCCACGGCTGTTGCGCGGCGTAGCCGCGCGGATTGCCGCCCTGCATGTTGAGTGTAAAGCTCAACACGCCATGTTTGCGCCACTCCGGCATCGCGGCCACGAACTCACGCGTGTTTCGAGCCGGGTCCCAGGTATGAGTGTCCGGGTATTGCCAGTTGGCGGTGGTGTGGGGGTTCTGATCGTCAAAGATGCCCTGCACCATGCGCGTGTTCATCAGCAGGCCTTCGATTTTGTGGCCACGCCAGATGCGCCCATCGTAGCTGGGCTTGTTATTAATCAGAAAGCCGGCGCCGTCGATAGCCACCTCCGTCTGGCGCGCCCCGGATTGGAGTGCGGCAGCGAGTAGCGCGCGGCGAAGCATCATGGTGCCCAGGATACACTGCAAAGAATGGTGGAGAGTATTTGCGTGTATTGCGGATCGAATCCTGGTTTTGATCCGGCGTTTCGCGCGGCGGCGGTTTCGTTGGGAACGGAGATGGGCGCGCGAGGGTTGCGGCTGGTCTATGGAGGAAGTCATCTGGGGATGATGGGCGCTCTGGCGGATGCCGTGCTGGCGGCGGGCGGGAAGGTGACAGGCGTTGTCCCACGACTCCTGGTGGAGAAGGAGGCCGCGTATTTGGAGCTGGCGGATCTCCGTATGGTGGACTCCATGCACGAACGGAAGATGCTGATGGCGGATCTGGCGGAAGGAT
Source organism: Acidobacteriota bacterium (assembly GCA_016185425.1). Taxonomy (GTDB): domain Bacteria; phylum Acidobacteriota; class Terriglobia; order Bryobacterales; family Bryobacteraceae. The sequence goes on along the minus strand of JACPNQ010000006.1, from coordinate 61,947 downwards.
TCGTGTCGCTGCCTGGCGGGTATGGCACGCTTGACGAGACGTTTGAAATTGCGACGTGGGCGCAGTTGGGGCTTCATGCGAAGCCGGTTGTGCTGTGGAACGTCAGCGGGTTCTATGACGGACTCTTTGAGTTTCTGGATGGGATTGTAAGGGCAGGTCTGCTGCGGCCGCAGCACAGGTCTCTTGTGCGGGAGGCGCGGACCCTGGAAGACTTATTCGTTCGCCTGGACGAGCCTGTGGAATCGGGCGGTGGCAAATGGCTGCCGGGCGATCTGCGTTAATCCCTGGCCGGTTCGCACGGAGGCGCGGGGACAGCCACTTGCGGAATGCTTTCGGTTGATTGAACCGCGGCATGACGGCGTATCGCGAATTGCTGGCCGTCCGGCGGTTTGATGAGCGGCATGGCAACCGAGCAAACCTTAGAAGCCCGGGCGCTCGTCATGGACAGCAGCTTGACCGCGGCTACCGGGCGTTCCAGTGCTTTGCCGATGTTCTTGATGGCGGATTGTAGCGCCGGAGGATTTGCCGGAAGCGTCGATTGGGCGAGTGCCACAGACATACCGAGAAGTGGGAGCAGGATTAGGGAGCGCATATCAGTGTTGGAAATATCGTGCGGCGAAGGTCAGGAATGTGGGCCAATTTGGCCCAGGTGTGTGTCCGCCACCATGTTGCCGGAATCTGATGTGGCCGTCAATGAAGTTGTTTCAATGGCTGGAAACTCTGTGGTGCCCATGTCCTTCTTGTCCAGCAATTTATTGACCGGTCTAGCGCCGAGTCACTATGCCCCGCATTTCTCCCGCTTTATCTTGAGGGCTTCCGGCATCCACTGCTGGAATTGACGGATACGCGTTTCGTTGCTCGGATGGGTGGACATGAACTGCGCATGGCCTCGTCCGCCTGAGGCTTGTGCCATGCGCTCCCACAACCGCGGGGCCTCTGTGGGGTCGAAACAGGCACGTGCCACGTAAATGAGGCCCATATAATCAGCCTCCGATTCGTGTTCGCGGGAGAACGGAAGAAGGACGCCGAACTGCGCTCCAACGCCGAGCGCGCCCATGACAGCTCGTTGTTGCTGAGGGTCCATTTCGCTGATTGCGACTCCCGCCGCCATGGTTCCGATTTGGACGAGCTTTTGATGCGCCATACGTTCTGCGCCGTGGCGAGCGATGGCGTGGGCGATCTCGTGACCCATGACAACGGCGAGACCATCGGCGTTTTTCGCAACCGGAAGAATGCCGGTGTACACCGCTACCTTGCCCCCCGGCAGGCAGAAGGCATTGACCTGCGATGATTCGATAAGGTTGTAGTCCCACTGGAAGCCGGGGTCTTCCGCCACTGCGCTGATGCGGCGGCCGATCTCCTTGACCCTCTCCGCATTCTGGCCGGTTGTGACCACGTTCTCCTGACGCAGGATCTGGCGGTAGGATTGGAGGCCGAGCGCGGCCTCCTGATCCCTGCTGATCTCCACCAGTTGCCGGCGGCCGGTAAGCGGCACCGTTTCACGATTAGATAAGTAATAGTAGATGCCGTAAAGGGCAAATAGCACGAGAGGAATGACACGGAGGCCTGAACTTCGGCCGCCGCTATTTCCAAAGGGGCCCATATGCGCCTACCGGTTCGTCATGAAGCGGCCGATGAGGCCTATGACATCGTCGGCGACCGAGCCGTCGCGGTTGGAGTCAAGGAGCGGCGTCAACATACCGAGTAGGCCCTGTTGCTGGCCGGGCGCATCCTGGCTGTCAAAAAGGCCCGACTGGGCGGACTGTTTACTGAGCGACCCCATCACCATAGTCGCGACGACAGGAAGCATTTGCTTCACAATGTCGGCGCCGATGCCGGTTTGCTGGCTCGCCTGGGCGGCGACTTCGCGGCTGACTTCTTTGCTGCCAAGAAGGTGTCCGAGGATTCCGTTGCCCTCTTCCGTCGTCTCCTCGTTGTGGACGAGATCGGGATTGTCGATGTACTGGCCGTGGTTGCCATTGGCCAACGCGCCAAGAAGGCTTTCAATCCCACCCTCCTGAGAGATGTTCCGCTGCAGGCCGCCGCCGAGGGCGGGGAGGATCTGTTGCAGCGCCGCCATAGTCTGGTGCTCGTCAAGGCCAAAGCGCGCGCCGAGCCGGCCGGCCGCCGCACTTCCGCCGGAGTTCAACAACACTTCGAGTAGGTTCATATACCTATGTCCTTATCTTCCTGGTTCCGTGCTAGGAAGATCCCGCTACTAATTTAGCTGTTTCCGAACTGGCGACTATTTTCGCGGCTAGTTGCAACGGTACCCGCGTTACGCGACTCTACCTAGGCGTGGGCCAGACGGCCCACACGACTGTGAGGAAGAACGAATTATGGATCTTGAAACCGTAAAAGCGAAATATCAGAGCGTTATCGATTTGGCAAAGGCGAAGAATGTTTCGCTGAAGCACGTTCACATCGAGAACGACAAGCTTCTGATTCAAGGTGACGCGCCGAACGAAGACGTGAAGAATGCTGTATGGACACAGGCGAAGTCAGTGGATCCCGTCTACGCGGACCTGACGCTTGACATAAATATCGACTTCAGTTTGCCGGCGCCGCCCCCGGATGTGAAGCACTATACGGTGGTTGCGGGCGATTCACTTTGGAAGATCGCGCAGAGCCACTTGGGCAATGGCGCTCGATATCCGGAAATCATTAAAGCGAACCCCGGCAAGCTGAAGGACGAGCACACGGTGATTCATCCCGGCGATGTGCTGGTGATTCCATAATTCGATAGTCTGGAAAAGGCGGCGGGGCATAGGCGCCGCCGCTTTTTTGTGCGATACCTCTTGTTTTATAAACCCTTTGGCGTGCTAACGCAGTTTACGGACCGGACTGTACCGCCGCGTCCTACCCTGGCCGATCACGTGACGGTGAAGGGAGTCTATGCGGCGGGGCGGCTGGATGCCGATAGCGAGGGGCTGCTCTTGCTGACCGATGATGGGCGATTGAAGCATCGGCTTTTGGAGCCCGCGTTTGCACACCGGCGAACCTATTGGGTGCAGGTGGAAGGTGTGCCGGATTCGACGGCATTGGACAAATTGCGAGATGGCGTTGTGGTGCAAGGAAGCAAGACGCGTCCAGCGGAGGCGCGGCTGATTCCGGATCCGGCGTTGGCTCCACGGATTCCGCCCATCCGTTTTCGCGCGGCGATTCCGGCCGCGTGGTTGGAACTGACATTAACGGAGGGACGGAACAGGCAGGTCCGGCGAATGACCGCCGCCGTGGGCCATCCGACTCTGCGCCTGGTGCGATGGTCGATGGAAAACTTGACGATCGCGGGCTTGTCGCCGGGGCAGTGGAGGGATCTGACCCCAGAAGAGTTGCGCACGCTGCGGAGAATTATTCGCGGTTCGTGACCCGCGCCTCCGCGAACGTTGCCATGTTGTCGTAGAGAGCAATGGCGGCGTCAAAAACAGGCATGGCCAATGCGGCGCCCGAGCCCTCGCCTAGACGCATATCAAGGTCAAAAATGGGGCGTGCATGCAGTTCGGCAAGCAAACGCTGGTGCGCCGGCTCGGCGGAGACATGAGAAAAGAAGAGAAAAGGGAGAACGGCGGGGTTGATAGCATGGGCGGCCAAGGCGGCGACCGATGAGATAAAGCCGTCGACCACAACAGGCAGGCGAGCGGACGCCGCACCGAGAAGAAAGCCAGCCATCGTGGCGATCTCAAAGCCGCCGAACGTCGCGAGGACTTCGACCGGGTCTGCGATCCGGCCGTGAAGCCGTAGCGCATCGCGAAGAACGTGGACTTTGTGTTGGACACCCGGCGCGTCGAGACCTGTACCTGGGCCGGCCGCCTGCTCCGGGGAAATCTGCCTGTAGGCGCATAACAGCGCGCTAGCGGAGGTCGTATTACCGATGCCCATCTCGCCGGTTGCGGCGAGGTCGCACACCGGCCGGAGAGTATTGGCAAAACGGATGCCATTGTGCAGCGCTTGTTCGGCTTGCGAGATAGACATCGCCGGCCCGCGCGCAAAGTTGGCAGTGCCGCGCGCAATGCGGAGATTGATGGCGCCTTCCGTTGGATCAGCGTCGACACCGGCATCGACAATGTACGGGACGATCTGAAACCGGCGGCAGAGAACAGTGATCGCGGCGCCGCCAGCCAGGAAGTTTAGAACCATCTGGCGAGTGACCTCCTTGGGGTAGGCGCTTACACCTTCCGCGGTGATGCCGTGATCTCCGCAAAAGACGGCGATTGCTTTGCGCGTGGCGCTTGGGCGAGCCGTCCCCGCTGCTTGGGCCAGTTGTTCCACAAGGGACTCGAGGCGGCCGAGACTGCCCGGCGGCTTGGTGAGCGAATTCCACCGCGCGGCCACCTCAGCAGCTATTTGGGGATTGGCGGCTGCGGGAATTTCAATTGGGAATGGCAAGAGAGATAGTCTCCAAATAGTCCTGATGGAATGTGGCCACATCACTGCGCGTGATGAAATGATGGAGAAGCGCGTTGACTCCGGCATGGGCAACGACGGCGACGTTGCCGCACTTGGGCATGGATAGCCAGGCCGTCCGGACGCGATCTTCGAAAATCCCCCAAGACTCGCCGTTAGGCGGCGTAACGGAGAACCAATCCTTGGCAGCCAGGTCCGGCCATTTGGCCTCTACCTCAGACCAGCGAAGATTCTCCCAATCGCCGAGACCGCGTTCCATCAGGGCGGGAACGATATCGACTTGCCTGCCGGGGAAAATCAATTCGGCAGTGCGGCGGGCGCGGAGAAGCGGGCTCGTAATTACGTATTGCACGTCGATGGTGAAGGGCGATACGTCGACGTCAGCAAGAGGGACATCCGCCCACCCGAGGAGTACGCCGGTGACCGACGGACGGGCGTGACGGATGAGGTGAATCATAGACATGCCAGAACACCGAGGGAAACCGCTTCAGAGACTTGGCACGCAGCGCCCAAACAGTCACCGGTGACGCCGCCGAGCCGCGTCACGAACCATCTGCGAATGAGGAGGATGGCGACGGTATTGGCGAAGAGGAGAACACCCGCGGCCGGCCAGCCGGCCATGGCGGCCAGAACAATGGCCTGCACGGCGGCGATCGAGCCCGCGCGGCTCGGGAGCCCTTCGATGAACCCGCGTCCGAGACCTTCCCCGGCCGGCGGCGTTGTAGCGGCAAGCAAAACAATTACTGCACGCGAGATCCCGAACACGGCGGGAATACGGAGCCAGTAGTCGCCCTGCAGCGCGGCGAGGGCCTGCCAGCGGAAGACAAAGGAAGCCATCAGCGCCAAAGCGCCGTGTGCGCCAATACGGCTGTCCTTCATGATGAGGAGCATCTTTTCTCGCGTGCGGTAGAAGCGAATGGCGTCGAACACGTCGGCCAAGCCATCCTCATGCAGTCCGCCTGTGAGCACCGCCAGCAGGATGATGATGAGCAGTGAACCGAATTTGAGCGGCCATAACCATGCTAGGGCGAGTCCCAACAGGACGCCCACTAAAGGAAAGGCCCAGGCCGATTGGCCAGGCGGAGCGTTGACCGGTAGGATCGTCAGGAATTGAATCGCCTGTCGCATGCTATTTGAGCTTGAGTGCGGCTCCGAAGATCGTCCAGTAAGCCTCTTCGGCGCGCTCCATCGCCTGTTGATTCAGAAACCCGGCGCGGTCACGAAATTGACGGGCAAGCGCATTGTCCGGCACTATCCCGCATCCAACTTCGTTCGTCACCAGGATGCACGGCAGTTTCGAAGCGGCAATGGCATCGAGTTGCGCGGCGGTATCGATCTCCTTTTCGGCGAGCATGATGTTGCTTAGCCAGAGCGTGAGACAGTCGATAATCAGCACGTCGAGAGCCGGTTCGGCTTGGACCACCGCCGCGGCCAAATCGAGTGGCTCCTCAATCGTGAGGAACTCTTCCCCGCGCTCCTCGCGGTGCTTTCGAATCCGGTCCCGCATCTCTTCGTCCAGCGCTTGCGCGGTCGCCAGGAAGCCTCGCCGGGGCCCAAATCGGCGCGCAAGCAGAAGCGCGTGACGGCTCTTACCGCTACGGCTGCCGCCGCCGACTAACAGAATGGACAAAGCTTCCTCCTTCCAGGCCTAGTGGTGATTGCGAGAGCACTGCAGCAATCGTTCCGCTATGCGCGATGGCGACGCCGTATGCGCCCGCGTCGAGCGCGGCATCGCGTAGGGGATTAAATTCCGGATGCGGGTGGTGGCGCTGATGGATGATGGCGCTGCGTGTCGCGACCTTCGCGACAGCCACGGAGTCGTGGTCGCGGAACGCTTGATCGAGGTGGTCGAGGAGATGGACGAATTCATCCAGCTCGTCGGGCGCGTAACGAGGGACGGGACGGTCCTTAGTAAGAACAGGCGGACCGCCAAGATCAATGCATTCGACATGCATCGCCGGCCACGCGCCTTCGAAACGCCGCAGGATCTCGCCCCGCCGCGGCAGAAAGGCGACCGGTTCATCATTGAACATCGTGGAATCACTGGCCAGTTCCGCGCGCTGAGCGAGAAGAGCGATGGCCTCGCTGGAGGTGGGCGTACCGGAAAGTTCGGCGGCGGCGCGAATTACGGCCACGCAGTCGGCAGTGGACGAACCGCATCCACGGCCGACGGGAATATTCGATTCGATAACGATTTCGAGCGCGCCATCATGGCTCCAGGCAAGTTGCGCCGCCCGCAATGCGCTGGTGCGCCAGCCTGGTTCAACGGACCAATGGCTGGCCGGGCGCACCGTCGCGTTGCTCAGAAATTCGGCATAGGGAAGAGTTACGAGAAACGGCTCGACGCGGCCGCGCAGGCGTGCCGCCCCTTGAAGAAGCTCTCCAGCGTGCCCGATAGCGCTACCGCGACCAAAGTAGCCAGACAAAGAACGGCCCTCCTAATAGCGCGGTGGTAACGCCGACGGGAATTTCAACAGGTGAGAGAATACTCCGGGAAATCGTGTCGCAAACGACGAGAAACGCGCCGCCGCCGAAGATGGAGGCCGGCATCAGGAGGCGGTAATCCGGCCCGACGACACGGCGAAGGAGATGCGGGACGATAAGCCCGACGAAAGCGATCGGTCCCGTGATAGCCGTCGTGCCGCCCACGAGCAGCGCGCCCGCGGCAAAGCCCTGCCAAGTGACTTTACGGCAATCCACGCCGCGCCCCGTAGCCCACGTTTCCCCATACGAGATGACATTCAGCGTTCGCGACAGCCGTAGCATCCAAACACAGACAGGAAGAATGGAAATGGCAAGAACCAAAAGAATCGGGTATTCCACTGCGTCAATTCCGCCCATCAGCCAGTGGGTGATTTGGAAACTTTTGGTGATGCCGGCGAGGCTGTGCATAAGCAGAATCAGCGACAGGCAGATCCCGTTGAAGGCAATGCCGGAAAGGAGGAGCGTAAAACTGGAAAACTTGCGAAGCGCGCCCAGTGCCGCGACAAGAATAATGACCGCGGCCGCGCCAACCAGCGCGGCGAACCACACAATGGGGAACATCGTATCGTCCCCTTTCGAAAACGCGATTGCCGCGACGGCGCCGAGCGAGGCGGCGGCGGAAACTCCCAGGTTAGAAGGCGTCGCCAGGGGATCGCGCAGCAGCGCTTGGAACATAGCGCCCGCGCCGGAGAGCGCCGCGCCCGTCAGAAGGGCGAGAAGCGTGCGGGGCATACGTAGGTTCACGAAGATGTTCCAGTCGGGAGCTTCGCGCCGCCACAGTTTTTCGTAATCCATCCCCGGTCCCCCAATAAATGGGCAGACTGTTGCGGTCACGATTGCGGCAAGAAGCGACAGAATAAGAACCCTGAGGACACGGCGGCGGAAGTCAACGGCCATACGTGAGGAATACCCTTCCTTCCGCGCTTTGGTGCCAATGGAACGGAACATGGAAAACGTGTTCCAGGGCGTCCGGGCGCATGGCTTCAAGGGGCCCAGCGTCGGCGACCAGGCGCCCGCCATCAAGCAACCAGATGCGATTGGCATTTTGCGCCGCAAGCGCCAGGTGGTGCGTAACGACAAGAACCAAATGGCCCGAGTCCCGAAGGTCGGTGAGCAATTCCCAGAGCTGCGCCTCATTTTCGGGGTCGAGGTGTGCCCCGGGTTCATCAAGCAGGAGAATCTTCGATTGCTGGCAGAGCGCTGCCGCCACCAGGACTCGCTGCTTCTCCCCTCCGCTCAGCCCGGAAAAGGGTCGCCCGCGAAAGGTATCGAGACGAGCGCTGCGAATGGCCTCTTCCATCGCGGCCATGTCGTCCTCGTTCTCATAGAGGCCTCGTCCGTAGGGGATGCGGCCAGTGAGAATCACTTCCTCCATGGTGAACGGCACATCGGCCGGGATAGTTTGGGGAATGTGCGCAACTCGCCGGCAGAGATCCTTTCGATCCATCGACTGAATCTCCTCACCCTGAATACGGCAGGAGCCGGAGGTCGGCGCCTTTTGCCCGGCCAAGATGTCGAGCAGCGTCGACTTACCGGCGCCGTTCGGTCCGGCGATCGCAATGACCTCCGGTCTCGTCACCGTTGCTGTCATGCCTGTCAACGCAGCGGGACGGCCGGGGTAGGAGTAGCTCACGTCGTGAATAGAGAGTAGGCTCATTGGCCATTCCCGTTAATCATGGCTGCGAACGCTTCGGCGGCCTCAATCACACGAGGGCCAGGTACAACGAAGATGTCCGCCGCCACCGCGAAGACCTTTCTCTTACCAACGGCGGGGATGCCGCGCTGCGTCTCCCAAAGCTTGACGACCGAGCGCTTGTGGTCCTCCGTAACACCCGTCGTAACGGCCATATCGCCCATGTCCACAATGACATCCGGCGCAAGGCGCAACACGGCTTCGAGTGAGATCCGGGGATAGGTGACCGGTGAATCGAATAAGACGTTTTGTCCGCCCGCCATACGGATCAACTCATTGAGGAACGAGCCCTTGCCGACTGCGATCATCCCGTCCAAACGGCCGGGAGTCCGGCCGACGATGAAAAGCAGCGTCTTCGGTGGCCGGCCTTCGGCACGTTTGGAAATAGTGGCCAGATTGTCGCGCGTTCCCTTTTCGAGAGCCGTTCCGCGTTCGGAAAGTCCCACTGCGTCGCCGATTTCGCGCATCGAGCGCAATGTGTCTTCCAGGCTGGTGTTGCGCAAGGCGAGCACCCGGATCCCAAGGTTCTGGAGCTGGGCTACCGCTTGTTTCTGTTCGGCGTGGACCAGGACAAGATCGGGCTTGAGTCGTGCGATGACTTCGATGTTTGGCTGCAAATAACTACCGACGCGGGGAAGTCTGTCCACGGCGGCGGGATAGTGGCAATAAGTGGAAACGGCGACGACGCGGTCGCCGGCCCCGACAGCGAAGAGTGTCTCGGTGAAGCTGGGCGCCGTCGAGACGATGCGTTGCGGCTGGGCCGCAAGCGCTGTTAACGAAATGAACAGAGTCGTCAGAATCAGGCGCATAGGCACTCCTTCAGGAGGGCGAGGAGAGTTTCATTTTCCCAACGGTTGCGGACGGCGACACGGATGGCCCGGCCGCCCAGACCAGGCCAGTTGGAACAGTCGCGAATAAGCACTCCCCGGCCGGCGGCAAAGGCCGTGAGTTCGGCGGCTCGCTCCGTCTCGATGTAGAGGAAGTTCGCAACTGCCGGCCAAATGTTCAGTCCGGGAAGTCCGGCAAGTTCCCCAGCAAACCAGCGCGACTCGGCGCGGATGAAATTGCGGGTGCGTTCGGCGTGGGCGTGATCCTCAACGGAGGCGAGCGCCGCCGCCTCCGCGAGGACGTTAACTGTCCAAGGTGCACGCGTCTCCCTGATTGTTTGAACGTCGCCGATTAAAGCACCGATGCGAAGACCCGGTAGCGCCCAGAACTTGGTAAGGGAGCGGAGTACAAAAAGATTGCCTTTTGCTCGCGGAACGAGGCTCTCGGCGTCGCAGAAATCCAGGAAGGATTCGTCAACTAGTACAGGATCGCTGCGCTTCATCGCGTAATTGGCAATGATGCCGGCATCAATGAGAACGCCGGTCGGATTTGCGGGACGCGTGAAAACAATGGGACCCTCGGCAGGCCATGTGGCAGCGTCCGCCAGCAGACAAGTTGGCGCGTTAGGCCAGGCGCGATGGAACTCGCCGAATGCAGGAGCCGCAATCGTCCCCGGACCTGTGTGACGGCACCAATCGAATAGAAGTTCTGTGGCGCCATTGCCCGCCAGGACGTTCTCCGGCAGTGTCTGCCATTCATCGGCGAGGCGCACAGAGAGTGCCTGTGCAGTGCGGTGCGGGTAGTGGATGACGCTGTCAATAGCGGAGAGGATCGCTTCGCGCGCCTGGGGAGAAGGGCCCAATGGATTGATGCTGGCGCTGAAATCGAGCACTTGCTTCCAGGGAAGACGATATTGCCTCGCAACAGTAAAAATGTTGCCGCCGTGCGTTACAGCCATGGAAGCCCTCCGAGAGCGGCACCGCCAAACAGCACGGTGGTGCCATATAGCAGGACGCGCATATGCGCGTACGTCTGCCATGTAAGTGGGCGTATGTCCTCGCCGAGGAACTCCTTGCGCGCGATGACGCCCCGATAGACGTTGGTCCCCCCAAGTTGGACACAAAGCGCACCAGCCGCCGCAGCCTCCGGGTAGCCGGAGTTCGGGCTGGGTTGGCGATGGGCGTCCCGAAATGTCGCGCGGACGCTGTTGAACAAGGACATCCCCGGCCAGAGTGCTGCGATCATCCAAATAAGGACGGCTGTGAGGCGCGCCGGAAGCCAATTAGCCAGGTCGTCCATTCGGGCAGCGCACCAGCCAAATTTTAAGTAGCGTTCATTCTTGTGACCGAACATGCTGTCCATAGTGTTGATCGCTTTGTACGCCGCCATGGCGACGGGACCGCCAATGAGCAACCAAAAGAGCGGAGCAATGACGCCGTCGCTGAGGTTTTCGGCCGCTGTCTCAACCGTCGCGCGGGCGACTTCGCGCTCGTCCAATAGCGCTGTGTCGCGGCCGACAATCAGGCTGGCGGCATCACGTGCGGCCTGCAGCCTTCCCTCGCCTAACGGAACGATTACGGCCATCGCGTGCCGATCCAAACTTCGCAATGCGACGAAGGAGAAGATCCAATAGATCTGGATGAAGGGACTCGGGATCCATTGGAGAGATGCATGGACGATGCCGCACACGATGGCGGTGACGGCGCACCATGAGACGATTCCGGCGGCGCGCGGCGAGAGAGGAAGTGCGCGGGTGAGGCGCTCCGTTAGGCTGGCCATGCGGCCGATGCCGGCAATAGGATGCGGGAGCCAGCGAGGATCGCCCAGCAGAAGGTCGAGTGTCAGTCCGCCTACGAGTTCAAAGGCCGTAACCATCATGTGAGCAGGGCCTCCAAGACTTCCGGCCGGGCGTGGGCCAAAAGCCAATCGGCAAGCCGATCGTACATGGCGTCCTTGTCTACTCGCTTTGCCTCGATGTGCAATAGCTCCTTCGCCACCTCCGGATCTTCAAATGCGCCGTGAAGATAGGTTCCGATCACACCGGAGGCCAGCGCAAAATGACTGTCATGATTGGTCTCGCCCATATGAATCTCGTAGGCACGGAAGGGTCGGCCGGAAGGCGTAACAGCTTCAACCACGCGCGTGACCTTTTCGCGGCGAAGTACGGTGCGGACCGGAAGCAGATGCAGGCCCGGGGCAGAGCCATGAGCCGACTCGACCCCATCCGGATCATCGATGATTTCCCCCAACATCTGATATCCGCCGCAAATTCCAACAATCAGCGCCCCGTTTGCGTGCTGTTGAAGTATCCATTGGTCCAGGCGCTGCCGCCGAAGCCACTGAAGATCCTCAATGGTGTTCTTGGTGCCGGGCAAAAAGATCACCCGGTACTGCCGCTCGCGCGGCGATGTCAGCCATTCGACCGGCCCCAGATTCTGAAAATCCGTGAAGTTGGAGATTCGGGGGAAGCGGACAACGCCGATGTCCGTATCCGCTACTCGTGCGTCGTCGATCGCCAGGCTGTCTTCTTCGTCGAGAGTGATCGCGCGCTCAAACGGGAATACACCGAGGCAGGGAATTTGCAGCCGGTCCTCGAGAAAGCTCACTCCTTCATCGAAAAGGGTCCTGTCGCCATGAAATCGATTCACGGCGAAGGCCCTCACAAGGTCTCGTTGCGAATCGGGGAGAAGATCCATGGTCCCAACAAGCGATGCAAAGACACCGCCGCGCTCGATATCGGCGACTAATATTGCGCCCGCTCCTATCTCTTCCGCCAGGCGCAGATTCGTAATGTCGCGTCCACGAAGATTCACTTCCGCCACGCTTCCGGCTCCTTCGCATACGATCCATCCGAATTGTGCCGCAAGCCGCGCATAGCTCTCAAGAGCCTTCGCGAAGAGGAATTCCGAATGATTGTAATACTCCCGGGCCGCGAGCCCAGCCCACAAGCGGCCTTGGATAACAACCTGCGATCCAGTGGACGAGGTAGGTTTGAGCAGCACAGGGTTCATGTCAGCCATGGCCGGAAGGCGGCACGCTTCGGCCTGCATTGCCTGCGCGCGGCCGATCTCGCCTCCTTCGATGCACGGGTAGGAATTATTCGACATGTTCTGCGCCTTGAATGGCGCAACGCGCTCACCCCTGCGCAGTAGTAGCCGGCAGAACGCGGCTGTGAACCAGCTTTTTCCCACATGGGAAGCAGTCCCGCCGATAAAGAGAGCCTTGCTCACTCGGCGTCCCGTTCCTTGAGCCAATCGGCGATACCTCTGCTGACGGCCCGGTAGGTTGCCTGTGCAATCGCCGCGCCTGCCGGCGTATGCTTCCCGGCGTACGGAGTCCGGTCGCCCGGAACCGGCCATGCAATCGCCAGGTAGTCCGTGCCCGTACCGCTCGCGGGCTGACCTGTTCGTGTGCTCACCACGCCGCTCTCGATCATCGCCAGCGCCTTTGCTTCCGCCGTCAAAGCAAGCGCTTCAAGCGCCGCCTCCGTCGTTAGCGGCTGGGAGCAGCAGACCAGCAAATTGATGGTCCCGGGGCTCGCAATCGCGCCACTCGGATCGCCGGCACGAAGCGCGTTGCTAAGGCCAAGTGTGCCAACAGCCCAGGCATGGCAGCCGGTGTCGAATCCCTCCCCTTCCACGAATGCTCCCGCTCTGCGGCTGGTGAGAAAGCCCACCGCGCCCGCCACGCCCTCGGCATGCATCTGCGCGCGCATCCAGTCGGCGGGATCGGGAACGTTCGCGATCTCGCCTTTCCGCAGATAAAGCCAGACGACTTGATCCGTTCGCTGCCATGCGCCGTTGACAACGGCCCAGCTCAACACGGCCCGTGGCTGCGCAAATTGAGCGACCAGCCAACGGCCGCGCGCCTCCAATGCGAACGGCTTTCCTACCACGCCCTCGACCATCTGGGCCCCGCTTTAGAAGCGTCGCGAAGACGCGCGTCCACGCCCATCTCCTTCTCCACCTGGCGGCCGAACAGCCAAAGCAAATCGGAAAGCCGGTTCAGATAACGAAGCACGTTGGGCTGAATCGGCAGGCCGCCCTCCATCAATCCAACAACCAGCCTTTCGGCGCGGCGGCAAATCGTGCGCGCGACATCGTAGGCCGCGGAAACCGGATCCTCGCCTGGTAATGACCAATCGTCAAGCATTCCCGGCATCGCCTCAATCCGGTGCACATGTTCGGTCAGAGCGTCGACCATCGCATCGTCAACGAGTGGAACGCCCTTCGGCGATTCGGGGGGAGTTGAGATTGCGGAGGCAACTTTGAAAAGTTCTTTCTGAATGCTTTTTGTAGCTGTTTTCAACTCCTCATTGGCGCAGATGGCGCGAGCGAACCCCAGGGAGGAGATCAATTCATCCAACGTGCCGAACGCCTCCACACGCGGAGACGACTTCGACACGCGAACTCCGCCGGAAAGGCCTGTCTGGCCGCCGTCGCCGCGCATGGTGGCTATCGACATGAGTTTTCTCCTATTTGAAAAGGATTTGGATTCCCGTCAAAAAAGTGGCACGAGGCGCCTGAAAGCCGTTTTCGAAATAACGCAGGTTCAAAGCGTTATCCACTTTGGCATAGGCGCGAAGAGAGTGTCCGTCGCCTTCCCACAGGACGTGTCCCGCAACGATATCGAGCTTCGTGGCGCCCGGATAAAGGTACGCCCGCGCACGTCCGGCCGCAGAGAGCGGGTTGTAGTAATTTGAGGACCGGTAGAAGTCAACCGTGACATCCGTCCGCCGGCCGAACTGCTGGTGTCCCAGAAACATCACCGAGTGCGCCGGTACACCCAGCGTCGAAAAGAAGCCGCGGACAGAGACATCCTGATCGGTATCGGCGTTCACGTAGGAGTACGATGCGCGAAGTAGCGTTGCGCGGGCGGGCCGAAGTTCGGCAGTCAACTCAGCGCCGCGAGAGATCCCTCCCGCGCCATTGAAATAGCCGGAACTGCGGCCAAAAGGATCCGTAGGCGGACGAACGATGTTGGCCGAGGAGTCGAACTGCGTGATCTGCGCGATGCGCGTGTAAAACCATGTGCCGCTCAAACGGACGCGATCCCCCAATAGGTACTGGTCGATGCCGGCGTCGACGGAGTTATAGCGATCGGGCGAAAGACGCGGATCGCCATAGGGACTGTAGGCGACTGCGTTCGTCACCGAGTTGTAGAAGAAACCTGCGCCGTAGCGTTCATAGAGTCCGGGCGCGCGATAGGAGTTACCCCCGTGCGCTCGAAGCTTTGTGCCGGTTTTGGGGAGGAAGTAAGAGATGGCAAGGTCGCCGGTCAACGCTCGCGGAGGAGACACGGAAAGCACATTGCCGTACGGATTGATCGCGCCGGAATAGACGAATTGCGGCCGATCCAGGGCGAAGAACTGGCCGCGGCCGGAGATAGAGACTTGCAAGCGCTGTTGCGCGAGCGTGATTTGGTTGGCAAAGTAAGCGGCGTTTGATCGCTGGCCCGCTACCGTGCGCGTCGATACGGTTGCGGGAGCTGGTAGGCGGTTGTTGTCAGCGTTCAAGTAGCCTTCCCGTTCGAACTCATAACCGCCTGTAACGGCGTACCAGTTGCGCGGTCGCCATTGGAGTTTCGTATCGACCGTGTCAATGTCTCCGAGGAACTGGCTAAAGTTCGAGACGGCAGGCTGAAAGCCAGGACCAGCCGGGCCGTTCATGAACAATCGGTTCGTGTGAACACGCTGATAGCTCGTCTGCCAGTCGGCCGTCCGATGGAGGTTCTGGCGGAAAATCAGGGCGCCGCTCCAGAAGCGGGAGCTGCGGCGATTGTCGGAGTCGTCGCGGCTGGGATAATACGTCGCTCCGCTGTTGTCCTGGCCTGGGAGGAACGGGATGGCACGCACGATAGTGCTGTTGGGAATGTTGGCGGCGGGAATCCCCGAGCTCGTCGGGCTGACGTTCGGCTGCACAAAGTCGTCTGAGAAAAAGACCCGGCCTGCTACAGACGTTTTCGACGAAAGGACGTAACGGGAAAACGTTTGGAATCCGCTGCTCCGCGCGCGGTCGTCGCCATCAACACCGCTCAGAACATTCAAGTGAAGCAGGCCGCCGCTGAACGTGAGCCGGTTGTCCTTTACGCCACCCGAAGCCGTTGCGCGTCCGCGCATCAGACCCAGCGTGCCGCCCTCCATTTGCAGTCCACCGTGAAAAGATCCGCCGCCTGCGTCGCTGACGGCATTGATCGTGCCGCCGACGGCGTTGGTTCCGTAAAGGGAGGAGCCCGAGCCGCGAAGGATCTCGACGCGGTCGAGGTTAATGACGTTAAACGTCGAGAGAAACGAACTGGCATCGGCCTGGATCGTGGCAGTGTCACGAAAGCGCAGCCCGTCAATGAGAACGGCCGTAGCGTCGGCGCGCAGACCGCGCATGCGAATCGTGGTTGCCTGGCCGGGACCACCCAGATTGCGAACGAGCAATCCGGGAGTATCGCGTAGAGTTTCGCTCAAGCTGTATTCGTTACGTTCGGCGATCTCGGCGGCATCAATGACGCTTGCCGCTTTCGAGACCTGGTCGATCGTCTGTGCGGCGCCTTCGGCGGTCACGACGATGCGCTGATCGACCCCGGCGATTTGGAGCTGAACGGTTACCGGATCAAGACTGTTGATTACGATGGACCGGCGCCGGAAGCCCTCAGCCGTGACTTCCAGAAGATAGTTCGACGGTGCGGTGTTCGGAATGATGAATTCCCCCGCGCGGGTCTGCGCGCGCGCGATGGGCTCGGCCGCTCCGGTGCGATAGAGGACAACGCTGGCGCCGCTAACCGGTTTCCCTTGTGGATCGCGCACAGTTCCCCGAATGGTCTGCTGCGCTTGTAAATTCGTGGCAAACAGAATGACTGCCGCGAACGAATGAATAGACTTGTGGCTCATGAGCCCTGCCCCTCCCTCGAGAGCAAAGTGAAATGCAGCCGGATGGCTGTTCCGGAGGCAGGTCTTCGGACTCATGGGCTGCCTACTGGTTGCTACTTCCCAGCCGCGGACGGCCAGTGTTTTATGCAACGTTCGTTCCCAATTACCGCTGCGGGGCAGTCCCGGATTCCAACCGGGTTCCCTTTTCAACGCTCTCCTGCGAGGGCGTACCTCGGAAGCTTTGAGGATAGCAAAAGAAAACGAAACGAATCTCTCATAATGCCGTATAAGCTTACTAGCCGCCGATGGAAACCTTTCTCCAAGACCTCCGCCATTCGCTTCGCATGTTCTGGCAGAACCGCGGATTTACGGCGGCGGCGGTAGCGGCGCTCGCGCTGGGAATTGGTTCGAACACGGCGATATTTTCGATCGTCAACACCGTTCTTCTTCGGCCACCCAACTTCCCGGAGCCGGACCGCATCGTCACGTTCCAAACGGCGGGACCGGACGGTAGCTTCCAGGGCGCATCTCCCGCAAAGGCCGCCCACTGGAAGGCGCAATCCGATGTAGTGGAGTTGGTCAGCACGTCGCGCTTGAACACCTTGAATTGGACGGGCAATGACAAACCCGAACAACTTCGCGCCGGACAATCGTCGGCGGACTTCTTTCAATTGTACGGAGCGAAGCTCGTTATGGGCCGCACGTATACGCGTGAGGAGGACCTGCCGAATGGTCCGCACCTTACCGTACTAAGCGAAGCCTTGTGGACACGCCGTTTCGCGCGCGACCGGGAGGTTCTTTCCAAAACAATTCAACTTGGCGGGCAGCCTTACTCGATCATCGGCGTCGTCTCCGACAGCTTCGATGTCCGTGATTTTGGCGATCAACCCGATCTCTGGGTACCATTTCAACTCGATCCGAATTCAAGTGATCAAGGGCATTACTTCGGCGCCTCCGGACGGCTGAAGCCGGGTGTGACGCTGGAGCAGGCGCAGGCAAAACTGAAGCTCTCGGGCGAGGACTATCGCCGAAAATTCCCCACAGCGCTGCAGAACAATCAGTCGTTTTCGGTACAGACTATTCAGGAAGGATTAGTGGCAGAATACCGGACCTCGCTACTGATTCTGCTTGCCGCCGTGACGATGGTATTGCTGATCGCCTGCGCGAACGTGGCGAACCTGCTGCTCGCGCGCGCAATCGGCCGCCGTCGTGAGATCGCCATTCGCGCCGCAATGGGCGCCGGGCGGGGCCGTATCATACGGCAACTCCTGACGGAGAGTTTTCTTCTCTCGGCGGCAGGGGCCGTCCTTGGCACGGCGTTGGGATTCGCCGCGATTCGTATGCTGCTGCTCGTCAATACCGCGGGTCTCCCGCGCGTCGGCCGGGAAGGCGGGCTGGTCACCCTGGATTGGCGCGTCCTTGCGTTTACAGCGGCGATTGCAGTGATGACCAGCATCCTGTTTGGCCTCTTCCCTGCCCTTCATGTCTCACGCGTCGAACTCGCCAGCACACTGAAGGAAAGCGGTTCACGCTCAGGGAGCGGCTTACGCCAGAACAAGGCACGCTGGGCGCTCGTCATCGTGGAGATTGCGCTGGCGGTAGTTCTGCTTACAGGCGCGGCCTTGCTGATCAGGACTTCCATGGCTCTAGCGTCCGTGAATCCTGGCTACGAAACGAAAAACATCCTGACGATGCGCATGTCGCTTGCGGGACAGCGTTACGTGACATCGCCAATGATTGAGTCACTCGTGCGCGACGGAGTGGAACGCATCCGTGCGCTACCGGGAGTGGAGGCCGTCAGCGCTTCCTGCTGCGTACCGCTCGAGGGAGGATACGGCCTGCCGTTTCTGATCGTCGGACGCCCTCTCGAAAGGCCGCCGTTTCATGGCGGCGGATCATGGCTGACTGTATCGCCCGGTTATTTCGAAGTGTTCAAAATCCCCATCCGGAAGGGGCGCAGCTTCAACGAGCGCGATAACGGCGCCGGGCTTCCCGTCGTCATCATTAACCAGGCGATGGCCAAACGCTTCTGGCCGAACGGCGATCCGTTGAATGACAAGATCTGGATTGGTAAAGGTGTAATGTCGGAGCTTGCCTTGGAACAGCCCAGGCAGATCGTTGGCATCGCGGGCGATGTTCGCGCGAATGGGCTGAATCGCGATCCCCAACCCACCATGTACGTGCCGAATGCGCAGGTACCCGATGCGCTGAACGCTCTGAATACTCGCATTACCCCAATGGCATGGGTAGTGCGGACCGCGAATGACCCGATGAGCCTCAGTCCGGTTATTCAGGAGCAACTGCGGCAGGCAAGCGGGCTGCCGCTGGCCGACATCCGGACTATGAAGGAAGTGGTTTCGAGGTCCACGTCGCGAGAACGTTTCAACATGCTGCTGATGTCGGTATTCGCCGGCGCGGCATTGTTGCTGGCCGCGATCGGCGTGTACGGACTGATGGCCTACTCGGTGCAACAGAGAACGCAGGAGATCGGCATACGTCTCGCGCTCGGTGCTAAATCCGCGGACGTCCGGCGCATGGTGATCCTACAAGGGATGCTGTTTGCCTTGACCGGTGTTGCGCTCGGCGCCGGTGCGGCGTTCGGACTGGCTCGATTCATTCGGACGTTCCTTTTCGGCGTGGAGACCACGGATCCTATGGTCTTCGCGATCGTTCCAGCCGTGCTGACAATGACTGCCTTCATTGCCGTTCTGATTCCGGCCATTCGCGCTACTCGCATTAACCCGATCGATGCGCTTCGCTACGAGTAAGGCCGGCGCAACAACATTGTGATGCCTTCGGCCATCCGGCCTGGCAGCAGCGCGCAGACGAAATCATAGAGAGCCTTTCGTGTTCCGAAATAGTTGCTCACGGAGTAATCGACCACTTCCAATTCCGCCATCGCAGCGATGTGCATCAGGTCCTCCACGGTGTATTCGCAATAGTGCCCCGGATTGGAAGGATCGTCACGAATAATTTCAAATGGGCTCCGGCCGCGAAGCAGCGCCAGGCGCCGTGCGAGGTTAACCGGATTAGGTGTTTGAATGAGCACTACACCTCCCGGACGAAGGAGCGCCCGCAGCATTTTGAGTACACGCGTGGGAGGAACATAAAGGTGCTCAATTACTTCCGCAAGCAGGACCAGATCGAAGGGCTCAAGGGCGGGCCATTCGGACTCCTCGGCCGCGGCGTTCAAGTTGAACTGCGTGTGTTGAACACCCTCCATTCGCGGGAACCGGTAATCGAAAAATCCGAGCGTCGCCAGCTCCACATCGGGAAATAGCTGTTTTACCAGGCAAGTCTGGTACGCCATTCCGACGTCAAGCACGCGCGGAGGCTCACCCTCCCGCGGCGTCTGGTTACGGAGGGTACGGTCGACACTCTCCAATAGGAACTGATAACGGCGCCGATGGTATTCCAGGTACGGAGCCGCATCGGCGTCAGGCGGTAAAAGCGCTTGCACTGCCGCTGCGATAGACGACATCTTTTTGCATTGTATCTGTTTTCACTTCGGCTCCATCCCTGTGATAATGGGGGCGGTGCCGAAACTTCGTGAAGTCGAACTGCGTATCTCGCGCCTGGAAGAAGAATTACACCTATTTCAGCGCATTAGCCGCCTGATGGTTCGGGAAGTGCCTTTGCAACAAGTATTGCAAAGCATCGTTGCATTGCTTGTGGAATATCTGCAATGCGACTCCTGCATCATCTATTTGACCGATGGCTCACAACTTGTTCTGTGCGCATCGAACACCGCTCCCAGTTCCGCCATCGGGCGTGTCCGTCTATCGCTCGAAGAAGGCCTCACCGGTTGGGTCGCGCGCAATCGCCGGCTGGTCGCCATCTCGCGCGATGCCTTCAACGATCCACGCTTCAAGGCATTCTCCGAGCTCGAGGCGGATACATACGAAGCCTTCCTTTCCGCGCCTGTCATCGCACGCAATCGGGTGGTAGGCGTTATTAACGTACAGCATCGTCAGGCGCATCCCTACAGCGGTGAGCAGATGGAACTTCTCACAACCGTCGGCGAGCAGGTGGGATGCCTGCTGCTCCTCGCGCGACTGGACCGTGATGCATTGGAGCGGACGCTGTCCGTGGAACAGATCCTGGCCGGCGGTGTACTCGCGGGATCGGTGTAGTTCTGCGTATGCGCCCGATTGCCGCTGCTTTCCTGTTCTTGCTCCCTGCGATGTGGGCGGGGAAGTGGAACATCGCCTACCAGTACGACCAAGACGAGTCGTCGCTATTCTTGCGGGCCATTGTCTTTCCGAGCGACCAACGGGGAATCGCCGCCGGAGTCATTACGGAGAAGGGCCGCCAGCGTCCGGTCGCGCTTGTCACATCGGATAACGGCAAGGTTTGGGACGTCGTGAAGCTGAAGGAGGAGCCTCTTTCAGTCGCCTGCTTCACGGATGAGGTTTGCTGGATCTCGACGCAACGCGGCGTATGGCGTTCGGACGAGGGCGGGCGCGAGTGGAAAAAAATCTCCGATACCAAGGGCATTGTGCGGATGCATTTTGCATCGGCGACACGCGGCTGGGCCGCCGGAGCTCGCAAATCGGCATGGGAGACAAACGACGGCGGCAGGAATTGGAAGCTGCTGGATGCGGCGAAGGAACTTACCGCCAATCCGGATCACGCGGCATTTATGGCGATGGCCTTTCAAGGACAGAATGGAATCATCGCCGGCAATTCCCGGCCGCCGCGGCGCGACGAATCGCTGTACCCGGAGTGGATGGTCCCGGAGGAGACATCGAAGCGGAAGGAATGGCCGGCCGTGACGATGCTGCTGGAAACTCGCGATGCCGGTAAAACGTGGAAATCATCGACAAACTCCCTCTTTGGAATGCTCACCGCGATCCGCATGCGTGCCGATGGACTCGGCGCAGTTGCGTTGTTGGAGTACTTCCACTCGTTTGAAATACCCGCCGAAGTCTTAATGATCGATTTCAAGACCGGCCGCAGCCGCTCCATATTTCGCGACAAACAGGTGGCGGTGACAGACGTTCTCGCCGGGGAAGTGAACAAGGTTTGGCTTGCCGGAGTAGAGCCAAGCGGGCTGCGGTCTCTGCCGATTCCACAGAAGGTCCGGTTCCTGGAGGCCGCAATCGCAGACGACAGCCTGAACGTGCTCTGGACGAAGTTGGATGTCGATTACCGCGTAACCGCGAGGCGCGTACAGATGGCCCGGCAGCCCAACGGGAAGATGTGGGCTATCACCGACACCGGCATGATCCTCCGCCTTGATCGATAGTGGATCAATAGGACTATTTTGCAGGCGGCAACGAATACGTGAACTCGTAGAAGTGCTGCTTGTTTTCGATGATTATATTCATCTTCCCGGTCAAACCGGTGAGCCCGCCGGTCCCGGAATCCGGAACCACGCTGACGCTCAACTCGTGCTTGCCGCCAGCCATCGTTGCCGAATGCTGCAAGACAAACGTGCCGGGGCGGCCGGCAAGGGTCGCCGTCACTTTTTCTATCGCAACATAACCCGCCGAATCCTTCACCGCCGTTCGAGCCGCCAGCATTTCGCCCTTGCTCGTTCCTTCCAACTCGCCGCGAAACGTCTTGTCTATCGACATCCGCCCGAGCAGAGAGCCCGCCTCCTGCTCCTCCATCGCCACGGGCAGAAGTTTGACTTCAAAAGTGCCCTTGGCCATTTCCCCATATGCATCTTGCATGGTTATCATCATTGCTCCGATTGCAAACAGTCGCAAAAACATATTCGCCTTATATTCGCCTCTGGCGGTGCAGATGTCAACAAGAATATTGGGCTTGACACTAGTATCTCTTTGGGTTAATTATATACCCATGAAGCAAACACCGAAGGGATGGCCACGTCTCTCCTCCGCTCTCTTCTATGACGATGCCGCCCACGCCATCGATTGGCTATGCGACGCATTCGGATTCGAAGTTCGACTCCGCGTGGAGGGTGACGGCGGTCGCATTGAGCACAGCGAGCTTACCTATGGGGATGCGCTCATTATGGTCGCTCAGAGCGGACGGAAGGCCGGCCGCGAGCATTTCCCACCAGCCGGGAGCCCGAAATCTGTCGGTGGAGTGAACACGCAGTCATTGATGTTGTTTGTGGATGATGTCGATGCGCATTGCGAGCGCGCTCGCGCGGCAGGCGCCGTCATTCTGGACCAGCCGGCGGTACACGACTACGGCGAAGATTACTGGGCGGATCGCAGCTACGGAGCCGCGGACATCGAGGGACACACTTGGTGGTTTACCCAGCGCATCCGCGACCCGCGGGAGGGATAGGTGGCCGTTGTCTCTCCCGTGCAACGTACATTGACTGCGCTGGCTGACGGCACACGCCGGTCCGTGATCGACCTGCTCAGTAGCGAACCCCTCCGGGCCAGTGAGATCGCCGCTGCTCTGTCGCTCACGCCGCAAGCCATGAGCCGTCATCTGCGCGTGCTGCGCCGCAGCGGTTTGATCTACGAAGAAGGGATCGAGGAGGACGCTCGCGTACGCATCTACCGCCTTCGGCCAGAACCGTTCCGCGAGTTGCGTCATTGGCTGGATGGAGTGGAGTCCTTCTGGGTGAGTGAACTAACCGCGTTTCGCGACCATGTGGAAAAACGAATGGAGCGGGATACCAAGTGATCCAGGGCGATTCCGTTCGCGTCAGCGTCACCGTGAGCCTCGAACCCGCGGCGGCATTTGCCATATTCACCGGGGAGACCGACCTCTGGTGGCGTCGCGGACCGAAGTTCCGTCCATCGGGCCGAACTGCAGGTGTACTTTCGTTTGAACCCGCCACCGGCGGCAGACTATTCGAGTCGTTTGACAGTGAGGCAGGCCGGCAAGTCGTGGTCATGGGGACAATCACGGTCTGGGAACCGGGAAGGCAACTATCGTTCGAGTGGCGCGGTGTCAACTTCGCGCCCGGCGAGAGCACCTTGGTAGACGTGCGATTTGAACCGGTCCACAGCGGAACGCGAGTTACCGTCACGCACAGCGGTTGGGCAGCACTCCGCGCCGACCATCCCGTGCGCCACGGGCAGCCGGCCGCCGCCTTCATTCGCAATCTTGGGCTATGGTGGGGTGAACTGTTAACTTCCCTCCGCGAATACAAGGGATAGTACTACCTCATATTGACTCTGGTTAATATAAACGGTCAAACTCATTCTCATAGACAAGATGCAATGTCTGGTAACCGGTGGTGCCGGGTTTATCGGGTCGCACGTGACGGATGCGCTGTTGGACAGTGGACACCATGTCGCCCTTTTCGACAACCTCAACGGGGAGTATGATCCGGCTCTGAAACGCCGCAACGTCTCCGCGTCCCTTGCGAAAGGTTCGGTCGAATTCTTTGAAGGAGACGTTCGGGACGAGACAGCATTGGCGGCAGCGATGGCGTCTTTCCGTCCGGAGATCGTCTTCCACTTGGCGGCCCTGCCAGGGGTCCGGCGATCCGTCGAGTTCCCCGCCCTCTATATCGACAACAACGTGCAGGGAACGGCAACAGCGCTTGAGTGTGCGCGCCGCGCCAAGGTCCGGAAATTCGTCTTCGCCTCCTCCAGTTCGGTATATGGGCTCGGCACTCCGATTCCATTCGACGAGGAGCGCACTTCTACCCTTCCCATCTCACCTTACGCTGCTAGCAAACTTGCCGGCGAAAAGCTGTGCCACGCCTATTCCCATCTATATGGATTACAGGTGGTTTGCCTCCGCCTGTTCACCGTATACGGCCCTCGCCAACGGCCGGATCTGGCATTTCACAAGTTCATCCGGGCCATGCTGGCAGGCTCCGAAATTACCACATTCGGTGACGGTAGCATGCGCCGCGATTTCACATTCTATAGCGACGCAGTGGCAGGTCTTCTAGCGGCGATGAACCTCGACGCGCCGTTCGAAACGATAAATATCGGTGGCGGCCGCACCTATTCTTTGAAAGATGTGTTTGAAGTCTTGGTAAGCGTTACTGGGAGGCCGGCGAAGACGAGGCCGGCAGACCGTCAACCCGGTGATGTCGACGCAACGTTCGCGTGCATTGACAAAGCCCGCCGGCTGTTGGGCTATGAGCCTGCCGTTAGTTTATTGGACGGGATGCGTAGACAAGTGGATTGGCAGCGGCAACAGGGGTATTCGGATGAGTAATTCCACGCGGGAGCGGCCCTTCATTTCGGTGATCGTCCCCTTCCGCAACAACGAAAACGACATTGAAACATGCTGCGCATCCTTGATGGCCCAGCGGTATCCCGCCGACCGGTACGAAATCATTTTCGTCAACAATAATTCCACCGACGCCTCGCGGTCTATTGTTGCCAGGTTTCCACACATCCAAATGCTTGAAGAGTCCCGACCGGGGGCTTATTTTGCCAGGAACTGCGGACTGGCGCAGGCACATGGCTCCGTGATCGCATTCACCGACGCCGATTGCATTGCGGCGCCGGATTGGCTCGATAGCATCGCGGCTGCCATGGACGATCCCATAGCCGCGATTCTTCTCGGGAGCTATACAACCGGTTCTGCCCGATTCCATGTCCGCGCATTGAGCGCGTACGAGAACGCCAAAAACCGCTACATCTTTTCCAGCCTCGACGAATCTCTCTATTACGGCTACACCAACAATATGGCTGTCCGGCGTGATGTATTCGCGCGCCTCGGACCGTTTCCATGCAGAATGCGCGGCGGCGACGCGATGCTCGTTCGGAAGCAGGTGCGTGCCCAAGGTGTTCGCACGGTGCGCTTCCTCCCAGGTATGCGCGTCGAGCACCTGGAATTCCAGTCGATATTCAGCTACTACCGCAAGGCCTTCATACATAGCCGGAGTATCCGCGCGTTTCGCGCGCTATCGCCCTTGCGTGTCCTTTCGAATCGGGAGCGCATGAAGGCATTTCGTGCGATGACGGCATGCGAAGGATACTCATCGCTTCAATCGCTTATCGTCTTCTGCATACTGGCCGGTGGACTTGTTGCATGGTTGGCCGGTTGGCTATCAATCTCTCCCGAGGACGCGGGGGCGCCAGAGGGGCGACACGAGGGCCTTGGCCAGACCCCGGAGCCACAAAGGGCCGGTGAGCGGCGAGGCCCATAGCCGGGCGTTACGGCAAAACGCCTTCCCGTACATGAGCAACGCCAGGGCGCAACGGCCTTGATCATAGGCCTCCGCGGCCTCTTCCACCAATGTGCCCGCCACCAGCGCCTGCTCTCCTCGCGCCACATCCTTCGACGGAAGATTGCCAATAAACTCCCAATAAACCTGCTCCCGCAGCTCCCGAATGTCGGCGGGCCTGCGCTGTCCCGGATAGTCGCGATACTCCACCGTCGTCCGCGGCACGATAGCCACCGGACCCTGGTAGGCCACATTGAGCCACAACTTCCGGTCCTCGACAATACTCATTCCTAAGGGAAAGCCCCCAACCTTCCTGACAACTTCCGCGCGAAACATATTCTGCCCGGACACGGCCGACCACCCGGCAAGCAGCTCCGGCCAGATTACCCGGCACGCCGGAACCGGCGAATGAGGAATCTGTACACCGAACTCTCCTGGGCGGAACTTCCACCGGCCGCCGACAGCAGCCACCGCCCGCGGATTGGCGCGCAGCGCGCCGTTGAGCCGGGCAAGCGCCGTAGGCCGTAGCCGGTCGTCGTCATCGAGGAAGACAATGAACTCGCCGCGCGCTTCAGCAAGCCCACGATTCCGCGCGGCCGAACGTTCTGCGTTTGCAGCCTGGCGAAACAAGCGCACGCGAGAGTCCCGCAGAGTTTCCAAATACGGCCATGTGTCATCGGTCGAAGCATCATCGATAACAATCAGTTCCCACCCGGCAATCGATTGCGCCAAAACGCTCTCCACTGCCTCCTCGAGCAGTGCTCGCCGGTTGAACGTAGGAATAATGACCGAAACGTCCGGGGGCTTCATCGGCGGACTCCGTCGTAAATCTTTTCGAGCAAAGCCGTCTGCTTGGCGATATCGAACTTTGCCAGCGCATGCACTCTCGCGGCACGGCTCATCTCCGCCCACGATGACGCCGGCGGCTCAACCAGTTGATCAATGGCCGCGGCAAGTCCCTGGCGATCGCGTTCTTCCACTAGGATTCCCGTTCGTCCGGAAACGACTGCCTCCAACGTTCCGCCGTTGGCATAGGAAACCACAGGCAATCCCATCGCCTGCGCCTCGGCAAATACCATCGCGCACCCATCCATATCTCCATTCGCAGCGCGCACGGTGGGTACACACAATACTCTCGCCCGCGACATCCATTCGCGCACCGTCTCCGGGGATTGCCGTCCCAGGAATTCCGTTGCCGGGTATCTTTCCCGCGCCAACCCCTCCAAGTGCGCGCGCAGAGGGCCGTCGCCAATCACCACTACTCGGGCGCCGCATTTTGCAATGTGCATCGCCTCAATCAACTCGCCGCACCCCTTCTTCTCCACCAGCCTTCCCGCGAAAAGAACAATCGGCTCCCGCGGCGTCCCGTGATCCTCCTTGAACTTTTCGCAGTCGACACCAATACGTTGCACTGCGATTCGTGCCTCCGGATACCCCAGCCGCAGCATGTGATCCTTGATGTGCGCCGAAACGGCGATGAAGACAGCGCCCTCCCGCTGTAAGGCCCTTCGCCTGCGTTGATACCACGCGCGAAGCAATGGATTCGGCCAACGGTAACGGTCGTCGACGGTGACGTCCCAGCCATGGCAGGTGACTACGAGCGGCACATCGAAACGCCGTGCAAGTAGCATCGCCGCAATTCCTCCACCTTCGAAATGCGCATGTACCAGTGCCGGACGAAGCGCATCCATCGATGCAATTCTTCCGCTAAACAGAAACCGCGCCTGCCCGGCTCGTCCATCGTCACTCGCAACATGAACCGCCGCGGATGGCAGTTCTAGTCCCTCCACGCGGCGCAACCCCGCAAACTGAACCTGGTATCGCCGCAAATTGCCGGCCTGCTCCCGGATGAATGTCTCTGAATAAGGAAGCAGCTCGTGCCGATAGATAACCGCGAGCGGCTGCTCGCTCATCCGGTATTTACTTCCAGGCGCGAGGCAAGCTGGAAAAACGCTCGCAGAAACGTTTCGCGGGAATGCGTCGACTCCACCCACGCCCGGCCTTTGCTGCCGAGCGCCTGCCGCTCAGCCGTGTCGTCGATGAGGCTCCGCAACGCGGCAATCAGCGTGCCGGCTCCATCCATGCCGTCACCGGGAAACCGCTCCAGCGCTCGCCCGAAGCGGGTCACCACCTTGTCCGGATCCACCGTGCTCACGACCGGCGTCTCCTGTGCCAGCGCCTCCAGAAAACTCACCGCGAGTCCCTCGTGTATCGATGTATTCACCAGGATCCAGGCGCGTTCCAATTCCGGCCGCTTCACGTCCTCGCCAACATGTCCCAACAGTCGAAGATTCGGCGGCGGATCGGTAATCTGCCACGAGCCCGGGCCTGAGAAATGACCCTGTCCCATCATGACGAACTCCACATCGGGCATGCGCCGCGCCAGTTCGACCACGATCCACGGGCGCTTATACGGATCGAGACGCGCAAGGAACGCGACTACCGGCCTCTCGGCTTTGCGCGGCTTGCCGCCATGCGGAAGGATGATATTCGGAAGCTCCGCCACACCGGCTGCGGGAACCCCATAGCTGTCCGGAATTTTGGGCGCGAGCCATGGTGTCGTCACCGCGAGTTGTATTCGCCGGCGCATCAGCCGGGATGTGAGCAAAAGGGGCGCAAGTGTCCGCGTGGCATGGGGCTTCACACCCTGCGGAGGAGCGTTTTCTCCCGGAATTCGAAGGGAACCGATGATCTCGCGGTCCTTAAAGTCCCATGGGTCGCGCACCCACAGCAGCACCGGCGTGCGCGGCAACAGCGCAAAAAATGCGCGATAGTTTGAGCGGTAGTCGATCGAAAGTAACAGGTCGATTTGCTGTCTGCGAATTTCCCTTCCCCATCTCCAGAAGCTGTCCTCGAGCCAAACAACCCGCGATCCATGCACGCTATCGACGCGGGGCGTACCGTTGCGCAAGCGCTGTCCCATGAGAATAACGGGGTCCACGCCAAGCGACGGATCGGCGCAAAAGCACTCCGACACTTTGCTGAGCGCCCAGCCAAATCCGCCCATTCGTCCGGCTTCGCTCGAAAACAGTTCGTTGGCGATAATTCCTAACGTGATGCGGCGCACGTTCCATTATAGAAATGCCTATGGCCGGACAGGCCTCGGCAAACCGTCTTCACTGACGCCCTGCAGCACAACCATTCCCAAAATCGCCTGTGCCGACTGCCGGAACCGCGAACGGATCTCGGTCTTTATCGACGCCGGTAGCGCGAATCCGTCGGCGTCGACGGCACTTACAGAGACGGTGAATTCCGGATCGACTGTCAAATCGATGCGAAATGTCGCCTCTGCATCTCCCGTAACCTCCTGTCCCAGGCATTTCCACGTGTAGCGGACCGGCTCCGCCATGTCCAGCGCAATCGCCCGGAAACGGATGTCGAACTCATGGCTATCCGGCCCGCCAACACGGCGGCCTGTGGCGCGGTTCCGGATGCGCAAGGACTGCTGCCGGTCCACAACCAGAATTGTGCCGGCCAGCTCAATGGCATCCACAGTGGGGCTCGCTGACTTCAAGTCGAACATCACTTTCTTGTCCGTTCCCTTCACCAGTTGCGTTGCCAGAACCTTCTCCAACGCGTCATGGACCGGCCCTCGGACATCATCCCCATCCCTCACCTTGTTAGTCGCAATACGCGAGGCCAGCGCTCGCAACGCGAACGCGATCAGTGACGGCACTGGCGCCACTTTCAATAACAGCGCCTTCACAAAGTCCCGCTCCAGCACCTTCTTCACCTTCTCGGGCAATTGCGCTCCAACAATCTGCAGAACCTCGATATTCGCCGTTGCGTTCGCTTCTGCCAGCACACCCGGCAGATCGCCGCGGCTGTCAACTCCCAGCGACTCGTTCACATGCAATTCGAATCCCGAGTGCGCGGCGCCGAGCAGAATGTCCACTTGTCCGGTGACAACGGTCTCCAACTTCCCAGGGCCGGTCCTCCGTAATTCCAGCGATGTAATCGCCACCGGCCCGCATGCGCACTCATCGCCCGCCAGACTGTAGCGCGGATTGTCGGTATGGATCACCGTGTTCGCGGCGGTCACCACATCCTCAAGCCCGATCCGGATCGCGAACGGCGCTCCCGTTTTCGCGAGAAGCGGCGTGATGTCGAGAGTGAGCGAAATCGCTCCGGCGCCCTTTTTCCGGCCCGCCAATCCGCCCTTTCCTTCCTCTCGCAGGAAGATGCCGAAAGTCTGACGGCGGGCGATCAGCTTCCCGAACTCATCCAGGAATCGCTGATGATCGGCGCCGGATAGCGTCGCAGGATCTTTCTTCAACAGATCGTAGTCCGGCTTTTCTCCAGTTGCCACTCCCACGACCGCGGCACCCGGAAATGCCGTCTGGGCCTGGCCGGTCAGCAAGACGTCGATCTGCTCGGACAAGTCCGGCGGAATCCCCGCGGTCAGCGCGATCAGGTCTTCCAGCGCGGGGGCTATCTGAAGCGCAATCGCAGGCGTCTCCGCGGGGATCAGTCTGTCAATGTTGGGTGCCGGCAATTTCGGCGGAATAATCTTGACGCCTGGCAAAACAGGCACCACACCTAGGTTGAGAATAGACAGGGGCATATTGGTAACTCCGGTAGTCTCTAGCCGCGATTGACGGCAAGCCCAGAGTAGGATCAATCCCGTTTCAATTCGTCAATTGCTGGTAAGCGTTTGGTAAGGAAACAGTAAAGCCTTCGACGCGAGTTTCCCGTCACTCGCCCCGTCGCCGCGCATTTCACCCCATTCCCGTGGCCCCTGCCGTGTGCTCCGCCCCAAACTGGGGGCAATTGTACCCCAACGCTCCCTGCAGAGACCCTTTCCCCAACAGACAACCTTTGTAGGGAGCGTTTCCAAGAACCGCGTTCCATGAACCGCCCATTCATTCGTGCCAACATTGCCAGTAGGCACAGTCATGGATATCGGACAACCCTCCGCTTCCCCGGAAGTTCGGTGGCCGGGGAATAGCGTGGCCCATCGCATCTGGAGCATCATCGCCCTCTGGACGGTTTACGGCGTCTTCAACACCATCGTCGTCCACTACCGCTCCATGCTCTACGGCAAGCCGATGAGCTGGACTGAGTGTGCGCTCTATGAGGTCTCCTATGTGTGGATCTGGGCTGCGGTAACTCCATTGATCCTCGTCATCAGCCGGCGGTTCCCCATCGGCCGTGGCCACGGCAAGCGAAATGGCCTCGTCCATCTTCTTGGCGCCTTCGGCTCGGCGGTGATCACAAAGGCGGTCTGGGACTTTACCGCTCTTCCGTTCGTCGCCCCCTCCTTGGTTCCCGTCGACCTCCAAACGTTCCAGAAGTCGATGGTGCGGGCTCTCGACTTCGGCACGCTTCACTATGTGATCGTCATCGTTTGCCACCACGCCGTCGAATACTACCGGAAATACGAGGACGGCCGGCTCCGCGCCTCGCAACTGGAGGCCAAACTCGCCACCGCGCAACTGCATGCGTTGAAGATGCAACTGCACCCGCACTTCCTCTTCAACACCCTGCACTCCATCTCCGAGCTCGTCCACGACAATCCCGCCCGCGCCGAATCGATGATCGTCCGCCTCAGCGACTTTCTCCGCCTCACACTGGACCACGTCGGAATCCCCGAAGTCCCCGTATCCGAGGAGATCAACTTCCTCCGCCGCTACCTCGAAATCGAACAGATGCGCTTCGAAGACCGTCTCACCGTCGAATGGGACATCGATCCGTCCACGCTCCTTGTCCGCGTGCCCAATCTCATCCTGCAGCCCCTGGTCGAAAATGCGCTGAAACATGGAATCTCGCGGAACGCCACACAAGGCGTTTTACGTATCTCCTGTAAGCAGGAAGACGGCAAGCTCGCCATGAGAGTCTTCAACAACGGGCCCGGCCCGGCGCGCGCGGTAACGACTCTCTCTGAGCCGGTTCGCGAAGGCGTTGGACTGAACAATACACGCAGCCGCCTCGAACGGCTATACGGCGGCAATCACCACATCGAATTTCGCCGGGCCGCGGAAGGCGGCTTTGAGGTTACGATTCGCATTCCCATGCGGCGTTCACCGGTCTATCCCTCGACTGAGGACAACAAACCCATTCCGGCCGCGGCCGCCGGTGACTAACCAGCCATGCAAACTATCCGCACAGTCATCATCGACGATGAACGTCTCGCCCGCCAGCGCATTCGCCGCATGCTCTCGGAAACCCCCGGTTATGAAGTCGCCGGCGAGTTCGAGAACTCCGAACAGGGCTTGGCCTTTCTGGAGTCCAACCCCGCCGATCTCCTGTTCCTCGATGTGCAGATGCCGGGAATGGATGGCTTCGCGCTCCTGGAAGCCCTTCCACCCGAGCGCACTCCGCTTGTCATCTTCGTCACCGCCTACGATGAATACGCGCTCCGCGCCTTTGAAGTCCATGCGTTCGACTATCTGTTGAAGCCGTTTGACCGGGTGCGCTTCGAAAAGACCATCGGCCGCGCGCGCAAACAGATCGCCAGCGAGGAGCGAAACAGCGAAAAACTGATCAACCTCCTCAACGAGTTCCGCCAGCGGAATCAGGAGCCGGCCCGCTTCGCCATCAAAACGCCGGGCCGCCTCTTCTTCGTGCGCCAGGAAGACATTGATTGGATGGAGGCCGCCGACAATTACGTCAACCTGCACGTCGGCGCCGAGACACATCTCATCCGCGAAACGATGAATGCCCTGGAGCAGCGGCTGGACTCCCATCGCTTCCTTCGCATCCATCGCTCCACCATCATAAATGCCGATCGCATCAAGGAACTTCGCCCGTGGTTCCACGGCGAATATGTGGTCCTCCTTAAGGACGGCACCGAGCTCACTCTCAGCCGCACATACCGCGAAAAGATTCTTAGCGTGCTGGGCAACTAGGCTCTGGCGGTAAGTAGCTCCGCCAGCCGCCGGAGGCTCTGCGTCCACCCGGCTTCCATCCCGTCCAGCATCCACTCGGCGATCTCCACACGGCCGATGGCGCGCGTCTCCACCGTAAGCTTTGTCTTTCCGCCGGCATTCTCAAAGGTCACCGTCGTCAATCCGTCCAGCAATGGATCCTTGTCCTCCGCAACGTTCGTAAAGACCAGCCGCTCGGGCGGAACAAACTCGCGATAGACACCCCTGCCCGGATATTCCGTCCCATCTGGCGCCCGCATCACAATCCGGCACGTGCCCCGTTCCCGTGCGTCCACTTCGCAAACCGAATTCGTGAAGTACTTCGGCCCCCACCAGTGAACCAGGTGCTCCGGGTCTGCCCACGCTTGAAACACCAGCTCGCGCGGACCCTCCTTTAGTTATTAACCTTTAGGTTAACTATCTATGTGGTTAGCTATAGGACAGGTTCGTTCATCACGTCAACTCTCGGAGCAACAACGCAATGAAAAAAAGCGCCTCCCCAGCCACCATCGACGAGTACCTCGCCAACGTCCCGGAGCCGCACCGGTCCACGCTGAACAAATTGCGCGACATCATTCGCGAACTCGCCCCACCCGGCACCACGGAGGCGATCAGCTACGGTATGCCAACGTTCAAGTACAAGGGCGGGCTGATCGCCTTTGGCGCGTTCACGAAACACTGCAGTCTCTTCCCAATGAGCGGCCGCGTCATCGAAAAGTTTCAAACGGAGCTCAGCCGATACAAAACATCCAAGGGCACCATCCAATTCCCGGTCGATCAACCGCCGCCGAAAGCCCTCATCAGGAAAATCCTGAAGGAACGCGTGGCGCAGAACGAAGAGCGAAAGCGCTGAACGGCGTTGGACTACGGCAGCATCGTGCGAAACATCCGCGCGAAAAGCTGCGCGTCCGCCGATGTCGCGATCATCGCGTTCGGCCGCGCCCCTTCCACGCGAACCAACCGGCCGCGCTCTCTCGGTCGTTTCCGCACTGCCAGCGCGGCCATGCGCTGTCCGGTCAGCTTCGGCTCGAAAAGCGTCATCGCCGCCAGCACATCCCACGCATAGTAGCGGCCCGCGCGAATCGATTCGGCCTCGGAGCGCAACAACCGCAGCACGATGGTCGCTGCCCACTCCCGCGCCTCCTCCTCAAACAGCTTCAGCATCGACGGTCCGATCGGCACTCGGTTGGTCGCATCCAGCGGTACGATGTGCACGCGAAAGCCCCCGCCAAGCACGCGCTCCGCCGCCTCCGGATCTACCCATGCATTCCATTCGGCCGATGGCGCCTGCGGTACGTTGCCCGGTACGTCCAGCGCCCCGCCCATCCAAACTAATTCCCGCAATCCCTGCCCCGTGCGTGGCTCCAGCGCCATAGCCTGCCCGATGTTCGTCAGCGGACCAAGCGCCAGGATTCGCACTGGCCGCCGCGTGTCCATCATGCGGTCCGCCAGGAAAGCCGCGGCCGCTCGCGATTCGGGGCGCCGCTTCGCTTGCGGCAATTCATCGCGCAGCAGCCGGTCCGATGCCGCTCGCCACACATCCGGAAATGCGCCATACCCCTGCACCGGCCGGTCTGCGCCGATATAGACCGGCACCGCGGTTCGCCCCCCGGCCTCCAGCAGCCGCAGGACGGATTGCGCGCCCTCCGCCGGGTGCGCCAGCCCCTGGGTAACCGTTACAGCCTCAATTTGAACACTCGGCTGCCGGATCAGCCACAAGAGCGCCAGTAGGTCATCGGCCCCGGCATCGGTGTCGATGATCAGCGGCACCTGCGCCGGCATCATGAATGGCAGCAACAATACCAGGGCAAGAAATCGCATTGCGAGTCCTCAAGTATTTCACTGCCTGCGCCGATAGTTCGAATGGCGGCATGGCAGCCGTCACTGAACAGTATGCGCTACCTCTGGTCCACTCTGCTCCTGATTCTGCTTCTCCTCGGTCCGCTGGCCGTCTCCGCGCAGGCCGAATCGGCCAAACGGCGCGGCGGAAAGCAATCCAGCCTCTCCTCAGTACGCAAAAAGCAGAAGTACAACCGCAAGCCGCTGGTTTACAACCCCAAAACCAATCGGCCCCTCGTCGCTAAGAAGCGGCATTGGTGGCAAAAGCGCTAGCCGCCCCGGAAATTTAAAGGAACAAATCGGCGGACAGCCTCGTCTGGCTCTCCGATGCTCCAGGATCTCCGCTACGCCATCCGCATGATCCGCCAGCACCCGTGGTTTTCGGCGGCCATCATCGGCACCCTCGCCCTGGGCATTGGCGTCAATACCACCGTCTTCACCCTCGTCAACGCCGTTCTCTTCAAGCCGCTCCCCTTCCCCGGCGGCGACCGCCTCGTAATGGTGCCCGCCACGCAACCCGCCCAGGGCCGCAACCAGGTCAGCCTCTCTTACGCCGACTTGCGCGACTTCCGCCAGTCCACCACATCGTTCGAGTACCTCGAAGCCTTCTCCGGTCTCCCAGTAACAGTCAGTGAAAACGGCAATCCCCCCGAACGCTATCGCGGCGTGCGCATCACCAGCGGCCTCTTCGCCATGCTCCGCATGCAGCCTGTCGCCGGCCGCGCGCTCGGTCCTGATGACGAAAAACCTGGCGCCGAGTCGGTCATGGTCATCGGCTACGGCGTCTGGAAGGACCGCTATGGCAAGGATCCGGGAGTAATTGGCCGCGCGATTCGCGCGAACGACAAGACCGCGGTCATTGTCGGCGTGATGCCGGAGGGCTTCAAATTCCCCAACAACGAAGACGTCTGGATGAATGCCGTTCCCACCGAGCAACTGGAGAAGCGCGACAACCGCTCCTTCATGATGATCGGCATGAGGAAACCCGGCGTCACGATCCCCGCTGCGCAGGCGGATCTGGACGTTGTCGCCCGCCGCTTGGAGCAGCAGTTCCCGGACTCTCATAAAGGCTATTCCATTGCCGTCCGTACATTCCACGAGACGATGAACGGCGGCCCCATCCGCGTCATCTTCCTCTTGATGCTCGGCGCCGTCGGTTTCGTGCTGTTAATCGCCTGCGCCAACGTAGCCAACATGCTCCTCGGCCGCGCCCTCAGCCGTCGGCGCGAGATCTCCATCCGCGTCGCCATGGGCGCTGGCCGCGCACGCATTCTCCGCCAACTCCTCGTCGAAAGTGTTCTGCTCTCCGCGCTGGGTGGCCTGCTCGGGCTGGGACTCAGTCGATTCGCCGTCGAAGCCTTCTCCAAAGCCGTTCAGAATGTCGGCAAGCCCTCGTGGATCATCTTTGAGATGGACTACGTCGTGTTCGGATACCTGGCCGCCGTCTGCATCCTCTCCGGAATTCTCTTCGGCATCGTTCCCGCCCTGCAAGCCACGCGCATCGATCTCAATGAAGCATTGAAAGAAGGCTCGAAGAGCTCCTCCGGCCGCCGCAGCGGTTATCTTTCCGCCGCCCTTGTGGTTTTCCAATTCACTCTCGCAGTCGTATTGCTCAGCGCCGCCGGCCTCATGATTCGCAGCTTCCTCGTCGCGCAACAGGAGTTCGCCGGCATCGACGCGTCGCAGATTCTACATGCGCGCGTGAATCTTCCCAACAGCCGTTTTTCCACTCCCGAGGCGCGCCGCCAGTTCTTTGAAAAACTGCTTCCGCGTCTGGCCGCGCTCCCTGGCGTGAAATCGGTCGCCATGACCTCCAACACGCCCGGCGATGGCGCGCAGGGGCGTCGCTTCGAAATCTCCGGTCAGCCCGTCCCCGAACCTGAACGCCGTCCCGGCGCAACGGTTCTCTTCGTCTCCCCCGGCTACCTGCGCCTCATCGGTCAAAGCCTGGCCCAAGGGCGCGACTTTGAACAGAACGATGGTCTGCCCGGCAAAGAAGCGGTCATCGTTACCCGCGAATTCGCCGCCAAACATTTCGCCGGCCAGGATGCCATCGGCAAACAGCTCCGCCTTTTTCAGGGGAACAACCAGCCCGCCGCATGGATGACCGTAATTGGCATCGCGCCCGACATCCGCCAATCGAATCCCGGCAACCAGGCGCCCGATCCGCTGGTGATCCTCCCCTACATTTCGGAGAGCCAGGGCGGCATGGCGGCCCTCCTCCAGATTGGCCCTGCCGCGCCTACCCTGGCTCCAGCCCTTCGCCGTGAAGTGCAGCAACTCGACGGCGAATTGCCTCTCTTTGACGTCGGCACTCTCGCGGAAACCCTCGAACGGAGCCGCTGGTACCTTCGCGTATTTGGCACGCTCTTCTTCTCGTTCGCCTTCATCGCCATGGGCATGGCCGCTGTCGGCATCTATGCCGTTCTCGCCCATGCCACCGCCGCTCGCACTCGCGAAATCGGTGTCCGGCTGGCGCTCGGCGCCAATGCCCGCGCCATTGTCGGCATGGTCTTGAATCGCGGGCTTATCCAAATCGCTATCGGAATGGCGCTCGGTCTGACCGCCGCATTCTTTGCCTGCCGGCTGATGACGCAGTTCCTGTTTAAGGTTTCCCCGTCCGATCCGCTGACGTTTGGCATGGTCACACTCACGCTCTGCTCGGCCGGGTTGGCGGCGTGCCTCATCCCCGCACGCCGTGCATCCCGGCTCGATCCGCTCGTAGCTCTGCGCCACGAGTAGAAAGGGCTACCAGCGGCTCCAACCGCTGCGCTCGCCGTCACGCATCTCCCGCGTGATCTCGTAGTCCAAGCGCCGGCTCATCTCGGCCAGCCGTTGCTGTTCGCGAGGCGAAACGCCATACCCGCTTCGATACGCGCGCTCTGTCTCATAACGCAGCCTGCGCTCCATGTCCCAAAGCCGCGACGCCTCGCGGCGCGTCAACAGTCCCATGCGTTCCCCGCGCGCAATCCGCTCGGCAAAGTGATTGCCGTTATACGCATACCCGCGCGAGTCATTGTATCCGGGACCATAGCCCGGACGCGCGCCGTACGGCTGCGCCATCAGAGCCACTCCGAATGCCAGTCCCATCAATATGCGTTTCATCGTATTCTCCTTTTTCCTTACTACGCCCATATGCACTGCAACTGCCTTTCCAAACTACAACTCGCCCAGTATCAATAACTTCTCGAAATTCCGTTACAAACCAGTCCTGGCCCAATACCACCAGACCGGCCGAATTCACTGCAGAAGGAACAACGCCGCAGCATGCGCGCCGCGTCAACGCCGCATAAAATACTCCCATGGCTGCTCCGCTCATTCTTCGCTGGCCCAATCGCGAACCGGCCCATGAGGCACTCATCACGCAGCTCCAGCCCGATCGGGTCATCGGCGCGGAAACAGTTCCCGGCTCCATCACACGAGGCCTCTGGCCCGGCATCCGCTCACCCGCCAAACAGGGCAGCGCCGATATCGCCAGCGCAAGCCGTGAACCCTGGGTCGACGCCAATGGGTACCTCGCCGCCTATCAACGCGCCATCGGCCAGCCAGCCCTCCTCGCCCATTCGCAGAATGACCCCGAACGCGGCGTCCCCTTCGACACCCTTGAGCTCGCCCTCATCGAAGCTCGCGTCAATGGCGGCAATTTCATCCTCTCCGTCGAACCCCGCTATCGCGGCGCCCTCCTCGCTGCCGATCCCACGGCGCTCGAAGCCTGGCGCTCCCTCGCCCGCACCGCAAGCTGGCTCCGCCAGAACGAACAGCTATTCAACCGTCCAACACTGCCAATCGTCACCGCCCTCGTCGAACCCGGTTTCCTCACATCCGAAATCGCCAACCTTCTCTACCGCCGCGGCGCAAGCCCTGCCCTAACCAGCGAAGTCCCTCCACCGGATCCCGCGAAAATCAATCTCCTCATCGCCGCCGGTCTCAAATCCGTCCCCGAAACCGCCTACCGCCACGCAAGCGCCGGCGCCACCGCCGTCACCGACTCTGCCCCTCCCAAAGGCTGGACCACGATCAAGGAAGACACCGACCGCACCATCTACTCCGTCGGCAAAGGACGGGTCGTCGCCTACCACACGCGCATCAAAGACCCCAGCGAATTCGCCCTCGACTGCATCGACCTCCTCACCCACCGCCGCCGCGCCGCCCGCCTCTGGAACGCTCCCGCCGCCATTCCCCTCGCTACCGCCGGCGGTCTCCTCCACATCATTCAATACGGCGGCCCCGTCGAAAACGAAATACAAGCCCGCGTGCAAGGCATCTACAAATCGGCCGCGCTCCTGCGCCCCGATGCACCCCCGCTCGCCCTCAAGGTCTACCACCGCGGCACCGCCACCGAAGTCTTCCCGCCCGCCATTCGCCGCCTCGCTGTTGTACAGTTCCAGTAGGACTCCGCGCCATGAAAATCTGCCGCCGCAAATTCCTCGCGTCCGCCGCCGCTCTGGCGCCCTATCAGTTGGTCGGCGCCCCCGCGCGGCTCCCCAAGTCCCGCTTCGCCGTGCACTCGTTTATTGAGGCCAACCCCAAGGCCGTCTTCATCAAGCGCACGCGCGTACCGCACAAGATGGACGAAGCCGCAAAGCTCAAGGAAGGTATCGCCTTCGCACGCGAAGTATTGGTCCCTGTCGATGATCCCGCAGGCGTCCCCATCTCCCACCGCATCATCCTCAAACCCAACTTCACCTCCGTCCGCAACAACCGCCCCCACGAGGAAAACTGGGGCACAGGCACCGACCCCCAATTCTACGAAGGCATCATCATCGGCCTCAAAGAACTCGGCCTCAAGAAATTTCACTTCCTCGAAGCCAACGGCTTCCACACCTGGAACTACC
The DNA here is from genome assembly GCA_016185425.1 of Acidobacteriota bacterium. Taxonomy (GTDB): domain Bacteria; phylum Acidobacteriota; class Terriglobia; order Bryobacterales; family Bryobacteraceae. The sequence continues at coordinate 23,072 of JACPNQ010000006.1, read as the reverse complement.
GCGGCCTCGCCGATATCAATGACCGTCACGGCGTCGAAGTCAACGAACCCGATCGCCGCCCCCGCAACTTCCGCGACGGCTACGAAATGAACTGGACCAAGGTCCCCGACCCCGTCGTCTATACCCACATCCCGCACTACGCGCCCGTCAATGAGCCCGATACCTGGCTCCTCAACATCGCCAAGTGGAAGTCCCACGGCATGTGCATGACCCTCTCGACGAAGAATGAACAAGGCCTCGTCGTCAAACCGTACGTCCGCTTCTGCCCCGGCTGGAACATGGTCACAGGCGTCCCCGGCTTCATGAAGGAGAACATCCATCCCGAAGTGGAGCGCCGCGTCAACAGCTTCTTCGATCGCCATGTCCGCATGGGCTACGCCCGCTATCAGAGCAAGGACGCGCTAAGCCCCATCCATCAGGAAATCTGGGCCCACAAAACCTGCGACAACACCCAGACGCTGCGCACCGGCCTCTCCATTATCGAAGGCATCTACGGCCGGGACGGCGATGGCTTCGGCACCGGGAACGACCACCTGACGAACCTCGTCATGTTCGGCAAGGATAAACTCCGCCTCGACATGGTCGGCATGTATCTCGGTGGTCACGAGCCGGGCAACGTCAATCTGTTCCGCATCGCCAAAGAGCGCGGCTTGCTCGACACATTCAACCCGCACGAAGTCGAGCTCTACGAATGGGAAGACGGCAAACCCGCCCGCCGCCAGCTAAGCAGCTTCCAGCGCACGCCGCTCCCTACCTACTATCTCCAACGCGACGGCGAACCCAAGTTCCACCTCGTCAACGAAGCCTTCGACTACGACAAAGTGCGGGCGTAAAGGCAGGGCTCTCTCATCGGCTCAGTTCTCTCGCCAGCCAGCCTTTGGCCAGTTTCCAATCGCGCATTACACTCTGCACGAACCCGCCAGGACCACGTGGAGGAGGAAATCACGCTGCTGCTGGCGGCGGCTCCCTTAGACGATCTGACGATCGCGGCCAAGGCGCTGGCCTTGCCGGATGGGCAGGTCGCGAGCTGGGAAAAGAAGTGGGGCCGCAAGGCCGAGGTATTTGAGCTGACTGGCGGAGCCGGCGCGGCCTGGACCGCGGTGGAGCAGCAAGCCGCCGCTGGTGCCACTCGCCTGCTGACACAGGAGGATCCGCCTCCCCAGACTGTCTATCGGGCGGAGAGCCAGGCGAGCGAACCGATGCTCGTCAAACTGCGGCTGCGGTATGGGGCCAACCCCCGGGATTAGTTGGCGCCACAGTGGCGCCTTCATGTACCATCAATCCAATTCGCCCCATGTCAGCCTTGCGTCTCCTTGCCGCGCTGCTCTGTCTCTCCGCCGCCGCCTCTCCCGGCTGGCAGATCGCCACTCTCTCGGGCCGTCCGGATAAAGTCAGCGGCGGCGAAACCCTCGTCCGTGTCGAGGTCCCAGCCAACTCCCCCCTCACCGGCATATCCATCCGCCGCAACGGCCAGGACGTAACCGCCTCCTTCCGCCCGGAACATCCCCGCCATGCACTCCTCGGTCTGGTCCGCGGTCTGCGCATTGGGCAAAACACCCTCGAAGTCTTTCAGGGGCCCGGCCCCGCCGATGCCCAACTCTCCATCGTCAACTTCCCCTCCACCGGCCCCATCTTCTCCGGCCCGCGGGAGCAGCCCTTCATCTGCCAGTCGCACAACTTCCTCCTGCCCGACGCCACGCACCTCGGGCCCGCGCTCGATGCCGATTGCACCGTCAAGACCGTCGTCACCTACGTCTACAAAACCGAACAAAACCCCGCGCTCAAACCCCTCCCCCAAGGCGCGCCTCGCCCCGCCGACGTAGCCTTCACAACAACCACCACCGGCCAGCGCGTCCCCTACATCGTCCGCGTCGAAACCGGAACCCTCAATCGTTCCATCTACCAGTTCGCCGTCCTGCACGACCCAACCGCCGATCCCCTTCCCAGCCCCCACTCCCCGCCCAAATCCTGGAATCGCCGCCTGCTCTATACCTTCGGCGGCGGCTGCACCGGCGGCTGGTTTCGCCAGGGCGGCGCCCTGCCCGGCGTCGTTAACGACGACATCGTCGGCAAAGGCTACGCCGAAGCATCCGCCACGCTCAACGTCTTCGGCAACAACTGCCAGGATGTCGTCGCCGCCGAAACCATGATGATGGTCAAGGAACGCCTCATCGAAGCCTATGGCCCGCCCGCCTTCACCTTCGGCCGCGGCGGCTCCGGTGGCTCCTATCAGCAGATCCAGATCGCCGACGGCTACCCCGGCCTTCTCGATGGCATCATCCCTAGCGCCACGTTCCCCGACGTTCTCGAAACCACCCAGTTCCTTACCGACGCCCAACTCCTCGACAACTACTTCGCAAAGTCCGGCAGCTCCCTGAACGACGAGCAGAAACGCGCCATCGCCGGCGTCGGCACTCTCAAAAACATCACCGGCACCGCCAACGGCGCCGGCCGCATCAACCCCACCACCTTCTGCCCGCCCGAGCTGCCCATCGAGCTCCGCTATCACCCGCTCCTCAACCGCTCCGGCGCCCGCTGCGACATCTTCGACCACACCGTCAACGTCTACGGCCGCGATCCCGCCACCGGCTTCGCACGCCGCGCCATCGACAACGCCGGCGTCCAATACGGCCTCACCGCCCTCAACAGCGGCGCCATCACACCCGCCCAGTTCCTCGACCTCAACGAAAAAATCGGCGGCTACGATAACGACGGCACCCTCGCCCCCGCCCGCTCTGTTGCCGATCCCCAAGCCCTCCGCGCCGCCTACCAGACAGGCCGCGTCACCTTCGGCGGCAACGGTCTCTCCCGCATCCCCATCATCGATTACCGCGCCTACACTGACCTCACCATCAATGGCGACGTCCACCAGAAATACCACTCCTATTCCTTCCGTGAACGCCTCCGCGCCGCCAACGGCACCGCCGCGAATGAGGTCGTCCTCCTCGCCGCCCAGCGCAGCCCCCGCGTCCACGCCTTTGCCATCGCCAAGATGGATGAGTGGCTCACCAACCTCGCCAAAGACACCTCCAACGCCCCGATCCTCGAAAGGATCACCCGCGCCAAACCGGTCGACCTCTCTGACTCCTGCTACTCCGCCAACGAAACGCGCATCCTCGAACCGCAGACCTTCTCCGGCGGTGAATGCAACAAGCTCTATCAAACCTTCCCGCCTCCTCGCATGATCGCCGGCGGTCCCATAACCAACAACGTCCTCAAATGCCAGCTCAAGCCCATCGACCCAACCGACTACGCCGTCCCCTTCTCCGACACCGATAAACAGCGCCTCCGCCGCATCTTCCCCACCGGCGTCTGCGACTGGAAAAAGCCCGGCGTCGAGCAGCAGCGCCCCGTCGGCACGTGGCTCCAATATTGAATCCATGCACATCCCCGAACTCCCCATCTACCGGTTCATCATGGAGCACTGGTCCAGCTACGGCGCTAAGCCCGCGCTCATCGACGCACCCACCAGCCGCACGCTCACCTACGCCGATCTCTGCCGATCGGTCCCCCGCGTCGCCGCCAACCTCGCCGCGCGCGGCATGAAGAAGGGCGAAGTCTTCTGCATCTACTCGCCCAACGTCCTCGAATACCCCGTCGCCAGCTACGGCATCCAGATGGCCGGCGGCATCCCCACCACCGTCAATCCCGTCTACAGCAGCGAAGAACTCCACCGCCAGTTGATCGATAGCGGCGCAACGCGTCTCATCACCGTCCCCGATCTCCTGGAAAAATCCCGCACCGCCGTCGAAGGCACCTCTGTCCACGAAATCTTCGTCTTCGGCGAGGCTGCCGGTGCCGTCTCATTCGCGCAACTGCTGGAACCTTCCGGTCCGCCGCCCGCCGTCGAACACGACCTCCGCGAGGACATCGTTTCCCTCCCCTATTCCAGCGGCACCACCGGCGCGGCAAAAGGCGTCATGCTCACGCACTACAGCATGATCGCCGCCCTGCGCCAGATCATTGAAGTTGAGCAGACCAATCGGGACCACGTCGTCATTGCCTTCCTCCCCTTCTTCCACATCTACGGCATGCAGGTGATCCTGAACACCAGTCTGCGTCAGGGCGCCACGCTCATCGTCATGTCCCGCTTCGATTTCGAGGGCTTCTGCAATGCCGTGCAGACCTATCGCATCAATCGCCTCTACCTTGTGCCGCCTGTCGTTCTCGCGCTCAGCAAATCGCCCGTTGTCGACCGCTACAACTTCTCCTCCGTCCGCGACATCCTCGCCGGCGCCGCGCCGCTTGGCGAAACGCTCATAAAGGCCTGCGGTGAGCGCATCGGCGCCCCGGTCCGCCAGGGCTACGGGATGACGGAGACGAGCTGTATCATCTCCATCGTGCCGCCCGGCCGCACCCCGCCGGCGCTCGACGGAGTCGGCCTTCCAGTCCCTGGGTGCGAAGTCAAACTGGTGGACGGGGAACTGTTAGTCCGCGGCCCACAGATCATGAAGGGCTATCTGAACAGGCCCGAAGCGACGGCCGAGATGGTCCTCCCTGACGGCTGGATGCGCACCGGCGATATCGCCGAGATCGACGAAGAAGGTTGGATCCGCATCGTCGACCGCTGCAAGGAGCTGATCAAGTACAAAGGCTGCCAGGTCCCGCCCGCCGAGTTGGAAGCACTCTTGCTCAGTCATCCCGGCATCATCGACGCCGCGGTCATCGGTGTTCCGGACGAAGAGGCGGGCGAAGTACCAAAGGCCTTCGTAGTCCGCCGCGGCGAAATCTCAACCGCCGAACTCTCCGACTTCATCACCGCCCGCGTCGCCCCCTTCAAGAAAATCCGTCAGTGGGAATTCGTCGACCAGATCCCCAAGTCCCCCTCCGGCAAAATCCTCCGCCGCCTGCTGCGAACTCAGTAGCAAGGGCAGCATTGCCCCTCACGGCACCGCATAGTACTTATACGTACTCGTCCACCGAAACTCCTTCCCCGGCTCTACGGACACCCCCACAAACGGCTCCACCGAAATATTGCTCCGGATCGACCACAAGTTGATGCTGCGCAATGGCCGGTCCCCTTGTATGCTCATCCCTGCTTTCAACCCGCTGTTTTCGATCCGGATCTCGTGGTCGGAAACAGCCTCGCCGAACCCCTCGACCGGGCAGGTCACCACATCGCGCCCCGTAAGCGCCTTCGTGTAGACAATCCGGTTCCCCTGAATCTCGGCCAGTTCCGAATTGGGCCGCCGCGATGAGCGCACCGCGAAGGGGAATGTAATCACCGCGCCCGGCCCCGGGCCCTTCCCATCCAGCACCAGAAAATTATGGTTGTACACCGGCGTCTCGATCGCCTTTTTCCCCGTATTCCTCAAGCTGTGGATCATTGCCATCTCACTCTTGCCTTTGATCAGGCGAATCGTCTTCCGGTATACGTAGGCATACCCCGAGGAATCGTCCCGGAGCTCCTGCGTGAATTCGATCGAATCGGCACGCCGGCGCGTCGTCCATTTGCCATGGTCGGCGATCTCGTACACGCGGAATGCATCGTAGGGCACGGCGCCGGCCTTTCGCAGCGCGCCCACGCCGATCTTCACGAACGTCTCGCCCGGCTTCGCCGCATCGTATCCCAGAGGTCGAAACTCATCGGCGGGCCCCATCGTCGAGCTGCACGGACCCGCCACGATATCATCCCCTTCATAGACGAAATCGCGAACCGTCGAGCTCCGTTTCGTAAACCACGGCCCGTAGTAGGAGTGCCCATTCGCCGTGAAATCGAAGATCACACCGGACCAGTCGAACCGTGTCCCGCGATAAAAGCCATTAGCCGCGTCCGGCAGGTAGAACTTGGCGCGTATCTTTCCGTTTCCGATCTCCGCCGTAGGCGGCTCGGCCGCGGTCAACACCATCGCGCATAGAAAAAATACCGGCCGGAAAAAAGTCATAGCTTGCATTATCTCCACTCGCGAAAACCAGCGCGAACCAGGCCCGCAACTCCCCGTTCAGCGGACTCCGTAAAGCGGGATACAATGACCCGCGACAGGCGATCACCTTGAACCTCCGGATCATTCTCCCCTTCCTCCTCTCCCTCGGCCTCGCTCCAGCACAGACACGAAGCGTGCTCTACGCATCCACCGGGCCCGAACTGGCGCGGTACGACATCAACACGGACTCCGGCACGCTCGTCAAGCGCAACACGATTCGCGTTCCGGCGAACATCCAATACGCATGGCCTCACCCTTCGCGACGATTCCTCTATGTCGTCTGGAGTGACGGCGGCGCGGCGGCTACGGCTCCCGGAGCCGCTGTTGCCCCGCGCGGCAAGACGCACGGCGCCGGCGCGTTTCGCATCGACCCGCGCACCGGTGCCCTGGAACCGGCCGGCCCAACGATTGCATTGCCCTCGCGCCCCATCCACATTACGGTCGACCATACGGGAACACACATTCTCATCGCCTACAACGACCCCAGCGCCGTGACTGTGCATCGTTTGAATCAGGACGGCACTATCGGCGCGCCAGTCTCTCAATCCGGTCCACTCGATACCGGTGTCTACGGCCACCAGATTCGCGTTCACCCAACGAACAAATCGGCGATCCTTGTCACACGCGGCAACGGCCCCACGAAGGAGAAAGCAGAAGACCGCGGCGCGCTGAAAATCTACAACTACGCCAACGGCGCGCTCACGAATAAGGATTCAATCGCACCCAACGGCGGCGTCAACTACCAGCCTCGCCACCTCGATTTTCACCCGGCGAAACCCTGGGTCTATGTCTCGCTCGAGCGCCAGAATAAGCTCGAGCTGTACACCATGACCGCCGATGGCAGCTTCAGCCCGAAACCATCCTTCACCGTCGACAGCCTGGCCGATCCGGCCCGCCAGGTAATCCGGCAGATCGCCGGGACGCTCCACGTGCATCCGAACGGAAAAGTCATCTACCAGGCCAATCGCTCCGCCGCCGCCAATCCGGACGGAAAAGCCATTCACGGCGGCGGCGAGAACAGCATCGCCGTCTACTCGATAGACTCCCAGACCGGCAGGCCGACCCGCATACAAAATGCGGACACGCGCGGCGCCGAGCCCCGGACCTTCGCCCTTGACCCGGCTGCCCGCGTCCTGGTCGCGGCCAACCAGACCGCCATTCCAAATGCAACGCCGGCCAGCCTCGTTGTCTACCGGGTGCGGGCCGGCGGCAGGCTCGACTTCGCGAACAAGTACGACGTCGACACTACCGCCGGCAGCCTCTTCTGGATGGGGATCGTTCCCCTGCCCTAGCTCACCAGCTCAGCCGCGCATTCAACTGAATCTGCCGCGCTCCGGTGGTGTTCTGCAGCTCGCCGAAGAACCGGTTATTGATGCTCGTGATTAGGCCAGTCAGGTTCGTGTGGTTGAAGAAGTTGAACCCGTCCATGCCGAAACGCATCCGCATCCGCTCCACCAGCGCGAACTCCTTGCTGATCGACACATTCAGGTTCCACGCGCCCGGCTCCCGGATGGCGTTGTTCCCAACATTGCCCGGACGCACGGCAATCCGCGACGTGGGGCTGATCGGCACCAGAGCGAACGCGTCAAAATTCAAATAACGTAGCGTCTTCCGGTAATCGTCGAGATAGACCTGCTTGCCGTTGTAGTCTGGCCGCGAGACGTTCAGTCCAGTGCCGGTTTGCGAGAGCTGCACCGCTCCGCCGGTCCTTGCGAGCAGAATGCCGGACACCATCCAGCCGCCGAACACGGCCTTCGCAAACGGATTGTCGGAAGCGCGAAGCCGCGGCACCGTGTAGGTCCATTCGCCGGTCATATAGTGCGTGATGTCGCCGGTGTTCGGTCCACGGTCGGCGCGCGGATTGAAGAAGTCCTGCGTCCGCGAGTCGGCATCCCCCTGGTAGTAGGCCCCAATGTCGCCGCCGCCGGTGGAAAGGCCCTTGCCCCACGTGTAGTGAACGCTGCCGCTCAGCCCGTGCGCGAAGCGCTTCCGCAGCGACGACTGCCAGGAGACGTAGGACGATTGCTGCGTCGAATCCACATAGTAGTTCACGTTGAGCAGCGGATTCGGCCGCAAGCCCGTCGTGCGGCTGGGCTCGTTCATCCACCGCTGCATGAGGAACTTCACCCCGCGCACGCCGACAAGCCCGGTCTCAAACGCGAGGGTCGAGTTGATCTCGCGCTGAACGCCAAAGGTGTATTGCATCGTGTACGGATTCTGCAAGTGCGGATCCACCACCGAGAACGTATTGATCCACCCGCGCGCCTTGGTCTCCGAGTCGATGATCTTGATCAGGTCGTCGTTGTAGGTCGGCCACTTGATTCCCAGCCGCGTCGTGTCCGCCCGGATGAAGTTGAAGCGGAACGGAGCGGATGCCGTAGGTTGCACGTGCGCCCACATCGCGCCCGCCACCTGGCCCTGGAACAACATGCCGAATCCGCCGCGCAGCACCGTCTTGCTTTTGCCGCCCACGTTGTAGGCAAAGCCGATGCGCGGCCCGAGGTTCACCCAGCCGTCGGATTCATAGGGATTGTCGCGCGGACGAATCTTGCCCACATTGAAATTCGAATCCAACAGACCGTCCGGATTGTAGATCCCCGTCCCCGGCGCCTTCTCGCTGGCCTCCGGCACCAGGTGAGAGAAGAAGTCGTAGCGGACGCCAAGGTTCAGCGTCAGGTTCTTCCGCACGCGCCAATCGGTCTGGGCGAACGCGCCGATCTGGTACATCTTCGCGGTGTAGTCGCCGTTGCCATACGTCGGTCCCACGGTGTTTGTCACGTTGTTGATGAAGTCCGCGCGCGTGCTGTAGGCGATGTTCACCGCCTCCGGATTATTGCGCCGGCAGCAGTCGCGCCGGACCGTGAAGCCGAATTTCAGAGAGTGGTCGCCCAGGTGGCGCGAGTACTTCTGGTCGAAGTTGTAGGTACGGCCCTCCATCAGGTACAGCTCCTGGTCCGGATTCGCGACGCCCGGATAACTCAACCGCGGCACGCGCCGGCCGAACGGCAGCACCTCCGTTTTGTTGATCGGATCGAACTGCTGGAAGAAGAACGCGTCCTCGCGGTGCATATCCGTCAAGTGATAGCCGTAGCGTGTTTCGGACGTCCAGCTTGGCCCGCCCGTCGTGTAGCTCGCTGTGCCGCGCTCGTCCCAAATGCGGAACGTGCGGTCGTTGGCGCCGTTGATATAGTGCCGCGGTAGCAACTGGTCCGGCCGCCCGCGCGTGTAGCTCAACGTCAGCGTGCTGGATCTCCCGAACCGGAAGTCGCTCTTCACATCCATGTGATTGTCGTTTCGCTTGGAAGAGCTCGGCTTGATATAGAGCCCCGTGTCATCGTTCGGCCCTACCGGCTGGTTCGGCAGCGGGATGAAATCCAGGTAGAGTTTGTAGCTCGGATTCGCGCGGATCGCCTCGTCCCGCAGCCGCGAAGTCAGCAGCGTTTCCTGCACGAGAGAGAAGGCCCGGTCGCGATATCCCTCATACACACCGAATAAAAAGATGCGATCCTTTTTCACCGCTCCGCCCAGCGAACCGCCGAACTGATTGAAGCTTAGCCCCGGCTTGTCGGTCAGCCGCTGGTGGCGAGCGTCGAGCTCCTCGGCGCGGAAGTTCTCAAACAAGCTTCCGTGCAGCACGTTCGTCCCTGACCGGCTCAACAGGTTCACTTGGCCGGCCACCATGTTGCCGTATTCGGCGGGAGGCACGCCCTTGATGGTGTGCACCTCCTGAATCGCCTCGATGCTCATGATGTCGATCAGGTTCGGCTGCAGGTAATTCGACGAGTAGCGCCCTTCCGGATTGCCGCCCGCGTCGGTGCCGTCCACGGTGTAGGAGACGCCATTCTTTCCCACTCCGTTCATCCGCACGCCTTCCGGCGCCATTGTCACGCCCGTATTGATAGAAAGCAGGTTGGTGTAATTGCGGCGGAAGATCGGCAGCTCGCCGATCTTTGCCTTGTCAAAGGTATTGAGCTGCTCAGACGAGACAGTATTGATTAGCGGCGCGCCGGCCTCTACCGTCACGGTCTCATTCGTCGACCCCACTTCGAGCAAATAGGTCTGCCGCACATTCTGCGCCGCCGACAGTTCGAGCCCCGTGCTCTCCAACCGTTTGAAACCCGGCGCTTCTATCCGGATTCGATACGTGCCGACCTTCAGGAAGTCGAACGTCGCCTCCCCCTGCGCGTTGGCCGGCCGCACCACCACCGTGCCCATCTCCTGATGCGTCATCGTCACCGTGGCGGAGGGAACCAACGCCCCGGAACTGTCAGTGACAACGGCATGATATGTTGCCGTCGTTTGCTGCGCAAACACGCTGCCTGCGCACGCCACAATCAAACTGGCGAAGGCTACTGCGGATCTCTTCATGGCCACTCCTTCGGATTCTCGAACACCGGGCTGGCGCCACCCCTGCCGCTACCGCCCGCGAGAATATCACTACCGCTACCCCGCTTAGGCAATCGGCTTGTAAACTCGCAAGCCGGAATTACTTCGGCAAGGTCATCAGCACAATGCCGTAACCGACGCCTGCTTCGTCGGCCGTGCGGGCCACCTGGAACGCCATGTATCGGCCGTCGGTGGAAACAACGGGATTCGACGCCTTCCATCCCTCGTAGTCATTGAAGTGAGTGACGCGGACAAAATCCTTCCCGGTCCCGTCCATCCGCAGTTTCCAGATATCGATCTCGTGCGAGCCATGCTGTCCGCCGAGCGTCTCCACCTGCTTGGACGACTCGACCAACGTGTATTTCCCGTCCGGGAAAATGCCTTCTACCTCGTTATAGATGGAGTCCGCCTGCGAGAAATCCGTCACCTTGCCTGTTTTCAGATCCAGCCCCATGACACCACCCAACCCCTTCGGCCGGTAACAGGTGAACGTAAGCTTTTCGTCGTTATCGTAGAAATCCTGGGACTCCGCGACGCAATCTGCCGACTTACTCTCAAACACCGTCTTCTTATGCAGGACCGTCAACTTACCGGCGTTGTATTGCAAGTCGGCCACGACGATCCGGGAATAACCCGCGGGGAGTTCCGGAAACTGCGCCGGCGTCTCGGACCACGACATTCTCAACTGCTTTTTCGATATCGCCGCCCCTTCGCTCATCTTCTGCCCCAGCTTGACTGGCTTTGAGCCTGGCTCTTTGCTGAGGAACCACAACTCGTTGTCGCGGCGGCGGCTGGTGCGGATATCGCTGAACCGTTCGGGGCCGATGAGAATGTAGTTGCCATCGCTCAAGTGCATGATGCGCAGAAACGCCGCGCCCGGCACGCTGCAGGTCAGGCAGCGGATGATCTTCGTCTTGAGGTCAATCACAAACGCGTCGCCAAAGCTTTTCGCCATGAAGGCGATGCGGCTGTTGTCCGGGGAGAAATCGGCCCGCTCGCCGAAATGGGTAAGCATCTGCATGGACTTCGGCAGATGCTCCAGCGGGCTCCCCTGTTTTCTTTCAGCCAGCAGGGGGATAAGGAATAACAATGCGACAAGGAACAGTTTCATAGCTCACCTGTTCGGTCATTGTATGCCTCTCGATTGCGGTGTGGTGCGACTGGGGCATCTGGCGGACAAGGCGCGAAGATGGTTGAGGGGTATTCTGGTGAGATGACGAAGGACGCTGCCAGAACGGAGGGCCCCCGCACCAAGCTGGGAGCAATAATCTCGGAATTACGAGAGTCTGCAGCGAACACGGAGCAGAGTTTTACAACCAAGCTCCCAGCCCCGCCTCTTGATCCCGTTCCTTGCCGGTAAATTGTCCATGCGATCTGGTTTTAAGCACCCGGCGGGAAGGCCCAAGAGACGGTGCGCCACTCATTGCCCGACTTCATGAGTTTCACGCTCATGTACTCCTCCCACGCGCGAAGCTCACACCGATACTGAGGATTGACGATGCCCTTGTGATCAACGCGATCGATAAACTTCCATCTGAGAACGGGGAGGCTGGCCGCCCGAGCGTTGCACGCCTCCTTGATTAGGGCGTCGTCCTCCCCTGCAAATTTGAAGGCTTCTATACACCGGCCCTGCCGTAACATCAGCAGGAGGCGCTCGGTTGTTTCTTCCGGCGCCCTATCGCGGAGCGGATTCGCGATGAACAGCAAGACCTCGCCGCGGATCGAACCCGGTTCGCCGATGCGTATGATTGCTGGTTGACTGGGCCAAAACAACCATGCAATGCCAGCTATGCACAGACCGATCTTGATAATGCCAAACCGGGCCGTAGATTTGCCAGTTTCTTCAGGTTTCATTGCAGTCCAAACCTTACTGGACTGGAGGTCTGGCGGGACGGAATAGCATGTGGGTCCGGAAATTCCCGTTGCTGAACGACGGTCCATCGACGAAGTATAGGCTTTTCGGAGTTCCGGGACCCGGGATTATTCGCGCGTCGGGAAGCGTCGAGGGAGAGAGGTATTCCTGAAATCCATACGTCGTGACCCCCTGAGCGTTCGCGAACCTAGCGGCAAATGAGTCGGCGCCTCAGCCGCTACGGCAAGTGAAAAATGTCGCCGTGGCGGTGGGCGAGAAATTGATCTGCAGGTCCTCAAGCTCCTGCTGAGAGAACTGTCCTACACCCTCGGTCCCACCTGGTCGCTCGCGGAACGTCGGCCCTACCGGAGTTATTGGCGCATCTTGGCACTCAGACCCTTAGCTACTGCGACTCTTCTTCAGCCACTACCGAGCTCGCGCCCGCGGCGCGAAACAGCCATCGAAGTGCACCCCATGGGAACGGCCAATCATTCACTTCCACCGCTAACACTATGTGATCGAGATCGGGCAATTCCTGCGCGTCCCACCACCACCACCGCCGTCGGGAAGGATCCATCCAATAGAGCCAATCCGCAAGCGGCCATGACCGCTCCTCTTCTGTCTTTGCCTGTTCTTCCGGGGACATCTGCCTCCACCGATCCAGGTGGGCCGTCATTTCGGCTCCGCTCAGTTCTGGCGGGCAGGCTTCAACAAACCAAGCTGGCAAGAACAGCGTCCAGGTTGTTTCGTCGGGCCACCCTTGCATTGATTGTGAGGCCACGATGCTCATGACGGCTCGCGCTTTTTCCAAGACCAGTGACGAACCAAATGGGCACGCCACTAGGAATCGTACCGTCCCCAGACCAGCGGGCCTTTCATCGCTCCTCGGCCCTCCACGAATTCGCCGCACCTCTGACGCGAACCGCTCCTCGTCTTGGTTTCCCATGCTTAGTATGTCCTGCCACTTCCTGGCACAATGACCTTTCGAAGCGCCTCTATTTGCGCGGGCCGGAGCCCAAACTGATCTGGGGCCTTCGTTGCGTCTACTCGAATTGGCGCATTAGGATTCTGACGCGCCAAGCTCTCCGGCACCGCGCTCTTCCTAAGGTCCTGAAGAAAGGATGTCGGCACCTCAAATGACTTGATCTGTGCCGCGTCCGTGCCCTGAGCGACACGGTGTTGGAGAAACTGTTGAGCGCGTCCCTCCTGCCCGAAGTTCAGAAAAAGCATGTTCGAGCCTTCGATGGACACACTGCCATTAGGTCCTATTCCTAGTCTTGTATTAGCCGCGCCTTCAACTCGGAAAACAGTAGTTGTTGTAGTATTCGTCGTGGCCCCGCCGGCTACAATTCCAAACGCTGCTTCCGTAGCCGCTGCTAGAAACATGCCTATTTGCTGATTTGTATTCGTAGCTTGAAATTGCGGGCTACCCAATGCCATAAACAACAGGCCTAGACCAGGGCTTACGGTTGCATTTGCGCTGATCGCCGAGTTCGCCACGCCCTTCAGAATCCCTATCCCTGTGTCGGCGTTGAAGGCATTCGCAATCGCTTGGCTCTCTGCCTGAAGACAATCCAGATTGCCAACCCCACAAGACGTCGGCACTTCCTGCATTCCAGTTGGATCTACATAGCTGAGGGGGTTGTTCAATACATACGCGTAACGATTCCAACTCTGCGCCACTCCCGTTCTACCGCTCGCCATCAATAGATCCGGGCTAGTAAACCTCCCCTGCGCCCCCGAGAAATACCGCGCCCCAAAATAATCCAGCCCCGTCTCCCCATCCCGCTCCTTCCCCGTAAACCTCCAAGCGGTCGAATCCGCCGCACCGTACCCCTCACCGCTCCGCGCTATCTCCATTCCAAACGGTTCATAGTCCCGTCGCACAACCGGCGTTCCGTCCCCGCTGATCAACATCCGCGTCGAACCGAGGTGATCCGTCAGCACATACTTCGGCCCCACCGACCCAGCCTGCAAAGGCGTCTGATACTCCGCGGCCACCGCCCCGTCCAGCCCGTACACATAGTACGTTGTCAACCCGCTCACGGTCCGCTTTACTCTCCGCCCCTCGCCATCGTAGAAGTTCTCCGCCACCGTCGTAGTTTCCGGCACCGTATCTCTCACACATATCAATCGCGAATCCCCGTCATAATCCCCAACCCGCTGCGCATTATTCACCTGCACTTGCGTCTGGTTACCTGCCGGGTCGTAGCCCACATCCTTAAAGCGGTTATTCACATACGTCCCGTTGTCGGTGTGTAAATACCAGCTCGGCCCGTTAGCAGCCAATCCCCCCGCTCCCGGATGCTCCGGGCTCCAGGCATTCCCAAATCCGTCGTGCCCATAACGCACACACCACTCTCCGCCCGCCCACGTTCCCTGGATCCCACCGCACGTGGCTGTGCTCAGGTCCCAACCATTGCTCCCCCGTTCCATCGCCAGACGCAGCCGGTTCGCTCCGTCGTAACCGTAATACTGCCGGAACGTTCGCGTCCCCGTCTCCACTGTCTGGCCCAGCAGGTTCCCATTGTTCCCAAACGCTGGGTAGTCAAACGTCAGCCGCAACAGCAGATCCGTGTTCCGTAGCGCCTCCATCCCGGTCATCTGCCCGAGCCAATTGTAGCTCCGTGTCTCTTTCACAAGCCCGCCGGATAGCTTCCAGCTCAAAGGCATCCCAGACGCACTATACTTCGCTTCGCTCACATACTGCGTCGTCTGCCCACCCAGCAGTCCGGTCACCTGGGTCGCCCGCCCAGCATCCGACAACGCGTAGGTCACCATCCGCCCGCTCGGATACCCGATTTGCTTCACCGCATCGTTCGCCGCGTACCCGTACGTCAGCACCTTCTCTCCCAGTCCCGCCACTCCCTGCTTGACCCGTAACGTTCGCCCCAGCCCGTCTATCTGCTCATGGTTAGTCCACGCCACCGTTGTACCGATCCCCGTCAATCGCCCCTTCGGGTAATCCGCGCCGTCGGAACTCCTTCCGCTCAGCGCCTGGCAACTTCCCGAGTCGTACACCTCTCCGTCGTAGCAGTACAGAACGCCAGGCGTACCGTCCGAATACGTCCAGGTCTTCACGCGCTGCGCTCCATCGTAGGTCAACGTGACGGTCACGTTCCGCGCATCTTTCCGCTCCTTTAGCGCTCCGCCCGGATAGTACTTGTATCTCGCTATCCCGCTTTCCGGATTGCTCGCCGATTCCAATCGGCCTAGAGAAGTGTAAGAGAACGTGCGGATCTGCGTAAACGTGCTGCCATAGTTCGCGCTGTCGGTCTGCGTCACCTGTGTTACCTGATCTCGCGAATCATACTCATAGATGGCCTGAACCAGCCCCCCGTCTGAGACGCTCTTCTGCCGGCCCAGCCCATCTCGCGTTTCCGTACGCTGCTTTTCAGCGGCATCGGTAATCGTTGTACTTGCTCCTGAGTAGCTATAAGTCGTGGAACTGGCGACATTGCCGTTCGCACCCCAGGGCGGCGGCAATGCATCGCCTTTGAATGTCTTCGATTCCACCAGCCGTCCGTCGCGATCGAACAACTTGCGCGCCCACGCACGCGGCGGCTGCGTCACGGCGGCTTCCGGACTCGGTTTGTACGTGCTCGATTCCAATTCGTACCGACCCTCGCTCGCGACGTACCGCGCGAACCGCTCCGAAACGACCCCATTAGTCGAACTCGCGCTCACCGCACCGCCGCTGTCGTCGGTTCGCCGGTCGCGCGTCAACTGCCCCATTCCGTCAAAATGGAACACCGCAGCCAACCGCATATCCGACGGCCCATCCAAACTCGCCGTCTGCCGGACCCAACGGGCCGTATCGTTGTATTCGGTTCCTGCTTGGCGCAGCAACGTTGAGCCGCCGACTCCCGCAGCCGTCACTTGGCCGGTCGGCCGGCCGTACAAATCATAGGCTCCGGTGACCGTTATCGCCTTCGCCGAGAGTCCGGGCTCCTTCACTAACTTTTTCAGCAATCCCGTCGCGCAGTCGTACTGGAATTCGAACGTCGCCGGCAAGCCCCCCGGACCGGAGTGCTGCACTACCTGAGTAGGGTAAAGATTCGTATGGTTGCTTGGACACCCTGCAAGTTCGCCGTAAGTCAATATCGTAACGTCGTTGTCCGGCCCGGTCGATCCCGTCAAATTCCCGGCTGTCCATGTATAATCGGTCACCTCCGCGTTGCCAGCCAGGCGGCTGAGACCTCCAGCGGGCGGAAGCACCGCACCATTGCTGTTGTCCCACTTCGCTTCCGACGTAAGATTGGCTGTCGTCCCCGGACTGTCATAAAAAAAGTCAGTCGCCGACTCCTCAATCCCGCTGGCGCCCTTAACGGTCGTCCGCTTTTTGGCCCCTTTAACGCGAAGACCATAGTTGCGCCAGTAGGCATTTGCATCAGTCTGCTCATAATCCAACGGAGGAAGCATAGCAGCAGGTTGCGTTTCGAAATAGTAGTCATAAAGGGCCGTGCGGAGTACGGTCCCGCTTGTCGGTGCCGAGTTGGGAACTCCAAGGGTATCTCGCCCAAACTGTACGCCAAAGTCATACTCGGTCTGTTTCTTGGTATTCCCGTTCTTGTCAAGTTCGAATACTACGGCGCTGTACTGATTCGCACCAGGCGGCTTCCGGAACTCAGCTCGAACGTAGATGTTCCTCCTGTCCGCGTTGGCCGGAGTCCCAAGCCACGGCTCGTTTCTCTCCCAATGCTTTTCAATGATCCCGCCCGCGTGGGACACCGTCTTCCATACCAAATCGTGTCGGCCGAGGTCGTTGCTCATGATGAAGTGGTTTGTCGTGGTTCCTCCATCGGGGCCGGTAATTGTGCCTGTCAAAGACGCGCCTCTCGGAAACGTGTACGTCCATGTCTCCGTCGGTACATTCATGCTCGTCCCCGCCAGCTCCTCACGGCGGAACAACGACTTCGAAATGATACTGTTCTCGGCATCCCTTTGCGCATCGCGAAATAGGCCGGTTGGGCGGAGTTTCCACAAATACTCCACACGCGGACGATAGTCTGCTCCAGGAGATGCATTGGGCAATCGAACCTCCCGGATCTCACCCCAACCTTTCATGCCGGCCGGAGCGCTGTCATCCGCATAGAGGAATTCGTACTTCAACGCGCCGGCCCCGGTCGGCAGAACAATCTGTTGCACATTTCTTACCGTCGACACCATCTTGCAGGTGTAGGGAGTCCCTTCGGGCAACGGCTCGGTGGGGCTGTTGCAGAAATAATTGAGAGCATCACCGCTGCTCCCTACGCTCGAGTTCGTCCAAATCACATTCCATTGGTATGCGGGTGAGGCGGTCGGGTCGGAGCCGGTTCCGCCATAACCGGGTGCGAAGATCTGATCGCTGGACGAAGTGCAGTTTGGGGGATCTAGACACGCGTCGATGTTGTATTTGATGCGAATCCGGCGCCCGATCGCATCGACAACCTCCGTAATTGGCTTGTCCCCGTCCGCAGGGTCTAACGAGTTTTGTATCGAGACGCAGTTGTCGTTTCGACCGCAGATCTGGCTCGCCCTGTGCGAGGAACCGCTTACTCGCTTGCCGTCGGGAAACGTCGCAGTCCAGCTTGAACTATTTTTTACTACTTGGATAAACGATCCATCGGTCGTATAAAACGATACTGGGCTGTCGATGGGTCCACCGGGCGCCAACGGGCATGCCTTGGTTCCATTGAAGTCGTGGCGGTAGTAGCCGTCGCCGTAATAATCCTTCGATCCGATCATGCGGAGCGTATGGCTGCTTCCATCCGGAAGCGTAAGGGTGTATTTCTTCATTGCCCAACCCAGTTCGTTGGTGGAGGTGCAAGGGACATCGCCGGGCCTTGTCTCTTCTTCCAGAACGTAGGAAAACGAGTACTGCCAGCCTCCCTGCAACTTGTGCCGTGTAAGCACATTGATCTTTTGGGGACATGGGGACGGGTCACAATACGTGTTTCCGTAGGCGTATATCGGCGTCGCCGCCTCTGTCGTAAGGTCAAAGATTTGCGAGTTGTAGACTAGGCCGATCCCGTGAGTGAATCCGCCTCGCCCTGGCGGCAGGGACGCCAGAGGATAGCGGAGTGTTAAACCACCATTCGCTTCATTAATGTTCTCCGTATCGGAAACCGAGTAACTTCCATAGGCCATGAAACCGCGGTCCGGACTGAACGTGCCAAATCCGGGCAGGGTCTGGGCGAGTAGGGCTGCTCCTGCGAAACTAAAGGCAAGGATGCTGGCAAGGATAGATCGCATGGGATTTCCTGACTATCGGGATTCTTCGAAGAGGTTGTCCAAAACTCCAGCGAGCCACTGCACATCCTGTATGTCCAGTTGGAATCGCTTTTGCGTTTGGTGATACCTTGTAAGTCGCTGCGGGGCAAGATAACCATTTGCGGTCACGTATTGAGACAGTTCAGTCGACACTTGCGTCATTTTGCCCGCGACAGTCCGCTGGTACGAGACCTTAGAAAGCAGCCCGGTTGCACTGTCGAACATGTAGTGCTTCACGCTCATGCCGCGCTGGCTGCGCGCAGCAACCGGAACAGCGTGCTCATAAATGTCCACGAGCGATCCGAACCCGCTCTTTCCCTTTACACGGAATTCCGCGCCGAGAAACCGCGGCGTGAATCCGCGTTGTAGATTGTCAAAGAAAGTCTCCGTGGTATCGGCACTCAGTACCTCGAGCAGGTCATCATTGGTATCGTCGAGGTTTTTCACGGAGCTCCTGGCGGGGTCGAATACAATCAAGCCCTTGCCAGCCGCCCGAAGCAGTCGCAGCTTCCCTGGAAACTCCCATGTCCATGAGATGTCTTCATTCGCCGCTCCCGCGACTTCCAGACTCCCCCTAACCGTGCTGCGTTCCTTGCCGCTCTTGAAAACTCTGTCGCCCAGCGCATCGAAGTACCGTTTGGCGTGCGGGGGCACGACGCCGGACCGGATAAGTGGAATCGGCCCTTTACCGTTTGTACTCCCGGAACCTGACTGACCACGTAACGAGTAGGCAAATCCAGCTATTGTGGGCAGTAACGCCCGTCGCCTAAGTAACCTCACTTCTTCCCCTCCACACCGCGCATCAGCTTGATCTCTACATCTGGCCGTCCTTGCAACTGCTTCGATTCCGAAAATGTTGGTTTTATATGCACCATCGTGTTCGCCGCGCCCCCAGAAATTGCGATGGATCTCGCTGCGCCTTCGTTTGTCCGTTCTGAACCGCGTCAATCGAGCATTGTGGCAGCGCTGGTGCAATCATTCTCTTCTTGTCGTGTTCCTGAACGGTCCCCATACCCCTATTTCGGCGCCACGACCCGGTACTCAACTGGATTCATCTGTCCCTGCGCCGGTGCCTGAATCGCCGACATAAAACCCGACAACGGCTGCGGTTTGTCCGCGCCGTCCTGAATCTGAAAATACTTGCTGTAGACGTTAAGCCGTAGTGGCGTTCCCCGAGGAATCAGCAACGAGTACTCCCGAAACGCCTTGCCGCGTGCGGACGATGTTGCGCGCTGAAAGAGTCCATCAGCCGTCCATACCCCGACCAGCACATGCGCGCCCTTCGTGATGCCTTCGTGCGCGTCCAGTTGTCCTTGCTGATCCTGCAACCGCACGCGCAGCCGGGCGCCCATCGCCAGGCGAATGTTTCCGGCGGCGGCGACCTGGCTGGCCGTCACATTGACGGCAGGAGCCGATCCCCACCGGCACGGATCGAGCAGATCGGTGCCCGGCGCTTGAATGCAGAGCGTATACGCGCCGGCCGGGAGACCCGCAATCGAGAATACGCCGTCATTTCCTGTAGCAAGGCTGGTCTTCCGCCCGCCACCGCCACGCGCCCCCGCCGGATCCTTCCGCGAAACAACGGCAAATCCACCCTTGAGAGGTTTCCCGTCGCTGTCCAGAATCGTGCCGCGGACACCGCCCGATTGGCCCTGGGCGTAAGTCGGGAGAGCCGCAATCGTTATGCCAACTATGATGATCAATTTCCGCAGGATTCGAGTATTACTCATGTCAATAGCCTTCCTCATTGCACCGTCACATTGTCGAATGTAGCTGTTATTGTCGACTGCGACCCGTTTGCGATCTCCGGGCTTACCGCCAAACCTACATAGGCGGTCGGCCCCAACGGCAACGTTACTCTTCCCATCTCCTCCCAGTTACTGCCGTTTGTCGACCCGGACCCAATCACCAGGTTCCCTTGCCGCTCAATCTTGAACCAGTACGGCGCTCCTATCAATGGCCAATTCGGATTATTGCCAGCGATACCTGCCCCTAAGGATGTCCGCCATTGTCCCAGCCGGATCCACTGGATCCCCGCCGACCCCCCATTGTCGTTCGGCCCAATCATGAAATAACTCGACGTCGGAGACGGGCCGTCTCGCAACATTAATGCCACCCTGGACCAAACAAACGTTCCAGTCGTCGGCAGACCCGCCACCCGGGCCACGATCGTCCCATTCCCCTGCAGCGCCCGGTACACAAACCGGAACTCGTCGTAGTTGCCTCCCATGGAAGTCGGGCCGCCCGTCACCGTGTATACCCCGTTACTGTACGATGCCCCACTGCCAGCCACCGCCTTGCCGATGTCATCGCTGTACCATCCGGCCGGCAGTCCGTCTGTCCCGCCCGCCTCTAGCACCAGCTTCACCTCCGTGCTCGCTCCCCCCGCCGTCGCCGTCACCACAAACCCATACGTCCCCGCCGCCAGCGCCCCGCTGTTCAGCGTCATCGTCGTCGCCCCGGCTATCGCCTTCCCAGTCCCATCCACACTCGCCGTCACCGTCGCCGGACTAAAACTCGCCGTCACTCCCGCCGGCAATCCCGTCGCCGCAAACGTCACCGTCGTGCTCCCGCTCACAGGCACGTTCATCGGATTCACCGTCAACCCGTACTGGCTCGTCCCGCCCGTCACAGGAATTACCTGCCGCTCCGGAACCGCCGTCAAATAAGATCCGTTCACCGTGTTGCTCACTGTCACATTGTCGAATGTGGCCGTGATCGTCGACTGCGACCCACTTCCCGTTTCGGGACATACGATCAACCCCACATAGGCGGTCATACTTAAGGTCAATGTTTGCCTCGTAACTTCTTCCCAGTTGCTACCATTTGTTGATCCGTAGGCGATCACCAAGTTCCCGCGCCGCTCCAGCTTAAACCAATATGGCGCCCCGATTCGGTGCCAATTCGGATAATTGCTCCCTAGTCCCCCACCTGTTGAAGTCCGCCACTGCCCATGCCGATACCACTGTATTCCCCCCGATTGCCCATCGTCCGTTGCTCCAAGTAACACGTAGCTAGAAGTCGGTGTAAGCCCACTCCGCAGCATCAGACCGACCTTGGACCAAACGTAGTTTCCACTTGTGGGCAGTCCTGCCACCCGCGCCACGATTGATCCATCTCCAGTCAAGGGGCAGTACATATAGTGAAACTGATCCGAGTTGGCACCAGACCCAGTCAGAGTAAACACGCCGTTTGCATAGCTCGTTCCCGTTCCACTAAAGGTGCCGCCGATATCCGCCGAAGAGCAGCCAAATGGCAGCATGGACACACCGCCCACGACCAGATTCACCGACGCGTTTCTCGTCACTCCGCTCGTCGTCCCAGTGATCGTGAGAGGGTAGCTGCCTACGGACGTCGAAGCACTTGTGCTGATGTTCAAGGCAGACTGACCGGGCCCGTTAAGTGTGGCGAGAGCGAACGTCGCACTCGCCCCGCTAGGTAGTCCCGTCACGCTCAATGCAACCGGCGCGTTGAATCCATTCTGAACCGTCTGCGTGACGGTGTAACTCGTGGCAGCGCCTGGAAATACCGATTGCGTAGAGGGAGCAGCAGTCAAGGAGAAGTCGCCGATTCGCAGCGTCACATTCGCCTTCTGCACAGGAAAAGGCGCCGTCGCACTGATGTCAATCGGATAATTGCCCATCACCGCTCCGGTCGCAGCCGTGAATGTGGCAATCGAACTGCCGGACGCAGTCAAAGTAGGAGGATCGAAGGCCACGGTCACTCCCATGGGTAGAGTGGAGGTGGTGAAGGAAACGGGTCCGGAGGCGCCGGGCGGAAACGTGCATTTGACGGTAAAGCTGGCACTCCCCCCCCTATTGCCACCGACGCGGTGACAGGTGTCGCCGTGGCGCACCCGCTCCCTGTACTCTCGATCGCGATGAGCCGCCCGCCCAAGTGAATGTACTCTTTCGTTGCGACAGCCGGAGACTGACCCGGCGCGGCCACAGACAACAGCACCATCCAGACAAGCACACCGAGGAATCGCCCGCGCCACGTCAGTTCCATGTCAGTCCCCCCAACCCCGCCATCACGGCTTTGCAGTCAAACGTCTAGTCGCGAATCGCGCAAAGAGTCGTCCAAAACTCCGCTGCTCTCTCAGAAACCAGGACACCTGACTCCAGTAACCGCCTTGAAACGCGGCTGTAGACATGTATAATTCCTCCGCCACTCACAACGAATGTTATGCGCGCCTAATGATTTGCTAAATCGACTCGAATGCAGCACATCGCTCTAGACGGTCTATTAATTAATAGCGCCGAGCCGCTTCTGTGATTAGTCCTCTTCGTAATAATTCTCCATATCGGCCACTTAGTAAGCAATACTATTTTTATTAATATTTATTAGCAAGAAAGAAAACGGTCCGTCTGGTACCCGCCAGCACGGTACTTACAGGCTGTGGATTCTCCGATCTATCTTCTTCCGCGTATGTTCCGCGGTGCGCCATGGGCACAACCGTCCATTCCCCCACCTTTTCATCCTCTCCTGTGCCGGTTTGACGAAGCCCGGGATCTCGTTGATCGGCATAGGGGCGGCGGTCACCCGCCGACCCCTGCCACACCACCGTGCGTACGGGTCCGTACACGGCGGTTCGAGTCGGTTACGCCTTCACTTCTTCAAACAATGAGGGAAGTCCGAGCGATTTGAAGTATGCATTG
>JACPNQ010000036.1 GCA_016185425.1 Acidobacteriota bacterium | reverse complement strand
TCCAGACCGACAAAGCGTAATTTAGACATGTGCGACCAGCTCCTTTCGTATGCGGCTCTGCGCCGCTGGCTTCACCTACTCGCAGCGTAACCCGCGCTACTGCGATTCGGCGGTTGGTCGCTCCATAGTGACTAGTCAAAGCGACTCAGGATTCCGAAAATGGCGTCATGCCAAGCGAGAAGTTGTTAAGCGACATGATGGCCTACAACGAGCAACTCATTAAGGCCGGTATCCTGCTGGCCGGCGAGGGCTTGCAGAGCAGCGCGAAGGGTAAACGTGTCCGGTTCTCCGGCGCCAGCCGCACGGTCATCGACGGTCCCTTCGCGGAAACGAAGGAACTCGTCGCCGGCTACTGGATCTGGCAAGTAAGTTCGATGGAAGAGGCGGTGGAGTGGCTAAAGCGCTGCCCCAACCCGCACGACGAAGAAACGGATATCGAGATCCGCCAAATCTTCGCGCCGGAAGACTTCGTCAAAAAATAGGCTCCAATCTTTCGCCGGCGGCCGCCACTATGTTCTGATCGAAAGTAGTGGCGGCCAACGACGTCCATCGCACAATCGATGCAGTCTGGAGGATCGAGTCCGCCAAACTGATCGCGGCCCTCGCGCGCATCGTCCGCGATGTTGGCTTCGCGGAAGAACTCGCGCAGGACGCTCTCGTAGCCGCGCTCGAGCAGTGGCCCCAATCCGGCATCCCCGACAATCCCGCCGCGTGGCTCATGGCCGCGGCGAAGTTTCGCGCCATCGACCTCCTGCGCCGCAACAAACGTCTCCAGCAAAAACACCAGGAAATCCTTAAGACCACACAGACCGAAACCACCATCGATCTCGATGCGCTCGATGACGATGTGGGCGACGACCTGCTCCGGCTCATCTTCACCGCGTGTCATCCCATCCTCCCATCCGAGGCTCGTGTCGCGCTCACGCTCCGCCTCCTCGCCGGTCTCACGACCGATGAAATAGCCCGAGCCTTCCTGGCCGCCGAACCCACCATCGCGCAGCGCATCGTCCGCGCAAAGCGAACGCTCGCCAAGGAGAAGGTGCCCTACGAGGTTCCGCGTGGAGCCGAACTCGCAGAGCGTCTCGCCACGGTCCTCGAAGTTATTTATGCCATCTTCAACGAAGGCTACACTGCGACCGCCGGCGAACATTGGATGCGGTCCGACCTCTGTGAGGAAGCCCTGCGCCTAGGCCGTATTCTTGCGGGACTCGCTCCCCAAGAGCCCGAGGTTCACGGTCTCGTCGCGCTCATGGAGATTCAAGCCTCCCGAGCCCGAGCTCGCGTCACGCCGGCTGGCGAGCCCATCGTTCTCAATGAACAAAACCGCGCTCTCTGGGATCAATTGCTGATCCAACGTGGGCTCGCCGCGCTCTCCCGCGCCGAAGCCCTGAACGCGCATCGAGGCCCCTACACCGTCCAGGCAGCCATCGCGTCCTGCCATGCAAAGGCCCGCACTCCATCGGAAACCGACTGGCCGCAAATCGGCAGACTCTACGCCGAGCTTGCTCGACTCACGCCGTCTCCGGTCATCGAGCTCAACCGCGCCGTAGCCGTCTCAATGGCTGATGGGCCGTCGGCGGGTCTCGCGCTACTCGACGAGCTCGCCGGAGAACCCGCTCTCCGGAACTATCATCTGCTGCCGGCGGTCCGCGCCGATTTCCTTAACAAACTTGGCCGCACCGCCGAAGCCAGGGAAGAATTCCTCCGTGCGGCGTCGCTGACCAAGAACGCCCGCGAACGCGACTTTCTCATCAAGCGGGCGGAGTCGTGCTAACTCATTTCCGGTAAGAATGGAACATGCTGCGCATCGGAACGGCTGGCTGGAAATACAAGGACTGGGAGGGCATCGTCTATCCGAAACCTAAACCGCGCGGATTCGACGAGTTGGAGTACCTCTCCCGCTACTTTTCGACGATCGAGATCAATTCGTCGTTTTATGGTCCACCGCGCGCTTCAGCGGCGAGGCAGTGGGTGGAGAGTGTTCGCCACGCTCCGGCGTTCCGATTCACCGCAAAGCTCTACCAGTCATTCACGCATGCGCGAAAGCCCGCGCCAAGGGATGAGGCAGATTTTAAAAACGGTGTCCAGCCGATCATGGAGGCAGGCAAACTTGGGGCGATCCTGTTACAGTTCCCGTGGTCTTTTAAGAACGAGCAGGAGAACAGGGAGTACTTATTGAGGTTGCACGATTGTTTTCGTGAATTTCCGCTCGTCCTTGAGGTGCGGCACAGTAGCTGGGTTGCCGAGCAGACGTTGGATTTTCTGGCCGGGCTCGGAATCGGCATCTGCAATATTGATCAGCCGCTGTTTCACCGCTCGGTCACCCCTTCGGCGCGCACAACGTCGTCCGTTGGCTACATAAGACTCCACGGCCGCAACTACCGGAACTGGTTTTCCGCGCAAGCCGACGTTCGGGAGCGTTACGACTACCTCTATTCGGTGGAGGAATTGGAGCCCTGGGTGGATCGCGCCAGGGCGTTGGAGCGGGAAGCCGAAGACACGTATGTAATTACGAACAATCACAATATCGGCAAGGCTGTCGTCAATGCATTGGAGATATCATCTTTACTCTTTCATAAACCGATGGCTCTCCCCGGCACGCTGCTGGAATACTATCCCGAACTAAAGGGAATCGCCTCAACCGGGCAGGATTGACAGTCCGGCTCGCCGGACAAATCGCCTTCCAAAACATGGAACCTTCTTTCGCCGCGCACGTATAACTTGAAGGCCCCGAGCCCGTCATTCGCGATCAGTCGAGATTGTGTTTGGCTTGTAAACAGATCACCCGGAGTGAGTGCCCCCGGGAGAAGGTGATGGAATGAGCCTCCGCGCGAAGGTTTATGGCACGTTAACGCTGCTCGTCCTGGCGACCGGGGGCGGGTATCTTTATAAAGTCAGGCCGGCCTGGCTAACGGCCATCGCACAGGCGAAGGAATCCTCTTCGGACCAGGGAAAGAAAGAGAAGGAAGCGATTCCAGTGGAAGTCGCTGCCGCCAAGCGCAGCGAAATTGCGGCATATCTTTCCTCGACAGCCAACTTGCGCGCTCTTCGTGATGTGGCCGTTTCCATCCAGACCGAGGGCATCGTGCAGAAAGTGCTTGTCGAGGAGGGCGATTTCGTGAAGGAGGGGCAAGTACTTTGCACGCTCGACGACAAACACTTGCAGCTTCGGCTGGACCTCGCTGTGGAGAAGCGGGCACAGGCAAGCCTGCAGATGGAGAAGGCGCGCACGAGGCAGGAGAAAGCGGTGGCGCAGATCGGACACGCCAAAGCGGAGCTATCGCGCTATGAGAAGGCCGCGAGGGAAGGCCTGGTGAGCGACAAAGAGGTGGCTACGTACCGGTACCGTCTGGAAGAACTGGATCACGACCAGAAGGTGGCGGCGTACGAAACCAAGGAACTGCAACACCGGACGTCGGAGCTTGAAACGGAAATCGCTCAGACGAAGCTGGAGATCGCCCGATCGCAAGTGAAGGCGCCCTATGACGGGTTCGTGACGCAACGGTCGGTAAATCTTGGGCAGCGAGTCCGGGCGATGGATGCGTTGTTCAATGTTGGCGCGTTTTCGCCGCTCTATGCCGATGTCCACCTGTCAGAAAAGGATGCGGGCAGCGTACGTCCGAACCAGATGGCCACCATTCACTTGGGGAGCGATGAAACCACGTCGGTGCAGGGTAAGGTGGAACGGATCAGCCCGGTGGTGGACGGAGCCAGCGGGACGATCAAAGTGACGATCGCGCTAAGTCCGTTGAAAGGGTTCCGGCCGGGCGCGTTCGTTCGTGTAGGTATTCAAACGGATAAGAAGGCGGACGCCACCCTGATCCCCAAACGGGCCGTTGTGGAAGAGGACGGCGTGAATTACGTTTATGTGACGGGCAAAGACAGTGCGGCGCGCACGAAGGTGAAGCTCGGTTATCAGAGCGAGGGAATGGTGGAGGTCCTGAGCGGCGTGAGTCCGGGTCAAAGTGTTGTGGTGGCGGGACAGGGCGCGCTGAAAGAGGGATCGAAGATCCGCATTTTGCCTAGTAACAACGCGCAAGGCAAGCCAGCCGCCAGCCTGCCGTTGCGGCGGACGGCTGGTTGACGCAGGGACCTGCGTATGATCAGAGCGGCAATTCAGCGGCCAGTCACGATCTCAATGTTCATCCTGGCGGTAAGCCTATTCGGCTACATTTCGCTGGACCGGCTCGCGTTGAATCTTCTCCCGGATATCTCATACCCCACGATCACCATCCAGACGGAATACCAGGATGCCGCGCCCGAGGAGGTGGAAAACCTCATTACGAGGCCGATTGAAGAGGCCGTGGGTGTTTTGCCGGGGCTTACCCGTTTGAGCTCCGTATCGCGCTCCGGCCAATCGGAGGTCGTACTGGAATTCAATTGGGGCACCAAGATGGATCTTGCCAGCCTGGAGGCGCGAGAGAAACTTGATGTGGTTCAACTTCCGCGGGACGCCAGGCGACCGGTGATTTTGCGGTTCGACCCTTCCTACGATCCGATCATGAGGCTTCGGCTCTCTGCGGCCGGCATGAGCCTAAGCCGGCTCCGTTACTCGGCGGAGAAGGAACTGAAGAAGCTGCTGGAATCGACCGACGGCGTGGCGGCGATCAAGGTCATCGGCGGTTTGGAGGAGCAAATCCACATCGAGATCGATGAGAAGAAGCTTGCCGAGCTTGGTGTTCCCATCGCGGATATCGGGCGGATTCTCAGCCAGGAGAACTTGAACCAGGCGTCCGGGAGCCTGTACGACCTGGATGCAAACTATCTTGTCCGCATTCTTAGCCAGTTCCGCTCGGTGGAGGAGATTCGGAACATAGTCATTCGCAATCAGGATGGGAGACGGATTGTTCTGGGCGATGTCGCGTTGGTGGAGCGCGGCACGAAGGATCGCGAGATCATCGCCCGCCTGGACGGCAAAGAAAGCGTGGAGCTGGCTATCTACAAAGAGGCCGATGCGAATACCGTGACGGTGGCTGGCGCGGTGAAAGACAAGCTCGATTCGCTGAAGAAGGCTGGGCTGATGCCGAAGGGGTTGGAGTACAAGGTCGTTTTCAACCAGGCGGAGTTCATCAAGATGGCGATCGACGATGTGCTGGATTCGGCAATCGCCGGCGGCATTCTGGCGATTCTGGTCCTCTTCCTTTTTCTGCGGGACCTGAAGGGCACATTGATTATCGGCTTCACGATTCCAGTCTCGATTCTAGGCACCTTTGGCTGGATGTACCAGACGGGAATCTCGTTAAACCTGATGTCGCTTGGCGGAGTAGCGCTGGCCGTGGGAATGCTCGTCGACAACTCCATCGTTGTGCTGGAGGCCGTCCATCGCTACAAGACCGGCGGCTTGCCGCTGCAGGATGCCGTGTACAAGGGTACGAGAGAGGTCGCGGCGGCTATGGTCGCGTCGACGCTGACGAGTATTGCCGTGTTTCTGCCGCTGGTTTTTGTCGTCGGCATAGCGGGCCAGCTTTTCCGCGATCAAGCGCTCACGATCACCTACGGACAACTCGTGTCGCTTGTCGTGGGCTTTACACTGACGCCGATGGTGCTGGCGATCCAGACGAGGAAGGAGTTCCACTCAAATGACGAAAGGGTGTTTGCTATCGATCGACCGTTGAGCGATCGTCCCTGGCTTCGCCGGGCGCAGATCGTTTCCCGGTGGTGCGAGGCGAGGTGGCGCGTCGTGGCGCACTTTTTGTTCGTGGATCTGTCACAGACCATACTGTCGGACTTGCGGCGTTTTGCCCGCGCAATCGGCCGCGTTGCCGCACGCGTTTTGAATCCCGGATTGGATGCGTTTGAAGCGGCCTATACACGCTTCAGCAAGCTCTATCAACCCGCGGTCGAGACCGCGCTGAACCACAAGTCCCTAGTGATCCTGGGCGCCTTTGTGCTGCTGGGGGTGGCCGCTTACGTGGCGAATCATCTGGGTGCGGAGTTGATTCCTTCGCTACGGCAGGGAGAGTTCTCCTTTGAGATTCGCCTGCCGGAGGGCAAGGCGCTGGAGCAGACGGATCATCTGATGCGCACGGTGGAAAAGGAAGTATCCGCGTATCCGGAGGTGGAGACGGTCTTTTCGAGCGTCGGCGGCAGTAACAAGAACCAGTTTGCGCGAGAGTCGAAAGAAGAGAATATCGGGCAACTCTATGTGGTAATGAGGGCCAAGCAGGATAAGGCGGCGGAGACGCGCACGATCGACCGGATCCGCATGCGGCTGCAGCAATATCCTGAGGTGGCGTTCACGTTTAGCCGCCCGACGCTCTTTAGTGTGAAGACTCCGGTAGAGGTTGAGATCTATGCCTACGACCTGGAGGCGCAGCGGAAGGCGGCGGACCTGATCGCCGCCAGGCTCGAAACGATGCGCGGACTCAGCGATATCCGCACGAGCACGGAGATGGGAAACCCCGAAATTCAGGTGCGGTTTGATCGCGAGAAACTGGCCCGTCTGGGACTTGACGAAGGGCAGGTTTCGAACGCAGTGCGGAGCAAAATCCGGGGCGATGTCGCGACGCGGTTTCGGGAGGACGACAAGCAGATCGAGGTTCTCGTCCGCGCCAGGGAATCCAGCCGTAACACGATAGAAAGCGTGCAGGACCTGCTTCTCAATGTTCCACCGCCGGGCGCCGGCAGCGGCCAGGCGGGCGGGGCTGGCAACCGGAATGCACAGGCCCCGGCGCAGGTCGCACTGACGCCGGACCCCCAATCCTCCGGGCCGCCCGGTTCCGCTTCTACGGCGGATTCTGAAAGACAGCCGGCGCAAATACCGGCGCGCTCAGCCGCCGGAACGCAGCGGGGTGTACCGATTCGATTGGGGTCGGTTGCGCAGGTCAGCGTCGGCCGCGGTCCGAATGAAGTTCGACGCATTCGTTCCCAGCGTGCCGCTGTTGTGTCCGCTAACCTCTCCGGAAACGACCTGACTTCCGTCTCCGATGCGATTCGCGCCGAGCTGCAGAGCTTGCGAAGCCAGCTCCCGCCGGACATGAACATTCAACTTGGCGGACAGAACGAAGAACTCAGTACATCCTATAGCAGCCTGTTGTTCGCACTGGCGCTGGCAGTCTTCCTGGTCTACCTGGTAATGGCGTCGGAATTCGAGTCGTTCATTCATCCGCTGATCATTCTGTTTAGCGTGCCGTTTGGCTTGGTCGGAGTCGTGTTTGCGCTGGCGATTACTGGGACTACGGTCAGTGTGATGGTGCTGTTGGGCGTCATTATTCTGATTGGAATCGTGGTCAACAACGCGATCGTCCTTATCGACTACACGAATCAACTCCGGACGGAAGGCTACTCGAAGCGGGAGGCGCTGAAGGTGGCCGGCGAGGTACGGCTGCGTCCGATCCTGATGACGATGCTGAGCAGTGTGCTGGGGCTTGTGCCGATGGCGCTTGGTTGGGGCGAGGGCGCTGAGATTCGATCGCCGATGGCGGTGACGGTGATAGGCGGGCTGCTATTCTCCACGCTGCTAACGCTGATCTTCATACCGGTGATGTATGAACTGCTCGACCGGAAGCGATATCCGGGCGATGTAACGCTACCGGCGGATGAGCAGGTCAGCGATGCCGCGGCGGGCCCGGCCTCAACAGTATAGGCACACAATCTCGAATTATGGACCAGAATCTGCCAGAGACGCCCGAAACTCCCAACGGAACGTCCGGCTTTCGTCTTGCGCAGTTCTCCATTGAGCATCCCGTAACGATTCTGATGATCTTCGCCACGATTGTCTTATTGGGGGCGGTCTCCGTCACGCGCATACCGGTTGTCCTCACTCCGGATGTCAGCTTCCCCTTCGTCGGCGTAAACATTCCTTATCCAAACGCCACACCCGGGCAGGTATTGGAATCGATCGCCAAGCCGGTGGAGGAGGCACTGAGCACCATTCCGAATGTGCAGCGGCTGCAGTCCAACTCGTCCGACGACGGAACCTGGATCGGCATCGGCCTCGATTGGGGCCAGGATGTCGACATGATGCTCGCCGATGTGCGTGAGAAGATCGAAGGAATTCGCGGCGAGTTGCCCACCGATGTCCACCGCTTCAATGTTCGCAATTGGAGCACAAACGACGAACCTGTAATCAGCGGCCAGTTTTCGTCGCGACACGACCTGCGAAATGCATATGACTTTCTGGACGCGAAGATTAAGAAGCCGCTGGAGGCGATTCCCGGCGTGGCCGAAGTGGAACTCTTCGGTGCGCAGCGCCGCGAAGTGGATATCTATCTGCGTCTGGACGATATCAAGAGGCACCGCGTGGACGTCGCCTCCCTTTTCCGCAGACTGGACGGCGCAAATCTCAACCTGTCGCTTGGCCGGGTGAAGGATGGACACAGTCACTATGAGGCCATCACGCGTGGTGTCATTCGCTCACTGGATGATATCCGCGATTTTCCCGTGAATGGCCAAGGGTTGAAGCTGCGGGAAATCGCCGACATTGTTTACGACAAACCCGTGAATACGTCGGGCCGGCATCTGAACGGGAACTATGCTGTCGGTCTGGATATTCGCAAGACGTCGCAGGCCAATACCGTTGAGACGGTGCGGAAGATCCACGAGAAGATCGCGGAAATTGAGAAAGATCCGGCGCTGGAGGGGACGCGCATTCAAGTGTGGCAGGATGCGGGCACGCAGATCACCAAATCCATTCGTGGCCTGTTGGAGGCGGGCTCTATTGGCGCGGCTCTCGCGGTCATCGTGCTATTCGCCTTCCTGCGGCGCCTGGCGCCTACAGTGATTATTGGCTTCGCAATTCCCTTTTCCATGATTGGAACGATTGGATTCCTTTATCTGATCGGGAAGACGCTGAATGTTCTTTCCATGATGGGCCTGATGCTTGCCGCGGGCATGCTGGTGGATAACGCGGTGGTCGTATTGGAGTCGATCTATCAGAACATTGAAAAGGGGTTGGACCGGGTAACGGCCGCGATCGTCGGAACCAAAGAGGTGCTTAGCGCCGTTGTAGCCGCGACTCTCACATCCATCATCATTTTTGTTCCCCTGGTGTTCGGGAAGAAGACGAACTATTCGATATGGCTCGCCGATTGCGGTACGTCGATCATCATCGCTCTGCTTTGTTCCCTTTTCATTTCTCTCACGCTTATCCCGCTTGCCGTGGCCAAACTGCTTCCGGCCAAACACATCGAATTTGTAGCAGGCGGAGCACGCAAGAGAAGGCTTCTCGACGCGTACATGAAAGCCGTCGATTGGTCGCTGCGCCATCCCTTCTTTGTCGGTCTCCTTGTTGTGCCGTCCATCGTTGGCATTTCCTTGACGCAGTACCGGAAGATTCAGGACAACTCTCCGGAAGCGCAGGACCTCCAAGACCTTACCATTCAGTACGACTTTTCCGAAAACTTCCACTACCAGAAGATTGAACGCGACTATGTGAACCCGGTCGAAAGGTATTTGCTTGCGAATAAACAGCGGTTCAAGGTCGATGACGTCGCGACATGGTACGGCAATAACAGGGCGCATACGCAGGTCTCCTTCGACAAGGAGAAGATGACCCTCGAGGAACTGAAGCAAGTTCGTAACGCCATGGCCAAGGACCTTCCGGTCATTCCCGGCGCGGACATTAAGGTGGGCAGGCAGGAGGGTGCGGAAAATCAGAACTGGCTGGGCGTAAACCTCTATGGCGAAGACCCCGCCAAGCTCCAGGAATTGGCGCGCGAGGCGCGCACGCGCCTGAGAGCGAGGCCTGGTTTCTCGGAGATTCATACCGACTCCGACCGTGGACGGCAGGAAGTACAAATTCGCATGGACCGCGAGTTGGCAAGGAAGTACGGGATTTCGACGGAATCGCTCGCGTATGTTTTGGGCATCGTGGTCCGGGGGCAGGAGATCCGCGGGTACCGGACGCCCGACGGCGAAGTGAATATCTGGATGCGGCTGCAGGCCAGTGACCGGTCGGACCTCAATGATCTTAAGGCGGTAGTCGTGGGTTCCGGGCCGGGCGGAGGTGAGATCACACTGAATCAGGTCGCCCATTTGGACCTTGTCAAAACTCCAGGCACGATCCGCCGTGAAGATCGCCGGACGTTCACCATGATGTTCATTGTCTATGGCGGCGAGAAGAAGGAAGACGGCAAGAAGATCATTTCGGAAGTGATGGATGGCTTGGCGTATCCGCAAGGATACGGCTGGAGTTACGGCTTCTGGACGAAGCGCGAGGAGAAGGAAGATAAGGAATTCCTTTTCAACATTGTGTTTGCGCTGGCGATGGTCTACTTCCTCATGGCGTCGTTATTCGAATCGATCTCCCATCCGTTCTCCATCATGCTGTCGCTGCCCTTTGCCATGGTGGGTGTCGTTTGGACTTTGGTTCTGACAGGCACGCCAAACAATCTGATGGCGAAGATCGGGCTTATGGTGCTCATCGGTGTCGTCGTCAATAACGGTATTGTGCTGATCGACCATATCAACAATCTGCGGCGCCGCGGACGCTCGCGCGGCGAAGCGGTACTGGAAGGCTGCCGCGAGCGTTTCCGGCCAATCCTGATGACGGCTTGCACGACGATCGTAGGTCTGATTCCACTCGCGGTCGGGACGAGCGGTGTGTTTGAACTGCGATATTTCCCGTTGGCGCGGACTGTGATGGGGGGACTGCTCTCTTCCACCGTCCTGACGCTGATCGTTGTTCCGACCTATTACGAGTTATTTGACGATTTATCGAACTGGGTCAAGCGGACATGGTTTGTGAGCGATCCAGGTTAGAGAGTTCTTGCTACTCCTGCCGGAGGACATCAAGCGGAGTTCCTCGTACGATTCGGCGAGCCGGGATGTAATTCGCGAGCCATGCCACGACCGCTAAGGTGAGGAGCACGGCGGAGTACGTGGATGGGTCGGCATTGTCGACACCGAACAACTTGATGGAAGCCGCCCGGATCAGCAGAATCGACAGCATAATTCCCAGCGCTCCGCCGATAGCGGCGACTTTCATGGCGCCCCGAACCACTTGCCCGGTGATCGCCCGCTCGTCCGCTCCTAACGCAAGACGGATGCCGATTTCGCGTTTCCGCTGGGAGAGTAGATACGCCGTCGTTCCCCAAACGCCCGCGGCCGTGAGAAGCAGAGCGATGCCGCCGAAGATACCGAGCAGGATGAGAACGGAACGCTCAGAGGCCATTGAACGGTTCAGCAGCTCCTCCATAGTTTGAACTCGTGTCAGGGGCAGGCCGGAGTCGGCAGCTCGGTGCAACTCCTGGCGGATGGACGGGACCAATGAAGGCAGATCGCCACTTGCCCGAACGACCATGTTGACCATCCACGAAGGCTGTTGCAGATGACTGTAGTACTGCTCGGGGTTCGGCTCCACGTCGAGGCCCCAGTGGCGCACGTCCGCGACCACTCCGACGACCTCATTCCACGGTGCATTGGAACCCCCTAGCCGCGCCTGATGTCCTACTGCTTTGCCTGTTGGAAAATAGCGGCGGGCCGCCGTCTCATTGACGATCATCACCGGTTGGCTTGACGCGCGATCCGTTTCCAGGAATGCGCGTCCCTGGACGATGCGCAGACCCATCGCCTCAAAGTATCCCGGGCTGACCCAACGAACGTGCGCGCGGCGAGGTACGTTCGGATCCGAAGGCTCCACGCCCTTGATGACAAGTCCTCTCCGACCGTCCATTCCACTGACGGGCAGATGGGAGGTGAGGCCCACGGCATGGACTCCAGGCAAGTGGCGGATAGCGCTCGACCAATCGTTGGTGAACTGCAGCACGCGCTCGGCCTCACGAAAGCGGCTGCCGGGCAGAGCCACCTGCATAGTCAGAACGCCGGACGCCTGAAAGCCGGGATCGACGGATCGCTTGGAGATAAAGCTTCGCAGCAGCATGACAGTGCCCGTGAGAAGCACGGCGGCGATGGCGATCTGGGACGCTATCAACAAGCTGCGTACCTGTCGGCGACGATGGCCGCCTGACAAGCCCTCTTTCCAGCTAATTCCGAGACCACGCCATGCCGGAGCCAGGCCGAGGGCGAGAGCGCAAAGCAGGGAAAGCAGGAGCGTCGCCAGCAGGACCGGCGCGTCGATGCCAACGCGCTCGAGCCCGACCACGTGCGTGTCCGGCGGAATCAACAAACGCAGCAGTGGAAGAGTGATCATCGCGACGCCGGCACCCAGCGCCCCGCCGGCTAGCGCCAGCAGTGCGCCCTCACACAATAGTTGGCGCATGAGATGTCCACGGCCTGCGCCGGCGGCAACCCGGATGGACATCTCCCGGTCGCGGGCCAGCATACGCGCCAGCAAGAGGCTCGCGAGGTTTCCGCAGGCGATCAGAAGGACCAGCGCGGCCGCTGCTTGCAATGCGAATAGCGGCCGTTTGATGGGCTCCAGCAATACGTCCGCCAAAGGAACGACATTTGCGCCGTGTCCCTTATTGACCGGGTACTGGCTTTCGAGCCGCGATGCTATGCCATCCATTTCCACCTGCGCCGCACCTAGCGTCACGCCCCGCTTCAAGCGGCCTGCGACTATGTACTCGTGACTGGCGCGGTCAAGATTCTCCGGCGACCGCCAGATGAGAGGCACGAATAGCTCGACATCTTTGATCGGGTACTCGAAGCCGGCGGGCAGAACCCCGGCGATCTCCATCATGGACCCGGCGATAGAGATGGGGCGGCCGATCACCGACCGATCGGCCCCGAACCTGCGCTGCCAGAATCCATGCGTGAGTACAACCGCGAGCGGTCCGCCAGATTGCTTCGGAAAGTCCGAGCCCGCTGCCATGCGAACTCCATAGACATCGAAGAACTCCGGAGAGACGATAGCCGCGGGGATCCGTTCGGCTCCGCCTTCCGCCTGCCAGGTTACGTCGGCATGGGCGATCGCGGCCAGCTTCTCGAAGCTCGTACTCTGTGCCCGCCAATCGAGGAAATCCGGCGCCGAAACGGCAGTCCGCAGCGCGCCTTCGCGCGGGCGTTTTTCGTAAAGGGCGACGATGCGCTCCGGTTCGGAATACGGCAGCTCACGCAAGACCAGCGCGTTCAATACGGAAAATACGGCGGTGTTAGCGCCGATTCCGACGGCAAGCATCAGCAGCGCGGCGGCGGTGAACCCCGGGTTCCTGGAGAGAACCCGCGCGCCGAGACGGAAGTCTCGAACGAGCGACTCCAGCAACGCGCCGGCCCATACGTCGCGCACGGCTTCCTTTGCCTGCTCAACCCCCGCGGCTTCGGCGCGTGCGGCGCGCTGTGCTTCCTCGGGAGACATTCCGAGCCGAATCTTCTGATCCGCTAGAAGGTCAACATAGGCCCGCAGCTCGGCATCGAGATCTTCTTCGACTCGTCCGCGATGCGCGAGGTTCCGCCACACTCTCGACCACCACCTGATCATGGACATGGTTCCCCTCTCAACTAGTTTTCAAGGCACCTGCCATTGCGATCGAAATTCGCTCCCACTGCTCGGTTTCCGTGTTGAGCTGGCGGGTTCCGGCTTTCGTCAATTTGTAGAATTTAGCGCGGCGATTGTTTTCCGATTCGCCCCAGGAAGAAGCCAGCCACCCGGCTTGCTCCATACGGTGCAGTGCCGGGAACAACGACCCTGCACCGACCTGAAAAGCGCCGCCGGTCATTTGACTGACGCGTTGGGAGATCGCTAGACCGTGTCGCGGCCCAGTTGAAAGAGCCTTCAGAATGAGGAGGTCGAGCGTCCCTTGAACGAGGCTGGTCTTGCGTAGCATGGATAGTCCTATCGGCTGTCGATACGAGAGTAGCAGCGTTCCTATCGAGTGTCAATAGGAGAGAGCCACGCCGTTTACCGGCGGGTTGCCGGTTTGCGGAGTTCCGTCACAACCTCTTCCAAGGTATCGGCGAGGATGAAACTGTCGAAGTAGATCGTGTCGACTGAGGGACGGTGCGGACTGCGATGGATTCCGGGCTGGCAGAAGTAGACGCTCTCTGGGCCCTTTGTTTTCAGCCTTTTGTCGAGGATCAGAATGCCGTCGAACCAGAGGCGCGTGTTCCCTTTTTCGGGATCCTCGGACCAATGGATGTGCATCGCCAACTGATGCCATTTGCCGATTGTGAAATCGGCCTCCCAGTGAGTGCCGTTGCGCCCGAGGTTTCCCGTCCCGTACTTGATGAGCGTTCCGCCGCCTTCCTTCGGCTCGACCCACCAGGTCATGACGTTGTTCCAGCGCGGCGGCGGAGTACCCTCCCAATAGAAGAAGTTGTCACGGTCCTTGGGAGGCTCGGGCATGTACATGTAGAAGGACATGTAGGTGTCGGAGCCCTCTTCGACTGTGACCTTCGGTCCCCCGGCCTGTACGCGCAACTGCTGGGCGTTGAACACGTCGTCTTCGTGGATCGTGAACCTACCGGCGTACTTACCCTCGCGGACAATATCGGTGACGACCTGAACATTTCGCGCAGTTGCGTTCTGGCCGCGAGTACCGGTGTTGCCCCACTCGCTGAGATCGCCTGTCTCGAAGCCGGCTTTGAAGATGATCTTGGCGGGGGCGGGGCCGATAACGCAGAGTAGGGCAGCCGGCAGAATCAGCGCTTTCGGCGTCATTCGGATTCTCCGTTGGCAAGGCATCCCGGCTCCTAACGACTTTCCGCGGACGGCGGGCCAGAAGCCGTGGACTGCTCTTTGCCGCTGGACGCGGCGAGGGTGTCGCCAATCTCGCTCTTCCCGTTCTCGCGGCGAATCTTGTTTGACTGTTTCTTCGCTTCCCGCTTGCGGCCCCAATAGGCGCCTTTGCCTCGCTTGGGGCCGTTGTGTTCTGTCTTTTTGGCTTCGTAGCCCATGCTCAGTACTGCACAGCCGCCTGTGTTGTGAACGTCAGTTCCGTCTCCGTGGGGATAAGCACGCGCTGCCCCTTCATAAAAATCTGAGCGCCCGCTCCGGCCGCGGCGCCAGCGCCTGCTCCAATTGCCGCGCCCTTGCCGCCGCCGGCGATGGCGCCGATGATCGCTCCGACCGCTCCCACTGCCGCGGCCTGCTTGGCCGTGCGCGAGCCGCGGGATTTGCTTGCCTGACTCACCGACGTTGTGTTCATCGCTACAGGCTTGCCCTTTATCGTCAGCGAGACCAACTCGACCGTGAGCTCCGTCTTGCCTGTGAATTTGCCGGATTCCTTCTCCGCCACCAGCCTTACGACTGCGTCGGCGCCCTTGGGTACGATTACCTCGCCCCCAACTGTGATTGGATCTTCGAGGCTGGCATGGAACTGATCGCCCTCTTTTGCCCTTTCGGAATCGATGGAGTCGATCATCCGGATGGTGATCTCCGTTCCCCTGGCGATTTCGCCGCCGCCGGATCTGCCGGCCATGACGGCGAGGATGCGCTCGCTGACGCCGGCTTTCTTTAAGTCGATCAGTTGCATCGCGTCGACGTTGAACTTGCCGCGCTGTTTGATTTGGTCGAGTACGAATTCTTCGGAGAAACCGGCCTTGGTGAGGCGGGTTACACCGTCCACCGTGAGCGGTTCCTGCGGAGGACTCTTTCTGATGAGCGCTGCGACGACGCGTTCTGACACGCCGGCTTCCTTCAACTCCGTCAGGCGCGCGGCATCGGTCGCGAACCTGCCAGGCTGACGATCCACGAGATCGAGGATGAAGGTGTCTGAAAAGCCGGCCTTGCCGAGCCGGAGCAGGCTGTCCGTGTTGAGCGGTTCCTGCGCGACGCCCTTCTGTGCCACGGCGGTGATGATGCGGTCGTGGACTCCGCTATTCTTCAGATCGATCAGGCGGCTCGCATCGGCGGAGAGCTTTGCTGGCTGCTGCTGGATGAGGCCAAGAACGAAATCCTCGCTCATGCCGGCTTTTACCAATTTCACCAGATCATCGTTGGTGAGCTGCGTCTGAGCGGCTGCCAACGCGGACAGCAATAGAAAACCTAGTACGCGTTGCATCATACTTGTATCTTAGCGCCCGGCAGGTGCGCGATTCGTCGATGAGGGAAAAGATCAAGTTTGGATTAAATGTGTGCCTGGCACAGGTCTTCTTGCTGGCGCAGCCCGTGGAGTTTAATCGCGATGTGCGGCCGATTCTTTCCGACCGGTGCTTTGCTTGTCATGGCCCGGATGCCGGGAACCGGAAAGCAGGGTTGCGGTTGGATGTCGAGACGGAGGCGAAAAAGCGGCTCGGTAAGGTTTATGAACGGATCAGCTCCACGAATCTCGCGCTGCGGATGCCGCCGCAGTACGCCGGCCATGCGGCGCTGCCGGCGAAAGATATCGATGTATTGAAACGATGGATTGACCAGGGGGCTCCCTGGCAGCCCCATTGGTCGTTTGTTGCCCCCAAAAAACCGGTTTCACACTCTTCGATCGATGGCTTTGTTACTTCAGCACGGAATGCCCCGGCGCGGCCGGAGACCTTACTGCGGAGGGTCTATCTCGATTTGACGGGGCTGCCGCCTTCACCGGCTGAGGTGGATGCGTTTGCGCTGGACCCGAATTATGAACGAGTGGTGGACCGCTTACTGGCGTCGCCGGAGCACGCGGAGCGGATGGCGGCGCGGTGGCTCGACGGGGCGCGGTATGCGGATACGAATGGGTATCAAAGCGATGGCGTGCGCGATATGTGGCGCTGGCGGGACTGGGTGATCGATGCGTATAAGGCGAACATGCCCTTTGACCGGTTTACGATCGAGCAGATTGCGGGGGATCTGCTGCCGAATGCGACGTTGCCGCAGAAGATTGCCACGGGGTTTCATCGGAACCATCGGACGAACGCGGAAGGTGGAATTGTCGAGGAAGAGTTCCGCGTGGAGTATGTGGCGGACCGGGTGGAGACGACATCCACGGTGTGGCTGGGGCTCACGATGGGGTGCACGCGGTGTCATGACCATAAGTACGATCCGCTGCGGCAGCGCGATTTCTATTCGATGTTTGCGTTCTTCAACAACGTGCCGGAGCGCGGGCTGGTTTATAACTTCGGCAATGACGAACCGATGATCAAGGCGCCGACGGCGGAGATGGCTACGCGGCTGGCGGAGTTGGATAGGAAGTTAGAGGCGGCGGAGGCGGACTGGGCAGGATTGCAACCGCGGTTGGCGCGCGAGCAGAAAAAGTGGGAGAAAATGATTCGCGGGGATTGGGCGGTGGGGCGTGGGCTGGTGTATTCGAATGTGGATACGCTGCGGTTTGATGGGAAAAGCGCGGTGGACGCCGGGGACAAGGCGAAATTCGATTACATGTCGCCGTACAGTTTTTCGGTATGGATCAAGCCGGAGAGCGGAGACGGGGCAATCCTTTCGCGCAACGAGGATTATTGGGAAGGCGAGGGGTATGGGCTGTACCTGAAGAACGGGAACATACACTTTGTAGCGACGCGCCGGTATACGGATATCAGTTTGCGGTTGGAAACTGTTGACCGGGTGAAGTTGGGTGACTGGCAGCACGTGGCGTTTACTTATGACGGGAAGCGGAAGGGGAAAGGCGTTCACATTTGGATTGACGGCAAGCCGGCGGCGATCAAGACGACGTTCGATGAGCTGACGTATCCGTTTGGACCAAAGGTTCCGTTCCGTATTGGCGGCGGTGGCGGGCTGCGTTTCCAGGGAGAGATTCAGCGTGTGAAGGTGTTCGACCGGTCGTTGACGGAAGAGGAATCGCTGTCGACCGGGGTCGTGGAGACGCTGGAAGAGTTGGCTCGAGTACCGGCAGCCAACCGAACGGCGGCGCAGCAAGCGAAGCTGCATTTAGCATTTGTTGAGACAGGGATTTCGGCGGATGAGCGGGCGGTGCTGAGTGTGTTGGACACGGCCCAAGCGGAGAGGGATAAATACTACGCTTCCATTCCGACCGTGATGGTGATGGAGGAGGGGCCGAAGCGGCAGGCGTACATCCTGAAGCGCGGCGCATACGATGCGCAAGGGGAACCCGTGGAAGCCGCGACACCGGGGATGCTGCAGCCGATGAAGCCGGAGTGGCCGCGGAACCGGCTGGGGCTGGCGTACTGGCTCGTTGATAAGGAGAATCCGTTGACGGCGCGGGTACAGGTGAACCGGTTGTGGCAGATGTTCTTCGGGCAGGGGTTGGTGAAGACCGTCGAGGATTTCGGGTCGCAGGGTGAGTGGCCTGTACATATGGAGCTCTTGGATTGGCTGGCGGTGGAATTCATGGAGCGCGGGTGGGACTTGCGCGCGATGGAGAAGTTGATTGTGATGAGCGAGACGTACCGCCAGAGTTCAACGGCATCACCGGAGATGTGGCAGCGTGACCCGGAGAACCGCTTGCTGGCGCGAGGGCCCAGGGTCAGACTGGCGGCGCCTTTTGTGCGGGACCAGGCGCTGGCGGCATCGGGACTGCTGGTGAAGAAAGTAGGCGGACCGCCGGTGAAGCCGTATCAGCCGCCCGGGCTATGGCAGGAGCTGGGTGGGGGCGGATACAAGGAAGACAAGGGCGAGGGACTGTACAGGCGGAGTATGTACACGTACTGGAAGCGAACGGTAGGACCGCCGATGTTGCTGAACTTCGACGCGGCAACGCGCGAGGGTTGCACGGTGCGGGAGACGCGGACGAATACACCGCTGCAGGCGCTGAATCTGATGAACGATGTGGCGTTCCTGGAAGCCGCGCGGAGGATGGGCGAGCGGATGATGCGGGAGGGGAGCGGCGATCCCGCCTCACGGATTGCGTATGGGTGGAAGCTGGTGCTGGGTCGACAGCCGAATCAGCAGGAGGCCGCGGCTGCGCTGCGGGCTTATGAGCGGTTCTTGGGGCGGTACCGCGGGGATGGGGCGGCGGCAGAGGCGTATTTGAAGACGGGCGAATCGGGGCGGGACTTAACCCTGAATACAGCGGAACTTGCTGCGATGGCAACGGTGGCGAGTCTCATATTGAACCTGGACGAGGCGGTGACGAAGGAGTGAATATGAATCTGTCCATGACGCGGCGGCACTTCTTTGGGCGGGCGGGAATTGGGGCGGCGGCACTGCAGTCGTTGCTGGGCGCCGAGACACTGCCGCATTTTGCGCCGAAGGCAAAACGTGTCATTTACCTATTTCAGTCGGGCGGGCCATCGCAGATGGAGTTGTTCGACTATAAGCCCCGGCTGGTGGATAAATATAAGACGGAACTGCCGGAGTCAGTGCGGATGGGACAGCGGCTGACGGGGATGTCGGCGACGCAATCGACTTTTCCGGTAGTGCCGTCGCGGTTCAAGTTTGCCCGGCACGGGCAGGGCGGGGCTTGGGTGAGCGAACTGCTGCCGCATACGGCGGGGATCGTAGACAAGATCGCGATTGTGAAGAGCGTGTTCACGGAGGCGATCAATCACGATCCGGCGGTAACGTTTTTGCAAACGGGGTCGCAAATTGCAGGCCGGCCGAGTATGGGGTCATGGGCGGTGTATGGTTTGGGGGCGGAGGCGAAGAATCTTCCCGGGTTCGTGGTGATGATCTCCCCGGGGCAGGGAACGGGCGGACAGCCGCTGTATGACCGGTTGTGGGGGAGCGGTTTTTTGCCGACGCGGTACCAGGGCGTGAAGTTCCGTAGTGTGGGTGATCCGGTGTTGTACCTGCGGGATCCGGAGGGGTTTTCGCGGGAGGACCGCCGGGCGTACCTGGATACGCTGGGGGAACTAAACCAGGCGCGGGCACGGGAACTGGGGGACCCCGAGATTGCGACGCGGATTGCGCAGTACGAGATGGCGTTCCAGATGCAGGCTTCGGTGCCGGAACTGGTGGATCTATCCAAGGAGCCGGCGGCCATTGTGGACAGTTACGGGCCGGATGCGCGGAAAGCAGGAACCTTTGCCTATAACTGCTTGATGGCGAGGCGGTTAGCGGAACGAGGCGTGCGGTTTATTCAGCTCTACCACCGCGACTGGGACCATCATGGGGGGCTCCAGAACGGATTGCCGAAACGCTGTAAGGAAACCGACCAGCCGGCGGCGGCGCTGGTGAACGATTTGGCGCAGCGGGGGATGCTGGACGACACCCTGGTTCTGTGGGGCGGGGAATTCGGGCGGACTGTGTATTGCCAGGGACGGCTGACGGACGACGATTATGGCCGGGACCACCATCCAAGATGCTTCACGATGTGGATGGCGGGGGGAGGTGTGAAGCCAGGGATGGTGCTGGGGGAGACAGACGACTACTGCTATAACATCACCGCGGACCCGCTGCATGTGCACGACTTACAGGCGACGATTCTGCACCTCATGGGCGTGGACCACACGCGGCTTACCTACCGATTCGCCGGGCGGTACTTCCGGCTGACTGACGTGCATGGGACGGTGGCGAAAAAGTTGCTGGTTTAGTGCTGGCTGGCGAGCATCCGGATCTGCGCCAGTGCCGCTTCCTGCAGCCGGGTGTCGGGCTCGGCCTGTTTTTCTGTTTGGGTAAGGATCAGGCTCAAGTTGAGCAGGTCCACCTGGAAGGCGTAACCGGTATCATGATGGTCGGTAGTACTAGGCATACTCAATTCCTCTCTTTCCTTATTATTTCGACAAAAATCCGCCGTACTTGAAGGAAAATTTCAGGTGGCAGATTTCTGTCGCCTGCGGGGGTCAAATGACGAAATTCTGTCGCTTCAAAAGTGTGTACCAAAAAGAAGCGGGCCGGTGTGAACCGGCCCGGGGAGTTTACTACTTAGAGAGGGAACGAAACGAGAACAAAACTAACAGAACCGGATCAAAGGACTGAATCCGCTGACAATTCCAGGTTTGAGGCTCAAGATTTCGGTTGGGAGGGGGTAGTTGGAGGGGGATATGTGGGGAGTTGGGGATGGAAGTGTGCTGCTGAGGGTTGTTACTGGAGGAGCAACCTTTGTTTCTTGAGCCCGTCCCGGTTTCGTCACGCCCTATTTACTGCAAGCGGCGTGCCAAACCAGATACGCGCCCATCTGGGGTAAAAACACCGGCAATCCACCCCATTATGGGGAAGAATTACCACTTTGGTACTAGGAAGTCGTTTCACTCTGGGAATTCTTTCCAAGGCGGAACAACTGAAAAGGCCCGAAGCGGAAACACCACTTCGGGCCTTGTCATAAGGTAACTACCTTATTGGATAGCTGGAATGGCCGAAGCCGGGCGGGAGACGGAGCCTTTCATGGCTTCGTCG
Source organism: Acidobacteriota bacterium (assembly GCA_016185425.1). Classification (GTDB taxonomy): domain Bacteria; phylum Acidobacteriota; class Terriglobia; order Bryobacterales; family Bryobacteraceae. The sequence continues at coordinate 89,556 of JACPNQ010000036.1, read as the reverse complement.
ATCTGTATGTTGTTTGCGCCCAACGTTTGGCCGGTGGCGCGCTCCAGTTCGGTGCGGGCGCGGGCATATGTACTGAGAGCGGAGACTTCAGACGCCTGGGCGGCGGTCAAATCGCGTTGGGCCTGGATGACGAAGAAGATTGTAGACGCCCCAAGAGCGTATTTCTTTTGTTCGGCGTCCAAGGTCTGCTCCTGGAGCACTCGGTTCTTGACTGACGTCTGGTACCGGGCTCGGGCCTGCTGGAGGCTGATCAAGGCGTTCTGGACTTCGACCCGCACCTGGTTGAGGGACTGCTGGAACCGGACTTCGCTCTGGCGAAGTGTCAACTGGTCACGGACGACATCTGATTGGGCGGCGCGGTTGCGAAGGGGAATCGTCATTGTGACGCCGGCGCTGTAGTCGGGGAAGTTGCGGCGGAACACTTGGGAGAGGGCGTTGCTGTAACCGCCCAGGAAGTAGCTGTCAATGTTGTTGGGATTGCGGGTCGTGAAGGCGCCACCCGGCGTGACGGGTGGGATGAGCTGAGAGTTCAATGAGCCGCCCAAGCCGTTTTGCTGCAGATTGACGAACGCGTCCACTGTGGGAAGGAGGGCGCTTTTAGTTCCCTTAAGTCCGAGCTTGGCGCTCTCGAGGTTGATCCGGGACTGTTCGAGCTCCGGGCGGCCGGCGACTGCCTTGCCAACCAGATCCTGAATCGGTTCAACTGCTTCCGTGTCCGGCATGCTGATTTTGTCGGTGGGGATGATGCGGGCGTCGGCGAGACCGGGGCTGGAGACGCCGGTACGGCTGAGGGCATTCTTCAGCACCGTTTCCTGCTGGAGGAGGTTAGTTTCCGAAATCGTCAGGTCCTGCTGGCTACGTGCGACTTCCGCTTCGGCCCGGATGATTTCGATGGGGGCCAGGGTGCCAATTTCCACCTGCTTCTTGTTGTCGTCGTAGAGCTTTTGGTTGAGAGCCAAGGCCTGCTGTTTGACGCGCACATCCTCGTTGGCGCTGACAAGATCCCAATAGAGCGAGATGATCGCGGAGACGGTGACTATAACCTGTTGCTGGAAGAGGAGCTCGCTGACCTTGATGTTGTTGCGGGAGATGCGAATGTTCCGCTTGTTAACCGCCATGCCGAAGCCTTCGAGCAGCTTCTGCGTGACGTTCAGGTTGGCGTTAACGTTTTTTGAAGGGTTGAAGTCGTTACGGCCGGAGTTTTGGCTGTTGAGGGTGTTGTTGAACCCGACGGTAGCAGTGGTGCCACTGAGGAAGCTTTTGGTGATGCCGTAGTTTGCGATGGTGCGCTGGGCGACAAGGGAACTCGTACCCGTGACGAACGGGCTGGTTTGCGGGGTGGTCTGGTGCGCCCAGCTAGTGGTGCCTGTAAAGGCCGGGTCAAGGCTGAGCGCCTGCAACGTCTGGCCGGTTTGGGGCGCGACGACCGCCAACTGCGAACCACTACCCCCGGTAGTGGCTGCGGAGACTCCGCCGGCGCTGCCAATGCGGGATAACGAACCGGCGTTCGCGCGTTGGAATTCGGCTTCGCTGATGCGGGGACCGTATCGCTGAAGTTCGATATCGAGGTTATTCTCGAGGGCCAGGGCGATAGCGTCCTGAAGGGAGAGGTACAGCTTTCCGGCCCGGAGGAGTTGGTCCAGACGCGACGAATTGCCGAGGTTGATCGGCGCTACCTCCTTCCAGGAGTACGGTTCGGTGATGTTGTTGAACCAGGACGAGATGCCGGACCGCGCCTGCGCAGGCATCGCCGGGGACAGAATGAGAAGCGAGCAGAGGAGGCTAGTGAGTTGTTTTGCATTCATACCGAAGAGCTTTCCGATTACAGAGCCAGACGCAGACTGGACGCCCGATGTTCCACGATTTCTCTATGATATCGCAGGGTTTAAATCATTTTTTGATCTTTCTTTGTCCGCTTTCGGGAATCCTTTCGCCACTGGCGTCCGCTCCCGGACAAATTGCTATATTGGGCTTTGGATGTCCTCTTCTGAACCCGTCCTCACCGTCTTTGAAAAGACCGGCGCGTACCTCCACGGCCACTTCCGATTGACCAGCGGCCTGCATAGTCCGGAATACCTGCAATGCGCCAAGGTGCTGCAATATCCTCTCCATGCGGAGGCGCTGGGGCGGGCGCTGGCGGTCCGTTTTCGCGAAATGGCGAATGGGGAGGCGGTTCCGCTTGTGGCGTCGCCGGCGGTTGGGGGTTTGATTATCGGGCACGAAGTAGCGCGGTCGCTGGGCGCGCGGTTCCAATTCACTGAGCGGGACGCGGCGGGGAAGATGACTCTTCGACGGGGCTTTGAAGTTGCTCCGGGTGAGATGGCGGTGGTGGTGGAGGATGTTGTCACCACTGGCGGCAGCTCTCGCGAGGTGATTGACCTGCTGCGCGACTACGGCGTGAGAGTGCTCGCGGCTGGATCGATTATCGATCGTTCGGGAGGGCAGGCGGATATCGGCGTGCCGCGGACGGCGCTGGCGACTTTGTCGGTAACGACATGGGCGCCGGATCTTTGCCCGCTATGCCGTCAGGGGTCGGTTGCGGTGAAGCCCGGTTCGCGCAATGTCGCCTAGCGCTCCCGAGCGCCGGATCCGCATCACCATCGCCTACGACGGGACCGCGTTCCACGGGTGGCAGGTACAGCCCGGATTGACGACGATTCAGGGGGAATTGGAGCGGGCCTATCTGGCTCTCTCGAAGACGGCAGTGAAGATCCAGGGGAGCGGCCGGACGGATGCGGGCGTACATGCGTTGGCGCAGGTCGCGGCCTTTACGACGACGAATCCGATCCCTTGCGATAACCTGCGGCGTGCGATGAATAGGCTGTTGCCCCCGGCGATCCGGGTGCTTCATGCGCAAGAGGTGGCATCGAAGTTTCATGCGCGTTTCGATGCGGTGTCGAAGCTGTATGAGTACAGGATCTTTCGCGACGAGATCTGCTCGCCGTTTGAGCGGCCGTATGTGCATCACTTTCCGTATCCGTTGGATGAGGCGAAGATGGCCGAGGCGGCGGGGCTGTTCGTGGGAGTTCATGATTTTGGCGCGTTTGCGGCGTCGGATGAGAAGTATGGGTCGAACTATTGCGCGTCGCGGACGATCTACTTGTCGGAACTGGTACGGGAAGGGCCGCGGTTGTTTTTTCGAGTGCGCGGGAGCGGGTTCTTGAAGCACATGGTGCGGAATTTGGCCGGGACGCTGATTGAAGTTGGGAAGGGGAACTTGGGAGGGGCCGACGTCCGGCGGCTATTGACTGCGCCGGGCGGATCGACAAGCGGATCGACGGCTCCGGCGAGCGGGCTGTTCCTGGTGGAAGTGACGTACAAATCGTAATTGCGCGTTCATTGCGGTGTCACGGGGTGCTGGTAAACCAATGGCGATGCCACTTCCCCAATGGTCGGAAAAGATTTTCGCAATCGATGAAATGCGGATGTTGACGCGCGACACAGCGGCGGGCGCTTGCACGCGCGAGTTCTGTGCGCGGCTGCGGCAGCGGCTGGGATTGCATATTGCTGTTGTGGGATCCGCGATCGAACACGGTCGCGGGCGGGTATCGTTTCCACACCGGGCCCGGCGGCTATCTGGGCGATTAGGACCGGCGATCGAGCTGGGCCGATGCTTCGTCACCGCGCATCCGGAATACACGGTTCTGTACGGGCCCGTGAGTATCAGCAACACCTATTCGCCGCTGGCGCGGGCGAGCCTGGTGGCTGGCTTGCGGAAGTTCGCCTGGCGCCAGGATCTGGCGGCGTGTGTTTCGCCGCGGCTTCCGTTTGTGTCGTTTCAAAAGCCAGTGATCGCTTATGATCCCGAAGAACTGGGTTCGCTGGTAACGGACATCGACGGCGCCGGCATCCCGGTGCTTTTGAAACAGTACTTGAAGATGGCCGGAAAGCTGGCGGCATTCAACCTCGATCCCGCGTTCTCAAACACGATTGACGGGTTGATCGTGGTGGACCTCCGGCAGACGCCACGCAAGCTGCTGGAACGGTATTTGGGCGCGGAAAGCTACGCGCGGCTGACCTTGTAGCAGACCAGCTTGTTCTGATCGCGCAAGTAGAGCTTTCCGCCGGCGATGACGGGGAGCGTCCAGAGCGGATACTCGCCGCGGCCGAATTCGAACTTGGAGAGTTCCTTGTAGGCGGAGGGTGTTGCTTCGGCGAGGGCGACAGTGCCGGTTTCGCCTTGCAGATAAAGCAGGCCCTCGGCGAGAATTGTCTGGCCTTTACCCACGCTGCGGTCGCGCCAGGCGACATCGCCGGTCAGGAAGTCCATGGCCGTAAGAATGCCGCTGGAGAAACCGTAGAGATGTTTGTCCTGCAGCACGCAGGAACAGTAGTGGTTGCGCATGTCGCGATTGAAGTAGACTTCGGTGGCGTTGACGCGGTCGCCGGCCTGGGAGAGCTTCAGCAGCGCACAGCCGGTGCCGTAGTCGGAACTGAGGAACACATGACCATCGTGGTAGATCGGCGTGGCAATGTTGGCGGTGCGATTGGCGACTTTCGCGTACTTCCACATCAGCCAGCCATTAGCGGCGTTGAGGCCCATTGCGCCCGTCGAGGTGAAGGCGACTAGATGGCGCTGGCCGCCGAAATCGAAGGCGATTGCGGAGCTGTAGGCGGCCTGATCGTCGCCGCCGCCCCACAACGTTTTGCCGGTCTTTTTGTCCAGTGCCACGACGGCGCGGTTCTTGCCGCCGGGTGTCACAATGAGCCGGGAACCGTCGACCAGCGGGGATTCGCTCAATCCCCAATGGATCTGCGATCCGTCGAAGTCGCGGAGGATGTTGATCTCCCAGTTTTTTTTCCCCGACGCCGCGGCGAGCGAGACAAGCGTGCCGTCGGCGGAAAGCGCGTAGAGCGTGTCGCCATCGAGTGTCGGTGTGCCGCGCGGCCCCGGTCCGCGGTCCTGCGGGAAGTTGTTCCCCGCCTCGGTTTCCCAGAGTTGCTTGCCCGTAGCGGCATCGAGCGCGACGATGAACTGCGCGCCCTTTCTTTGGTGCTGCGTGTAAAGCTTGCCATTGGCCACGGCGAAGGAGGAGTAACCTGCGCCCAGCGACTCATTGCGCCACACCTGTTCCGGACCCTTCGCCGGCCATTGCCGCAGCAGGCCCGTATCGGTGGCGCGCCCATCGCGCTGGATGCCACGCCATTGCGGCCAATCGGCAGCGGCGGCTGAAGCGCCGGCCAGTAATCCACCCAACTCTCGCCGTGAAAGCATTGCGCCTACTCCTTGGTAATGGTTTTGATCATGCCCTGAAACGCCGCTTCGTTCGCGGCGACGGTCTTCGCGGGGCCAGTGAACTTGAAAAACACTGCGCCTTGTGGTGCTTCCACAATCGCGCCCAACATGCGGAAGTTGGGTTTGTTGATCTTCTCGGGCGACATCGGGCTCGCCGAAGACGCGTAGGTGCCGGAAACGTCGATCGATGTCACGGTGTATCCTGCCGTGGACGATTTCGCTGTTTTTGGCGCGCCCGTTTTTTGCGGGAATTGACCTTCCCAGCGGTCGATGTTCGCCTGTACTCCGCCGCCCTGACCGGGGCCGAAATAGAAAACGGCCACTTCGCCGGGCTCGGGATCGCCTGTGATTTGCGGCACGGTGTAGGTGGCGGCGCGCATCGGCCGCTGCGCCTGTGTCTTCCACGCGGCGGGCGCCTTCCATTTAATGCCGGAGACGCCCTCGGCGAGGAGCAACAGTCCGGCAACTAGTCCCATCGATAGAAATCGCATTCCTAACAGTGTACAGACGCGGACTACAGACGAAATGTTAGCGGAAGCCGAACGCGGCGATCGGAATTCCGAGTGTGCGGGGATCGCCGTTAATGGGGCGGAAGGGTGGATCGACGCTAAATTCCACATCGACATTGCCTTCCGGGCCCGGAGGCATGGTGAACTTCTCGGTGAGCCAGCCGTTTTGCATATACGTCCGGGAGCCGATTTCCGCGCCGTTTACACGAACGGTGAGAGTTACGGACTTGACGGCGCGAATGTAGTCCGGACCCACGTTTACCGTCACCTGGAATTCGTTAGCGCCGGCGGGGCGGCGAACGCGAGCGTAGGATTTCGGCGCCGTCCAGCGATAATTCCCGCCTTCGCGTTGATACCATCCCTTGGTGAGTTGCCAGACCGGGGTGAGCCGCGTCATTTCGAGGTATGCGGCATCGCCCGCCGCGGCCGTACGGCGCAGCGAGTGGAGTCGGCGGATCGGTGCGTCCCAGCTCAACATCGCGAGATTGGCGTCGGAGCGAGGCTCCTTGTGGTCGACATCTTCGAGATAGATGATCTCCAGATCGTCACGGTCGAACGTATAGCGCAATGCGCCCTCCACACCCCAGCGGCGCATGGCCGCGGGAGCGCTATCGATAAGCACCGTGTCGATGTCCTTGCCGTTCTTCGCGAGATCGGCCAGGGAGAAGACGTAGGCCGTGGATTCCTCGGCCTCCGCGAGCGTCGCGCGGCGCTTGTTGCGCATCTCCGCGTAGTTGAAGCCGAGCCATACGGCGAGCGGCACGGCGATCCATTTCCAACCGATACGCTCCGTCAATGCCGCCATCGCGACGGCAAGTCCGGCGAGCGGCAGATAGAGATACGCGCCGAAAAGGCGTCCGGGCACGAGCAGCATCGGCCCCAGCCATAACGCACCCGCGAGCAGCCCCCACCACAAACGGCGATCCCGTATCCATACCGGCAACAGCGCCAACCCGAACCCGGCGTGGCGGACCAGCAGAACTTCCGAGGCGTAGTAGTCGATCGTTTGCCAGAGCGTTACCGGCGTGAGCCGCAGGCCATAATCACCGCCGCGGCCCCCCTGTGAAAACAAGGCCTGTGCCGCAAACAAGGCGCCGCCAGCGAGATGCACGGCGAGCGCGCGAATGGAGAACGAGCCCAGGAAGTACTCGTATGCCGCCAGAATCAACGGCACCGCGACCGCCAGCTCCTTCGACTTATACGCGAGCCAGAAACAGAGGAAACTCAGCCAGCGCCGCTTGTCGATCCAGAGAATGACCGAGAGCAACGAGAAGAGTGCGCACAGCACGTCGAACACATACATCGGCTTCCAGTAGGCGTCAAACACCGCCATGTGGAACGCAAAAAAAATCACACCAATCGCCCGCGCGGCCCACGAAAACATCAGCCGGTCCAACAGCGCCCACAGCAAGCCGAGGTTGATGAGATGCAGGCCGTGAAGCACCGCGATGTAGGGCCGGAAGTCGAGTCCAGCGAGGTGCCCCAGCGCCCAGAAATAGAAGTGTCCGACGGGCCGGAAATTAGACGCAAAGAATTGCGGCGAGATCAGGCCCGTGAAGAAACCCGTGAGCCCCGCGTGCCGCGTCCACGCGAGATTGTCCAGATCGTCGGCGGAGAAGAAGCCTTTATAGGCCCCTTTGCTCGCGACATAAAACAACCAAACGAGCAAAACGAACAAGCCCGGCGTTGCCCATCGCTTGTTCATCCTTTCGATTTCTCGGCGTGCAGGAAATCGAAGTCGCAGCCCAAATGCGCCTGCGTGACATGGTCCAAAAACAGCTTTCCGTAACCGCGCGTGTAGGCGGGCGGCGGGAGTGGCCGCGCGGCCAGCCGGCGAGCGATCTCTGTGTCATCGACGTGAAGATGAATCGAGCGCGCCTCGACGTCAAGAGTAATAGCGTCGCCTGTCTCGACGATACTCAGCGGCCCGCCGATCGCGGATTCCGGCGAGACATGCAGCACCACGGTGCCGAAGCTCGTGCCGCTCATCCGCGCGTCGGAGATGCGAACGCAATCGGAGACGCCTTTCTCAAGCAGTACGCGCGGCATGGGAATGTGCCCCCATTCGGGAAATCCTGGCGCCCCTTTCGGCCCACCGTTTTTCATGACGAGCACGGTGTCGGCATCGATAGGCAGGTCCATCGAATCGATGGTGTCGTGCATTTGCTGATAGGTCTCAAAGACGTGGGCCGGGCCCGTGTGCTTGCACAGCGCGGCTGTGGCGGCGGTCTGCTTGATAACAGCGCCATTGGGAGCCAGATTACCGCGCAGGACCACAGTGCCGCCTTCCGGATGCAGCGGATCATTCAGCGGTTTGATGACATCGCGATTGTGGCACGGCGCATCCTTCACGTTGTCCTCCACCGTCTTGCCGTTCACCGTAACGCACTCCCGGTGCAGCAGCGGCAGCAACTCGCGCATCACGGCCGGCAGTCCGCCCGCGTAGAAGAAATCCTCCATCAGATGCTGTCCGCTCGGCCGTACGTTGACCAGAAAGGGCGTCTTCCGCGAAATTTGGTCGAAATCGTCGAGCACGAGATCCAGTCCCAGACGTCCGGCGATCGCCAGCAGATGCACCACCGCGTTCGTCGATCCGCCGATCGCCATATCCACCGCCATCGCATTCTCAAACGCCTGCCGCGTCATCACGCGCGATGGCTGCATGTTCTCCGCCACCATCTCCACCGCCCGTTTCCCGGACCGCTCCGCCAGCGCCGCGCGCCGCGAATCAACCGCCGGAATCGCCGCGTTACCGGGCAGCGTCATGCCCAGAGCCTCAGCCATCGACGCCATCGTCGACGCCGTCCCCATCACCGTGCAATGCCCGCTGCTCCGCACCATGCAACCTTCAATCTCCTGCAGCTCTTCGGCTCCGATCTGCCCGATGCGGTGCAGATCGAAAATCTTGCGGCCATCGGTACCGGTGCCGAAGGGCGTGTTCTTGTAGTTGCCGGAGAGTGTCGGTCCACCCGTCACAACAATCGCCGGAATATCGGCCGACGCCGCGCCCATCAGCATCGCGGGCGTCGTCTTATCGCATCCGCATAGCAGCACCACGGCATCCACGGGATTGGCGCGGATCGACTCCTCCACATCCATCGCCATCAGGTTGCGGAACAACATCGTGGTCGGCTTCATGAACTGTTCGCCGAGCGAGATCACGGGAAATTCCAGTGGAAAGCCGCCCGCCTCCCACACGCCGCGCTTCACTGCGTCGGCCAGTCCGCGCAGATGCGCGTTGCAGTTGTTCAGTTCGCTGTAGGAGTTGCAGATGCCGATGACGGGCTTGCCGAAGAAGATCTCGCGGCTGAAGCCCATGGCGCGCAGATTCGCGCGGCGCGAAAAGTTGTAGTATTCCTTGCCGTTGAACCAGTTGTAGCTGCGCAGCTTGGTGGGATCGATCGTGGACATGAAGCCGTTATTATGACGGCTCGGGCCGGTGCCGTGCTACTCCACCGTGATCTTCGTGCCCTGTTTCGGCGGCTTCGACATGCCTTCGATCTGCTCGTCGAGCATTGCGCGCAAGCCTTTCAAAATCTCCAGGCGCGCGTTCCGGAAATGCTGGCTGACGTCGTCCGAAGGCCCCAATTTCCTGAGAAATTCGGTCACCAGCGGCCCGGCGCCGTGGCAACCGCATTTGGTTGTTTCCTGGCTCACGATACCTCCCGCAACTCGACTACAAGCGTCTTGTCCTCAAATCTAGCACGCACCGGCCGCATCGCCGCCATCGTAGTCGGCAAGCCCACGTGCCGGCGCAACGTACCTACTTCTATCACCAGTTCGTCGCCCTTCTTGAACAAGCCCACTTCACCTTTCGCCGCAAACGGCATCGCGAGACGAACCTGATGCGAGCCGGAGTCGCGTGCGAATGTGTATGGCCGCTCCAGGCGCGTGATCGCAGCCGGATTCTCGTCGGCCTTGTACAACACGGACGCCAGCGACTCCAGCTTCTCGACACCCATCACTTCGTGCTGGAACATCGGCACACGCCGCACCGAAATCGGGTCGAAGTAGGAATCCATTTCGGCGAGGATCGCCTGCTGCGCGTCGCGCCAGGCGCCGAAGTAGGTTTCGGTCGCCTCCTCGGGCCACACACGATTCGCCACGATCGTGTCGACAGTCAGCCCGTGCAGCGAGAAATACACGTAGGCCCGCTGCGTCTCGCGCAATACCATTCGTTCGGGATTGGTCACCAGCCGGACACTCGTCAATTCCGGATCCTCCAGAATCTGATCGATTCCTCCGATCTTCTCGAACAGCGTTTTGATATTTCCGAAATAGGAATCCGATGGCAATTCCACGGGCCCCACGCGGTTCGCGAGAGGCCGGACTGCCTTCAGCACTTTCCTCTCCAGAGGAAAAACGTGTTTCATGTACCAGTCGAGCGTTGTCGGAATGGAAATGAACCGGAGCGATTCGGCCGTGGGCGCGCAATCGAGCACCACCGCGTCATACGATTTCTGCTTCCGGTACTGGTTCACATACATCATGGCGCTCAACTCTTCCATCCCCGGAAGAATCGCCATCTCCTCCGCCTCCACATCGCTCAGGCCGCTGGTGCGCAGGATCGAAGTGATGTAGCCCGAGATCTCGCCCCAATGACGCTTGATCTCAAGCTGAATATTCACCTCTTGAATATCGAGATTCTCCTTGATGTGGAGTGGATCCGCGGTTCGCGCATCGAACAGGCTCGCGTCTAATGCGAAGGAGTCGGCAAGGCTGTGCGCGGGGTCGACACTCATCACCAGCGTCTTCATGCCCTGGCGCGCCAATTGGAGCCCTGTGGCCGCCGCTACGCTCGTTTTCCCGACACCGCCCTTACCGCTGTAGAGCAGGATTCGCATTCCGCCTCAGTTGAATAATCTGACATCCTGTATGGAATGTCTACCCGTCTACGCTGGGGCATCCTGAGCACATCGAAATTCGCGCGCACCAAAGTCATTCCTGCGCTCCTTCGCGCGCCATCGCTTGAAGTTGCCGCCATCTGTTCGCGCGACGCCGCCACCGCCCGCACCCACGCGGATACATTCGGCATCCCCGCGGCCTACGGCTCCTACGAAGAGCTCCTGGCCGATCCCTCCATCGACATCGTTTACAACCCCCTGCCGAATCATCTGCACGTTCCCTGGTCCATCCGCGCCGCGCAGGCCGGCAAGCACGTCTTATGTGAAAAACCGCTTGGCATGAATGCCGCCGAAGTCGACCAACTCATCGCCGCCCGCGACGCAGCCAAGGTCGTCATCGGCGAAGCCTTCATGGTCGCCACTCACCCGCAATGGCTGTCGGTGAAGTCCTCAATCGACGAAGGCGTCATCGGCCAGCTCCGTGCCATTCAGGGCTTCTTCAGCTACACCAACACCGACCCAGCCAACATCCGCAACCAGGCCGAAGCCGGCGGCGGAGCGATGATGGACATCGGCTGCTATCCCATCTTCACCTCGCGCTTCATTCTTGGCCGCGACCCCGTTCGCGTCTGCGGCCAAATCGAGCGAGACCCGCAATTTCGGACCGACCGCCTCGCTACGGCGCTCCTCGATTTTGGCGGCGTATTCTGCCAGTTCACCTGCGGCACGCAGACGAATCCCTACCAGCGCATGCAGTTCCATGGCACGCGCGGACGCATCGAAATCGAGATTCCGTTCAACGCCCCGCCCGACCGCCCGGCACGCGTGTTTATTGACGACGGCCGCGACGTGTTTGGCACCGGTATCCGCATGCAGACATTCGATACGTGCGACCAATACACCATCGAAGGTGAAGCGTTCACTGCCGCTGTCCGCGGCGAGCGCCCGGTTCCGGTCTCGCTCGAAATCGCCAAGGGCAACATGCGGACGATTGACGCCGTCTTCCAATCGGCGAGTGAGAACCGCTGGATATCGTTGTCCTAATTCCGCATCCGGACCAGCGACTTATCGATCGACCGCAAATTCGGCACGCCCGCCAGGCCCATGTTCAGCGCGAGTTCCGTGTGCAGGAGGTGGATCACACGCTCCACACCGGCCTGCCCGAAACAGGCCATCCCATACAAGTACGGCCTCGCCACGCACACCGCCGTCGCGCCCAGCGCCAGGGCCTTTAATATATCCGTCCCGCGCCGGATGCCCCCGTCCATCAACACCGGGATGCGTCCATTCACCGCTTTCACCACTTCCGGCAGCGCCTCGATCGTCCCGCCCACATGGTCCATCTGTCGCGCGCCGTGGTTGGAGACGATGCACGCCTTCGCGCCGTATTGCACACAGCGGTCACCGTCCTCGGCGGTCATGATGCCTTTCACGACGACTGGTAGCGTTGTTGTTGCGCACAGCTCCTGCAGCGTCTCCCATGTCGGCAGCGGCGAGGGTTTCAACGGCAGTATTCCGGCCTTCCAAGGTGTCTTCGCCTCCGGCAGCCGGCCCTGTGCATCGCGCTTCGGCAGCCCCGTCTCGCACCACGAACGCTCCAGTTTGTTGTGGATCTCGCGTTCCCGCTGCGACACGTGCATGATGTCTACGGTGAAGCAGATGCCTTTGCACCCCTGTGCTTCGATCCGCTTTACGAAGGATCGTGTCTGCTGCTTGTTCGTCAGGATTCCGCCCGTCGTCAACTGCCACCAGCTCTCCGCCGCCGTTCCCTCTTCCAGAGTCTTTTCAATACCGCCATTCGTAATATGCAGCGTCTTCGACTTACCGGCCGCGCGCGACACCTCCAGCTCGCCGTTCGGGAAAAAGCAGTTCTTCCCGCCCGCGGGGTCGAACAGAATCGGATAGTCGAGCTTACAGCCGAGCAGTGTCAGCGACGTATCGATCTTGTGCGTGTCAACCAGCATCCGCGGACGCAGGATAAGCCGTTTGAACCCTTCGCGATTGTCCCGCAGCGATTGCTCATCTTCAGACCCTCCGTCGAGATAATCCCAGGCCACCGGGTCCAGCTTCTTCTTCGCCAGTGCCGCGAAGTCGAACACGTTCACGGGGTCCATTACGGTCGGCTCCTGCGCGAGCGCCGCGAACGGCGCCACGCCGAAAATGCCCGCCAATTGGCGGAAGGCGGCCCTGCGTGGAATCTGCATAGAGCGCGATTCCATCACAACTTGCGCTCCTCCGCAAGAGCCGCCTACTGCGTTTAGAAGAAGAATTTCAACGCGAAGCGAATCTCCCGTTCGCCCGAAGCACCCAACACTTCCGTGTAGCCGTTCAGCGCCCGGATCGAGCCGTCGGCGTTTCGCGTCAGGCTCGATACTGTCGCGCCCGGATTGGCAAACCGGGGCGTGTTCGTAATGCTGAATGACTCCGCTCGGAACTGCAGCTTCACCTTTTCCGTCACTTGGAAGTTCCGGAACAGGCTCGCATCAAGCTGGAACGAACCTGGCCCGCGCAAAATGTTGCGGCCCGTGTTGCCATAGCGCACCGCGGTGACGGGAGCGAATGCGTTCGGATCGAACCAGCTTTGGCCGGGGCCCACGCCGCCAAGAATGCGCACGTCTGTCAGAACCTGGTCTGCGGTCTGCGTGTTGCCCGGAGCGTTCAGTGAGGTGGCTGCCGTGCCCACCGTGAACGGCGTACCGCTCAGGATGCTCATCACGCCATTGGTCTGCCAGCCCCCCAGCAATAAATTGCCCGCGCCGGTTGTCAGGTACTTCTTGCCTTTGCCGAACGGAAATTCATAAACGCCGTAGACCTGCACGTTGTGCGTACGGTCAAACCCGGCCAGCGCGCGATTACGGCCCCAGTCGCTCGGTGTGTTCCAGCTCAACGAGGAGTCGTTGTTATCGTTGAAGTTGATCGCCTTCGACCACGTATACGAGAACCCAAACATTCCCGTTCCTGAAAACTGTTTACGCAGTTGCGTCTGCAGTGAGTTGTAGTTCGATGTGCTGAACGGCGTATACAAGTTGATGGTGCCAATGCGGCCGGGATAAAGCAGCGCGAGGGCGCGCCCGGCGTTGGCTGTGCCTGGCGTGGCCGAATTGATATTGATGCGCGCCGTCTGCCGGATGGAGCGTGTACCCACGTAGCCTGCCTGCAAATTGAAACCGGCGCCGATGTCCCGCTGGATGGTGAAGTTGAAGGACTCGATGTAACCCCGCCGATATTCTTTGGGGAACGTCGTGGTCCCAACGCCCAGGGGCAGATCGATAACGCCCTGGTTCAGCGGCGGTCCAACCACTTCCGGAATGCCTGTGCGGAAGCTGCCAAATGCCTGGAAGGATGATGCGCCGGTGAACTGCGAGGAGATGGTCGCCGGATAGGCGTCGCGAATGTAGCGGAAGGAATCCGGATCGATACTGATGCCGAAACCAGCGCGGATAACCGTCTTTTCGCTGGCGCGATAAGCGATGCCGATGCGCGGCGCAAGCTGTCCGATGCCGACATCGACGCCTGCGTCCCGCGGTATGGAACCGACGCCGCCGATCAGCACTTTGTCTGTCGTTGGGTCGTAGCGCTCCGCGCCGCGGTGGTCGCGCGTGCCGAACGGATAGCGTTCATAACGGGTGCCGTAATTCACGGTCAACTTGCGTGTCACCTGCCACTGGTCGCGAACGTAAAAGCCGTAGCCCGGCATGCGCACGGCGGCTGGATTGACGTACTGCACATCCTTGCCCATGCCTTGCGCAAGACCCAAGAGAAAATCCGCATAGCCGTTGAACGCGTTTGCGGTAACGGCGTTCGGGCCGTTCAACACGGTCAGTCCGCCGGTCAGGTTGAATCCGCCGCGCGGGCCGAACGCAGCCTGCGGCTGGAAGTGGTTGATGGTGTAGTAGGTGTACTCGGCGCCGAAGCGAAGCGAGTGGGAACCCTTAATCCAGCTCAGATTGCCCGTCGCCGAGTACTGGTTGTCGCGAAAAAGGAAAGGGTTGGAGACGTTCGGATTGCCGATGGCCGAGAAACCCGAAATGTTGAACCGTGGATAGCCGCCCTGGAGGCGATCGGCGCCGTTCGTGCCCGGAATCTTCAGCGTCTCGAGTCCATAGTTCCTGTCGAGGTCGATGTTCTCCGCGGAGATGCGCTGGCGGGTGAAGCCCACATTGGCATCGATCAATATGCGTGGGCTGACGGAATACGTCCCGCCCACAGAGGCCGTCTGAATCAATCCCGGCGCGTGCCCCGGTTGGCCGCCGGCTAACGCGTCGCCCAACGCCTTATCGAGCGATGGCGGATCGAACAGATCGCTCGGCGAGAAGCTGTAGCGGGCGAAAAGGGACGCAGACGCCGACGGGTTGTAGTTCACCTTGAAGTCGGAGTTGTTGCGGTTGAACAGGTAGTTGCCCGTGGCCAGGTAGTTGGAAGGAAACACCGGTTGATTGGGTGACGGAATCAGTCCGTTCATGATCACCGATGCCGGATCGAAGCGGCTGGCCGGAATGCGATTGCCGGGGAACACGCTGCGCCCCGTGCCATTCGCGGCGCCCGTGCCTGGGTCGAAGATATTCGTGCCTGTCGCCGAAAAATCGCCGTTGCGCAGGTTCGCGTCCGGCACGGTGCGGAATGCCGATGCGAACCGGCGCCGCGTCGTCTTTTCCCAATCGGCGAAAAAGAAGAGCTTGTTCTTCTTGATTGGCCCGCCCACCGTGCCGCCGAACTGGTTCAGCAGATTCTTCGGCAACTGCGGCGCGGTGAAGAAGAAGTTGCGCGCCTGAATCGCACTGTTGGTGTGATACCAGTGGCCTGAGCCATGGAACTGATTCGTGCCGGACTTGATCGACACGTTGATCGCCGCACCGCCCGCCATGCCTTGTTCCGCGTCAAACGAGTTCGAGACAAGGTTCACGGCCTCAATCGCTTCAGCGGGCGGCACATAGGCGATGATGTGCGGCAGCCACGGATAGCTCACTGTCGCGCCGTCGAGCCGCGTGTTGTTGTTCGAATAGGAGGCGCCGTTGACGTTCGTTCCCAGCGAGCGCTGCGGATTGCCGGCGTCGGAATGCAATTCGGCGGGCGGAGAAAAACCCGGCAGCAGCTTATACAGGTTCTGGAAATTCCGCCCCTGTTGGCCGGCGAAGGGCAGGTTCATCACCTGCGTCTTCGAGATCTGATTGTTCACATCGGCGCGGTCTGTTTGCAGGCTAAGCGCGGAGGCATTCACCGTCACGCTTTCGTTCACCTGCGCCACTTGCAGCCTGGCATCCAGGCGGCGCGTGGTATTTGTCGCGATCGTCACGCCGTCCTGCACAACAGTGCTGAATGACGGCGCGGAGACCGTCACTTTATAGGCGCCGGCCTGCAGATCGTTGAACTGGAACGCGCCGCGGTCGTCCGACGTGGTCTGCCGGGAAACGCCGGTGGCGGTGTTCAACGCCTCCACCTTTGCGTTCGGTACGGCGGCGCCGGAGGCGTCGACCACAGAACCGGTAAGTGTGCCGTAAAGAACCTGGGCGAACGAGGCCACCGAGGTTAAAGTAAGAGCAAACGCGAGACAACCAATAAGCGAGAGTTTCCCAACGGATCTCATAGTGGCCACAATCCTATCGCACGAAGGGAGGGCCGCGGCTAACCCCACAGGCTGCGTGACCGTGCCTTCCGTGCCAGCCCCTTTACAATCCTTTCCATTGTGGTTCCAAACGGCTGATCGACCGTCAGATAGGTCCAGGTGGCGCCCCGCCGCGGAGGCTGGGATTCTCCGGATTCCAGGCGCTCGGCTGTCTCCGCGTCCACCTGCGCCCAGAGCTGGTTGAAAAGCGCATCCACGTTGTGCAGGAACGCATACAGCGGCTCGCGCCCGCCCAGGTTCAGCCATGCGAATCCGGTTTTCAAATTTGCCACCTCCTCCAGATAGCAGGCCCAGGCTTCGTCGATCGCGTCGACGCGGATGAGCCACTCCGGATTCTCCGGCTCCTCCCCGGCATTAGTCATCGTCTCCTCGCGCGCCTGCAGCAGGGCATGGCGCTGCCCTTCGACTACCTGCTCGTATTTGTGCAAGAACAGCCGCGCGTCTAAATGGCGCCCCTCGGCCCGCCGCTGCAGCATGTCGCAATCGGCAAGCGTCCGGATCTCCTCGCCGTCATCCCGGAAGCGGTGGATAAGCTCGTCGTCCAGCGCAATAAAGTATCGTGTCGACCCGGGGTCACCCTGCCGCCCCGCACGCCCGCGAAGCTGATTGTCGATTCGCCGGCTGTCGTTCCGCGCCGTGCCGATCACGTGCAGGCCGCCAAGCTCCGCCACGCCCGGCCCCAACACAATATCGACCCCTCGGCCCGCCATGTTCGTCGACACCGTCACCGCGCCGCACTGCCCGGCCTGCGCGATCAACGCCGCCTCGGCCTCCTCATGCCGCGCGTTCAGTACGTTGTGCGGAATATCGGGGATGGCGCGGCTGATCTGTTCAGAGGCCTCCACGCTTTCCGATCCAATCAGCACCGGCTGCCCGGTCGAATGCCGTTCGCGAATCGACTGCACAATGGCCCGGAACTTCGCGGCCTGATTCGGGAACAGCACATCCGGATAGTCGATGCGGATGCGCGGCTTGTGCGTCGGGATTACCTCCACGTCCAGGCCGTAGATCCGCTGGAACTCCTCGGCTTGGGTCGCCGCCGTACCGGTCATGCCGCAAAGGTGCTCGTACTGCAGCGCGAAATTCTGCAGGGTCGCCGATGCCAATACACGGCCCGGCTCCTGGATCGGCAACCCTTCTTTTTCCTCCAGCGCGGCATGCATCCCGGCGGGCCAGCGGCGCTCTTTTGCCGTTCGTCCTTTATACTCGTCGATCGGAAAAATCTTCCCGTCCCGCACCAGGTAATCCACGTCGCGCGTCAATAGATGCTTCGCGTGCAGCGCATGGTAGAGAGCCGTCAGCAGCCCGTTCGGCGCGTCGTGGATCTGCTCGACTTGCAGGATGTCCTCGGCGCGCGACAAGCCTTCATAGGTGATCTCCATATTCTGGTTTCGCGCATCGAGAATATAGTCGATCCCCTGACGCATCGCACGTGCCGCGGGACCCGCCCGGCGCGCGCTTTCGGCAATCCCTTCGCACTCTCCGGCCAGTACCAGCGGAATCCGGGCTTCGTCAATCAGAATCGAATCGGCCTCATCGACAATCGCCGCGTAGAGGGGGCGCTGCACACGCTCCGCTCGCGTTAGCGTCCGGCAATCGCGCAGATGGTCGAAACCGGCCTCCGTCGCTGCCAGGTAGGTAATGTCCGCCTCGTACGCGCGTCTTCGCTCTTCGGGTGTCGATAGCTGGCCGATCCACGCCACGCGCAGTCCGAGTTCCGCATAGGCCGGGCCCATCCAGGCGGCGTCGCGCTTCGCCAGGTAATCGTTGGCAGTCAACACGTGTAGGCCTTTGCCGGCCTTCGCCAGCAACGCCGCGGCCGGCATGGCGGCGACGGTCTTGCCTTCGCCAGTCTGCATTTCTACGATGCGCCCGGCCGTCAATGCGAGCGCGCAGCGATGCTGCCCCGGGAACAGCGTAATGTTTAGCGTGCGTTCCGCGGCCGCGGCCGCGAGCGCAAGAATCTCTTCGGGATCGGTAGCCGCGCGGTAAGCCGCGGCCGGATCGGTGAGCACAGGCATAGTCTCTCCTTATTCGCGATTGCGGGGGAATGGCAGCGATTAAGTGAGAAACGGCGGCGGCCGCTGATAGTGCGGCGATGCATAGCCAGGGAACCGGGGCGGCGGGCCGGCCGGTGTTGTGGATGCGGGTGTCGCCGGATAGGCCGGGTTCGGCCGCGCCGTGCATTCCCGCTGGCGTTCGTGCTCCGCGCGAACCGGGACGATCGCCGCCGGGAGACGGATGGAAACCGCGCCCGGCGCCGCGGGCGCGGCCTGTAGCAGCGCCGCGAGCAGGACCAGCAGTGCGCCCACACGCGTCAACACGTTTTAAGCCTACCAAAAAGGCCGTGCGGAACACGATCGTTCCGCAGCCAATTGGCGCGAAGAACCAGTGGATCGGAAGGCAGCGCGTGGACGCAATGAAGAACGCGCTCGGGCAGCCTTTGACGAAACACCGGTTCTCACCGTAACGGACGCGGCGCAACGTCTGGGGTTCAAGGATGCCGGGCGGGTCACAAGGCGCTTCCCGGATCTCACAGCCGCATTGAGGTGGCGCCGGCAGGAGGCTTCGGCTGTTCTACGTGCTGGCGTCGCCCGGCAAATGAATATGCTAGTGTGTACACAGAGTACGCAATATGGAAACGGAAAAGATTGGCATACGGGAGTTCCGCGAAAACCTCGCGGGCTATCTGGAAAGCGGACGGCCGCTCGCCATCACTCGCCATGGCGTGACGCTCGGCTTTTATATTCCCGCCCAGAAGCGGAGCCGCAAAGCGGAAGTCGAGGCCATGCGGGCGGCGGCGAAGGATCTCGACGCCATGATCGCTGCGTGGGGCGCGTCCGAGGACGAGCTCATGCAGGAGTACAAAAAGATCCGTCGCGCCAGCCGCGAGAAGAAGCGGAGCTCGAAATAGTTGGCATGGACCGTAGGGCCCTGGTGCTTGACGCCAACATTCTGATTCGAGCCGTGCTTGGGCCGCGGGTTCGGCGAATCCTCGAAGCCCACGCCGACAGCATCACTTTCTTCGTTCCCGAAACCGGCGAAGGACCGAATCCCGCCATCAGGCGCCGGCCCGTAGCCGCCGTTACATGGGCGGCGTACACGTGGCAAAAAGGGCTGCATGTTACATTGGAAAGATAGACCTCGCCGTGGCTTCCCCCCAAGCAGGACAGGAGTTTCAACGCCTAGTGGATTTAATGGCGAAACTCCGCGCGCCCGATGGCTGCCCCTGGGATCGCGAACAGACATTTGACTCGATCAAGCGGCACACACTCGAAGAAACCTACGAGGTGATGGAGGCAATTGAAAATCGCGATTGGCCCGGACTCTGCGAGGAGCTCGGCGATCTCTTATTGCAACCCGTCTTCTACGCCCAAATGGCCTCCGAAGAAGACCTGTTCCGTATCGAAGACGCACTACGGTCGATCAACGAAAAACTCATTCGGCGCCATCCGCATATCTTCGGCGATGTAATCGCGGAGACGGCTGGCGAGGTGCTCTCGAATTGGGATGCAATCAAGAAGCGGGAGAAGGCGGAGAAGGGAACGGCGCCGGCAGGTCTGCTCGACGGCATAACGAAGACCCTGCCCGCCGTACTCGAAGCGAAGGAGATTTCCAGCCGTGCCGCCAAAGCCGGTTTCGATTGGGAAAATCCCGCGCAGGTCGTGGACAAGCTGCACGAGGAGTTGAACGAGCTCAGGGAAGCCGGCACGCCGGATGAGCGGGAATCCGAAATCGGTGACCTGTTTTTTGTGCTCGTCAATCTGGCGCGGTTCTACAAAATAGATCCCGAGCAGGCCCTGCGCCGGACTAACGCCAAGTTCAAAAAGCGCTTCGCCTACATGGAGGAACGCCTGGCGGCCGAGGGCCGGAAAGTAGCCGGAACACCGGTGGGAGAGCTGGAAGCCTACTGGCAGGAAGCAAAACGAAAAACATGATCTCGGTACGGACAATAACGGAAATTAGCGACCTGCGCGAAGCCGTGCAATTGCAGAAAACCATTTGGGGATTTGAGGATCTGGAACTGTTGCCGGTGCGCCTCTTTGTAGTCGCGCACAAGGTGGGCGGACAAACAATGGGCGCGTTCGACGGTGACAGGCTGGTGGGCTTCCTCATCGCGGTTCCCGGTATCAAGCCCGACGGGACGCACTATTTGCACAGCAACATGATGGGCGTGCTCGCCGGCTATCGAAACCTGGGCGCGGGCCGGCAGTTGAAGCTCGCGCAGCGGGAAGAGGCGCTGGAGCGCGGTATCGATATGATCGAGTGGACGTTCGATCCTCTCGAATTGAAAAATGCGTTCTTCAACATGCAGCGGCTGGGCGCCGTTGTGGAACGCTACGTTTTGAATCAATACGGCGTCACTTCCAGCCACTTGCACGGCGGCTTGCCCACGGATCGCTGTATCGCATCCTGGCATCTGCGCAGCGATCGTGTGGCGAAGATCGTGGCCGGCGAGCCGCTTGCTCCCGTTGATGCCGTGGAACGGATCGAAGTGCCGAACGACATCGGCGCCATCCGCCGCGATTGCCCCGCGGAGGCGAAGAACATCCAGGCGTCAATCTCCGGGCGTTTCCTGGAATACCTGCGCCGCGGCCTCTACGTCGCGGGCGTCGAACGTGGCGAAACGCATGGCGCCTACCTGTTTGCGAAGAGGACGTAATGGCTTTTCAGATTGAGGAAATTCGTTTGCGCCAGGTGGCAATGCCACTGGTGAGGTTCTTTGAAACCAGCTTCGGCCGCACATATGACCGGCATATGGTTCTTGTGGAGGTTGTCTCCGATGGCTTGACCGGATGGGGCGAAGTCACCGCGGGCGAGAACCCTTTCTATAACGAAGAGTGGACCGAATCGGCCTGGCAGATCATCAAGCATTACGTGGCTCCGCGGCTTCTGCACAAGAAACTCGAGCGTGCCGAAGATGTCGCGGCGCTATCGAAACATATCCGCGGCCATCGTATGGCGCGCGGCGGCGTGGAAGTGGCGGTGTGGGACCTGGAAGCCAAGCGCGAAGGGCTCCCGCTATGGAAACGGATCGGGGGCGGTGCCCGGCAGGAGATACCGAGCGGTGTATCGCTCGGCATCCAGGATACCGTCGACGACCTGCTCCGCGTGATTGAAAAGGAGCTCGCCGACGGCTACCAGCGCATCAAAATGAAGATCAAGCCGGGCCGCGACGTGGAGGACATCCGCGAAGTCCGCCGGCGCTTTCCGCAGATCAAGCTGATGGCCGATGCCAACTCCGCCTACACGCTCGCCGATGTGGATCGCCTGCGCGCGCTCGACGAGTTCTACCTGATGATGATCGAACAGCCGCTGGCGCACGATGACATCATTGACCATGCCGTTCTGCAAGCCCAGTTGCAGACGCCGATCTGTCTCGACGAGTGCATCCGCTCGGCGCATCACGCCGAGCAGGCCATTCGCTTGCAAGCCGGGCAGATCATCAACATCAAGCTCGGGCGCGTCGGCGGCTTCACCGAAGCCAAACGGGTCCACGACATTTGCCAAACGGCCAATATCCCTGTCTGGTGCGGCGGGATGCTCGAAAGCGGCATCGGCCGCGCACACAACGTCGCTCTGGCCACGCTGCCTAATTTCACTTTGCCCGGCGATGTTTCCGCTTCGAAGCGCTACTGGAAGCGGGAACTGCTCACAGAGGAGATCGTCGCCACGCCGAACGGGACTATCCGCGCCAACGATCGGCCAGGGTTCGGTTACGACATTGATATCCCATTCCTCGAAACGATCACGGTGCGGCAGGAGACCATTCGTTGACCGAAGGCAGTAGTAGCGGCCGCGGCCAATGGTCACTGTATGTGATCGTGGTGGCGGTCTATATGTTCTGGGGCGGAAATTTCGTGTTTTCGAAAATCGCCTTGCGCGAGATGCCGGGCGCCCTTGTCGCCGGCATGCGCACGATCATCGCCTCGGCTCTGCTCATGGCGTTCTACCGGGGGCGGAGGAGTGAGGGCCGCCCCGCTCTTCGCCGCGAAGAATACCCGCGGCTCTTCCTGATCGGCGTTTGCGGCATCGCCATCAACCAGATGTGCTTCCTGGTCGGGCTCTCTCTTACCAGCGCCAGCCACGCGTCGCTGGTCATCGGGCTTACGCCGTTCATGGTGTTGTTTCTCGCGCTCTTCCGCCGGCACGAGGCATTCACCTTCAATCGCGCCTTCGGACTCGGCGTCGCGGTTTGCGGCATGCTGTTGCTCCAGAAACCGTCGACGAGTGCGCAGAGCGCTTCGCTTCTCGGCGATCTGCTCATTCTCGGCGCGGGCCTGAGCTTCGCCGTTTATACCGTCTTCGGCAAGGAACTCGCGGCCGAACACGGCGGGATCGCGGTGATTGCCGTCTCTTATGCGGCGGGCGGTCTGATCCTTTTGCCGATGACTCTGTACTTTGCTTCGCGGTTCGATTTCAGCCATGTCAGCGCGGGCGCGTGGTGGGCCTTCGCCTACATGACGGTGGTATCGTCGGTGCTCTGCTACATCGGCTGGGCCTACGCGCTGAAGCGGCTCTCGGCCTCCCGGCTGTCCGCGTTCAGCTATCTGCAGCCGCTCGTCGCAACCCTGCTTGCGCTGCCGATGCTCGGTGAACCGATTACCGCGACGTTGGTCAGCGGAGGCGGACTCATCATGGCCGGAGTGTTCCTTTCGGAGCGGTCGTAATGGCGGCGTTTGCGGCGCTCCTCAGGACCAACCGCAATTACCGGTATACCTGGATGGGCCAGGTCGTGAGTGAAATCGGCGATCACTTCAACACCATCGCCGTCTTCAGCCTGATTCTCGCGCAGACCAACTCCGGCCTCGCGGTGGCCGGCGTGATGCTCTCCCGCGCCATTCCGATGCTGCTCGCCGGTCCGCTGGCCGGCGTCAGCCTCGACCGATTCGACCGCCGCCAGATCATGATCTGGAGCGACATGGTTCGCGCGGTCCTCGCGGCGCTCTTTGTGCTCGGTGTGCCCGCGGGCCGCGGTTGGATTATCTACGTGCTGAGCGCGTGTACGATGGCCGCGTCGCCCTTCTTCACAAGCGGCCGGGCGTCCATCCTTCCCGCCATCGCGACCAAAGACGAGTTGCACACGGCGAACTCGATGACGCAAACCACGCAATGGACCACCACGGCCGTTGGAGCGTTTCTCGGCGGCTTCAGTGCGACGACGATGGGATACGAGGTGGCCTTCTTCGTCAATTCGCTTTCGTTCCTCTTCTCCGCTCTCTGCATTGGCAAGCTGCGCGTGCCCGGTGGTGCGTTCGTGGCCAGGCGCAACTCGCTCGACGAAACGAAAGTCGTCAAGCCATGGCATGAGTACAAGGAAGGGTTGCAATATATGCGGTCCATTCCGCTGCTGGCCGGGCTGGGCTTCGTCAGCGTCGGTTGGGCGTCCGGCGGCGGCGCCGCGCAGATTCTGTTTCCTCTGTTCGGAGAGCGCGTCTTCCATCGGGGCCCCATAGGTATCGGCGAGCTGTGGGGATCGGCCGGTATCGGCCTGGTGGCCGGCGGCATCTTCGCGCATTGGCTCATGCCGCGGCTCTCCTTCCCGCAGTACAAGAAAGTCATCGCGCTCGCATATATTTTCCATGGCGCGTCGTATGTCTGTTTCGCATTGGCCGAACCCTATTGGCTCGCGCTTTTGATGATCGGACTCTCCCGCGCCTCGGTGGCCGTGAGTTCCGTCATGAACTTCACGCAGATCCTCCGCATCGTCGACGACTCGTTTCGCGGGCGTGTCTTCGCTACTCTCGAAACGCTAACGTGGGGAGTCATGATGCTTTCAATGACGGCGGCTGGCCTCGCGTCCGATCATGTGAATACGCGCTGGATTGGCGTCGCAAGTGGTGCCCTGAGCAGTTGTACCGCGTTCTTTTGGTATTGGGGCGACGTAACGGGACGGCTGCCCGAGCCGCGCGCCGTTCGACACGAGGTTCCGGGTGAGGAAATAGAGGTTCACGGAGATCCCAATGTCTGAGCTAACGGGCAAAGTGATCCTGGTCACCGGTGCGGCGAAGCGGATCGGACGGGAGATCGCTCTTCGTCTGGCCGCGGAAGGCGCGCGCGTGGCGATTCACTACGCAACGTCAACGGCCGAAGCCGAAGCGACCGCGCTCGAGTGTGGCGGCGCGCCGCTCTTCCGCGCAAATCTGGAGAATGTCGGCGAGATCGAGCGGATGTTCGCGGAAATCGACGCGCGCCTCGGACGAATCGATGGTCTTGTGAATAACGCGGCGCGCTTCACAAAGTTGGGTCCGTTAACGGTTACCGAAGCCGATTGGGACTACATTCACGATGTGAATCTGAAGGCGGTGTTCTTCTGCTGCCAGCAGGCCGCGCGGCGCATGAAAGCGCAGGGGTACGGACGCATCGTCAATATCAGTTCGTTAGGCGGCTTGCGGCCCTGGGCGGACCATGCGCATTACTGCGCGTCGAAGGCCGGCGTGATCATGTTGACGCAGGCGTTGGCGAAGGCGTTTGCGCCGGAAATCACAGTGAACTCGGTAGCGCCCGGCGTGATCCCTTTCGGCGAGTGGAACGAGGCGATGACCGCGATGCTGAAGGCGACGCCGGCAGGCCGCGTCGGTACCGGCGCAGAGATCGCCGACGCTGTCGTCTACTTCCTGCGCGCCTCGAACTTCGTCACGGGACAGATCATGGCGGTGGATGGCGGCCTCTCGCAGAGGTGATGATAGAAGGAGGATGCAACGAATCTTCCTGTTTCTATCGTGTGGCGCGGTGCTGTTCGCTGAAGTCCGGACGGTCACGCTTCCGCAGGTCCTGAACCTCGCCCTATCCCAGAATGCCGAAGTCACCCTCGCCAAATTGGAGGAGCGCAAGGCGGCGGGCGCGGCCCGCGCGGCGAAGGATCCGTTCTATCCAAAGGTCTTTGCGGGCAGCGGCCTCGCCTACTCAAGCGGTTTTCCGCTGAGCATCGAAGGATCGGCGCCATCGATCCTGGAAGCCCGCTCCATTGCGAGCGTCTTCAATCACGAGAAACGGATGTTGCTCGAAAAGGCGCGCGCCGAAGAGAAGACCGCTGGCGTGAATACGGCGATGAAGCACGACGAAATCGGTTATCGCGCCGCGGTGCTCTATGTCGAAGCGGGGAGATTAGCCGCCGCCGTTCGTGCCGCTCGCGATCAGGCGGCGGCGCTCGAACGTGTCGGTGAATCGGTGAAGGCGCGCGTTGAAGCGGGCAGGGAACTGCCCATTGAAGCTCGCCGCTCGACTCTCCGCATCGCGCAGGCCAAGCAAAGGATTTTGCGGCTGGAAGCTGCGCAGGCCGACGCGGAATCCCAGCTCGCCCTGCTGGCCGGCATGGCCGGCGGCGACCGTGCACGTCCTGCCGAACAGGAGTCGGCGATTCAGGTTGCGCTGGCGAGCGAAGCGGATGCCATCGTTGCCGGCCTGCAAAACAATAAGGAGATTCGCCGCCTGGAATCTGTCATGGTCGCGAAGGGATTCGAGCGGAAGTCGTACGAAGCCTCGCGTCTTCCGCGACTCGATCTCGTCGCGCAGTATGGCCTCTTCTCCCGCTTCAACAACTACGACAAGTTCTTCAACCGGTTCCAGCGCCACAACGGCCAAATCGGTGTGTCGATTCAAATTCCGATTCTTCCCAGCCTCGCCGCGCGCGAACAGAAGGGTGTTGTCGATGTGGAATTGACGGGCCTTCGCACGCAGCTAAACGCGGAACGCGGACGCACATCGGTGCAGGTTCGGAAAGCGTGGCAGGATCTCGCCGCGCAAGAGGCCGGAGTGGAAGTTGCCAATCTCGATCTGCAAGTGGCGCGCGAGCAAACGACGCTGCTCCTGGCGCTGTTTGACGAAGGCCGCACGACACAGAAGCAGATCGAAGAGGCGCGATTCATTGAGAACGAGAAGTGGATGGCGCTGTTTGACGCTCGATTCGGACTCGATCGCGCGCGGTTGGAACTATTGAAAGAAACCGGCACGCTGGTCGCCGCGCTCCGCAACTAAGCGGGATGGCGTGGGTTATATTGGTGGATTCATGGGTGCCCTACGCTCGTCTTCGCTTGTAAGCCTCTGTGTTTTAATGGGCTTGTGGGTCGCCCCCGCAGCCACGATCGGCACGGTGGTGAACGTCACCGGCGGCGCCGGCGATCTTGTTCTCGACAACAATCGCAGTCTTCTTTATCTTGTTCGCTCCGTTCCTTACAACCGGATCGACATCTTCTCCACCACACAGCGCCGCATCATCGCCTCTGTTCCAACCGATGCGAACCCGCTTGCAGCCGCGCTGTCTCCGGACGGAACTCTTTTGTTTGTAACGTGTCACGACGCATCATCGATCAACATCATCGATACGCGCCCGGCCGCGCCGGTGGTGGTGCGGAAGGTGAGTTTGCCGGCGAAGCCGGAAGGCGTGGCGGTGGGAAGCGATGGGCGCGTGTTGATTACGACGATCGGGTCAGGCGCCGGCAACTTGCTGAATACAATGCTTGTTTTCGATCCGGCGGTGACTGACGGCGAGACGCTTGCCACGGTTCCGGTTGCGCCTCCACCGCCCCTGCCGCCCACACTTCCCGCTCCTTCGGGCAGGACGTTTCTGGCGAACAGAAGTCAGCTCATTGCTACGCGAGATGGGTCAAAAATCATCGGTTTAAACGCATATCAAGCGCAAAATCGTGTCGTTTTTGTGTATGAAACAGCATCCAGATCGGTACTTCGGAGCCGCATCGTCGGCGACCTCTCGACCGTGCTCTCCGTATCGCCCGATGGCTCTAAGTTCATGGTGGGCTTGCGGTTATTCGATACCGACACCCTCGCAGTGATCGCGCAACAGAACGCCGCCAACGCGCCGTTCCCGTTGTCGGTGAACATCACCGCGCAGGGGTTCGCGCAGGTGGGGCAACAGTTCAATCTCCAACAGAATCAAGGCGGTAGCGTCTTTTCGACGGATGGCGCGACAATCTATTCCGCATTCAATATCGCGCCGATTCAGAATCCGGCGGCGCGTGCGAATGTGACGCAGTTGATGGTCAACGATGCCGATAACCTTTTGATTCTCGATGGGTTGCAGTTGCCGGAGAACCTTGCGGGGAAGATGATTCTATCGGCGGACGGAAACACGATTTATGCGCTATCGGAATCGGGTTTTACGATCATTCCGTTGAATGAAGTTTCGCGGAATCCGCTGCTTGAGCCGGCGTCGAGCGCGGTGCTGCTTGCTACCGATCAATGCAACTCAGCACCGGAGGGCACACGGCAGACGGTGAATCTGCTGAACCTGGGGCGATCGACGGGGCCAGTGACGGCGACGGCGACGCTGGTGCAGACGCTCGGTGGAGTGGCGGTTCCGGGTTTAGGAATTGTGGGGCCCGGTGGCGGCGCGCCGGGAGGTGGTGTGATTATCATTGCGCCGACGGTTCCGATTCCGGGTGCGGGCACAATACCGGGATTGACCAATCCGCAACAGGTGACGCAGCAGACGGCGCCTTCGCTGCGTGTGATCAGGAATGGCCAGGACACCGCTTTTGATATTGCGTTCAACTTCGTGAATGCGCGCGGGCTTGGCACACCGGCGGCGCACGACTATTTGATTACGTCGCCGCAGGCGATCAATATGCCGGCGACGATCCGCGTGTTCCAGAACTCGCGCAACACCGAGTCGCGCGGCGATCTGATTCCGGTGCGGCAGGCGATTTCGCCGAACGAAGGATTGACGGACATCGTTGTCGATGCCGTGCGGAACCGGCTATACATCTCCAACTCCGGAATGAATCGAGTGGAGGTGTTCGATACGCGCGGGAAGCGATTTCTCGCATCCATCAAAGTAGGCCAGTTGCCGCGCTCGCTCGCGATGTCGCCGGATTCTTCGACACTGTATGTCGCGAATTCGGGCGGGGAATCGATCAGCATGATCGACCTCGACAAGATGCAGGTATCGGGCAGCGTGAAGTTTCCCGCGATCCCGTTTAACGGTGCGACGGCTGTCATCTCGCCGACCAATATCGCCGCGACGCAAACGGGATTGCAGATCATGATGAGCAATGGCACGTTGTGGCGCGTGATCGGCGACGAGGCCGTGCCGCGGCGGGTGAGCGCGGTGATCGGCTCGGCGACGATCCCGGCGCCGAGGACACTGGTGGCGACGCCGAACGGTGAGTATATGTTGCTGCTCGCCGGCAATGGCAACGCGTATTTGTACGACTCGCTGGTGGATGATTTCGTGGCGGCGCGCCAGGTGGCGACAGCGCCGATTCAAGGATTCTTTGGCCCGGTGAGCGCGGGGCCGCGGGGGCAGTATTTCCTGGTGAACGACATTGTTTTGAATCAGAGTCTTTCTCCGATCGCCGGTACGGGCGGGATTGGCGCGGGCGGCGTTCCAGAGCGGCCGGGCGCGACGGCGCCGACATCGCGTCCGGTTGCGGCCGTATTCGCGGCGTCGGGCGCGGTGTATGCGAAATTCTCGCAACCTATCCGGGCCAACGCCAACGCAACCGTTACCGAGGCACCGGCGATCGAACTGGTTAACGCAACGACCGGTCTGACGATGCGGACGGCGGCTGCCCTCGAGGGCCCGGTGTCGGCCGTTGTCGGAACGCAGCGTGTGAATATTGACGGGCGCACGATGGCTGTGGACGCGTCGTTGGAGAATGCGTACGTGCTGACCGCGAGCGGATTAAATATCGTTCCGCTCACGACGCCGGTAATTACAGAGCGGCCGGCGGTGCCGCCGGCGGGCGTGGTGAACGTTGGCAACTTTACGGCGACCGCCGCGCCGAATGGTTTGATTTCGATATTCGGACAGAATCTGGCGGCGCCGGCGACAGCGTCGGCCGCTCCGCTGCCGCTGACGCTCGGCGGGACCTGCGTGACGATCAACAACTCGCCGATCCCGCTGTTGATGACATCGGGCGGACAGATTAATGCGCAGGTGCCGCCGGAGTTAGCGGCGGGCCGCTATTCGATCATGGTGCGCTCGATTGACAGGAAGATATCGTCGCAAGCGGTCCAGATGACTGTCAGCAAGTATGCTCCGGCCGTGCTGGCCGATTCGCAGACGAAGCGGGCGCTGGTATTCCGTCCGAATGGACAGGCTGTCACTAATGACGATCCCGCCAAGCGGGATGAGCCGTTGGTGATGTACGCGATCGGCCTGGGAAATCCGAAGGGTGGCGTGCGACTGACTTCCGGTGTGCCTGCGCCGACCGACAAACTGGCCGAAACGGATACTCTGGAGCTTTATTTCAAAAAAGTCGAGACAGAAGCCGATAAGACGAGAGGATTTCGGACGCAGGAGCAGATGATCGTCGACTGGAGCGGGCTGGTGCCCGGTTACGTCGGGTTGTATCAGATCAACTTCCGCGTGCCCGGATTCCATGAGAAGGGCCCCAATCTGCAGGTGGTCTTGCGTATCGGCGGGGTGATGAGTTCGATTACCGGACCCGTGGTTCCCGTAATATCGGTCGAATAAAGCTTCGCCATTTTCCGCCGATAGAAAGGGAGTGATCGTCCCTACTGGATTGCGCCTACTCGCGATATCATGTGTAGGAATCTCTGGTTTGCCGGTA
Organism: Acidobacteriota bacterium; assembly: GCA_016185425.1. Lineage (GTDB taxonomy): Bacteria > Acidobacteriota > Terriglobia > Bryobacterales > Bryobacteraceae. The sequence continues at coordinate 59,809 of JACPNQ010000036.1, read as the reverse complement.
AATTCATGACAAGACGCATTTCCACTCTGTTGTTGATCGTACTCGCCCTGTTTGCGGCCGCCTGTAGTCCGGAGGCGAAAAAAAAGAAGGCCCTGGACGGCGGTAACAAGTATTTCGACAAGGGCCAATACAGACAGGCCCGGCTGATGTATTTGAATGCCATCAAAGTGGATCCCCGTTTTGGGGAGGCGTACTACAAGCTGGCGCTGACAAACCTGAGGTTGGGGGCGCACGCCGAAGCGATGGGAAACCTGCAACGTACGATCGAACTGCAGCCGGAAAACCTCGACGCGCACAGCAAATTGGCCGATATCTATCTGACGGCGTACGTGCAGAACCCGATTAAGTTCAAAAACCTGATGACGGATATCCGGGATCTGGCGTCGCGGCTGGAGAAGCGGGGCAAGGGTACATACGAAGAGTTGCGGCTCCGTGGCTATATGGCGGTAGCGGACGGCAAAACGGAAGAAGGCCTGGCGCTATTCCACCAGGCGGATAAGAAGAAGCCGGATCAGCAGATGCTGCAGATGACGATCGCCCGAACGTTGTTGGCTCTCCGGCGGCTCGATGAAGCGACGGTGTATGTAAAAACGCTTATCGCCAAGGACAAGACGTTCGGACAGGCGTACGATCTGCTGTACGGCGTCGCCATGTTGCAGGGCAAGCCCGACGAAGCGGAGAAGGTGCTGGCGGAACGATCCGCGAACAACCCCAAAGATTCCGCGAACCGGCTGCGCCTGGCCGCACACTATTTCGTCAACCAGAAGCCGGAAGAGATGGAAAAAGTGTTGAGCGGGATGCTTTCGAACAAAACCGATTTCCCGGGCGCGCAAATGGATGTGGGCGACTTCTATTACCGGGCGCGCAATTTCGAGCGCGCGGCCGAAACGTACGCAGACGGCGTGAAGCAGGATGCGGCACGGGCGAGAGCTTTTGAAAAACGGTTGATCGAAGTGCGTGTGGCGCAGAACCGTACGCAAGAAGCGCTTGAGCTTTGCGAAAAGATCCTGAAAGAGGACAAGAACGATCCGGAAGCGATCGCGATGCGCGCGTCGTTGTGGCTGTATGCCGGCAAGCCGGAACAGATCAATACGGCGATCAGCGAGCTTGAGTCGGTTGTGGCCAAGATGCCGGAGAACTTTGTGCTGCGGTACAACCTGGGCCGCGCGCTGCTCTCGAAGGGCGATCTGGACGGAGCGAGGAGCCAATTCACCGATGCATTGCGCACGCGTCCGGACTACCTGCCGGCGCGAATTTCGCTGGCTCAGGTCCAGGTGACGCGTGGCGAGTATGCCGCGGCGACCAGTGCAGCCAATGAGATCCTGCAGATGGATCCCGGTAATCTGTATGCCCGGCTGATCAAATCCCACGCGCTTGTGCGACAGGGGAAGCTGGCGGATTCGCAAACTTTGCTGCGGGAGACGCTGAAGCTGAATCCGAAGCAGACGGATGCCAAGTACCAGTTAGCGTACGTACAGTTCCAGGAGAAGAACTACAAAGAGGCAGAGACGCTATTTTTGGAGCTGTATAACGGCACTCCTCCCGATTTGCGCGGTCTGATGGGGCTGACGGAAGTGTATGCCGCGCAAAAGCAGTTTGACCGGGCGATCAAGCTATTGAACGGGGCGAACGACAAGTTCCCAAAATCGCCGGCGTTGCAAGTGGCCATCGCCAACCTGTCAGTCCGGAGCGGCAAGTTTGAGGAGGGCATTGCTATATACAAGCAGTTGCTTGCGGCCGATCCAAAGAATTTCGATCATCATACGCGCATCGCGGAGGCCTACCGCCAGAAGGGCGACTTGGGGCAGGCGATTGATTCGTGGAAGAAAGCCAGCGAGGCGATGCCGAACAACGTAGCGCCGATCCTGCAGCGGGCGATGGCGCTCGACCAGGTGAACCGGAGAACGGAAGCGGCGCCGCTTTATGAGCAGGTGTTGAAGATTGAGCCGGACAACGTGATTGCGCTGAACAACTACTCGTTCTATCTGGCCGACCAGGGGAGCAACCTCGACCTGGCGCTGACGTACGCGCAGAAGGCCAAGTCGAAATCGCCGGCCGATCCGATGATTGCCGACACGCTCGGGTTTGTCTATCTGAAGAAGAATCTGCCGCAGAACGCGGCATCGATCTTTACCGAATTGACGGGCAAGCATCCGCAAATCGCGTTGTTCCATATCCGGTTAGCAACGGCGTATCTGCAATCGGGAGACAAGATCAAGGCGCGCCGGGAACTAGACGATGCCCGGAAGAATAATCCCACAAAGTCCGACCAGGATGAGATTCAACGGCTAGCCGGCAAACTCGGATAGAGTAAGGCTGATGCCGGGGAAAGCGATACTGGCCGCGATCCTTGCCGTTTGCGGATTTCATGCGTTCGCGCAGCCTGCGCCTGTCTGGCGCCGGTTGCTCCCGCCCGGTACGCATCCGCTGCCGGCGAAGGACGGGAAGAGCACGTACAGCGTTCTGGTGTCGGTTCCGATACCGAACGAGATAAAAACTCCGGGTAGCGTGCGGATCTTCGCGGCCGAGACGCTGGTCGCGGAGAAGACGCTCCATGTTGGCGACCCGGACCTGTACACGCTGATGCACGGGCGAGCGGCGACTCGGATTGAGCTGAGCGTTCCGGCGGCGGTGCAAGTAGTCGATCTGGGGGCGATGCCCAATCTCGAGGCGGAGCCGAACAACACCTGGCAGACGGCGAATCCGATAGAGCTCGGGAAGGTAGTCTGGGCGTCGGGAGATGAAGCGCCTTACATCCCGGCGGCGACGAGCCTTCGCATTGAGCCGAATCCGCACGAGGATTTGTTCCGGTTTGAGTGGAAGGGTACGAAACCACAACTGGTCTATTTCAGTATCGAACTGCTGGACCGGGACAATATACCGGTCGATGTCAGCCTGCATCGCGTGGCTGGCGGGCAGTTGAAGGAGTATTCGGAGGGCGAAGATCCGGTCACGATTCCGCATGAGGTGCAGGCACTGCCCGGCAACAAGTTCACGACACGAGTATTGAAAGAGCCGGGCACCTATTACGTGCGCGTGAAACTGACACATCCGTTCTACCGGTTGCGTACGCGCGTCTACGAAGCTCCACCGTACAGCGATCCCAAGCAGGCGGTGCAAACGGCGGTGGACTACCTGGTTGGCGCCGGCGATTCGTGGCATGCCAACACGCCCCGGCGCGGGGGACTTTTTCATAGAGTGTCGAGCAACCACCAGGAGACGACGCTTTGCGTGGCTTGCCATGCGACGCACTTTACGCAGCGCGGCCAGCTTTACGCGTTGCGGAATGGATACGCAGTCCACTATCCGCAGCAACTCTCCTTCCTGGCCGAGCGGTTCTATAACAATCCGCGGCCATTCTATGGGTTTGAAGCCGAGGGAGCGGTGTGGGCACGCGTAATTTCGGCTTCAGCGAACGTGTTGGGCCGGATGTCGCACCTGCTGCGGGTTTATGAGAACGAGCTGACGCACGATCCGCGGCCGGCGTATCACACCGGGATTGGCGGCTATCTGAATCTCTATTACAAAGACCGGACGAAGCTGCCGGGCGATGAGACGAATGGCAATACGCCGTTGGTGAGCACCTACGAAGTAGCCTGGTATGCGTGGGAGAACACGCGCGATCCGAAGATTGCGGAACTCGTTGCGCAGGATCACGAGATCAAGAACACGATCGATCTTTGCTACCAGACGCTGGCACTGGCGGCGATTGACCGGGCGAAACATGCGGAAAAGATTCAGAAGAACGCCGAGCGGATCCTGGGCCTGCAGCGGGCGGATGGGCAGTGGCCGGCGCGCTTCGACGAAAAATCGTTTCCCGTGGAGTTCCAGACGGGGCATGCGTTGTGGGCGCTTCATGCGGCGGGCGTTCCGCGGGAAAATCCGCAGGTAGCGAAAGGGCTAGCCTATCTGCTGAAACGGCAGCAGTCGTTTGGCGGCTGGCTGGACCCGCTGCAGACGTACGAGAATTTCCGAACACCGTTCCGCGAGACGCAGATGGCGGTGTTGGCGCTGAGCGCCTATTATCCGGAGCAGCCGGCCGAGCCAAAGTGGGGAAAGACGGTGACAGGGCCGTTGAACACGCTCGATGGGCTGGATGATATCTGGGCAGCGCCGGACGCAGCCCGGCTGCGAGAGATTGAGGCGCTGACGACGGTTCCCGAGCCGATGTTCCGCGCGCAGGCACTGGAGACGCTGGGACGCCTCGGGCGGGTGGATTCGCTGCCGGCGATCGCCGCCCGGATGGACGACCCGAGCAAGCTGGTGATGCGCGCGGCCGCGTGGGCGATGCGCCAGGTCTACAGCCGCCGGCCGGAGGCTCCGGCACAGCCGCTGCTGAACGCGCTGCAGTCGGCGAGCGAGCGGGAGCGTTGGGCCTCGACGCGAGTTTTTGCGACGCACTTTTCGGCGCTGGCCAAACGGGATGAGTTTGCCAGCGTGCTGGCGAAGCGGACTGCCGATACCAGTCCCGCGGTGGCGATGCAGGCGATCAAGGCAGCTTGGCAGTATTGGTATTGGACGCCGTCGCTGCCAGCGCGTGAGGCGATCGAGGACGCGCTGCTGGCCGGATTTGCGGCGCCGCAACACGCTTGGGTGGAACGGAATTTGAAAGAGGCGGTCTATAACATCGCCGACGAGAATATCCGCTACCTGTACAACAACTGGGTGCCCGGTCTGGCGAAGGCGGAAGATCGAGAGCGGGCGATCCGGGGCCGGCTGGCGATTGAAGACCGGCTGGCGACGAAATTCGCGAAGGCGCTGGAGTCCGGGAATGCGCAGCAGGTGAAGTGGCTGTTGGCGGGGCTGAGCGAATTCGAACTGCGGCGCGGGGATGTGTACGATCCGGCGGCGGATCGGTCGACGGCCTTCAACGGCATTTACAACCGGATCGGGAACGACGTGGAGCAGATCGTGTTCTTCGGCGCGGCGAACGACCGGATGGCCAAGGCGCTGGCGCCGCATCTGAAGAGTGAAGATCCGGAGATCCGGCGGCTGGCGCTGCTGGCCGGACAGATGGTGCGCGACGCGGCGTTCGGTGAAGTCTCGCGAATTGCAGGACCCCCAGGAGCCGCGCGGGACCCTATTCTGCAAGCGGTCAAGGCGAGTCAGCCGGCGCCGGAGCGGCGTGCAGGCGGCGCACAGAGAGCGCGTCCGGGAAGAGCGCGCCCCGACGACGACTATTTTCGCGGCTATGTGGAACCGGTGCTGACGACACGCGGCAAGGATGGCCAAGCGTGCGTGCACTGCCATGCGTCGCACACGCTGTTTAATGCGACGTTGACCACGGCGCGAAATGTGATCAATTTGGAAGATCCGGAAAGCAGCCTGATTCTCGTGAAGCCGACTTCGAGCGCGGAAGTGGAAGGCGTGGTGAACGCCGGAAAACCCGCCCACGGCGGCGGCGTCCGATTTGAAAAGGGTTCTCCCGAGTACAATACGATTCTTAACTGGATACGCGGAACCAAACCCTAGACCCAACTATGCTTCGACATCCTTCCGTTCCCTACGTGCTGCCGTTCGCAGTCTTCCTCCTGTTTCTTGTCTTGCAGCCGTACAATCCGTTACCGGGGCCCATTGAACAGGTGGTGCGCGTTGCGGTCCTGACGGCGGCGATCTGGTTCCTCTCGCGGCCGGTGCTGGATTTCCGTTTGGCGACGCCCATGATGACGGTGCTGTTTGGCGTGGCTATATTCGTGTTGTGGATTTTACCGGACACCTTGTTCCCCGGTTACCGGAGCCACTGGTTGTTTACGAATTCGATCACCGGGGCGGTTTCGAGTTCGATTCCGGCGGACGATTTGCGATCACCGCTGGTACTGGCATTTCGCACGATGCGCGCCGCGCTGCTTGTACCGATTGTCGAGGAGCTGTTCTGGCGCGGATGGCTGATGCGGTGGTTGGACAATCCGGACTTCGAGAAAGTGCCGTTTGGGCGGTATGCGCACCATGCGTTCTGGGTAACGGCGGTGTTGTTCGGGTCCGAGCACGGGCCATTTTGGGAAGTGGGAATTGTGGCGGGCGCGGCGTACAACTATTGGGCAATCCGGACAAAGCGGCTGGGTGACTGCATCCTGGCGCACGGAGTGACCAATCTTTGCCTGTCGGCCTATACCATCGCGACGGGTAAATGGGAATACTGGATGTAGGTGAAGATCTTTCTTTACTACATCGGGCGGGCGAAGGATGCGCACGCAAACGCCATCGCGGCCGATTTTGTCGGACGGGCCGCGCATTTTACGCCGTGCGAGATGCGGGAGATCAATCCCGCGAAATTCGATGTTTTCTCGCGGCATCCGGCAGCCAGGAAGATCCTCCTGGATCCGCTAGGGAAGGAAATCGACTCAAGCGGGTTTGCGAAGATTTTGGACGGGGCGGCGATGCAGGGGCAAGACCTTGTGTTCCTGATCGGGGGACACGATGGGCTGACGGCGGAGCAGCGGACGCGGGCTGACCTGTTGCTGTCCCTGGGGCGGATGACGTGGCCGCACGAACTGGCGCGAGCGATGCTGGCCGAGCAGATTTATAGGGGATTCGCGATTCTAAAAAATCATCCTTACGTACGATAGGCGATACTGGAGTGTATGGCCTGGTGGAACAGGAAAGCCCCTAGTGTAACCCCAATTCCCGATGAAGAACGCCGTGTAAAGACCGAAGGTCTGTGGGAGAAGTGCGACGGCTGCGGACAGATTATCTGGAAGAAGGAACTGGACGAGGCGCAGCAGGTGTGCCCGAAGTGCGGGTTCCACTTCAAGCTGGAGGTGGAAGAGCGGTTGAAGATGCTCTTCGACGAGGGTGAGTACGAGGAGTTCGACCGCGGGCTGCGTTCGACCGATCCACTGGATTTCGTGGATTCGAAACCGTACAAAGAGCGGCTGGCTTCGATGCGGAATAATACGGGGTTTGCCGATGCGGTGATCGCGGCGGCCGGAAAACTGCACGGGCGGCGCGTGCAGATCTGCGCGCTCAACTTGCGGTTTGTCGGCGGCAGCATGGGTGCGGTGGTGGGTGAAACGATTGCACGCGCCATCGACCGCTGTCTGGCGGAGAAATGCCCGTTGGTTGTCGTTTCGGCGTCGGGAGGCGCGCGGATGCAGGAGGGCGCGGTGAGCCTGATGCAGATGGCGAAGATCTCGGCCGGGCTGATGAAGCTCGACGAAGCGAAGCTGCCGTATATCAGCGTGCTGACGGATCCGACGACGGGCGGCGTGACCGCGAGCTTTGCGATGCTGGGCGACTTGAACATCGGCGAGCCGGGCGCGCTCATCGGATTCGCCGGTCCGCGCGTGATTGAGCAGACGATCCGGCAAAAGCTGCCGGAAGGTTTTCAGCGCAGCGAATTCCTGGTGAAGCACGGCTTTCTCGATGCGGTGGTCCCACGTTCGGACATGCGGCAGTACCTGGCGCAGGCGTTCGAATTCTTCAGTGGACCGGTAAAGTGAAACTCCTACTTTTTCTTTTGGCGATGGCGGTGTCGGCCGCGGACTATGACGTGCTCATCCGGAATGGCCGGGTGATCGATGGCACGGGAAACCCCTGGTACCGCGCCGACGTTGGGTTGAAGGACGGACGGATTGCCGCGATCGGTAATCTGGCCTCAAAATCGGCAGACCGCACGATCGATGCCGCCGGCCGCGTTGTAACGCCAGGATTCATCGATGTGCATACGCATGTTGAAGGCGCCGTGGAGCTGAATCCGATGGGCGCCAACTACATTTTGGATGGCGTCACAACGATCGTCACCGGTAACTGCGGGGGGTCGCGCGTAGATCTGAAGGAGTGGTTTGAAAAGCTGGAGAAGATCAAGCTTGGGCTGAACCTGGCGACGCTGATCGGGCACAATTCGGTGCGGCGCGAGGTGATGGGAACGGCGAACCGGCTGGCGACAGATGAGGAGATCGTCAAAATGCAGGCCTTGGTGGACAAGGCGATGCAGGACGGCGCGGTGGGCTTTTCGACCGGACTGATCTACGTCCCCGGCACGTTCTCCGACACCCGCGAAGTGGTGGCTCTGGCGAAGGCGGCGAGCAAATACAACGCTGTTTATGCGAGCCACATGCGCGATGAAGGCGACAAGGTGAAAGAGGCGATTACCGAGGCGGTGACGGTGGGCCGGGAGGCTGGTCTGCGCGTGGAGATCAGCCACTTCAAGATCGACACACCGCGTATCTGGGGGTTCAGCAAAGAGACGATCGCGCTGGTGGAGAACTTCCGGAAACAGGGCGTTGACGTTGTGGTGGACCAGTATCCGTACGATCATTCCTCCACCAATCTCGGCATTACGCTGCCGAGCTGGGCGCTGGCCGACGGACAGAAGGCGATTGAGGAACGGCTGGCCAGCCCGGAGACGCGGAGGCGCGTGGCGGCGGAGATGAAGCAGCGGCTGGCCGAGTTGGGGCACAAGGACTATTCGTACGCGATAGTGGCAAACTACGGACCAGACGCTTCTTACAACGGAAAGAATATTTCCGAGATCAACAAGGGCGCCGGGCGCGCGGCGACGGTGGATAACGAGATTGAGACGATTCTCGGCATGATCGTCAAGGGGGGGGCGCAGATGGTGTACCACTCGATGGGGATGGAAGATGTCGAGCGGATCCTGCGCTATCCGAACACGGCGATTGCGAGCGATGGCGGTATTCGCGAGTTTGGGTCGGGGATGCCGCATCCAAGGAGTTATGGAACCAACGCGCGGGTGCTGGCGGAGTTCGTGCGGAACCGGGGGACGCTGACGCTAGAGGACGCGGTGCGGCGGATGACGTCGCTGCCGGCGCGGACATTCCGGTTCATGGACCGCGGGCTGCTGCGGGAAGGCTATGCGGCCGATGTGCTGGTGTTCGATCCGGCGAGGGTGAAGGACGTGTCGACCTACCAGGACCCGCACCACTACACGGAAGGATTCGACTACGTGCTTGTGAACGGGCAGGCCGTTGTCAGCGAAGGGAAATTGAACGAGGTCCGGCCGGGCCGGATTCTACGCCACAAAGCAGAATGATTTCGCTTAACGACGCCGGCAAACGATTCGGCCCGAAATTGTTGTTTGAGAACGTCACCTGGTTGGTGACGCCGCAGGAGAAAACGGGGCTTGTCGGCGGGAATGGCACGGGGAAGACGACCCTTCTGAAGGTTTTGTCGGGAGCGGAAGAGCTCGACTACGGCAATATCAGTTTCACGAAGGGTATGAGCATCGGCTACCTGCCGCAGGACGGGCTTTCGCTGCGAGGGCGGACGGTGTTTGCCGAGTGCATGAGTGTGTTCGACGATGTGCGCGCGATGGAGCGCGAGATGGAGTCTTTGACGCACCAGATGCCGGAGCTGGACCCGAATAGCCTGGAGTACGCGGCGGTGGCGGACCGGTTCCACCACTTGGAAAACCAGTTCACGGCGCGCGATGGGTACTCGATTGAGTCGCAAGTAGGGATGGTGTTGGACGGCCTGGGATTCGCGAAAGAAGACTGGAACCGGTATACGGAAGAGTTTTCCGGCGGCTGGCAGATGCGAATCGCACTGGGGAAGCTGCTTTTGGAAAAGCCGAACCTGCTGCTGTTGGACGAACCGACAAACCATCTGGATTTAGAGGCGCGCAACTGGCTGGAAGATTACCTGGTTAACTATCCGTTCGCTTATGTAATGATTTCGCACGACCGCTATTTCCTGGATACAACGGTGAAGCGGATCGTTGAGATCTGGAACAAGGGAATGCACTTTTACAGTGGGAACTACGAGAAGTTTCTGCAGCAAAAGACGGAGCGGCGGGAGCAATTGGAGTCGGCCTACCGGAATCAACGGGAGCGCATTGAGCAGTTGGAGGCGTTTATCAATCGCTTCCGCTACCAGGCGACGAAGGCAAAGCAGGTGCAGAGCCGGATCAAGGAGTTGGAGAAGATCGAGCGGATCGAGATTCCGGTGGAAGAGAAGACGATTCATTTCTCCTTTCCGCAACCGAAGCCGTCCGGCCGCAACGTGGCGGAATTTCACGGTGTAGCGAAATCTTATGGCGAGAAGCGCGTTTTCGCGAACGTGAATTTCACGATTGAGCGCGGGGAACGAATTGCGCTTGTTGGACATAACGGGGCGGGGAAGTCGACGCTGATCAAGCTATTAGCGGGGACGGAGCCGTTGACTCGCGGCGAGTATGTGTTGGGGCACAACGTCGATCTCGACTATTTTGCGCAGGACCAGTACAAGGAATTGGACCCGGAAGCGCGGATGTTGGACGATCTGACGGGGCTCGCGGGGTTGAAGACGCAGACGGAGCTGCGGAGTTTGCTCGGGTGCTTTCTGTTTAGCGAGGACGATGTGTTTAAGCGCATCGGCGTGCTGAGCGGCGGTGAGCGGAACCGTTATGCGCTTTGCAAGATGATGCTGCGCCCGTCCAATTTCATTTTGTTGGACGAGCCGACGAACCACCTGGACATGCGGGCAAAAGACATTTTGCTTCATGCGCTGGAGTCGTATACGGGGACGGTGGTGTTCGTTTCGCACGACCGCTACTTCATCGACAAGCTGGCGACGAAAGTATATGAAGTCGGGGACGGCGGGGTGGAGGTGTATCCGGGGAACTACGAGGAGTACATCTGGCGGAAGAGTGGCGGGGCGCAGAAGCTGGACGCCGAGATTGCGCAGCGGCAAGCGCCCGCTCCGGTGGCAGTTGTTGCGGCGCCGGTAGCGGAGACGGCTGCGAAAAAGAAGATGAATCCGATAAAGCGGAAACAATTGCAGGATCGGGTGGCGAAGTTGGAAACGGAAATTGCTTCGGCGGAATCAGAGATATCGGCGACGGAGGAGAAGTTGTCGAATTATACGAGCGCGGAAGAATCGGCGCGGCTGGCGGAGCGGTTGGGGGAGCTGCGGGCCCGGCATGAACAGTGTTTGGCCGAGTGGGAAACGGCGGCGGAGGCGTTAGCGGAGGTGGTTTGATGTTGTTGCGGCTGGTGTGCGTTCTCGTCTTTCTTGCATTAGGGGCAGCGGGGCAGCAGCCGCCGGCGGACGATGAGTACAAACGCGGCTACCTGCTCTTCGTCGAGGGTAAACTGGAGCAGGCTGAGGCCATATTCCGCAGTCTGTATGAAAAGGACCCTCCCGACATACGTGGTCTTCTGGGTTTGACCGAGGTGTATGCGAAGCGAGATGAATATGGGCGCGCGAAGGAGCTGCTGGATGCCGAGATCCGGAAGCAACCGGGATTGGCCCAGCTAAAGGTCGCCTGGGCGAACCTGGCGATGCGTTCCGGCAAGCCCAATGAGGCCATCGCCGTTTATGAAAAGCTGTTGGACGAAGATCCGAAGAACTTTGACCTCTGTGTTCGGATCGCGGAGGCTTACCGGCAGACGCAGAACGGCGATCAGGCCCTTAAGTATTGGGGGCGGGCCAGCGAGATTCGTCCAAACGAGGTGATGCCCATCCTGAGCCGGGCCATGATGCTCGACGCGGCTGGGCGGGCGGAGGCCGCGGTTTCGCTGTATGAGCAGACGCTGCTGCTGGATGCGGAGAATGTCGTGGCGCTGAACAATCTGGCGTACTACCTGGCGGATCGCGAGAAGGATCTGGACCGCGCCATGTCTTATGCCCAGAAGGCGGCGGTGAAGGCGCCAAAGGATCTGATGATCGCCGATACGCTGGGCTTCGTTTATCTGAAGCAGGGGATGGCCAAACAGGCGGCGGATGTGTATCGCAGGATATGGGGTGCGACGAACTTAGCCGCGATGGTGTACGTCCATGCGGCGACGGCTTACCTGGAGACGGGTGATCGCGCCGAGGCGAAGCGGTTCCTGGAACTTGCCCGGCGAAACCGGCCCAGCGCGGCGGATTCGGCGGAAATTCAAAAGCTGGCCGTGCGATTAGAGTAAAGGAAAACTCGCCAATCCCCGTTCGGCTGCGATAGAATTCGTTGCACCTATGCGCGCCAAACTGTTCCTTGCGTTTTGCTTATCCATCACAGCCTTCGCCCAGCAGAAAAAGATCCTGTTCATGGGGGAAGGTGCGATGCTGACGGAGCTGCAGACGGTCACCGACAAAGCGAAGATCGTGCCCGTCACGACGGCCACCGTCATGCAGGAGATCACCGACGCCGACGCGTTTATCGGCACCATCAAACCCGAATACGTACGCGCCGGAAAGAAGCTGAAGTGGACGCAGATCATGAGCGCCGGCGTGGAAACGGTCCTGCACCTCTCCGGCGGCGAAGATCTAAAGAATTCCGACATCGTCCTGACCAACAACCAGATCGTGCAGGGGCCGGAGATCGCCGACCATGCGCTGGCGCTGCTGCTGACGCTGTCGCGCGGAATCAACACCTTCATGCAACACAAGGCGACCGAAACGTGGCAGCCCCGGCCGTATCCGGGGATTGAGCTGCGCGGGAAGACGGCGGTAGTGATCGGCGTTGGCGGTATCGGCAGCCAGATTGCACTGCGTGCATGGGCATTCGGAATGAATGTGATCGGCGTGGATCCGGAAGATATTCCCTTCTCGCCGTTCGTTTCGCGCGTGGTGAAGCCGGACCAGCTCGACGAAGTGGTCCCGCTCGCCGATGTCGTATTCATCTCCGCGCCACACACGCCGAAGAGCCACAAGATGATGGGGCCGAAGCAGTTCGACCTGATGAAGAAGGACAGCTACTTCATCGCCGTCAGCCGCGGCGGAATCTACGATATGCCGAGCCTGGTGAAGTCGCTCGATTCGAAGAAGCTGGCCGGAGCGGGTGTGGACGTGACCGATCCGGAACCGCTGCCGCAGGGCCATCCGCTCTGGAAGTTCAATAACGCGCTGATCACACCGCACATTGCCGGGCGTTCTGACCGCGACCGCGCTCGCATGGTGGGTACGATCCAGGAGAATATCCGCCGGTTCGTCAACGGCCAGCCGCTACTGAACGTAGTCGATAAGCAGAAGGGTTACTGAGATTACGGACACCGCGTGCTACACTCTGATTTGCCATAGGGCGAAGATGAGGCGAATGACGCGGTGTCCAACCTTCACGACCAGCTAGCGCATCTGCGGCAGCGAATGGCCGCGGCCATGTCGGCGCCGGCGTTGGAGTTGGCACAGCCCGCGCCGATTGTTCCCGGGAATATTCTGGACTGGCTGGACGGGGCGGAGGTGCGGACCGGGCGGGGCGCCCATTTCGAATCGCGGCGGATCTGGCGGAATCATCAGCGGCACGGCAGCGTGTACATCTCCGATTTGCAAGAGATGCCGGGGGATCTGCTGTCGGCGATCAGCGAGGGCCAGTTGCCGCAGGTGGACCCACGGCGTGTGGCCTTCCTGGATACGGAGACGACCGGATTGGCCGGCGGATCCGGGACCTACGCGTTTTTGATCGGCGTGGGAGCGCTGAACCAAGAGGGCTTCGAGCTCCGGCACTTTTTTATGCGGGATTATTCGGAGGAGCCCAGCCAATTGGCGGCGCTTTCGGAGCATCTGCGGCAGTTCGACGTTCTGGTGACCTATAACGGGCGCGCGTACGACCAGCCGCTGCTGGAGACGCGGTACCGGATGTCGCGGATGCCGCCGCCGTTTGCGCGGATGGAGCATTTCGATCTGCTGTTTGGGGCGCGGCGGTTATATAAGCTGGCGTTCGATAGCTGCCGGCTGGTGGAGTTGGAGAGCCAGATTCTGGGCGTGGAGCGCGTGGATGACGTGCCGGGGTCGATGATTCCGTATTTGTATTTCGAGTTTCTGCGGACGCGGTCTGCGCACCGGATGATGGGGATTTTCGAGCACAACTCGTTCGACATTCTGACGCTGGCGTGCCTGACCGGTGTGATTCCGCGGGCGTTCCATGCGCCGCTGGCCGTGCCGCTGCATCGGGGCGCGGAGATGGTGGGTTTGGCGCGATGGCTGCGCGCGGCGGGGCGGACGGAAGAGTCCGTCGTGCTGTTGCGCCGGGCAATGGAGACGGGGCTCGACGATGCGCTGTTGTGGAGGACGGTTTGGGATTGCGCGCTGCTTGAGAAAAAGCGCGGGAACGAGGCGGGGGCGCTCGAACTGTTCACGGAGCTGACGACGGCGCGGAACCCGCACCAGGCGGGCGCGCTGGAGGAACTGGCGAAGTATTATGAGCACACGGAGAAGAACTACGCACTGGCGCTGGATATGACAGAAGAGGCGTTGGGGCTGGGCGCCACGCCAGGGTTGACGCGGCGCCGGGAGAGGCTGCTGAAGCGCGCGCCGTCGAGAGTGAGGCGTCTGCTTTGAGTTACTTGCGCGGGCGGTAGGGGTAGCGCTTGCTGAGGTAATCGACGAGCGCTTCCTTGTTGTCGGGAGTGACACGAGCGCCCCAGCGCTGCATCTTTTCGATTTCGCGCTCCCATTGCGTGCGGCTGAGGCGCTGCTGCGAGATGGCTTCCTCACCGTGGCAGCCGAGGCAGGTCTGCCTGACGACGGCGGGAACCTCTTGCGCCGGCTCGGCGGCGGGTTTCGGCAACGGCTTCCCTGGGACGGCGACGTTAAGGTGGACCTCCTGCACTACGTTATGTCCGTAGCCGGAAGGGTTCCATTCCTGCGTCATCGGCTGCGTCTCACCGGCTGTGTTGCGGGCGCGGACCATCACGCTGTAGTAAGCGGGTTGGGGAGGCGTCCAGTCGAACTCCCATTGGCGCCAGCCAAAGCGGGCGGCATCCTTGCCGAGGCGAGCGGGTTTCCAGATACGGCCGCCATCGGTGGACACCTCGACGCTTGCGATGGGGGATTCGTTGGACCAGGCCGCGCCGCGGAGTTTGGTCGCCGCGGGGATAACGCTCTCGCCGTCGACGTGGCTGGCGATAATGCTCTTTACTTGCAGCGACGTGACAGGCTTCATTTGCGATGGGTCGACCGCGCTACCGGGGGCGACGGGTTTGCCGGGGTGCCGGTAGCCGGTCTTCATGAAGAAGCCATCGAACTCAGTGTCGCGGACTTCGATGCTCGTGAGCCATTTGGCCCAGGAGTCGCCCGCCCAGCCGGGCACGATGACGCGGAGCGGGAAACCGTGCTCCTGCGGGAGCGGTTCCCCGTTCATCTCGTAGGCCAGGAGCGTGTTCGGATCCATCGCCTTCGCGAACGGGATGCCGCGCTGGAATTCGGGTTGCGTGCCGACGGCGACATCGGCGCCGTCAAAGAGAACTTCGATTGCTCCGGTTTGCGGGCCGGCTTTCTTCAGCACGTCGGCGAGGCGGACGCCGGTCCAGCGCGCGTTGCCAACGCTGCCGTAGGTCCACTGGAGACCGGCCATGGAGGGTTCATAGAGGCCGCGGCCGTTGCCCGCGCATTCGAGTACACTGACCAGTTCGACGCGCGGCAGTTTTTTCAGCTCGTCGAGAGAGAGCGTAAGGGGAGACGCGACTTTGCCCTTCACTTGCAAGCGCCATGCGGCGGCATCGACAGTGGGGACATAGTGGTGGCTGCGAACAAAGAAGCGGTCGATCGGCGTCAGGTACGATTCGAGGAACCCTTCGAGCGGCATCTCGACATCTTCGGCGCGTGTGGAGCGGACGATCATTCCGCGTTTGGGGGCCGCGGCAGCTACGAGGGTGCCGGCGGCGAATCGGAACAGACGACGCCGCGAGAGTGTGGAACGATGCATTCCTCTAGTTTGCCCAAGTTGGCTGCAAACTGATAGTGGCTTCCGAGCGCATTTCGAAGGTTTGGGTGTAGGGCGGCTTGCCCGGCAGCGTGACGACGACGGTGTGTTTGCCGACGACAACGGGAATGATGACGGGAGTTTTGTGAGGATGCTCGACGCCGTCGATACTGACCGTGGCGCCTTGCGGGGTGCTGCTGATCTCCAGCATTCCCTTGCGCTTTTCGAGTGTCACATTGACGGAAGCGTCCTGCGGCACGTAGAAGATGCGCATCTCGGTCTTGTAGGTGTCGAGCATCAGGGCGGCGGTGTGGCGGCCGCTGGGCAGTTCCAGGAGACAGGGCGTAGTGCAGGGCGGGAGCTTGCCTTCGTCGAGGACAACGTGCGCGCCTTCGGGAGCGGTGCGGATGGCAACGGCCATGAGGGCGCCCGTGTTGGGTTTGGGATCGGCCGGTTTCGGAGGGTCGGCGGATTTCGGCAACTGGGTATTTTGCGGGATGGTTTTGGGCGGGCCGGTGTTCGGAAGCGCCGAGGGCTTGGGGTCGATTGGTTTTATCGGTTCCGGATCGGCTGGCTTGGCCGGTGCCGGGTCCACACGGGCTATTTGCTGTTGTTGCTGCTGCTTATCGCGAACTAGCTTGTACCCGATGGCGACGGCTCCGACGAGCGCCGCGGCAAGAGCGGTCGCGAGGACGGCCATCATGTTGATACCCTGCTTAGCGCGAGTGCGCGGCCTTTGCGCGGTCCGCACGGGCTGGGCAGGCGGGATGACCGGTTTTTTGGCAGGCGCGGGCGCCGCGGGTTGCGCGGCCGGGCGCGGGGCGGCCGGTTCCTGGTGTGGAAGGTCGATGTGTTTTGGCGCGGGCTGGTGGTGTTGCGGCACCGGGCCGACGTTCGTCGGCTGGGAGAGACCGCCGCCGCGGACAAGCGTGGTCCAGCCGGGCGCGTTTTGGCAGGCGCGTTCGAGGGTGCGAACGAATTCGGAGCAGGAGGGAAATCGATCGGCCGGACTCTTGGACAGGGCGCGCTGGAGGACCTCGTCGATTGCGGCGCTGAGCGTGGGGTTGAGGCGTGGGGCGGGTTGCGGCGCTTCGCTAACGACGCGGAAGAGGAGTGTGGGTAGCGAGTCGGCGACGAACGGTTTTTCGCCCGTGAGGACTTCGTAGAGAATGACGGCGAGCGAGTATTGATCGGCACGGCCGTCGACGGGGCGGCCGGAGATCTGCTCCGGGGACATATAGTTCGGGGTGCCGAGAATCTGGCCAGTCTGGGTGAACTGGTGGGACTGCATACGCGCGATGCCGAAGTCGGCGATTTTTGCGACGCCATCGCGGCGCACCATGATATTGGCGGGCTTTACGTCGCGATGGATGATACCGCGTTGATGGGCGTAGTCGAGCGCTTCGGCCGCTTGCTTCAGGATGTGGAGGATGAGCTGTTTGTCGATCGGGGTGTCGGCAAGCAGCATCTTTTCGAGCGTTTCGCCGTCGACAAACTCCATGAAGATATAGGCGGTACCCTCTTCGTGCTGAATGTCGTAGATGGTGACGATGTTGTTGTGCGAGAGAATGCCGGCCGCCTGCGCTTCGCGCATCATGCGGTCCTGGACGTGTTTGATCTCGCGCTCGTCGTTGAACTGGCCGATGCGAATCGTCTTCACAGCTACGGTTCGGCCGATGGCCGGGTCCTGGGCACGATACACGACGCCCATTGCGCCACGCCCAAGTTCGCCTTGAACGACATAGCGCCCGATTTTCCCTTGCGGGGCTGTATCCATTGCGACCATTCAATTGTAACGCGTGAATCATATCGGCAGACCCATCACGTCCACGAGGAGAAAATGCGGCTTGGTATCATGGAATCTCGGATGATTTCTTCCATTTTTGGCTCGGGCGAAGGCGGCGGGAGCCTGTTAGACCGCCTGAAACAGGGCATTGAAAAGACCCGCGCCGGACTGGTGAACCGCATTGAGGATGCCGTTCACGGCAAGAAACAGATCGACGCGGATCTGTTGGATGAGCTGGAGTATGCGCTTATCACCGCCGACGTCGGCGTGCGCACGGCGACCGGCGTTCTGGAGACGATCCGTCAGCGCGTGGACCGGAATCTTGTGGCCGACGCGGGCGAACTGCGGGCGCTGATCCGCCAGCATCTGCTGGAAGTTCTGCAGGCCGCCGACCGCCCGGAAGCGCGCGTGACGGAGCCGCCGCAGGTGATCATGATGGTAGGCGTCAACGGGGCGGGGAAGACGACGACAACCGGTAAGCTGGCGCGCCGGCTGCAGGAGCAGGGGCGGACGGTCATCATGGCCGCAGCCGACACGTTCCGCGCCGCGGCGATTGAACAACTGGCGGTGTGGGCCGACCGCGCCGACACTGACATTATTCGCCAGAATCCGGGCGCCGATCCGAGCGCCGTGGTCTTCGATGCTCTGCAGGCCTCGAAGGCGCGAAAGGTGGATGCCGTTATCGTCGACACGGCGGGGCGCCTGCACACCAAAGAGAATCTGATGGCGGAGCTTGACAAGATGCGCCGGACGGCGGCGCGGGTGATTCCGGGCGCTCCGCATGAGGTCTACCTGGTGCTGGACGCGACAACGGGGCAGAACGGGCTGGAGCAGGCGCGTAAGTTCACCGAGGCGGGCGGGGTGACGGGAATTGTGCTGACGAAATTGGATGGAACGGCGAAGGGCGGGATCGCGATCGCCATTTCCAGCGAGTTGAATCTGCCAATCCGCTATGTAGGCGTTGGGGAGAAGGTAACGGACCTGCTGCCATTCGATCCGGAGCAGTACATTGCCTCGTTGTTCGACTGATTATGACGATTGACTACATGGCCGAGGCGTTCGCCGAAGCGCGGAAGGGGCTGGGGCAGACAAGTCCGAACCCGGCTGTTGGCGCCGTGCTGGTGAAGGACGGGCAGGTGGTGGGGCGGGGCTATCACACCTTTGCGAATCGGCGGCACGCCGAGATTGTGGCGCTGGAGGAGGCTGGGGACCTGGCGCGCGGAGCGACGCTGTACCTGACGCTTGAACCGTGTTCGCATGAGGGCCGCACGGGGCCGTGCACGGATGCGCTGATTGCGGCGGGCGTGGGCTCGGTTGTGGCGGCGATGGAAGATCCCAATCCGCTGGTGAGCGGGCAAGGGTTCGCGCGGCTGCGCGCGGCTGGGATTCCTGCGGCCGTTTCGACGCGGCACGCGGCCGAAGCGGAGGCGCTGAACGAGGCGTTCTGCTTCTACATGCGCGAGCGGCGGCCGCTGGTGACGTTGAAGAGCGCGTTGACACTGGACGGCAAGATCGCCGCGCCCGACGACAACAAGGGATGGATTACATCCGAGCAGGCGCGGGCGCACGTGCAGCAGCTTCGGCACAGGACCGACGCCATTCTTACCGGGATTGGTACCGTGGAAGCCGATGACTGTGCGTTGACGGACCGCACTGGCCTGCCGCGCAGCCGGCCATTGTTGCGCATTGTGCTCGACTCGCAGTTGCGCGTGCGGCCGGACTCGCAGATGGTGCGCAGGGGGCCGCGCGATTTGCTGGTGGCAACGACTTCGGCGGCGAATGGGGACCGGCGGCGGGCGCTTGAGAAAGAGGGTGTGGAGGTGGTTGTTCTCGACGGGCCCGATGGCCGTACGAATCTGCGGGCGCTGGTGGAATTGCTGGCGGGCCGGCAATATCAATCCCTGATGATCGAAGCGGGCAGCAAGGTGAACGGCGCCGCGCTCGATTCGGGTATTGTCGACAAGGTCTTCTTCTACTACGCACCGAAGATTTTCGGCGGACTGCAGTCTTTACCGGTTGCGGGCGGGCGCGGACGGAGGCGCCGCGCGGACGCGATGCTGCTGCGCGATGTCCGTTTGCACACGATGAGTCGCGATGAATTCGCGGTGGAAGCCTGGGTGGCGCGGGGGGCTCGGTCCTGATGTTTACCGGGATCGTGGAGGAGTTGGGGTCGGTTGTGTCGATGGAGCGGCGCGGGGACGGGGCGCGGTTGCGAATCGGGTGCTCGACGGTGTTGAGCGATGCATTCGCGGGCGCGAGTATTGCAGTGAATGGCGTGTGCCTGACAGCAGTGGATCTGCGTCCGGACAGCTTCGCGGCAGATATTGCTCCGGAGACGATGGCGCGTACGAATCTCGGCGATTTGCGGCCAGGACGGCGCGTGAACCTGGAACGGCCCATGTCAGCGTCGGGACGCCTGGGCGGGCACATCGTGCAGGGGCACGTGGATGGAACGGGCGAGTTTCTGGGGCTGAGTTCGATCGGCAACGACAACTGGTGGCTGCGCGTGGGCGTTCCCGAGGAACTGGACCGCTACCTGGTTTGGAAGGGGTCGGTAGCGATTGACGGCATCAGTTTGACAATTGCGTCGATGGAGAGTCGCGTGATGGGGGTGACGATCATTCCCCATACGTTTGAGAAGACCACGCTTGGCGGCTATCAGCCGGGTGGCCGCGTGAATCTGGAAACAGACGTATTGGCCAAATACGTGGAAAAGCTGATGCAGGGGCGGGGATCAGACAATTAGTGGGCCGCCTTCGGCTTGGCATGCGGCGCGGCTGGTTCCGGCGGCGGCATCGCTGCCGGTTTGGTTCGCTCCGGGGCTGTTCCTGTCGCGGCGGGCTTTCGCGGAATAGTCACCTTTGGGAAGGGCAGCACGCGAGAGCGGCCGTTCGACTGTATCCGCGACCCCTTGCCGGCTGACCCTGGCTTTGGCTGCATATATGGCCGCTGTGGCGCCGGCGGCTCGGGAATGATGAGCGGCGGAGGGAGGACGATCTGGACGTTCGGGAGATCGATCGGCGGCAGCGCGGTGGCTGTCGCCATTGGCAAGGGGATGGGCGCGAAAACGCTTTGGGGCGAATCGACATGCAAGCGGAAGAGGAGTTCCGGCGCGTTGGCGCCCTGCCACGCCGAGACGCGAAGGCGCGCCGAGTAGTCGCCGGGCGGCAGGTTGCCCGGGTCAATCGTCAATTGCAGCGCATCGCTCTCAAAGGCGGAGGCCGCGGAGGGCAGCTCTCCTTCGCGCATCGCTGTCCGCAGCCAGTTCCCATCGAGGACGTCCGCGTTATAAGCGCGGCCGGGCGCCGATCCGGAGACACGGACGATGCCTGCGGAAAATGGAGGCGCGCCATGGACGCATCGGAATTCTCGCACCGCCGCTTCGGCGATCAGGATAGGCGCATGGATGACGCGGAGATGGCGCTCCTCGATTCGGCGAAGGCAGCCGTCGAAGACTTCGATGTGGAAGGAGTATTGCCCGGGTTTCGTGGGTGTACCTTCCAACTCGCCGCGGCCTGTCAGCGTCATGCCCGGCGGCAGCGCGCCCCCGGCCAGGCGAATCGCTATGGCAGGAGAAGGGCAACGCGCGGAGGCTCGCTCCGTCCGGACCTCAGGTACGTACGGCCGGTTGAGCAGTGCGTCCGGGAAGGAGAGAAGGAGAGCGAGGAGCATATGTGGCTTATCGGGAATGGAAGAAATAATTCAAGAGAAAGTGGAGAGGGGCGATAAGCAGGGATATGCGGATACTTATTGGATTCCTGGCGGTTGTATCCTGCCTGGCGGCCGAGCCGGAGCCTATCCCGCTCCCGCGCCATATTCTTACCAATGAAGGCCTGGTGGTGCTCGCACGGGCGGGGCTCGGCGATAGTCTGCTCGTGGATTTGATTCGCGGGAAGCGGACCCAGTTTGATACGAGCGCCGACGCATTGGCCCTGTTGGCGCGGCACGGACTGTCGGAGAATGTTCTGCGCGCTGTTGTGGAGAAACAGGAACAGGTGCAACTCCGTAAGCCGCGGCTCGCGGTGAGTCCGGTCACCCCTTCCGGTTATGAAGCAAAGGCGACCATCGAATTGGAACAGGGCGAAGCGGTGCTCGTTCCGCCGCCATCGACGGGGCGGCGAAACAAATCCGATCCGGACCGCTGGTACAAAGTTTCGATGCGCTAACTGTGTAGCTCCGCGACAATCTCGCCGGCGGCCCTGCGTGCTTCGTCGACGGCGCCGATCGGGAAGCTGATGGCGCCCACTTTGGGATGCCCTCCGCCGCCGTACCGTTCACAAATCGTCGCCAGATTGTGCGTCACGCGATCGGCTTGCCATGGGTTGGAACCTACGCTCACTTTGGTGCGGAACGTGGATGTGCTGACCGACACCGTATAGACATTGCTCGGGAACAGGTAGTACGGGATGAACTTGTTGTAGCCTTCCACGCCGTCCTCGACCAGATCGAAGAACACGACCGTTCCGTCGGCGGTGGACCGGCCGCGAATCAGGTCGATCGATCTCAAATGCCGTTCGTGCAGCGGGCGGTAGACGGTCTCGATCTCCGGCAGCGCGATAATTTCGTCCAGCGGCATAGTCCGCATGTAGCCGATGATCTTTTGCACGATATCGGAACCTTTGGCGGATTCGATCACAAGTGTCAGTTTCATCGCCGCCGAGCCAAGGCCAACGGCCTCTTCGGCGCTCTTATACTGTGCGCCATCGATGATATCCGCCCAGCGGACAAGCTCATCCAGCGCCGCATTTTGATAGCCGAACTTTTCTTTGGCCACTGTTGCGATGAACAGCGTGCAGGACCGGAATGTCGGATCGAAAAAAAAGTTGCCGTGCCGCTGCTCCCGAAAATGCTGTGCGTCGGCCGGGCTTAGAAACGCGCTCTGATGATGATCGAACCACCAGGTCAGCGCCGGGTGCGGCGAGTATTTGAAATCGACAATCGCATTCTCGTCGCCATCGAACAATGAGTCTTGAAACAGTTGATCGGCTGTGTGCGCCATCCCGGTGTAACGGAACATGGCGGCGGGGTCGACGTGGTCCTGGTAGAACTGGCTGAAAAACGCAGCCGACGCCGAGCCGTCGAAACAGTGGTCATGGTAAAGTACGCGAACGTATTTAGGCGGCATTTTGTGGCAGGAAAACTAATCAGACTGCCACAGCCGGGCATCAAAATGCAACTCTGCCATCTTCCGTTCACATTCTGCGCCTACAATAACTCCATGTCTTTTTGGCGACTTCTCGCGTTCTCCAGCCTGCTGACAGCGCAAACTATCGAACGTCCGGCGCGCGCCGCGACCGATCCCGGCGTGGTCACGACGCGTCAATCCATCTCGCCCGCCGGTGTGCCAACTGTCTTCCAGGGACGCGTCTACGGCGTACAGTTCCGCTCGGCGAATGAGATTCAGGTGCTAACCGGGATCGGGATGTACCGCATGGATTGGCAGCAGAATAAAGTGTTGCTGCATGTTCCGGAGAAGGGACGGGGCGGCATTCAGGCGATCGACGGTAATGGTCCGGCGTGGCTATTCCAGCGCGAGGGCAAGGTGTGGCTACACCGGGGCGCGGATCAGCGCGCGGTCGAATTGGGGCGGAGCCAGGCGGGCGCGGTGCGTGAGCGAGGCGGGCGTGTGTTCGCGGCGTTGGCCTTTGAGAACAAGCTGGCCGTTGTAAACGCCGATGGTAGTATTGCAGCGCGTGTGGATACTGGTATCGCGCCGGTCGGCCTTGCGGTGGATGCCACGGGCAGTGTTGCCTATGTCGGCAACTGGGGCGGCCGCGTTCCGAAGACGAGTGAGATCTCCGCGCCCACCGGGCTCGCGCCGGCGGCGGACAAGGTCCTGGTCGACTCGCGCGGCGTGGCGGCGAGCGGAACCGTTTCGCGCGTCGATATCGCCACGGGGAAAGTGACGCACACCATTGCCGTCGGCTTGCATCCGACAGCGCTGGCGTGGGATGAGCCCCGGTCGCGCCTCTACGTGGCCAATACGAACTCGGACTCGATCAGCGTTATCGACACACGCACGCAAGCTGTCATCGCAACCTGGCCCTTGCAGCCGTTTGCGCGGAAGGCTTTCGGCATCGCGCCTGCCTCTCTCGCCGTGTCGGCCGACGGTGCCCGGCTGTTTGTCGCATGCGGCGGTATTAACGCAGTTCTGGTTCTGAAGACTTTGGGGGGCGCGGCCGAAGGCGCCATTCCCACCTACTGGTATCCCAGCAGCCTGGCGCTCAGTCCGGACGGCAAGCGATTGGCGGTCGGCGCGTTGCTGGGCGCCGGGTCGGGTTGGAGCGACAAACCGGACCGCCGCTTCGTTCATGCCAATCGCGGCTCCGTGCAAGTGATCGACCTGCCAACTTCGCCGCAACTCGCATCGTGGACCACGGCCGTGACAGAGAACAATCACATGGCCGGCGCGGGCACGCCGATTGCCCCATCTTCCACTCCCACAGCCCTTCCCGCACGTAGTGGCGACCCGTCGCACATCGAGCACGTCGTCTACATCATCAAGGAAAACCGCACGTACGACCAGGTCTTCGGCGACATCGGCAAGGGCAACAGCGAACCCTCGCTGACGATGTTCGGCCGCGATGTGACCCCGAATCAGCACCGGCTCGCCGAGCAGTTCGTCCTGCTCGATAACTTCTATGCCACCGGCGGCAACAGCGCGGACGGCCACCAGTGGGCGACGCAGGCGAATGAAACTTCCTACTGTCTGTGGCCCGGCTACGATGGCCGCAGCTATCCGTTTGACGGCACCGATCCGCTGGCCTACTCATCGAGCGGCTTCCTGTGGGACTACGCTCTGGCGCGCGGCAAAACGGTGCGCGTATTCGGTGAGTACGCCGGCCATCTGCCAGATAATCACACTGTCCGGAAAGAGCTGCTGCAGGGATGGAAACGCGGCGAGAAGTACCGGGGCCGTTGGAACATCAAGGCCCCGATCGCGAAGCTCAATACAATCCTCGCGCCCTACTTCCCCAGCTACTCACACGGTATTCCCGATGTGGTCCGCGCCCAGATATTCCTGGAAGATCTGGCGCAGTGGGAGAAGGACGGCAAGATGCCGAACCTTTCCATCATGCTGTTGCCCAGCGATCATACGGCTGGCACGCGACCCGGCTCGTCGACACCGAAATCGATGGTAGCCGACAACGACCTCGCCGTGGGGCAAATTGTTGAGGGGCTGACGAAGTCGCGCTTCTGGCCCAAGATGGCAATCTTCGTTGTCGAGGACGACGCGCAGAATGGCGTTGACCACGTGGATGGCCACCGCACTGTGGCGCTTGCCATCAGTCCCTACGTCAAACGTGGACATATCGATTCCACGTTCTATTCGCACCAGAGCATGCTGAAGACGATGGAACTGATTCTCGGGCTCCCGACGATGTCCCTCTTCGATTTGATCGCGAATGAGATGCGGGATTCATTCACGGATCACGCGGACCTGACGCCGTTTACCTCTGAGATGCCGAAGCAGTCGCTTTTCGATGTGAACCCGCCGCTGGCCGCGCTGAAGGGAAAAGCGAAAGAAGCCGCACGGGCGTCAATGAAAATGCGATTCGAAGTGCCCGACGCCGTTCCTTCGGAAAAACTGAACCGCATTCTATGGGCAGACGCGCGGGGCTGGGACACACCCTACCCCGCGCCGCCACGAGCCGTTTTCGCGCCTATCACCGTGGAGACCGACGATGAAGAGGAAGAAGAGAGAGAGAAGAAGCGCTAGTTCTTCGTCGCTTCAATGTCGAGCGTGATGAGGACTTCGTCGCCGACGACCGCGCCGCCTGTTTCCAGCAGCTTGTTCCACATTAGCCCGTACTCCTTGCGGCTGACTTTGGTGCTGGCGGTCGCGCCGATGGTCATGGCCCCACTCGCGCCCTTAACCTCTGGCGCGGGCCCATCCACATCAAGGACCACGGCCTTAGTCACGCCATGAATGGTAAGGTCGCCGGCGATCTTCAGCTTGCCGCCCTCGCGCGACCATTTTGTGGAGCGAAACGTCATGGCCGGAAATTTCGCCGTGTCGAAGAAGTCGGGTGACCGGAGGTGCGCGTCGCGTTTCGCTTCGCGCGTGTCGACCGTGGTGGTATCGATTGAGGCCTCGACCTTGCTGGCGGCAAGGTTCTTCGGGTCGTAGCTGATTTTCCCGGTGACCTTGGAGAACGCGCCGCGCACCGTGGAGACCATCATGTGCCTGACGGCAAAACCGGCGGAGCTATGTGCCGAGTCAATCGTGTACTCGGCGCCGTGCGCCGCTGCCGCTATGAGTAGGAGGGGAATAAGACGCATGACCATTAACCTTTGCTGTAGTAAAACCGTTCCCGGACAATCTGCCCGTTCTCCCAGGTGCGAACGCTGGCCTGCGCCAGCTTATAGCGCTGTCCGCCTTGAAACGTCACGTCCATCTCCCACTCCCCAAAGCTGGTATCGCCGTTGACGGCCGAGGAGACAACGGCCGCGCCATGGAACTCGGTGATCGAATTGACGAACTGCAACTCGCGCTCGCGGTTGGCGGCTTTGCCAACGGTAGGATCGGAGGAGTTCTCCTGCATGACGATATCGTCGGCGTAGTACTTGTCAAAGGCGCCCATAATGTCGCCGCTCAGAATCTGCCGATTCAGGGCCTGATCTAACTCTTGCGTACTCATTTTTTGTTGTCCTTATTGTCGGGATGCCGGACCAGGTCAAGCAGGTCGATCAGCGTGTCCAATTGGGTTCCGGTAAGCCCGCGAAAGAATTGTTGACCTTGCTGCCGGGCCGGTTCGTCGAATTGATTGACGAGATCGGCCCCGGCAGCGGTGATTGTGCAGAAGACCTGTCGCCGGTCCACCGTGCAGCGGGCGCGGCAGACCAACTTCTTCGCTTCCAGTTTGTCGACGAGCCGCGTGATGCCCGGGTTTTTCTCGAGCAGACGCGCGGCTATTTCCAAAGTGGGCAGCCCCTTCTCTCCGGCGCCCCGCAATATGCGGAGGACGTTGTATTGTTCCACCGAGAGTCCGTGCGGCTCCACCAGCGCCTCGACGCCGCGTTTCGCTTCGTCCGCCGTTCGCAACAGAGCGAGTCCGGCGGCGTGGGAGCGGTCCTGAAACGGTTTCGTTTGCTGGATCTCTTCTCGTAGCCGGCGAACGGAGGGGCGTTCCATTTCATTACTCTACACGTGAATAGATTATGAGTCAACTATTGAAGATTCAAGGAATGCGAATTTTTTTATGGCTGTTTCGCACTAGGAGGAGAAGGGGAAGAATGCCATGAAGACTTTGAATTGTTGCCGGTGCTGGTTTGCGGTGCGAAAGCGGCAGCCTTTTGGCACAGGCGCCGAAGCCTTCGAATGCGGTCATCCGGACCGGGCCCGCGTCGTGCCGAAGCCGATGCTGGGACCGACGGGCCTGGTGCAGTTGGCGGCCTGCCCGCGTTCGAATTAAACGTCGATAGCGCTGGCGGAGCGCACCCGCTCGCGCAATACGTACTTCTGGATCTTGCCTGTGGAGGTGCGTGGAACCGGGCCGAAGACCACGCGCTTCGGACACTTGAAATGAGCGATGTATTCGCGGCAATGGGCGATGATCTCCGACTCGGTCGCCTCGGCGCCTTCTTTCAATTCCACGAAAGCCACGGGAGTTTCGCCCCACTTGGGGTCCGGTTGCGCCACGACGGCGCAAGCCAACACTTTCGCGTGGCGATGGATGGCGTCTTCCACTTCGAGCGACGAAATATTCTCGCCGCCTGAGATGATGATGTCCTTCGAGCGGTCCTTAATCTTGATGTAACCGTCGGGATGCAGCACGGCCAGGTCGCCGGAATGAAACCATCCGCCGGCGAATGCGGCTCCGGTGGCGGCGGGATTCTTCAGATACCCCTTCATCGTAATGTTGCCGCGGAACATCACCTCGCCGATGGTCTCGCCGTCGGGGGGAACGCGGGTCATCGTATCCGGATCCATCACGGTAAGCCCTTCTTCCAGGGAAAATCGCACGCCCTGCCGCCCGTTCAGCCGGGCTCGCTCGCCGATCTCCAACAAATCCCACTCGGGATGTTTCGAACAAATCGTGGCGGGTCCGTAGGTCTCGGTCAGTCCGTAGATGTGGGAGATCCGGAACCCGCGCCGTTCCATCGCCTCAATGACCGCGGCCGGGGGCGCGGCGCCCGCGATGTAGCAGTTCACGGTGTGATCGATGCCGGTGAAGCATTCGTCCGGCGCATTCAGGAGCAGGCTGTGCACAATCGGCGCGCCGCCGAAGTGGGTGACTCGATAGCGGCGGATCAGGTCCAGCATGACCGCCGGGTCCACTTTGCGTAGGAAGACGTTTGTGCCGGCGCGGGCGGCGACGGCCCAGGCATGACACCACCCGTTGCAGTGGAACAGCGGAACGGACCACAGATATACGGGGAATGACGCCATGTCCCACGCGAGAATATTGCCGATCGCCGCCAGATACGCCCCGCGGTGATGGGTCACCACGCCCTTGGGATCGCCGGTGGTGCCGGAGGTATACGATAGCGCGATCGCATCCCACTCGTCTTCCGGCGCCGCCCACGCAAAATCCGGGTCTCCCGACGCCAGGAGTGTCTCGTATTCCAACGATCCGATCCGCTCCCCCGGGCCATCATATTCGGCATCATCGACGTCGATCACCACAGGCTGTACGCCGGACCGTTCGATCGCGGCAGCCATCACAGCGGAGAACGACCGGTCGGTAATCAGCACGCGCGCCTCACCATGACGCAACATGAATGCCAGCGCGTCTGCATCCAGGCGCGTGTTCAGCGTGTTGATCACGCCGCCGGCCATCGGAATGCCGAAGTGCGCCTCGTACATCTCCGGCGTAT
Source organism: Acidobacteriota bacterium (assembly GCA_016185425.1). GTDB lineage: Bacteria > Acidobacteriota > Terriglobia > Bryobacterales > Bryobacteraceae. The sequence continues at coordinate 31,643 of JACPNQ010000036.1, read as the reverse complement.
TGGCCAGCATCAAGGCAACGGTAACGTTTCGTTCGACGCCTAGCGCGCGTAACGCCGATGCGAGCCGCCGGCAGCGCGCATACGTCTCTCGCCACGTGAATTGACGGGTACCGTGAATGCCGGAAACACGCTCCGGAAACACCTCCGCCGCCCAGGCAAGGAAACTGACTGGAGTTAGGGGCGCGTAGTTGGCGGCGTTACGATCGAGGCGCGTGTCGTACGGGCTGGCGGGCATCAGCGAGTAGGTGTGGCTTTCTTCAAGTTGGCGGCGTCCAGAACCCAGCGGCGGAAGATCTGGTAGCCGCGGTCTTCGGGATTGAAGCGGCGTCCGCCCTGGTGGCCGTCTTCCTTGCCCGTCTGGACGTTCAACGGCTTGCGAAGCAGCTTCGAGTTCTCGACATCTGTCTCGTTGACGCGCTCCAACAGCGTCTTGTAGTTCGCCCACAGATCTTTAGCGTGCAGATAGCCCCGGCCGTCGGCGGGCTTGAACTCCATGGAGGGAACGCGCCCGGCCAAGCCGTGGCACGTCATGCAGGCGACTTCGTCGTCCCGGTTCGGGCGCAGCAGTTCCGGCGTCACCCAATCGCGGAAGTATTCGAAATTCTGCCGCCATTCCGGGCTCAGCGCCTTCGCCTCCGCCGCGTCCTCCTCGTACAAGTCGGGCTGCATCTTCTGCAGGGCCGCTTTTACCGCCGAGTGATTACGGACGATCGTGTTCGACGCGGCCAGCCCCACGGCGCCCGAGCGCAAACGGCCGTCCACCTTCCGCGTCAACTGGTTTGCCAGCAGTCCGGCGGAGCGGTCGCGATACTCGCGCCAAGGATCATTCACGGGCGCACCACCGCGCACCTCGGGAATCGGCGTCTGCCAGGATAGCAGCCAGCGCGCGCTATCCAGCCATAGCATCTCTTCCATCGGCGTTTTGTACTTCACGGGGAGCCGGCGCGCCAGCGCCTCGGTCTGCAAATCGGGATTGGAATGAACCACGCGCCCTATGCTGCGGGCCAGGAACCAGTCTGTGCTGTCCTTGTCCATTTGTAGAAGGGCGCGTGTGTTCTCCACCAGCTTGCCGCGCTCTTCGGGGAAGTCGGGCAGAAGCAATTTGTAGAAAATGTTTTGCTGTTCCTCCGTCTTCGGCATATTCCAGCGGGCACGCGAGAAAAGCTTGAGAATCGGATTCACCAACTCCGTGCGACGCTCCGGTTCATTGGCGCCTCGTGTTACCTGCTCCATCAGCGGCTCCACAAATTCCTGCGCGGCATTCAGCGTGATAACACGGGGATCGGCAATGGAGGTTGCGGCCAGCGTGCGAAACTCCTCCGGTCCGGTAGTTGAGTAGTCGAGGAGCTTCTTCTGCAGCGGTTCATAGGTGACGTTCGCAGCCGACTCCAGCGCGAGCTTCAACCAATCCTTCGGCGATTCCGGCGCCAGGCCGTTCCAATATGAATACACGGCCTTGCCGATGGCGTCGCTCGCTTTTGGAGTAATGTAGCCCATCTGGCCTGGGCCGCCATCACCGCCGGCTTGATTGTAGAAGGTGGCGGCGACGTTGACCATGCGCTTCGTCAGCACGGGGTTCGGTGAGTCCATTCGGCGGCTCAACTCGTCGAACAGTTTCGTCAACTCGGGATATTGGTGTTCCTTGCTGCCATTTGCACGCTGTCCGTTGGCGATGAAGAGCGCCTCCGCCTGGTAACGCTTCGCATTCTCCGCCAGGGCCGACGGCTCCTCGCGTTCCAGCATCGTGAGGAATGCGTCGTTTAGCTCCGCACGCACGGGCGGATTCCACACCCACCAGTTCCACGCCGCCCGCGATGCCCAGGCGCGCACCGCCGGATGCGGATCGTCGATCATCATCCGGCGCAGCGCGGCCGTCAATCTTGACCAACCAACCGCCGAATGCGTCATTACCGTATCCGCGCGCATGACCAGAGCGCCCGCCGCCCATTCGCGCGTCAGGTCGCCGGCCTTTGCGAGCGCGGGGAAAACGTGGTCCCAGCCTTTATCGTCAAGCAGCGTCTGCCGCATGCCCCAACGTGCCGCCTCACGAACCATCTTCACCGGGTCGCCGAGCCCAGCAATCTGCTGTTCCACGGCGCGCTCATCGTGCATCGCGCCAAGCGCAGCGTAAGCCCAATAGCGCACCAGCGGGCTCGCATGTTTTGTGCCGGCAATAGCAATATCGACAAACTGCCTGTCCTCGGGCGATAAGCCCAATTGCGCCAAGGCGCGATAGCGTGCCACCGTATCCGCCAGCGATTCCTCCGCCGCTGCTTCGAAATCGGCGCGCGCCGGTGTCGCGTCCTGCGCCGGATACAGACGCGCCAGCGCCTGCAGCGTGTAGGCGGTAGTGACGAAGCCGGTGAGAGCGTGCTCATTCCAGCGTCCGAACGGATCCTGCTTCCGAAGCATCGCCTCCACGGCCCTCTTCACCTGCGTATCGCTATCCTTCGCGCCCATCGCGTGAAGGGCCATGATGGCGAGCGCGGTCGGGGCCGGGTCGACGTCCTTTTCATCGGTCTTCACGCGCCATTGACCATCCGTCAACGTGCCCGGATCGAACTGCCACATGCCGTCGGCGCGTTGCGTCTGGCGCAGGCGCTTTTCGTCGGCCGCGATTGTGTCCTCAATCTCCTTCCAAAACTTCTTCGCATCGTCGGTTTCGTCATGCAACTGCACGTAGTTGGCCGGAAACACTTCTTTGAAAAAGAGAATGCGGTTCGACATGTCGTCGGAAAACCGCGGCCGCACTTTCAGGCTAAGGCGCGCCTTCTCCTCCAACGCGTCCAGATACTTCGGATTGCGTGTGTTGAGCCAGGCGCGCTTCAAAATCTCTCCCGCGAACCGGTACACCAATGCCTGCCCGATATTCGATCCCGGCCCAGCGGCGTTGATGCCGCTCGGGTCGGCCGATTGCAGCACAAAATTGGCCGCTCGAATCTGCTGTGCCGAATGCAGCCGGCGCGGCGGCACCAAACCTTCCAACGTGGTCACGTTGAAGCCGGCCACGCGCGTGCCGGCGGGTCCGTCGCCCAGGTCTAGCGGCGCCAGGCTCGTGTTGTTCGCCGCTTCGGCCAGTTCATTCGTCGGCCGCATCGATTCATACGCCAGATTGCCCAGATGCCGGAAATTGACGACATTCTCAATCCTGTATCCGTACTTCAGCGGACCCGATGGCCCCCATACGCCGGACTGGGTATGGCAGCTCATGCAATGCGATCCGAGGAGGCTGCCCGTATCGCGAATGCGGCGGTCGACGGCGGCGCCGCGGGGACGGTTCATCAGCCACGCATCCACCTGGCCCAAGTGGTCGTACATCGCTTGACGAACGGCCTGCCGCGGATCGGAATACGGCGCCGGCTTGCGAATCCGCAGCTCCACCTCGTAGCCCGGCGAGTTCGATTCGACCTTCAGAAAATAGACGCCGCCCGGCTGCAGCGTCCGGGACATCGCTGTCCGGTGGCCTTCGGTCTGTTGATGCACGCGCTCATTCGGGTTCGCCCCCTCGCGGTACTCCTTTCCATCGGCCGTGTAGAAAAGCAATTGCGCCACAACCAACGGATCGGGTAGGCCGAGGTTCGCGGTGAACAGGCGCGGCTCCTTGCCCTTGTACTCGATGCGATACCAGTCGAGGCCGCTAATGCCGATGTCCCCGTTATCGAAGTACTCGGCATCGTCGGCGCCGCCGGTGATGTGCAGCGTTTCGTCGTTTCCCGATGCGCCGATCTCGACAGGTTGGGCTTCGGCGATCGAATCGTTTGGCTCGGCCTCGATAATCATGCCGCGAATCGATTTGCCCGGAATAACCGGTTTGATCCACGTGCGCAGCTTAACCGACTTGCCGGCCGGCCACGGCGTATTTTTCGGGAACGGCGTAATCTTCTCAACGGTCCCCGTTTCCCGCCAGCGCGGCTTATTGAAGATCGCCTCCTCGTTTTCCACCTTCGTCAATTTCAGGGTGTAATTTCCCGCTTTCGGCGCGCGGTAGACGATGAAGAAGTCGGGGTCGAACGCATGCAGTACCTTGCGATATTTGCCCCATTCCACCGCAATCCGGCCATTGGGCGGCAGTTCTGAGGGCGATGGCAGACCGGCGTAAATCTCCACCAGTTGTCCGGCCTTCAGTTGGATGGTTTGTGCGTGCGCGCCCGAAAATGTGACCGTCTGCCCGGCTGCGGCCGCCGCGGCGAGGACCAATAGTAAAACAAGTATCCGCATGTTCCTTGAGGAATCGTATCAAATGGGCTCAACGCTTCGACACTTTGCAGCGTATATAGTGCAGGCAGCGGAGATGAACGTTTCGCAGATATCAATCCGGCTCCCGGAGGTTCGGATGGAGGACCGCGGACTCATCGCGCGTGCCAAAGCCGGTGACGAACAGGCCTTCGAGGCGTTGATGCGGCGGTTTGAACGTCCGGTTCTTGGACTGTGCACGCGGCTGCTCGGAGCCGGCGGCGAAGCCGAAGAGGCGGCGCAGGATGTGTTTTTTCGCCTGTACCGTTCCCTCGACCGGATTGATGAGGAGCGCGCGATTGAGCCGTGGCTTTTCCGCGTCGCATGGAACGCCTGCCGCGATCGCTTGCGCCGACGCCGGCCCTCCGTCGAGTTGGAGAGCCGGCACGCCGTGCAACCGGCTCGCGGAGAGATTGGGCTGGTGCTGGCCGAGGTGCGCGAGGCTGTCGCCCGCCTGCCCGATAAGGAGCGAGCCGCCCTGTTGCTGCGAGAGGTGGAGGGATTGGAGACGGCGGAGGTAGCGGAACGAATGGGCACCTCGCCAGTAACGGTGAGAACTCATATTTCCAGGGCCCGCGTCCGGCTCCGCGAGTGGTTAGGAGGCTGGCAATGAACGACTGGATCCCGGTGGCAGTTGAGGCCGATGCCGTCGACCGTGTGCGCGGCAGAGTAACGGGAAGAATCAGGCGGCGCCGGAACCTGCGGCGCGGCGCGGCGGTGTTGGCGGCGGTGTTGGCAGTGGCTGTTGCTCTTTGGCCTGCTCCAGTGGAACTCGAAACGATTTCTTATATTCCGCCTGGCGCACCGCCCGCGCCTCAATGGGTGGCGGTGCCACCAAAACCAGTAACGAAATCCAATGTCCTGCTGGCGAAAGTACAATCACGACCCGCGGACCGAATCACAATCTTTACCGACGATCCGAATGTAGTCATCGTCCTCGTCGGCGATGGAGGAGAGTAATGAAACGTATTCTGTTAATTCTGCTCGGCGCCTGCGCGCTCTTCGCTGAGGACACATCGCGCGTCGTGCAGCTAAAGTACATAAACCCCGATAGCACCGCGGCCGTACTGGACATCCTCGCCGCTGGAAGAGTGCGCTGGCGAACGGATGGAAACCTGCGGATTATCGCGCTAAGCGGCCCTTCCGACCTGGTGGAGGCGATGGATGCGGCCGTTAAGAAGTTGGACGTGCCTGCGTCCGGCCCAAAGAATTTGGAAGTGATCTTTCATATCATCACCGCGAATTCCCAGCCGGGCGCGAATTCCGTCTCTCCGGATCTGAATGCTGTGGTCCAGCAATTGGGCACCGTATTCGGTCTGAAATCGTTTCGCGTGCTGGAGAGCGCCGTAATGCGGGGAAGAGAAGGCCGATCCATCGAATCGAGTGGAATCATCGCAATTCCAGTTAAAGGCGATGGCACTCCCGAGTATCACATCAAGTGCCAGAGACTGACGACGTCGTCCAGCGACAAAGGCCTGCAGATCCGGATGGATAACCTGGAGTTTCGGATCATGCTGCCGATAGCGAATGCGGACGGGAAAGGGTTCAGCTACCGCAATGCCAGCATCCATACAGACGTCGACGTTCGCGAGGGGCAGAAGGTAGTGGTTGGTAAATCCAGCCTCGACACGAGTGGACAATCCGTATTCCTGGTGGTTTCAGCGAAAGCGATCGATTAACTCGAATACTTCGCGCACACTTTCCGCAATCGCTCCAAGTGGCCGGGAATCGCCTGCATGGCATTCTCGGCCGCTTCGTATTCCAGCGCCAAATAGCCGCGATATTTATTCGCCACCAGAATCTTCGACACACGGTCCCAATCCGATTTCGCGTGTACCCCGTCCTCGGTCACTTCCACCTTTACCTGCACATTCACCGCATGCGGCGCGATCATCTCGATCTGCGGATAGATCTTCGTCTTGAAGTTGCCCGTGTCGAGATTGATCGCCACCCACGGCGAGTTCACACGCTTGACGATGTCCACAATCGTTTCTGCCTTGTCGGTAATGCCGCCGTGATTCTCCAGCCCCAGTATCACTCCCTTGCCGCCCGCGTACTCCGCCGCACGGCCAAGCACTTGCACCACCCAGCCCGCCGCCTCCGCGTCACTCGAATCCTTCGGCACCTTCCCGCCGAACACGCGAATGTGCCCTGCGCCGAGCTTTGCCGCCACATCCACCCATTTCCGTACCTCGGCCAGTTCCTTATCCGCCTCCGGCCCGGGCCGCTTGCACATGTCGGTGCGAATGGAAATCGAATAGATCTCCACGCCCAGCTTGTAGGCCAACTGCTTCAGGCCATAAAGGAACCTATCCTCTGTCGACGGGAACCAGTAGACGGTCAGATCGACGCCGTCCAGCTTGTGCTCCGCGGCGTAGCGGATCACGTCTTCGTACGTCATCTTCTTGCTCTCCAATTCCTTCCGGAACGAGTACGCGCAAAGCGCCGGGCGCAGGCGCGGACCCGGATCGCTCGCGAGCAATGCGGGTGCGGGAAGCAGAGAGAGGAAGAATCGCCGTTCCATAGCTGCCGCCATCATACCCTCAATTGGGCCGTTGAATCCAACTCGTGATAAAACATTCAGAAGGCAAGTCTGAATGCATCGTCCGCTGCTTTTGCGCGGAGCCCGCCAACTGCTTACGTTGCGTGGTTCCGCGGGCCCGCGCCGCGGCGAGGCCTGTCTCGATCTCGGGGTAATCAATGATGGCTCGGTGCTGATCCGCGACGGGCGGATACTCAACGTTGGACCCTCCCGGCGCGTCGACAATCTTGCCGAAGCCCGTAACGCAGTCGTGCACGAATGCGGTGGCACGGTAGTCATGCCCTCCTTCATCGACGCGCAGTTCGCCGTTCCGTCCAACGCCGCTTTCGTGCGCCGCATTCTCGATCTTGCCTTCTTTCACGGTTCCGGAACCATCGCCGCCGTCGCGCCGTACTCGCCGTTGCGCGCTCTCTCGCAGGGGAAATCCCGCCCGCAACTGATCTCTACGCTGGAGCTGGAAAAGAACTTCGATGAACCTCAACTTCTTCGCGCGATTCGGCGCGACTTCGCGGCATTTCTTCGTGTCGACCTTCATGCGCATACGCGAGACGTGCTGCGTCATCTGCGCCGGTTGGGTGCCGCGCTGCGCATCTACACCAGCGTTTTGCCCAATCCGGACTGGATCGGGCTCGCCCTGGCCTATGGGGCCGCGGTCATCGAGATAAGCCGGCCCGCTGACCCCGCGCAGATCGCCCTCCTCGCTGAGGCCGCCGCATGCGCGGTCGTCACGCCTGCTGCCGCCGCCTTCGTCCGGGCACTGCTCGATGGCGGCGCCGCAGTGGCTCTGGGTTCCGGCTTCTCCACCACCGGAGGCGGCACCTGCAGCATGCAGACCGCCGCTGTTCTGGCCGCGCGCGATGGCGGTCTCGACATCGCGGAAGCTATCACACTCTCCACTCTGAATGCCGCCTGCGCGCTCGGTGTCGCGTCCCGCCGTGGATCGCTTGAGGCCGGCAAGGAGGCCGACATCCTCGCGCTCCACCTCTCCGACTATCGCGACCTCGGCGACTTCACCGGCGTCAATGTAGTCTCCAAATGTTTCCGGGCTGGTACCTTGGTCTCATGACAGGCGACGGTCCCCTCGTAGAATGCGTTGCCAACTTCTCTGAAGGCCGCCGCGCGGATGTAATCGAAGCCATTGCGCAATGCATTCGCGAGGTCGAGGAGGCCGCTGTCCTCGACGTCGATAGCGATACCGATCACAACCGATGCGTCATCACGTTCGCCGGCTCGCCGGCCGGAGTGGGCGAAGCCGCCGTACGCGCTACCGGGAAGGCCTCCGAGCTCATCGATCTAAACCAGCAGGACGGTGTGCATCCCCGCATCGGCGCGGCCGACGTAGTGCCTTTCGTTCCGCTTCGGCGCGTCACCATCATCGAGTGCGGCTGGATCGCGCACAGCGTCGGCGCCGAGATCTGGAACCGGTTCCACGTACCTGTCTACCTCTACGGAGAAGCGGCGATCTTACCCGAGCGCCGCCATCTGCCGAACGTTCGCCAGATCGGGTTTGAGCGCCTGCGCGAAGCCGTCAAGACAGACATCCATCGGTTCCCCGACTATGGCCAGGCGGAGCTCCATCCCACTGCCGGAGCCGTCGCCGTCGGAGCCCGCAAAATCCTCATCGCATGGAATATTGAGATCGACACGGCCGACATCGAAATTGCCAAGGCCATCTCCGCGACGGTTCGCGAAACGAATGGCGGCTTTCCCGGCGTCCGAGCCCTCGGCCTGTCTATGAAATCGCGCGGCATCACACAGGTTTCCATCAACGTTACCGACTTCGAAGCCACTCCGCCCCACATCATCCTTCCGCGAGTGGAACAACTTGCGGCCGAACACGGAGCCCGGGTGACCGGAACGGAGCTCATCGGCCTGATTCCCCAGAAGGCGCTGGACATGGCCGTCGAAGCTGGTGTCGACCTCCGCATCGCCAACTTCTCGCCCGGACGCACCATCGAAGCCCGTCTCCAGGCCGCGGGGCTGTAAACTGGAGTTAGTGCTCGTCAGCATCCAGTCCAAGCCCGAACGCCCCAAGTGGCTCAAGGCGCCCGCTCCGGTAGGGGAAAATTACCGGCAGTTGAAAACCCTGGTGCAGGCCCTGAATCTGCACACCGTCTGTGAGTCCGCCGCGTGTCCGAATATCGGCGAGTGTTGGAATCACCGCACCGCCACGTTCATGATCCTCGGCAATATGTGTACCCGCCGCTGCGGCTTTTGCGCGGTGCAGAAGGGCGCGCCGCTTGAGGTGGATATGGACGAGCCGCGCCGCGTCGCCGAGGCCGTGTCATTGATGGGCTTGAAGCACGCCGTGATCACCAGCGTGAATCGCGACGACCGCAAAGACGGTGGCGCCGAACTCTTCGCCATGACGATCCGCGCCATCCACGCCCGCGTACCCGGCTGCCATGTGGAAGTTCTGGTGCCCGATTTTCAGGGCAACTACAGCGCCATGCAAACCGTAATGGACGCAGCTCCCGAGGTATTGAATCACAACACGGAGACAGTGCCCCGCCTCTATCGCACGGTTCGGCTTGGCGCAGACTACCCGCGCTCCCTGGAGATGCTCGCTTACGCCAAGAGCCTTCGCACCGAAACCCCCACGAAATCCGGGCTCATGCTCGGCCTCGGCGAAACGATCGACGAAGTGCTTCGCGTCATGCAGGATCTCCGTGCCCACCGTGTCGACATCCTCACGCTAGGCCAGTATCTCCAGCCCACGAAAAAGCACCTGCCCATCGTGCGCTACGTAGGGCTTGAGGAATTCGCCGCACTGAAAAAGGCCGGCTACGAAATGGGCTTCAGCCACGTGGAATCCGGGCCGCTAGTTCGGTCCAGTTACCACGCGGCCGACGCCGTTGACGCGGCTCATGTTTGACGGCGTCTCCAGGGCTTTCAGGATCACTTCCACAAACTTCGCCGGTTCGGCATAGTCTGAATTCGTCAACACAACCACCGTTGTCTTCGTCTCCGGGAACATCGCCAGAATCGTCTTGCACCCTTGCTGGCTGCCGCTGTGGCTGACGGCATTCTTCCCCGCCACCGGCGACACGTTCCAGCCCAATCCATACCCTGTCAACGTCCCATCGGCCAGCTTCTGGCGCTCGGTTTGCATCTGCATTGTGGCGCGCTTCAACAGCTTCTCCTGTTCCCACGCCGCCGCGAAACGCAGGAGATCCTCCGCCGTCGTCAACATCCCGCCGCCGGGCACCTTGTTCGACGTATCTGCAAGCGGCGCGTTGATCAGCCGCCCGTCTTTCGACTTCGTGTACCAGCGCGTCCGATTCGGTACGATCTCCCACGCATTATCGTCGCGTGTCGCAAACATGCCGGCGGCGTTCAATACGTTCTCACGCAGGTAGTCGAGGAAGGGAACTCCCGCCGCGGCCTCCACAGCCGCGCCGGCGAGGTTATATCCATAGGACGAGTACAAGTACTTCGTTCGCGGCGGGTGCGCTAGCGAATCCGCGCTGAAAAAGCGAAGCGGTTCCACCACATCTCTGAAATGCCGCGCGCTGTCGATCTCCTCACCGCGATAATGCCGTATCCCGCCCAAATGCCCCAACAGCATCCGCACCGAAATCCGCCACGGCTTTTCCGGGAAAGAGGGTACATACTTCTGCACCGGCGCATCCAGATCCAGTTTCCCGCGTTCCCAAAGATGCAACGCGGCTGCCGCCGTCATCGGCTTAGCGAGTGACCCTGTTCGAAACACCGTCACGGTCTTGACTGGAATGTCGTTCTCCAAGTCGGCCCTGCCGAATGCGCCCACCCACTTCGTCACCCCGCGGACCGCCACTGCCGCTGTCATGCCGGCAACGCCCTGCCGCGAGCGCTCGGCCTCCACGGCGGCCTCCACGCGGCGCATACGCTCGGCTGGAATCGCCTGCGTAAACGCAGCAATCCCACAAAACGCGAAAACGGCGAACGGGCGCATGCCGTCATTCTACAGGGAACTGGAACCCGTTTGGTTGCGTACTACGGAGTGGACACAATGCTGAAGTTCCTCATCTGGTGCCTCCTGCTGTTCCTTTGCTGGCCGCTGGCGCTTCTCGCGCTGGTGCTCTATCCCATCGTGTGGGTGCTGCTGATCCCGTTCCGCATCGTCGGCATCGCCGTGGGCGGTGTGCTGGACTTGATCACGGCGGTCATTACCCTGCCCGCCCGTCTCATTCGCCGCGTCGCCTAGAGAATCAGCTCGCCATCACCGGACGCCAGATCTCCTGCTCGGTCTCCGTCGCGCTACCGGCCGGCTTCTTCGGCACCCAGCGCTCAAACTTCGGCTTCACCTGCGGCACCGTAGCGCCCGTCGCGCCTGTCAAATACTTCGCCCCCGCTTCCGCCAGCGCCGCATAATCCAACTCCACCCAGATCAACTCCGCCCAATGCCGCGCCGCCCACCTCTTCCCACCCACAATGGCCACAGCAACATGCCAATGCCCGGCCTCCATGCTGTCCAGGTGCCGTAGTAGCTCTTCGCCCATCGCCCCATCCGCGCACAGCACACCCAGTTTCCGCCCCTCTGTCCGCCCCACCGAACCCTGCAACTGCAGCCAACTCATCGTATCCGCCACGCCACTATCCACAGTCAACGTCCGATGCGGTGACAACCCGCCCGTTCGCATCGCCCGCCGGTATCCTTCCCCGATCGCAAACGTCCGCGAATCATGCTCCCGCGTAAGCATCACCACGTCCGTGCATCCAAGCTCGATGAGTTGCTGCGCCGCGTACAGTCCCGCGCCGGCGTAGTCAAAGCTCACGCAAGGCAGAGATCCGTTCCGCGTCGAAACATCCAAAAACGCCACCCGCCCACCGAGTGAACCCAGCCTCGCCACGGCGCCGAAATCGTCCGTCTCATCCACCGGCAAAACCAAATATCCCGCATACGCTCCCGGATCGAGGACCCGCGCCTGCTGTTCGGCATCCTCCGGCTGTTCGCAGATCAGCCGCATCCCCCGGGCCTTCGCCACCGGTGTCGCCCCCGCCAAAGCCCGTCCGGCAATTTCCGGCCGGCTTCCGCCAATCGACAGCAGTAGGTCCCCTTTCGCCCGCACGCCCGCCTTGGGCGTAACCACCAACTCCCGCGTATACTCACGGACGCGCAACTCCAATACAGGATCGTTCCAAGCCTTCAACTTGTCTCGAACCAGCCGGAACCCCTCCGCTACTTCCCCTAAATCCCAACCCAGGGCCGCCCCAACCTCCTTGTTGGATCCAACTCCCGCCCGATCTTTCCAAGCCTGGACCACAACTCCAAACACCATCCCGCCCCGAACCGTCCGGGCCAGTTCCGCTTGGATGGTGTCCAGCACCGGCGCAACCACTGAATCCCAGATTGGATCGCCCCATTTGATCGGTGTTGGGTCTAGCCTCGCCCCATCATGGACGTTCCGACCCGGCGATATGGGATACAGCGGACCCATCTTAGGACCAACTCTCAAAGAGTAGTCCCATTCTTTCCCCAATGCAACCCCAGCTTTTCCCATTTCTCGCCCTGGGTTGACCCCGTCTTCCCGCCGCAAACTAAACCCATGGAACTTCTACTGCCGGTCACCGATCGCCCCCGCTCCTCTCTAAGCGAGATCCTTCTCTACGCCGAGCACCCCTTCCACGCCATCCATGCCGCCCTCTTCACCAACTACGACGGCACCCTCACCCTCGTTGTCTGCGCCCGCACCCCCGACGAAATCGGCCGTAGTTTCTGGGTTTCCCTGGCTCGCGACGGCCAACCCTTCGCGCGTACCGCCTGCATTACCCTACGCCAGGGTCGCGGTAACTCCCCCACGGACCGCATTACGTTCGATGATCTCGGCGAGACCTTTACCGGCATCCACTTCGAAGCCGCCCGTCCCGGACCGCGCGGCGTGGTCAATTAGCGCTTCCCAAACCCCTTGGCGCACCGGAAACCGATAGTTGGGCTCCGCTCTCCCGGGCGGGCCCACGTCCGGTGTGCACAGGTCAGGAAGTCCGCCTTATCGAACCACGAACCTCCGCGAAGAACACGGTATATGCCTTTTTCCGGCCCCGGCGGATTGCGGTCCGTCGCGGAGGCGTAATAATCCTTCGCGTACCAATCCGCCGTCCATTCCCAGACATTTCCGGACATATCGCACAACCCAACCTTATTCTTCGGCACGCCGCACACTGCCACAGGGCCGTCCGTTGCATCAAACCGCGCGTCGGCTTTTTTCGGCGCCCGGTTCCCCCACGGATACTTTTCGTTCTCGGCCAAACCCCGGCACGCGCGCTCCCACTCCGCTTCCGTCGGCAGACGCTTTCCCTTCCATGCGCAATACGCACCTGCGTCTTCCCAACTCACATCCGCCACGGGAAACTTTTCCTTCCCCGCCGGCGGCTTTCCGTCGGCCCATACCGGCGGCGTCCGGTGCTTTCTAGCCAACACGAATGCCGCGTACTCTCCGATCGTCACCTCGTGCTCGTCCATGTAGAAGGGGTCGATATGCACGCCCTTCACAGGCAAATCGTCGCGTAGCGGATTCGGATACCACGCTACTTTCGTTTCCGGATCCTCATACGTGCGCCCGCGCTGGAATTCGCCGCCGGGAAGAAACACCATCCCCGCCTCCGCGCCCAGCAGAACGCTCGCAACCCCTAACCAGAAAACTCTCATCCGTATATCGTGGCGATCTCGTCCGTCGGAATGAAACCGTTCGCGCCGAGTTCGTCGACATACTTATACGTCCGGCCCGACGGTAACCCGTGAACTTCCTTGCCCCAGTCGATTCCCAACGCCGAGTACATCGTCGCCACAACGTTTTCAATCCGCGGCTGCTCTTTCCGCTTCCAACCCGTCTCCTCGCATTTGGAGCCGTCGGAATTAGTCCGGCCCAGCACCAGCCCACCCTTCACGCCCGCCCCCGCGAACATCGCCGGGAAGCACGGGTTGTAATGGTCGCGGCCTTTCATGTGGTTCAAATCGCCGGGAGTGCGCCCGAACTCGCTCATTGCTACAACCAGCGTTTCATCGAGCAGCGACTTGCCTGGCGTCGCCTTCGAAGGCGTCTTCGCCAAGTCCTCCAGCAGCGTCGAAAATGCCGGATCGAATTCCTCGATCAGCTTGTAATGGTTCGACGGCGCGCTCCGGTCCCAAATGCGCACGTGGTGGTCCCAGCCGGGATGGCAGACATGGATGTACCGCGTTCCCGCGTCCTGCATCAACAGATTCCGCGCCAGCGCGCACGAAAGCCCCACGGACGTCTTCCCGTATCGTGCCCGATCCTCGTCGCTCACATGGAATGCCGCCGGCCACCGTTCGTCGCCGATCAACCGGTGCGCCGTATCGCTGAAATTCTCAAACGTCTTCATCTCGGCGCCGAACGCCGCCATCCGGGGAGCTTCCGCCTTCCGGAGCGCCTCCAGCAACCGCCAACGCTCCTCCACCAGCTCGATCGCCTTCTGGTCGAGCGCCATGCCTCTTAGGGCTGCCTGCGGGTCCATATCGAACACCGCAAATCGTGCAGGCAGGAAGCCGGTCGCCAACGCGCCCGCCGCTCCTTTTTCCAGGTTGAACGACACGTATGTCGGAAACGTATCTTCCGGCCGCCGCCGCGATTCCAATTCCGATGCGATCACCGAACCCACCGCCGGAATCTCCTTCGCGAACGCCAAGTTCATCTGCCGGCCGGTCTGCACGTAATACTGACCGCGGAAGTGAACCTGCTCATGGCTGCGCAGGGACCGCAGCAGGCACACCTTGTCCATCACCTTCTCCACCTTCGGGAAAAGGAAATGCGACAGGTACACCCCGTTCTTCAACTGCCGGACATCGAAATCTTTCTGCGTCGCCGGATTCTCCTTGAAGTCGAATCCGTCCACATGGCTGATCGCGCCAGAAAACTCGTAGTAGATGACATTCCGCGCAGTTCCCCGCGGATTCGTCTTTTCCGCCGCACCCACGCGTAGCGGCCACAGCGACGTAGCCGCCGCGCCCGCCAGTCCCAAACCGCCGAACTCGAGCAAATCTCTCCGCGCCGGCAAAAGTTCCGCAACTGTTTTGGGTGTCTTCATATTAGTAGTTGTACAGAAACTCGGCCAGGTTCAAGAGCGCCCACTGCACGTTCTGCGCGCCCGACACGCGGTCTTTGTCCAGCGCACTCACGGCAATCTGCCGCTCATCCCGTTCCGGATACCGCGATAACGTTCCCAGGAACAACTCCTCCACAACTTTTGAATTATCCTTGTGAGCCGACAACAGGTTCTGCACTCTGCTGTCTTTCTGCGCCAGCACGCGGTCTGTCACGACTGGCGATCGCATCAATAACAACGGCTGCATCGGAGATGCGGCTGGCGGCCGCGGCGGATTGCTCCGATTGGACTGCCCGAACGCCGTCATAAAGCTCTTCAACTCGCCCGACGCCGACGGGGTATTCGCCTGCATCGCCATCGGGACACTCTCATTTCCGAACTTGAACGATCCCGGCCGCCCTGTCGCCGTAACCAGCGCGTCGTGCACTTCTTCGGCCGTCAGCATCCGTACAAACTTGCGCGCGAAGTACGCCGAATACGCTTCCTTCCACTCGCCTGGATACCGCGCCGAAAGTTGATACGCGCTCGACTGGCAGATCTTCCGCAGAATGTACTTGAGCTTGTAGTCGTGCTTCCGGAAGTCGTCGGCCAGCATGTTGAGCAGTTCCGGATGCGAAGGCTGCAGGTCCCAGCCCTCTGGCAGATGCCGCGGATCCTGCCGGGCCAGGTCGAACTCGTCGTACGGCTCCACAATGCCGCGCCCCATCATCCTCGCCCAGAACAGATTCACTGTTGCCCGAGCAAATTGCGGGTGCGCGGTTAACATCCGCGCCAGCTCTTCCCGCGGCTCCGCGCCGGCCCGTGCCTTCTCGCCCGTGAGCGGGAACGCCGGCGCGTTCGTCCCACCCCAGCGCGGCGTCCGCAGCATACTGCCGCCTTTGGTGTCATAGCCCGGCGCCAGGTCGTCCACAATGAAGTGCCCCATCAGCGCCTGCGTATTCTCGGTGTGCGGAATATAGCGCGTCTTGCCCAGGAAACTGGACAGCGCGAAGAACTCGCGCCGCGTCACGCCTGTCAACCAAACGTTGACCTTCTCCAGGTGCGCCTTACCGTCATGGCACGAGACGCAGGAGAAGTTGATCCCCAGAAACGTCTTCCCGTACAGGACCGCCAGCTCGTCGTGCGTATCGAGCTGGTGCACCTTGGAAATATCGTTCCCGTCAATCGCCTGCCCAGGCTTGCCTTCCACATGCTCGCGGACAATCACGTTCGACGCGGCAACCACCAGATTGCTCTTCGCCGAAGCCGAGATCATCGAGCGCACCAGGTCGTCATACGGCCTGTCGCTCCGCAGCGCTTCCTTCAACCAGTAATGGAAGAGCTGCACGCCGCGGCCCATCTTCCCATTTGCGCGGAGCAGGTCCATGAAGAAGTAGGACCACTTGTCGACATACTCTTCGCTCGCCAGCAACTTGTCGATAAGCTGATTCCGTTTTGCCGGATTCGTATCCACCAGGAACGCCGCCACCTCTGCCGACGAGGGAATCCGTCCGGTCAAATCGAGGTGCACGCGGCGGAAGAACTCCGCATCGGTTGAAAGGGGAGCCGAGGGCACGCCGTCCCGCTCCATCTTGCTGAAGATCTGCTCGTCGATATAGTTCGCGCGCTTCACTCGCGCGGCGGCCGCGGCAGTGCCCGGTAGCGTCGCCGCAACCCGCGCGGTCAGCGCGCCAGCGTCCGGTTTCTTCGACGGTTGCAGGATCGGCGCATGCGCGCCTGCAAACGTATCGTCACTCTGCGCCCATGCCATCAGGCCCAATGCAAATAGGGGGAATGCTTTCCACATGGCACACGTCTCCCGGGACGAATTCGAACGATCAAAAGTATATACTTTGCAAATGTCAAAAGGAAGGCGGGGAGCATGATATGCTTCCCCATGAAAAAGGCTGTTTGGGCGACCCTCCTTCTCTCTCCTCTGGAGTCAGCCGGCCCCTCCCTTTGCAGCCGCTGAACTCGAGGCCCTCCCACTTATCCCTCCCCGCCTTGGCCATAACGCGAAGCACAAGCTCTTCGACGGCAGGACGCTCGCCGGCTGGCGCGGGAACATGGATTGGTGGTCGGTTGCGGACGGCGCCATTCGCGGTAAGCACAACGACAAAGTCCCGGCTAGCTTTCTCTACACGACCGAAACATACTCTGATTTCCGTCTCATCCTTCGCTCCAAAATGGTCGAGTCCGGCAATCACGCCGGTGTCGCTTTCTGGGGAGAGATCGCGACCAAGGGCGACAACAAGTGGTACACCCAGGGCCCGCTCGTCGTCTTTCCGCGGCCTGGCATGTGGGACTACATCGAAGCGAAAGGTCTCCGCGTCTTCCGCGCCACCACCGCGCAGGTCACGCAGCAGCACGAATGGGTGCAGGTCGAAATTCTCGCCCAGGGCAACCGCGTCCGCACCGCTCTCAACGGCGTCGAAGTAATGGACTGGCGCGAAGCCAACCCCACCCGTCTGAAAACCGGCCCGATCGGTCTCCAGCTTCACGCCTGGAACGGACCGCAGGAAGTGCTTTACAAGGACATCGTGATCGAGACGTTTCCTAAGGAGAGCGTGCTCCTGACCGTCAAGCGTTAGCCTTACTCACCCAGCAGCCGCTTCAACATTGGCTCCATTGCCGAAGCCCAGCGCTCATACCCCGCGGAAGTCGGATGCAGATAGTCATTCATGATGAACGGAGATATCGTCCCGTCTTTCTCCAAAAACACATCGCCGATGTCCAAATAACTTACTCCACCCTTCCCGTCCAGAGCCGCGATCTTTTCGTTCACTGCCTTCAACTTCTCCCGCATCGCGTCCGGCTTGGCCCCGCGAGGGAAAATTCCAAGCAGCAGAATCTTTGCCGCGGGTAACCGCAAATGCAGTTCCTCGCAAATCGCCGTGATCCCCGCCGCAATCTCCTCCGCGGTATTGATCCCCGCATTGTTCGTCCCGATCATCACCACGACAGCCTTCGGCGCAATTCCGTCGATCTCCCCATGCCGCAGCCGCCACAGCACATTCTCGGTCCGATCCCATCCATAGCCGATGTTGATCGCCTGTCGGGAGCCGTAATACTTCTCCCAAACCTCCGGTCCGCGAAGCCGTGCATCCGCCGGTTCTCCGCCAAAGAAGTGCGTAATGGAATCTCCGAGGAAGACCAGTTCCGGCGGCCTCTCCCTCATCACCCGCAGAATCCTTTCGTGTCTCTTCACCCAATCGTAGTTCTTCCAATCGCGATTCTGCGTCACTTCCATCAGCGTGGACGGCATTCCGCGCCCCGCCACTACGAGCAACATGCTCTGTTCCGATCCATCGGCGGAAAACGCCCGTGCCCGAATCGTTTTGCCAGCTGGCACCGTAACCGGCGCCAGGTACATGCCTGCCGATTTGTCCGGATCTTTCTCCTCAAACGTATACCGAACCACGGCTCCCGCCGTCGCGGTGGAAAGGACTACTCGTCCATCCGCCAAGAATCCAAACGCCGGACTTGCTACTTCCGCCGCCAACACTGGCAGAGACGCCAACAAAAGACCGATTGCGCGCATCGTAAACATTCTCCTGCAGACTTATGGAGCTCCAGTTGCATTGTAAAAGCACCGTCCGAAGCCTATATTTGAGTTGGAAGAAGTAATAAGGAGGACAAAATGACCACTCCCAAAACCATCCTACTGCCGGTGGACTTCTCCACCCGCGCCGCAAGCGTTGCCGCGCACGCGCGCATCCTCGCCAAACAGTATGACGCAACAATTGTTGCCGTCCACGTCATGCGCCCGTTCCAACTAGCGGCTGAAGGAGTCGATGTCCCCACTACCGCGGTTCTGGATTGGTACGCGCAGCAGAAGCCCGCGCTCGAGTCGCAATTGGATGAGTTCTGCCGCATGTACCTCAAAGGTTGCACCTTCAAAACGGTGTTCCGCGAGGGTGATCCCGCGGGCGAAATCGTCCGTCTCGCTATCGAGGAACATGCGGATCTCATCATGATCTCTACGCATGGCTACGGCCCGTTCCGCCGATTCCTGCTCGGCTCTATCGCCGCCAAGATTCTCAGTGACTCTCCCATCCCGGTCCTCACCGGAGCGCATATTGAAGCGCCTGTCGATAACGCCGAACACATCAAGACCGTCCTGGTTGCCGCCGATGTCGACGCGCGTGCGGCTAAACTCATTGCCGCTGGCAATAACATCGCGAACTCCTTCGGCGCCAACCTCCACGTTGTTCACGCGAGCCCCAGCGACGGAGGCGGCATCGCTCCATACATCGATCCAACCTGGCGTCTCGAACTCGCCCGCTCGCTACAGGAGGATCTCGAGAAAACGGCGCAAGAAGCTGGAGCAACCGCGAAAATCCACGTCATTCCGGGAGAAGCGGCCAAGGTCGTCCGTCAGGTTGCGGACGATGTCGGTGCCGATCTCGTCATTCTCGGCCGCCACATGGACAAAAGCCTCCTCGGCCGGTTGCGCACGCACAGCTACGCCATCGTGCGCGAAGCGCCTTGCCCCGTCCTCAGTATGTAGCGAACGTTACTCCACAATGCGGGCAGTCTGGATCGAATCAAGCCGCGGAAACTCCTTATCGAGGTAGCTATAACCGATCGTCTGAATCTTCTTCGGATCCGGACCACTCCCGCGCGGCGGCATGTCGCCATACACGAACGCCAATTGGTCCATGGTATCCAGCCCTTCCACCACTTTCCCAATCGGCGCGAAGCCCTCCGCATCGAGCGACAGGTTATCCGACAAATTGAAGAACAACTGCGTCGACCGGGTGTTCGGGCCGCGCTTCGCAAAAGTCAATGTGCCGCGCTTGTTTTTCTCTTTCACCGGATCGTCCACTAGCTCAAGCGATCTCCACAACTGGTCTTTCTTCAAATCCGGATTGATCCCGAACTGCGCCACAAAGCGCCTGACCACGCGGTAGAACTTTACGCCGTTATAAAACTTTTCGTCCACCAGATTATAAAAGTGATCCGCCCCACGCGGCGCCCAGTCGCGGTGCACCTCCACTACGATCGGACCTTTCGTCGTCTCCATCCGCACCTTGTAGACTGCGGGAGCTTGCACCGGTTCCCGTCTCTTAACCGCTTCCTTTACCGGTTCCTTCGATCCGCACGCCGCCAGCAACACCATCACCGCGCACACCAGTCGCATTCGCATTCCGCCAATTCTCTCCTATGCGGGTACCCTGTTTCTATGCCTTCGTCCGCCGGCAAAGTATTGCCGGTCGCTATACTTCTCCTCGCCGCCTGCGGCCGCAAGCAGGCCGAGCCAGCCGGCACCAACGCCTACGCCGATGCGCGCGTCTGCGCTGCCTGCCACCAGGCCATCGCCAACTCCTACAAGCAGACCGGCATGGCCCGTGCCTTTCGAAAAGCTACCCCTGCCGACGCTCCCGATACACCCCTCGTTCACAAAGTTTCCGGCCGGCGTTACCAGTTTCAGAAGCGGGATGGCAAACTCTTCCTGCGGCGCGACGAGGAGTCCGGCGGCAACCCCATTGAAAAGGAGGTTCATTACGTCCTCGGCTCGGGCAACCACGCCCGCTCCTATCTGCACAAAACCCCGCAAAACCGGCTGATCGAAATGCCGGTGAACTGGTACCCTCCCAACGGCGGCTTCCTTGCGATGAGCCCCGGCTACGATCGTCCCGATCACATGGACATGCGCCGCGCCATCGGCTATGAGTGCATGTTCTGCCACAACAGCTACCCGCAGATCCCCAACGCCTCCAGCGCCGACGATCCTGTTTTCCCCGGCGTCATCCCCGAAGGCATCGACTGCCAACGCTGCCACGGCCCCGGCCGCGCTCATGTCGAAGCCCCAGGCCGCGGCAATATCCTCAATCCGAGGGCACTCTCCAAACAGCGCCAGCAGGAAGTCTGCATGCAGTGCCATCTGGAGCCGACAAGTTATCCCCTCCCGAACGCCATTGTGCGCTACGAGCGCGCGATCTTTTCTTATAACCCCAAAGACCCGCTCTCCGATCACATCGTCCACTTTGACCACGCCCCCGGCGCCGGCCACGACGGCAAATTTGAAATCGCTTCATCCGCCTACCGGCTGCGCCAATCGAAGTGTTGGCTGAGTAGCAACGAGCAACTCACTTGTACAACCTGCCACAATCCGCACGCAGTCACCAGGGAATTTGACGCCGCCTGCCGGCAATGCCACCAAACGCTGGCGAAACACCCGGCGAAGCAGCAGGATTGCGCCGGATGCCACATGCCTAAGCGCCGCACGGAGGACGTGATTCATGTTGTCGTTACGGATCACAGAATTCAGCGCCCGCCCGCTAACGCGCGGACGTTGTTGGCTCCTCGCACGGAACACCACGAGCAGATGGGCAGCACCAGCTACCAGGGCGAAGTCGTTCTCTACTACCCCAGGAAACTCGACAACGACTTATACCCAGCCCTCGCACAGGTCGCGCACCAAAGCAACCTCACAGCCGGCATCCCGCGCCTCGAGGCAGCGCTGCAAACCGGGCGGCCGGGCCATCCCGCCTACTACTTACAGATGGCACAGGCCTATCACGCCTCCGGCGAGCCGGCCAAAGCTATTCCGTACTACCGGAAGGCGCTCGAGAAGGATCCAAACTATCTGCCAGCCATTCGCTCCTTAGGAGCCAGTCAGGCGCGCCTCGGCCAATTGCCGGAGGCGGAAGTCACTCTCGAACGAGCGACGAAGCAGCACCCCAATGACTCCCTCGTATGGCTCGAACTGGCCCGGGTATACCGTCAGCAGCGGAAGGAAGCCGCGATGGCCGCAAGAAAGGCGGTCGAGCTCGAACCCGAACTGGTGGATGCCCAAGTCACTCTAGGCATGGCTCTCCTCCACGCTGGCGACCGCGCCGGGGCCGAGACCGCTTTCCGAGCCGCCATTCGCGAAAAGCCCGACGAATCGGACGCCCACACCAATCTCGGAAACATTCTCAACGCTAAAGGGGAAACAAAGGAGGCCGAGCGGCACTTCCTGGACGCCATTCGCTACAACGCGAAAAGTGCAGCCGCACGCTACAACATTGCGGTCTTCCTTGCGAATCAGCGCCGCTTCCCCGAAGCCATCCCTCACGCAAAGGAGTCGATTGCGCTCGAACCCAACAACCTCAACAGCCGCGACCTGCTCGGCAATCTATACGCCGCTGCCCGTCTGTGGCGGGAAGCGGCAGTGCTTTACCGGGAGACACTCAAATTAAACCCCAGTTTCCCGAGAGCCCAACTCGGCCTGGGCACCGCCCTTGGCGCGCTTAACGACTTCAACGGCGCCCGTCTCTATCTCCGCCAAGCCGCCGAATCCCCCGACCCCGCCGTCCGCGCCGAAGCCGCCGACCTCCTCCGCTCCCTCCCCTAAAAACCGTGTCAAAGACCAATTTAATCTTTCATGTCCGGTTTTCGAAATCCCATTCGTCGCTCAGATATGCAAGCACGAATCAACAACCCCGCAGTACTCGTTCCCGACGCTATGAAGGCGCTTATGGCCCTCAGTTCCTCGCTGAAGACGCCGGATGTCCCATCCAAAACCCTCTCCCTGGTCCACCTGCGCGCGAGCCAGATCAACGGATGCAGCTTTTGCGTCGACATGCATTCGCGCGAACTCAAAGCGGCTGGCGACACCGAGCAACGCATCTTCGCCGTCGCCGCTTGGCGGGAGGCGCCATTCTTTAACGACGCCGAACGCGCCGCTCTCGCCCTCACCGAATGCGCCACGCGCGTCAATGACCGTCCCGATCCCGTTCCCGACGCAGTATGGCAGGAAGCCGCCCGCCATTACGACGAAAATGGGCTGGCAATGCTCACCCTCCATATCGCCGCGGTCAATCTTTGGAACCGTATCAACGTCACCACCCGCCAGGTAGCCGGCACCTATAAACCATGACCGCGACTTCGAAGCACCACTGGATCTACTGGTAAGTCACTGCGCTTGCCGCCCTGATGCTCGGATCGGGCGGTGTTGCGCTGTTGGCCGGCGTCACACAAAACAACGAAGGCGTTGTCCACCTTCGCTACCCGGCGCACCTCGCCAAAATCCTCGGATTGGCAAAGAATGGGCTTTCGCCGGCGGTCCTGGCGTCCTATCGCCGGTGGAGGGCGCAAACGCAATGAAATACTACTAAAGGAGAATCCCATGGCAAAATTCACATACCTCTTCCGCGGCGATCAAAAGCTTCTCTGGAGCATGTCTCCGGAGCAGATGCAGCAGACCATGAAAAAGTGGATGGAATGGAAGGACATGCTCGAAAGAGGTGGCCACATGCAGAAGTCCACCGAACGCATGGACCACGCCGGAAAGGTCGTGCGCGGCAAGGCCAAGTCGGTCACCGATGGCCCCTACGTCGAAATCAAGGACTCCATCGGCGGCTCTATGGTCATCGAAGCGACGGACATGGAACAGGCCGTCGAGCTCGCCAAGGGATGTCCCATACTGGATAGTGACGGGACCGTGGAGATCCGCGCCATGATTCCCGCCTAAGGGAGCATCGCCACGGAAGACATACCAGGCCTGGTCGACCATCTTTTTCGCGCCGAAGCGGGAAAGATGGTCGCCTATTTAACCAGAATCTTCGGCCTCAACCGGCTTGGACTCGCTGAAGATGTGGTGCAGGACACGCTCTGCCGTGCTATCGAGTCATGGCCCACCCACGGTGTCCCAGCCAACCCTTCCGCATGGCTGATGCGCGCAGCGCGTAACCGCGCCATCGATATCCTTCGCCGCGACGAGCAGTTTCGTGTCCTCACGCCGGAACTCGTCCACCTCGTCAATCAGGCCAACGATGACGGCCCCGATCCCGTCGCCTTCGAAAGCGAGATCCGCGATGACCAGCTCCGCATGATGTTCTCCTGCTGCCATCCGGATCTATCGACTGACGCGCAGGTCACCCTAATCCTGAAGACACTCTGCGGCTTCAGCGTCTCCGAGATCGCCCATGCCTTACTCGCCAATGAGGACTCCATCGAAAAACGCCTCGGCCGCGCGCGTACCCTCTTACGGCAATCCGGCGCGACCATCGAACTCACAAGTCTCGATCAGATTCCCGAGCGCCTCGAAGCCGTCTATCAGGCCATCTATCTCCTGTTCAACGAGGGCTACCATAGTAGCCGGTCTGAGCAAACCGTCCGGGAGGATCTCTGCTTTGAAGCCATCCGGCTCGCCTTGCTGCTCAGCGAGCATCCCGCTTGCGCCACGCCAAAGACGCACGCACTTCTCTCGCTCCTCTGCTTCCACGCCGCACGGCTCTCCGGACGCCTGAGCGAGGATGGCAGCCTGCTTCAGCTTGAGATGCAGGATCGCTCACGCTGGGATCAGCACCTGATGGCCAGGGGATCTCACTTTCTCGAAAAGGCCATGACAGGCACACAGATAAGCGATTTCCACTTCGAAGCCATGATTGCCGCCATGCACTGCGCGGCGCCGGAATATGAAGCCACCGACTGGCGCAACATTGCGCGGATCTACAACAATTTGTACGACCTCAGGCCGACTCCGGTTGTTGCGCTCAACCGTGCAATCGCACGCGGTAAACTCTTCGGGCCTGACCAGGGTCTAGCTGAGCTCAACAACATTCCCGATATTGGCAAGCTGAAGGACTACCCCTTTTACGCCGCCGCCCAAGGTGAGTTTCATCTGGAAGCCGGCCGCCCCGCCGAAGCCGCGGCGCACTTTGAAAACGCGATCCGCCTGGCCCGCAACCCCTCCGAAGCGCTCTTCTTCGAGAACAAGCGGAGCCAGTGCGAGTAGACCTACTTCGCATCCCGCCAATTCTCCCCCTCGCCAACCTCCACAACAAGCGGCACCTCCAACTCCCGTACCCCTTCCATCACCCGCTTCACCATCGCGCGCAGCGGCTCCACTTCCGCAGGCGGCGCCTCAAACACCAATTCGTCGTGCACCTGCAGAATCATCTTTGCTTCCATCCCCGCCGATCGTAGCTCCTCATGAATCCGGATCATCGCGATCTTGATTAAGTCGGCCGCGGTCCCCTGCAAGGGCGTGTTGACTGCCGTCCGTTCCGCGAACCCGCGCACATTTGGATTCTTCGATGTCATGTCCGGAATCGGCCGCCGCCGCCCATAGAGAGTCTCGGCGTAACCGCACTCGCGCACGCGAGCGATGGTGTCGTCGATAAACTTCCTCACCCCTGCGTAACGCGCGAAATAACTCCGGATATACTTGTCCGCCTCATTCCGCGGAATGCCGAGGGCCGCCGCCAGCCCGAACGAAGTCTGCCCGTATACGATGCCGAAATTCACGGCCTTCGCCGACCGCCGCATCTCCGGAGTTACTAGCATTGGCGACGCGCCAAATACTTCCGCCGCGGTCCGCGTATGAATATCTTCTCCATTTCGGAATGACTCCACTAACACCGGATCAAGCGACATATGCGCCAATAGCCGTAACTCGATCTGCGAGTAATCGGCCACAACTAACTTCCACCCGGGCCGCGGCACAAACGCCGCGCGGATTTCCCGTCCTAACTCTGTCCGCACCGGTATGTTCTGTAAGTTCGGATTAATGGACGAAATCCTTCCTGTGGCCGCGCCCGTCTGGTTGAATGTCGTGTGAACCCGGCCCGTTTCCGGCCGCACCAGCAGCGGCAGGGCCTCCACGTAGGTGCCGCGGAGCTTCACTAAGCCGCGGAATTCCAGCACTCTCGCGCAAATCGGATAGTCGGGCGCCAGAGCCTCCAGCACGTCCGCGGCCGTCGAAACCTGCTTGCCCTTGCCCGTCCTTCCCCCGGCCGGAATCCCTAACTCCTCAAATAACACTTTGCCTAACTGTACCGGGGAATTGATATTGAATTCATGCCCAGCCAGCCCGTGTATCTCCGCCGTCAGCCGGTCGATCTCCGCAAGCATCCGGCCGCTCATTCGCCCCAACTGCTCGGAATCGATCCGGACTCCGGTCCGCTCCATATCGGCCAATACCGGCACCAGCGGCAGATCCATCCCGCGGTACAACGTCGCGAACGGCGTGATATCCAGCTTCTCGGCCAGCCGTAGCACGAGGTCGGCCCGCTGATCCGCCCTCGCCCCAGGCTTCTTCTGCAGGTACACCTGGCACATCGAATCGAACGCCGCGTTGCCTCCATCCGCCGTCAGCAGAAAACATTCCAACATGACATCGCGAGTAACTCCACTTAGCCTTGGATACCGCCCCAACAGCGCCTTCCAGTCGTGAACGACTTTCTCTTGCGGCGACTCCATCCACTCGCGGGCCGACGCTTCCGGACACGACCTCGCGACGCCAGTCTTGATCGCGGCGCCGATCGCTCCGTCAAACGCCGCCAGACCGGCCGTCGTGGCGCCATTCGCGAACGATGCCAGGTCAGTAACTTCGCCGTAGTCTTCTGTTGGCTCCGCCGCCGGAGCGTCGCCCAAGTCGCGCAAAAACGAGAAGAACTCGAGCTCGCGGTATATCGCCTCCAACGCCGGACGGTCGCTCTCGCGTGCCGCGAGTGCTTCCAACTTCACTCCCAACGGCACATCCGTCGCAATCCTCGCCAGCCGCTGGCTCATCGCCAGCACTTCCCGTCCTTCTTCGATTCCCGCGCGCTGCTTCGGCTTCAGATCATCAAGGCGTTCCAGCAGCCCTTTCACCGAACCATACTTTTCCAGTAAATCCGCCGCGCCCTTTTTCCCAATGCCCGGCACTCCCGGAATGTTGTCCACCGAGTCCCCAACCAACGCGAGAAAGTCCGCTACCTGCTCCGGCCAGACGCCCATGAACTCTTTCACGCCATCCCGGTCGTACATCGCATCGTCCTTCGCCGGGTTCAACATCGTCACGCCGTTCCCAACCAATTGGAGCATGTCCTTGTCGCTCGAAACGATGACCGTCTCCATCCCTTCGTTCCGCGCCTGTGTCGCCAGCGTGCCGATGACATCATCCGCCTCATACCGCTCATACTCCAGCACCGGAATGCGTAAAGCTTCGAGCAGCCGCTTCACCAGCGGTATCTGATCGAGCAGTTCCTGCGGCGTCTCCGCGCGATTGGCTTTGTAATCTGTAAACTCTTCGCTCCGGAACGACGGGCCCAGGCTCTCGTACACCGCCGCAATGTACTCCGGGTGGTAGGTCTGGCACAGCTTCTTCACCATGTTGTGCAGAATAAACACAGCCTCCGTCGACACCCCAGTCGACGTTCGCATCGGCGGCGCCCCAGTCCGCGCGCGCGCGTGAAACGCTCGAAAGATGAATCCAAAGGTATCTATAAGGAATAGCCGCGGCATCGCCTTCGATTCTACCCCTGCGTGTCAATTCCGCCATGGTTATTTCCCAAAGCTGTGTCAAATGTGACACATTCTGACTTCGTAAACTCTGCTTTATCAATCGTTTACAATTTTTGGAATTGTTGTTACACTACGGCGTGTACTTTGAACAGACGGTTGCCAGCCCAGTCGCTGTCTCGGGCGTTGGATTGCACCACGGGGTTCCGGTCAACATCAAAATTCGCCCCGCTCCTGCCGGAACCGGCATCGTTTTTCTTCGGACTGATCTCCGGAACTTCTCTCTCCCTGCCTCCTGGCAACACGTTGCGCGCGTGTCGTACGCAACAAGCCTGATGCGCCAGGGCGTCCTGATCTCGACGACAGAACACCTGCTTTCCGTGCTTTATTCCAGCGGCATCGACAACGCCTGGATCGATATCGACAATCTCGAAGTGCCGATTCTTGATGGGAGCGGCAAGCCTTTCGTCGAACTCCTTCGCCAGGCCGGTGTTGTAGAACAGAAGCGCCGCCGCCGTTATCTTCGTGTCCGCAAACCGATTACTCACGTTCACGGCGACAAGCGCATCACCCTCCTCCCGGCCGATACCTTCTCTCTTCGCTGCGATATCTACTTCCCGCACCCGCTCGTCGGCGGCCAAACGATGGAAATCGATCTCACCCCCGAAAACTACGCCGCTGAAATCGCGCCGGCGCGCACTTTCGGGTTTGAGCACGAGCTCGACGCGATGCGCGATATGGGACTGATTCGAGGCGCAACACTTGAGAACGCAGTTTGCTTTACGCCCGATAACGTATTGAACGCAGGCGGCTTGCGCTTCCTCGACGAGCCTTGCCGGCACAAGATCCTCGACTTGATCGGCGACCTCGCGCTTATCGGCCGCCCTCTGCTTGGCCGTGTCATCGCTGAGCGTGCCGGTCATGCGATGCACGCAGCGCTGGTAAGCCGGATTATGCAGGATCCCTCGCTTTATGAGGTGTTTACGCTGGAGGAACCGGTCGAGGCGTCGCGGGCGATGGCCGTTTAGTCCGCCGTGCGGCACATCCCTAACATATTGACGGTATTGCGGATACTCGCGACGCCGGTGATTTTGAACCGCATCTGGGTGCGCGATTTGGACACGGCGTTGGTGCTGTTTTTTCTGTCGGGGATGACAGATACGATCGATGGCACACTCGCTAGAAGGTACGGCTGGAGCTCGAAAATTGGTGCAATCATCGACCCAATCGCGGACAAAACACTGCTTGTAAGCGTTTTCATTGCGCTTTTTTTGCGCAGTTTTATACCGTTTTGGCTAGTCGCGATCGTGATTGGACGAGACATTCTAATCCTCGCCGCGGCGGGTGTTCTGAAACTCAAAGGGCGCCTCACCGAGTTTCCGCCGTCGGTGTTCGGGAAGATTTCGACGCTGGTACAACTGCTCACCGCCGGTTCCATCCTTCTCCGCTGGCCACTCGACCCATCCCCTTTTTTCTATGCGACAGCGCTAATGGCTTTTTTGAGTTTTGCGCATTACGCCTATCAAATCTGGCGAAAGCTGAATTGACCTCCCGCGCCGCTGGCGCTAGTCTTAGAGAAGAAGGTTTCAGGCGATGCGATATACGCCCTCTAGGCAGTACTTGACCGCCGGACTCGTCGCCGCCGCATTGGCGGTGGTTTCGGCGGTGTTCGCCACGGAGTGGATCATCGCCCTGGTTGGAGCTGTGTTGTTCTTCCTGAGCGCGATGGCCGTGATGCTGCTCGCCTTCCGGCCCACGATCGAGATACAGGAGCAG
The DNA here is from genome assembly GCA_016185425.1 of Acidobacteriota bacterium. GTDB lineage: Bacteria > Acidobacteriota > Terriglobia > Bryobacterales > Bryobacteraceae. The sequence goes on along the minus strand of JACPNQ010000036.1, from coordinate 2,854 downwards.
TTTCTCGTCGTCGGGCGCCGCGCGATTCCTTGGGTGGACGTCCGCCGCGTGGACCGTACGGGCTGGATCTCACCGCTTGCGGTGTTTGTCACTCTGGTCAACGACGAACGGCTGCTGCTCGTCTATCCCGGCGATCTCGACTCCGCCAATTCGCTGTTGCGGCACATCCGCCGCAATTCCCGCGAAGCGCTGATCGACGGCATTCCGTGGCTGGAATTTTGGGGCGAGTCGCCGGTGGTGGCGGTCGAGAAGAAGGAAGCTACGGCACCCAAATTTCAGTTGCTGCGCCCCGAAGATGAGGCGGAAGTGGAGCGATTGTTCCAGGTGTTGAAGACTGTTGGCCACCTGGACACAAGACAGCCCTCCGACGAGAAGTAGCCGTTGCGCCGATTGCGCTGGCTGGTTGCGATTGCGGCTCTTGGGGCTGCGGTGTACTTTTTCCCACGACCGTTCCTGTATCGCCTCGGCGCGTATCTGGTCAAGGCCGATGGGCCTGTGAAGAGCGATTGTATGTTCGTTCTGGCCGGGGACTTCAATGGCCAGCGGATCATGAAGGCTGCCGAGTTGTACCGGTTGGGAATGGCGCCCAAGCTGTTTATCAGCGGACCGTATGGCATCTACGGCCGCTCGGAAGATGAACTGGCAATCGCGTTCGCCAAGGCCAATCGAACGGAGGACGTTCCGTTTATTCCGTTGCCGAACCATGGCCGGTCCACAGTCACCGAGGGGTTGGAGGTATTGCCGAGGCTGCGTCAGGAGGGTTGCCGGTCCGTACTGGTGGTGACGAGCGATTTTCATACGCGCCGGGCAGGACGGATTCTGCGAAGAATCTGGCCGGATCTACAGGTGCGAATCGCGTCGGCGCCGACGGTCGATTACGACGCGGAGCGCTGGTGGACAAACCGGAATTATCAGAAGACATTTTTCTTTGAGTGGACGAAGACGGCTGCCGACTGGATAGGGCTGTAGTGCATGGTGGAGGCGATCCGGTTTCTCTGGCCCTACCTTCGCCGCTACTGGCGGGCTCTGGCGATTGGATTCACAGCGCTCATCCTAAAAGATCTGTTTGGCGTATTGGTGCCACTGGTGATCCGCCGCGGCGTGGATTCGCTCGAGTCGGGAATGGCGTGGACGACGGTTGCCCGGTATTCAGGCCTCTTGATTGGCCTCTCGGTCGTAAAAGGAATCTTCCAGTACTGGATGCGCCGCGTTCTGATCGGCGTATCGCGTGATGTCGAGTACGACTTGCGCAACGATATCTACCGCCACTTGTCGACACTCGCGCGAGATTTCTATTCTCGATTCCCGACGGGCGACATCATGGCGCGGTCGACCAACGACCTGAACGCCGTGCGGATGATGGTTGGGCCGGGCTTGATGTATTGGACGGAGACGACTCTGACCTTCGTGCTCGCGGCGATTGTGATGTTCTCCGTGGATGCACCGCTTGCGCTGGCCGCGCTGGCTCCGGCTCCGGTAATCAGCCTGCTGGTGGTCTTCTACGGCCGGCGCATCCACGCGCGTTTTGAAAAGATCCAGGGTGTCTTTAGCGGGATCAGCAGCCGGGTGCAGGAGTCGATCAGCGGGATGCGCGTACTGCGGGCGTACCGGCAGGCCGATGCGGAACTCCGGAGTTTCGAAGCGTTGAACCAGGACTTCATTCACCGCAATCTGGAGTTAGTAAGGACGACGGGGATCTTCGAACCTCTGCTGCACGCGATGATTGGAGTTACTTTCCTGATCGTGTTATGGGCCGGGGGCGCGCGGCTGCTTTCGGGGAGTATCTCGCTCGGCAGCTTCGTGTTGTTTCAGACTTACATGGGCATGTTAGTTTGGCCGATGATCGCGATGGGCTGGGTGATCAACCTGATGCAGCGCGGGACGGCGTCGCTGGGGCGCATTCGCGAGATGTTGAACGCCCCGCCGGGGATTGCGGCCCCGGCGGACGCGCTGCGGCCGGAGGCGATCCGCGGAGAGATCGCTTTTCGCGGGATTCGACTGGAGTATCCGGCAGGCGAAGCGTTGCGAGGCATTGACCTGACGATACGCGCCGGCGAGACGGTCGCGCTGGCGGGCCACACGGGGTGCGGGAAGACCTCGTTGATCAACCTTGTGCCTCGCTTGTTGGATCCGACCGCGGGTATGGTGCTCGTGGACGGGGCGGATGTTCGCCGTTACGATCCAGCAGCGCTACGACGGCAAATTGCGATGGTGCCGCAGGAGACGTTTCTGTTCTCGATGACGCTCGGCGAGAATATCGCGCTGGGAGTGCCTGGCGCAGAGCAGGATGGGATTCTGCGCGCGGCCCATATCGCCGGGTTGGAACCAGACCTTGCGGGAATGCCCGATGGACTCGAAACGGTGGTTGGGGAGCGCGGTATCACATTAAGCGGGGGTCAAAAGCAACGCACGGCGATTGCACGCGCGGTTCTCCGCGAGCCGGCGATTCTGATCCTGGACGATTCGCTTTCGAGCGTAGATACGATAACGGAGGAACGGATACTGCGACAGTTAACAGGTGTGATGCAAGGACGGACGACGATCCTGGTGTCTCACCGTGTTTCGACAATCCGCCATGCGGACCGCATAGTCGTTCTTGAGCGCGGGGCAATTGCGGAGCAGGGGACTCATGCTGAATTGTTGGCCCATGGCGGGTTGTATGCCGAACTGGTGCGGCAGCAGCAGTTGGAGGAGGAACTGGAGTCGTTGTAACTCACTAGTGTCCGGCTATAAGTTGAATAGATTCAATTGGTTGGCGGCAGGGTCTTGTTCATCTTCGGATTCAGCATCCTGAAAGGCCAATAAAAGGGGCGTTTTTTCAAAGAGTGTGACACTGACAACCTGTAGAATCTGA
>JACPNQ010000034.1 GCA_016185425.1 Acidobacteriota bacterium | reverse complement strand
TAGTCACTATGGAGCGACCAACCGCCGAATCGCAGTAGCGCGGGTTACGCTGCGAGTAGGTGAAGCCAGCGGCGCAGAGCCGCATACGAAAGGAGCTGGTCGCACATGTCTAAATTACGCTTTGTCGGTCTGGATGTCCACGCTGAGACGATCGTGCCTGCGGTGGCGGAGGAATCGCTCACTGGCGAGGTCCGTTCGCTGGGTACGATTCCCAACCGGGTGGAGTCGATCCGGAAGCTAATGGGAAAACTGGGACCGGCCAGTAGTTTGCGAGTTTGCTACGAGGCTGGGCCTACCGGATATGTTCTTTATTGGCAGCTGACTCAAATGGGAATCGCGTGTGAGGTGATTGCCCCAAGCCTGATTCCCACCAAGGCTGGCGATCGCGTGAAAACGGATCGCCGTGATGCCGAGAAACTGGCTCGCAATTATCGCGCCGGAGAACTGACGGCGGTGTGGGTACCCGATGCCGGCCACGAGGCGTTGCGCGACCTGGTGCGAGCTCGGGAAGCAGCGAAGAAGGATCAGTTAAAAGCGCGGCACCGGCTGGGCAAATTTCTGTTACGGCATGGTCGCAGACCGCAGGGTTTGAAGGCTTGGACCAAACAATATCTCGATTGGATCAAGAGTCACGTAAAGTTTGAGCAAAAGGCCTTGGAGGCGACATTGGCCGACTATCTGGAGGAGGTGGACCATGTGGCCGGCCGGCTCATGAAGCTGGAAAAGGCGATTGACGAAGCGGTGGCGGCAGCGCCGGAGGAGATCCGCGCGGTAATCGAAGCACTGCAGGCACTGCGTGGTGTGGCCCAGGTGACGGCGGCGACGATCGTTTCCGAGATCGGATCCTTTTCCCGTTTTCAGAGCCCTCGGCAGCTGATGGGATACAGCGGCTTGGTGGCCAGCGAAGATTCCAGCGGCGGCAGGGTGCGGCGCGGCTCGATCACCAAGACGGGTAATGGTCATTTACGCAGGGTGCTGGTGGAAGCTGCCTGGGCGTATCAGCACCGGCCCAATGTGTCGGGGTATTTGCTGAGACGCCAAAAGAATCTGACAATTTCCGACGAGGCGAAGAAGATCGCCTGGAAGGCGCAACAACGTCTGCACAAACGCTATCAGGCCTTCTCCCTTCGCGGCAAAAACAAGAACCAGATCGTGACGGCGCTGGGACGCGAGTTGCTTGGTTTTCTATGGGCCATTGCCGTTAAGACGGAGCAAAACTACACCCGGACCGCCTGAACGAACCAAATTGGAAAACAAACAGTGAATCAGTTTTGGACAGCAGCGCAGATGGCAGGAGAGGATCAACGAAAAGGAGAACCCTCCCAACGTTCTATGCGGAACGGGCTCCGGCCCCAACCCGCGCGTCTAGTCCGAGGCAGCTCCCGACGAATCATGTCTCTGCGGTTTCGACCCGCGCATATCAGATTGATCTATCGTCGCGCCAGTTCCTCCCTGCTATCCGCCCTGCTGTCCCGCAAAAAGAAAAAACCCGGCTCGCTCCTTGCGGAGCGCGCCGGGCCTGATCCCTAACCCTGTCAATTCTCGAAAGCTTGACAAGGTCGATCCATATCAGAAGGTGAGTTTGAGGGCGAGTTGCAGTTGGCGGGCGCTGGTTTGGGTGGTGGTGATGCGGCCGGCGCTGCCGACGGGGCCGGTGCTTGTGAACACTGTGCGGGCCGTTGGGATTGAGAGATTTGGGTGGTTGAGGCTGTTGAACATTTCCGTGCGGAACTGAAGGGCTACACGCTCGGTTAGTTTGAACCGCTTGTTGATGTTCAGGTCTAGCATCGCCAGACCTGGGCCGATTAGGGTGTTTCTTCCGAGATTGCCGAAATAGCCGGCGGCGGGCAGGGAGAAGGCGCTGGTATCGAAGTATTTGTCGGGGCCGCCGAGGATGGGGTTGGTGGAGGCGCCAGCTACCAAGTCGGGTCGCTGCGGAGAGGTACCGGCTTGGAACCGGGCGCGGGCACGGTCGAAGCCGACTACCACCGAAAACGGATTCCCCGCGGCAAACGTCGAAATCGCGTTCCATTGCCATCCGCCACCCAGCCACTTTGTTTTCGGCAGGTCCCAGTTCCAGAAGGCCACGAAATAGTGCCGGACATCGTAGTTAGAAAGGCCGCGCTCCGCTTTGCGGCTGTCGGGGTCCTGCGGTAAATCATTGTCGCCGCCCTGCGTGACTGTCACGCTTCCGTCGTCGATGCTTCTTGCAAACGTATAGTTCAGCCGAAGCAACATGCCGGCTTTCATACGGAGCTGGAGGCTCGCTTGGAGGGCGTTGTAGACCGATTGGCCGTCGGTGACTTTGTAGCGGACGCCGGTTAGGTTGGGGTTGCGGGTGACGGAGTTTTCCGGGAAGTATTTGCGGCCATCGGCCTGGATGATCGGGTAGGCCTGATTGCCATCGACGAATCTTGCCAAGTGCTCGCCGCGCTGGCCGGCGTAACTGATGGTCAAAGCTGTTGCCGCGGCAAGTTGGCGCTGGACCGTGAAGTTGTACTGCATCGTATAGGGGTTGCTAGGGTTGTAGACCAAAACGTCCTGCCTGCCAAGGACAAAGCCGGGATTGCCGACCAGCGACTCCGCTCGCGGAAAGACTGGATTGCGAATGCTGCCGAGGACATAGAACGGAGCGAGACGGTTGCCGGCGTTGGCGTAGAAGTCCGTCCAAACGGGATCGAAGAATATGCCGAAGCCGCCTCGGACACTGGTCTTGCCGGAGCCGGTTGGGTCCCAGGCGAAGCCGGTTCGCGGGGCGAAGTTGCGGTTGGAAGGATTCGTGAATATCGGGCCGGCGGTAGGAGCCTTATCCGTGACGACGTTGCGGAAATTACTACTGAGGCCGTTGACCTCTTCGGGCACGCTGACACGCTCATAGCGCAGGCCGAGGTTGAGCGTGAGGCGGCGAAGGAGGCGGATGTCGTCCTGCACGAAGAAGGCCGTCATGGATTGGCGCCAGTCGCGGCTGAGGCTTGATTCGGGAAGAGTGAGTTCGACCGATGCGGGGCGGGCTTGGAGAAAGTCTGTCAAGCCATTGAATTGATAGAAGCCGTTGGGCGACTGAGGGCGGCTGGTAGGGAGGTGGTAGAAGCGGTGATCGAAGCCGAATTTGAGCGAGTGGCGGCCTCGCGCCCAGCTCAGATCGTTGCTGAACTGGAAGAGCGTCTGATCGGAAAACGATGGCCCGAAGCGGCTGGGACCGAGGGAGAAGAAACCGGTGATGGAGACCTGTCCGAACGGACGGCCGGGAAAGAAGGAGAGCGATGGGTCAGGCGCGCGGAGATAGCTGTTGACGCTGTCGCTCGAGGATTTGTTGACGCTGAAGCGGGCTGTGTTCACGAGGCGCCCGGTGAGGACCCGCGTGGCTTCGACGGTGAAAAAACGGTTGGCCGATTTGGTTTCGGCCTGGACGAAGCGGAGGCCATCCGGAATGGCGACAGCGGCATTGTCGATGGTGATGCGGCCGAAGACGGAGGTCCGGCCGGAGAAGCGGTGGTCGATGCGGGCGGTGTAGAAGTTTTCGCCGGTGGCCTGGGAGGCAGCGGAGACGTACTCGCCTGTGCCGTCGCCGAAGTTGCGTTCATTGGGGAGTGGGACGAGCGCGAGATAGGGTGGGACGGCGGAATTAACTGTGATGCGCGGGCCACTGGGAAAGATACCCTGGCGGGCGTTGGCATCAGGGACGACAGTGCGGCTGGTGACGCCGAGGCGCTGGCGGAGGCCCTCGAAGCTGCCGAGAAAGAAGGTCTTGTTCCTGATGATCGGGCCGTCGGCTTCGACTCCGAACTGATTGCGGCGGAAGGGCGGGATCGGGCTTGCCGCCGCGTCAAAGAAATTCCTGGCGTCGAAGGCGCTGTTGCGGACGAATTCGAAGATTGATCCGTGGAACTGATTGGTGCCGGACTTGGTGACAGCGCTGATGACTCCGCCGGCGCTGCGGCCGTAGGCGGCTGAGTAGGAGTTGGTACTGACGCGGAACTCTTCGAGGGTATCGACGCCGAGGAGCACGCCGGCGGCGGAGCCGGGGGTATTGTTATTGGCGTCGTTGATGTCTGAGCCATCGAGGGTGAAGCTGACCTGGCTGGGGCGGTTGCCGTTAATGACGAGTTTGGTGCCGGCGCCGCCGGAATCGGAGGAGCGGCGGGAAGGAGCGACGCCGGGTTCGAGTAGGGCGAGTTGGGCGAAGTCGCGGCCGTTGAGCGGGAGCTCGCGGATTGCCTTGGGGTCCATGACGTCGGAGAGGGCGGTGTTCTGGAGATCGATTAGGACAGCGCCAGCGGTGACGATGGCTTCGGTGGTGACGGTGGCAACTTCGAGGGAGAGGTTGAGGACGGCTTGCTGGCCGACGGTGAGGACGATGCCGGTGCGGCGTTCGGGGCGAAAGCCATCGGCGGAGGCGGTGAGTTCGTACGCGCCGGGAGAGATGCGGAGAAGCCGGTATGCCCCGCGGGCATCGGTCTGTGCGGTGCGCTGCGCGCCGTTGGCCGGGTTGGTCAGCGTGATGGCGACATTGGCGACAACGCCACCGGTTGCGTCAGAAGCGATACCGGCGAGTTCAGCCGTGGTGGGTTGTGCAGGTATGTACAGGTGCGTGAGCAGGAGCATGCTCCAACGCCGAATGCAGTGCATTCGAATCATGAAGAATCCCTCTATTGGTTCGTGATGGCGAAGCTATGCGGCCGCAATGCTACGAATGGAGGGAGGGCGGTCCGCGCTGTTGCGGGGCGCGGAACGACGAATCGAACGGCGTGCGCGTGGGAGCGCCCATGATCGTCGTATGTACGGTCAGTGAAGCGGAAGCCGTCGAAAGGGCGAGGGCGGCGATGCCGTGCTGCGCGGATGCGGGCGCCGATTTTCCTGTTGGGAAGAGCGGACAGGTTGACGCGGCAGCGATGTGAACGCCGGACTCAGCGGGTTGACCGGATTGCCTTGCGCAGTGGTGGTTGCCATCGCGGCGGCAGCAGGCGGGCAGCTCTTTCCGTGTCCCGGCCCAAAGCAGTGGCGACACCAGCGAAAGGCTGATGGCGGCGAGCAGCACGAGGATGGCGGTGTAGCGCCGCACGCAGCTATTGTACTGAATTGGTGGCCTGGCGCGTCCGGCGGCGGCGGGCGAAGGGATAGAATTGGGAGCTTGCTGCAGCGGCGCACAGTTTTGTTGTTATTGACCGGGCGGCTCGCGCGTGCGGAGGAAACGGAGTTAGATCGCGCGTTTCAGCGAATGTACAACTTCGATTTCCCCGGCGCGCATGCTCTGATCGATTTGTACATTCGGGGCAACGAGCAGGATCCGCTGGGGTACGCGGCGCGGGGGACGGCGCACCTGTTCAGCGAGATGGACCGGCTGGGGATTTTGGCTGGGGATTTCTTTCTGGACGATGACCGGATTGCGGACAAAAGGAAATTGAAGCCAGATCCGCAGGTGCGGGATTCGTTCTATTGGGCAACGGCACAGAGCAAAGAGCGGGGGGAGCGGCAGTTGCGTTTGAATTCTTCGGACAAGAACGCGCTGCTGGCGATGTCGTTGACCTATGGGCTGCTGACCGATTATTCGGCGTTTGTGGAGAAGCGGCAGATTGGGTCGTTGTCCTACGCCAGGCAGGCGCAGCATTACGCGGTGCGGCTGCTGGCGATTGATCCGAGTTTCGCGGATGCCTACCTGACGACGGGAATCAGCGAGTATCTGTTGGGAAGCTTGCCATTTTTTGTGAGGTGGTTCGTAAAGTTTGAAGAGGCGAGGGGGTCGAAAGAGCAGGCACAGAAGAATCTGCGGGTTGTGGCGAAGAACGGGCGATATTTTGGACCGTTTGCGCGGATCCTGATGGCCGTGGTGGCGTTGCGGGAGAAGCGGCAGCGGGACGCGCGGATGTGGCTGGAGGGGTTGGTGAGAGAATTCCCGCAGAATTCGCTGTTGCGGAGGGAGTTGGACAAAGTTTCGCCGCGGATACGGTAATTATTCGCACGGGGAATCGTCTGTATGCTTGTAGAGAGACGATGAAAGCATGGATACTCCTCCTGGTTGCGGTGTTTTGCCCGGCGCAGGTTATTGAGTTCGAGTCGGGCGGGCTGCGGTATCAGACGCTGACCAAGAACGGCGTGACGATCATGTTTGCGCACTTGCACGCGAAAGTGCGGGAGTACTCGACCATGCAGGTGGCGGTGTCGAACGGAAGCGGACAGGCGGTGATTGTGCGGCCGGACGATTTTGTGTGGGAGACGCCGGACGGGAAGACGATGCGGCCGGTGCCGGCGCGGAAGGTTGTGGCGGAGATGCTGGCGAAGGGTGGGCGTGGGGAGGTTGTGGGGTTGGTGTCGGCTTATGAAACCGGAATTTACGGGATGACGCAGTTGCGGACGACAAGCGGATATGAGGCGAGGCGGCGGGCCGCGCTGGCGGAGGTGAACTCGACCAAGTTGAAGGCGGCGGCGGCGGCGAGCGCGATCGCATTTGTGCAGATGAAGCTGGCTCCGGGAGAGAGCACCGACGGGGCAATGTTCTACGATACGGCGGGGAAACCATTGCCGGGTGGGGTTTTACACGTGCGGGCGGCGGGGGAGATGTTCGACTTCCAGCCGAGTGATCCGGGCACCGGCAAGTAATCTATACTATCCTGATAGGGATAGAGGATTTTCACGGAATGTCCGGCGCGGAAGAAGTACTGCATTGGGGATTTTCGGAGTTTGGGTCGCGGTTCGCGGTTGTCACCAGCTTTCAAAAAGAGGGCATGGTGCTGGTGGACATGGCGGCGCAGTTGGCTTCGCCGGTACGCGTGGTGACGCTGGATACCGGGCGATTGCCGGCTGAGACGCTGGGGATGATGGAGACCGTGGAGCAGCGATATGGGCTGGCTGTGGAGCGGGTGAAGCCGGACACCGGTGAGGTTTCCCGGATGGTCGATGCGCACGGTCTGGACTTGTTCCGGAAAGAGGTAGTGCTACGAAAGTTGTGCTGCCAGGTGCGAAAAGTGAGGCCGCTCGATCGCATATTGGCGGGACTGGAAGCGTATGCGGTGGGATTGCGGCGCGGGCAGGCGGAATCGCGGGAGGGTGTTGAGCAGAAGGCGCTGGTTGAAGGGAAATGGAAGTTGAGCCCGCTGGCATATTGGACGGCGGCGGATGTGGAGGAGTATACGCGGAAGCACAATGTGCCGGTGCATCCGCTCTATGCGAAAGGGTATACGAGCATCGGCTGCTGGCCCTGCACGCGGGCGGTGACATCGGAAGAGGGCGAACGGGCCGGGCGGTGGTGGTGGGAAGTGGCGGGCGACAAGGAGTGCGGGCTGCACTTGACGCCGGAAGGGAAGATGGTCCGGGAGCTGGATGTGCTGCTGGCCGAATTGGTGAATGCATAAAGGATTTACGTTGTGGTTTACGGGGTTGAGCGGCTCAGGGAAATCGACACTTTCGGAACGGATACATAAGCGGCTACAGGCGGCTGGGGCGCGGGTGGAGTTGTTGGATGGGGACGAAGTACGGACGCACCTGTCGAAGGGGTTGGGGTTCAGCAAAGAAGACCGGGACACGAATGTGCGACGGATTGGGTTTGTGGCGGAGCTATTGTCGCGCAATGGTGTAATTGCGATTACGGCGGCGATCAGTCCGTATCGAGACACTCGGGATGCGGTGCGAGCCCGGATCGGTTCCTTTGTTGAAGTTTTCATGGATTGTCCGATCGAGGTACTGGCGGAGCGGGACGTGAAGGGGCTGTATAGGAAAGCTCTGGCAGGAGAGATTCCGCATTTCACGGGGGTGTCCGATCCGTATGAGGCGCCGGTCGCGCCGGAGTTACGCGTGGATTCGTCGACAGAGGATATTACGGAGAGCGAAGAGCGGGTGTGGGCGGTGCTGAAAGACCAGGGCCTGATTCCGCTATCCTGGTAGATGGTAGACCTACATAGCCACACCGACGCTTCCGACGGAAGCGATACGCCGTTTGAGTTAGTTGATCATGCTTTGCGCGCGGGGGTGAAGGCGCTTGCCATCACCGATCACGACACGCTGGCGGGATATGCGGCTGCCAAGCCGTATGCGGAGGAGGAGGGGTTGGATTTACTGTGCGGGATTGAGCTGAGTACGAAATACCTGGGTCAGACGGTGCATTTGCTGGGGTATTTCCCAGGTGAGGAGCCCTCAACCGAGTTTCAGGATTGGTTGGTGGAGTTACAGGATAAGCGGCGCGATAGGAACCGGCGACTGGTGGGGAATCTGCAGAGAGTTGGAGTGGATATCACCCTGGGCGAAGTGGAATCGCTGGGAAGGACGATGGCCGGGAGGCCGCACTTTGCATCCATTCTGGTTAAGAAGAAGTATGTGAAGACGATGCAGGAGGCATTCGATAAGTACCTGGCTGAGTCCGGCCGCGCATATACAGAGCGGGACGAGGTGCCGCTGGATGAGGGGATCGCGCGGATGCGGAGGGCAGGCGGGATTCCAGTGATCGCGCATCCGGTGCGGCTCGGGCGGCGGACGGCGGAGGAAGAGGCGGAGTGGATTGAAGCGGCGGTGGGAATGGGGATGCTGGGGCTGGAGGTGCGGCACAGCGACCATGACGCGACGGCGGTAGGGCGGTACGCAAGGCTGGCGGCGAGGCTGGGGTTGTTGACGACAGGGGGCTCGGATTATCACGGAGCGTATAAGCCCGATATCCGGTTGGGGACGGGTAAGAATGGGAATGTCAGCGTGCCGATGGAGTGGGTGGCGCGGCTGCGGGAATCCTGTGGATAGTGTGTGAAAATGCTGTGGGAATTGCCTACTTGCGGAGGTAGGCTAGTGCAACAGTTCTGTTCGTGGCGGGATCGCGCGTGGAGCTGGTGATGGTTCCGGCTGGCGGTTCGCCTACGTATTCGACCTTGGTGAGCACCTTGTTGACGTGGCCGCGGGAACGGATGCGCTCGACGATCTCCTGGCCGAGGTAGCAGCCCTTTGAGAAGTGCAGAGCGTGGGCTAGCTGGGTTTCCTGCGGGAGGTTGGCTTCTGTGATGTCGACGCCGTAGAGGGGGCGGCCGTTGAGGATCCGAGTGGTTTCGACTTCTTCGGGGGTGGCTGGTTTGGCGCCGCCGTCTTCGAGGGTTTCGGCGAGGATGGGGGCGTCTAGGGGGCTCAGATAGATGTGGAAGCCAGGAGCGCCGGTGTAGGACGTGTTGACGACCAGGCGCCCGGCCCAATTCGCAGAGCTGTAGGCGGCCTCCGGTATGGGGGCATTGATGAACTCAAGAATTTGCCGGGCGTCGTCGCCTTCGATAGCCAGAGTGGTTTGTTGGTCCGTCACGTCTTCGAGGGCAACGTCGTCGGCAATGATGTACTTGTCGAGGTGGGTAAAGATCGGTTCGCGCTGAACGGGCTCGACATCGAGGAGTAGGTGATCATCCTGGGCAAGGATAGTGACGTCGGAGAGGATGCGGCCCTGGGCACTGAGGAAGAACGCATAGCAGCCCTGGCCGGGTTCGAGCTGTTGGACATGATTGGTGGTCATGGCGTGAAGGAGGCGTTTGCGGTCCTCCCCGAAGGCCTTGATTCGGCCGCGGCCGGGGAGTTCGAAGAGCATTGCGTTGGGCATTATTGGCTAATGGCGCGAAGGGCGGCAGAGAGGAAGATGATGATGCCGCCTGAGATTGCCAGTCCGGTCAACATGCGGGCACGCTTTTCGGGCGTCGTGGCGGGCTTGACCAGAAGGAGCGAGACGGCGGCGATGTGGAGGAAAAGCAGGAATTTGACGCCGAAGAGCATGTGGTATTCCTTCGGCACGTTGGTTTTATTGATGAGGTTGTAGGCGCCGGTGAGGAAGAGCGCGGCGATCAAGCTCCAGACGGCCGGACGGAAACCGTAGGCGGGGTTGTCGGCGAGCTTGCCGTACTTCGACAGGTTCCAGGCGTAAAAGAGACCGCCGAGCAGCAGGATAGCGGATGAGATGTGGAGAACTCTGGCGAGGTACGGAAATAGGTCGAACATTGTCTCTAGTGTCAGATGATTGGATGCGTACAATCAAGGCATGATTCACGAGGTGCTGCCGGTTGGGCAGCTTGGATGCAATTGCTCGATTCTGGGCGATCCGGAGACGGCGGAGGCGATTGTGGTCGATCCGGGGGATGATATTTCGGAGATTGAGGCGATTTTGTCGAAGCATGGGCTGATGGTAAAGATGATTCTCATCACGCATGCGCACATCGACCATATTGGCGGGGCGGCGAAATTGAAGGCGTCGACGGGTGCACCGGTTTATATGAATGAGAACGACGCGGAATTGTACAAGCACATTGATGTTCAGGCGTCGTGGCTGGGGATGGAGGTTCCGGAAAAGACTTCGATTGATGGCGGACTGAAAGACGGCGATAAGTTTTTGTTGGGCAATATTGAACTTCTGGCGATGCATACTCCCGGGCACACACAGGGAAGTTCGTGCGTCTGGATTCCGGGGGAATCTACTTTGTTGGCGGGGGATACGCTGTTCCGGGATTCGATCGGACGGACGGATCTGCCGGGCGGGGACGGAAGGCAGATATTGCGTTCGATTAAGGGGAAGCTGTTAGCGTTGCCCGAGGATACGTTGGTGGTGCCGGGGCACGGGGATGCGACGACGATCGGGCGGGAGAAGAAGAGAAATCCGTTTTTACGGGGGCTATGATTTGGCGGCCTCCATGGCTTGCAGAATGAGTTCCTTGGACTCATTCATGCATTGGAGGATGATCTGCAAGTCCATGGCCGGTTTATTGGGTTGGCGGGCGGAGGTACAGTAGACGCCGTGCTGGCCGACGAGGACGAGGGCGTCGGTGAGGAGATCGGAGGCCATGGCGAGTTTGCCGCGGTTTTCGCCGAGTTGGAATTGGTAGCGCTCGAGCTGTTCGCGATCCATGGGTTTCTTTCTATCCTAGAAGAGTGATCGAACTTCCCGGTTGGCCGATTTCGGATGCGCGCGAGACGGCGCTTTTACAAGAGGTGTTGGCGAGCCCGCAGTGGGGCGGGTTTAACCCGCTGGTGGCAAAGTTTGAAGAGGCTTTCGCGGCCTATCAGGGTGCCGCTTTCGGGGTGTCGGCGGTAAATGGAACGGTAACGCTGGAGATGATGCTCGCCGGGGCGGGGATTGGGCCGGGGGATGAGGTGATTGTGCCGGCGATCTCGTTTGTGTCGACGGCTTCGGCGGTGACGCGAGTGGGAGCGGTGCCGGTATTCGTGGACATCGAGCCGTATTCGTTCAACATGTGCCCGGAGGCGGTATGGGCGGCGATCGGGCCGGCGACGAAGGCAGTGATGGCGGTGCATTTTGGCGGATCGATGGCGGAGGTTGATTCGCTGATGGCCATTTGTGAAAAGCGTGGGCTGCTGTTTTTGGAGGACGCGGCGCATACGCAGGGGTCGGAATGGAAAGGGAAGCGGGCGGGGTCGTTTGGGCTGGCCTCGTCGTTTTCGTTCCAGAACGGAAAGGTCATGACCGCCGGCGAGGGGGGGATTGTCCTGACCTCCGATGAGGCGCTGGCGGCGCGGATGCGGTCGTTTGCGAATCAGGGGAGGCGGCCAGGGTATTCCTCCTTCCACCATTTTGAAGCGGGGAATAACTACCGGTTGTCGGCGTTGCATGCGGCGGTGCTGACGGCGCAGTTAGAACGGCTGGATGGGCAGATTGCCCTGCGGACGGCAAATTGGGCGGTCTTCCAGGAGGAGTACGGAACGGCGTCCGGTATTACCTGGCAGCAGATTCCGAAGGCGGTGAACCGGAATTCCTGGTACTTAGTTTTGGGCCGGATGGCGAATGGCGGGCGGGACGGGTTTTGTTCGCGGGTGCAGGCGGCGGGGATTCCGTGTACGCCGTTTTATCCGCATCCGCTGTATGGGAATCCGATGTATGCGAGCGGGGATTCACCGTGCCGGGTGATGCCGTGTCCGAACACGGAGGCCTATATTGGCGACGCGTTCTGGATTGGGTTTCGGGCGTTGATGGGGGATGATGCGACGACCCGGGCGGTGGCGCGGGCGGTGGTGGCGGCGATTTAAGCGGCAGGGCGAAACCTTGTCACTGGTTTCCTCCACGCTAGTGCATTACCGTTCGTAAGCGTTGCGAATGCAACGAATAGAACGGATTGCAACGGCTGATGAACGCCCGAACCTATCTTTCGGCTGGGTAGTCAACATTTCCCTTGCCACGCGGTATGATCAGATGCACAATACAACCGTGCTTTGAGGAAGCTACGCGACGCAGCCGTAGTGCGGCGCGCAGACCATAAACAACACAGACCGAAGTAACTATAAGGGCCGGTATCGCCGGCCAACGAATGCCGCCGAGAGTGAAGTAGTACTTCCACGGCGGTGAATACATTGCTGTATCGGAGGCCGTCGGCCTGTAAGGCGGATGGAACCGCTATCTTGCCTGCCGACGCGAGCGAGATTAGTAAGGCCAGCTTCTGCGCGAACAGAAACTGGCCTGCCGGGAGAAGTGTGGCTATATCCCGGGGTGTCAATCACCGCCCTCGATCCTGCCATACAATCCCCGGAGTGTCAATCCATCTGTCAACCTAGCGTGCCACCCGCGAGCGGTGGGGTCGTGCCTTCGCCGTGTGGAACGCCGTATGGAGGGAAACAATGTTTAACGACAAAATCCGGACGCCGCTTGGCGTCCTTTGCCTAAGTGTTTCGGCAGTTGTTGTGACTGCGGCGATTATCATCGGGCCGATCGCTTTTTTAGACGACCCGACTGTCTTTGAATTGGACGCCAACGTGAGGGTAAATGGAACGGGGGACGACTGGGCCAACTCCGCGGGCACGGCCAGCGGATTAGCGAGGGCGGTGGCGACCTCGGCCCCGGAGCCCGGACAGCCCACAGTTTCCGGATGGCCATTCGTGGTCCCCGACCCGGGAGATATCTCGATCTTCACCACTGGGGGTTCGAAGGACACCAACGACGTAAGTCAATGGAAGAATACGAATGGCTCCGTCCCCGATAAAGACAACATCACGAACGCGTACGCCGCCGCCTATAAGGTAAATACCACCAGCGGCGGGACGCAACCGCATACCTGGATCTTCTTTGGCGCCGACCGTTTTGCGAATAACGGCGACAGCAACATCGGGTTCTGGTTCTTCCAGAACGCCATTGGGCCAGGCAGCGGGACCGGTGGCGGCGGTACTCCGTTCACCGGCACACCGTGTCCGACCGGGGCGACCAATTGCAACCCGGGGGATCTGCATCGCGATGGCGATATATTGATCGTTTCCGCCTTCACGCAGGGCGGCGCTATCGGCACTATACAGATCTATCACTGGGATAAGACGGTGGGGCTGGTCCTGGACGACGACCAGAATGCCGGACAGTGCACGCCCAGCTCGCCAAGCCATACCGATGTGTGCGCGATCGTGAACACCAGTTCCACGTCGGCCGCATGGCCATATACCCCCAAGGCGGGACCGGCGGGCTCGTTCCCGCAGGGTAGCTTTTTCGAGGGCGGATTCGATTTGACGGCGATCTTCGCGGCGCGCGGACTGCCCGAACCCTGCTTCTCGACATTCCTGGCCGAGACTCGTTCCTCCCAGTCGACGACCGCGCAATTGAAGGACTTTGTGCTGGGGAGCTTCCAGTTGTGCAGCGTGGCCGTCACCAAAGCGTGCTCCGGTACACCGACGATCGTTGAGATCAACAATGTTGCCTACGTCCATTACACGTTCACCGGAAATGTGATCAACGACGGCGCCGGCAGTCTCTACAAACTCACTGTGGCCGATCAATTCCCGACTGGCTCCATCAACACAGTGCTCACCCAGCCGGTGACTCCGGCACAAGGATTGACGTCGGGAGCGAGTGCCGCCTACAGCGGCAGCTTTGATTTTCCCGGGAACGGCAAAGTGACCAACAACGCCACGGCAAATGCCGCGTCCTGCCCGACGTGCGGCAATACGGTGACCAACGATCACAATGGCAACCCGGCGGCGGCGGCGGCCGATTTCGGCGTCGCCGGCTGTAACGTTGTCACGCAGCCAGGGCTGTCGCTGACGAAATCGTGTGTGGTCAATCTGGTGCCGCAGACGGGCGGCGGGATCGTGCTGGAGGATGCCACGACGATGACGGTTTGTAATACGAGCGCGGACGATAAGCCGATCAGCAACATCAACCTAACGAACAACGTACAAATGAATCCGCCGGCGGCAGGTACCGATTTCAGCATTGTCACGGGTCTGACTCTTGGAGCGGATGAGTGCAGGACCTTCAATGCGAACTACCGGCCGAACTCCTGCGTGTCGACGAACGGCAGGTGCCTATTCCAGGATACGGTGAGGATCTCTTCGATACCGAAGGACGTATTCGGCGCGAACCTACCGCCGAGCGCCATTCCGCTGCCAGCCACGGCGGAATGCCGAGCCTGTCCGGACGGGTCCTGCTCGCTGTCCAGACCATAGTCAATAGTCAATCTTCCGCCAAGGGAAGCGGAAGGATGAGTTAGACGGAAGGGGCGGCAGGCCACTCAGGCGCATATGGAAAGAACTGACGGCACTGCCGCCCACCTAAGAACCGGGAGGGAACGTGAAGAAACGAAAATTCGGGAAAATCTGTGGATGGTGCCTGCTCGGGTTGTTACCGCCGGCGTTAGGCGGACAGACCCCAGGAGGGACGCCAGCGTTGGCGCGGGTCGGTGGACAGGCGATCTATGAGGGCGACCTAATGCCGGCGATCGGCGGGCAATTGATGCAACTGCGTAACCAGGAATACGACCTGAAGATGAGAGCGCTGATAAGCGTCGTGAATCAGCGGCTGCTGGAAAGCGAAGCCAAGAAGGCCGGTCTTTCGACCGAGGCGTTCCTGGCGGAGCGAGTGGACCGGCAAATGGCCGCTCCGGGCGAGGGTGAAATCAAGGCTTATTATCTGGCGCAGAAGGAGCGCATCAACCGGCCGTTCGAAGAAGTAAAAGCGCAGGTGAATGCGGCGCTTGTCCAGGCCAAATTACAACAGGCCCGGCAAGAATTTATCGACCGCTTGCGGGGCGCGGGCGGCGTTTCGCTGCTGTTAGATCGCCCCCGCGTGGACGTCACCGTCGATCCTGCGCGGCTCCGGGGGGACGCCGGCGCCGCAGTAACAATTGTTGAATTTTCCGATTTTCAATGCCCGTACTGCAAAGAGGTGCAGCAGGTAGTAACCGGGCTGCTGGAGAAATATAAAGGCAAAGTGCGGCTGGGATACCGGGACTTTCCGTTACGGCCGATTCACCCGCAGGCCCAGAAAGCCGCCGAGGCATCGCGTTGCGCCGGCGAGCAGGGGAAATTCTGGGAATATCACGATCTGCTGTACCAGAACCAAACGCGACTGGATAATAACGGCTTGGCCGCCAACGCGCAATCGGCTGGATTGGACGCCGCTCGATTCGGCACGTGCCTGGCCAGCGCGAAGTTCGCGCCGTTGGTGGAAAGCGATCTGCAAGCGGGCATTGCTTACGGCGTGTCCTCCACACCGACGTTTTACGTCCAAGGAGTGCTGGTTGTGGGCGGGCAGTCGGCCGCGGTGTTTGAAAACCTTATCGATGCGGAGCTAACTAAGCTCGAAGCCAGGAAAACGGCGCCATGAGACGCCGTCCAGGTGAGCGGGATGGGGCGCGGCGCCTGAGTCCGCCCGAGTCCGGGTGCCGCGCGCCCATCCCGTCCGCCAACGTGCCATTACTGGATGACGAAGGCTACGGAGTCGCTCGTCGTACTTTGCGAGTTGTAAACGGCTGTGCTCTTGACTGAAGAAGTGCCCTTTGGGTCCCGATTGGCAATCTTGTAGGACCAAGTCGCTTTTCCAGTTAAATCCGCCGTGGCGTTCCCAGTCACCTTAGTCCCATCAGCCTTGGTTAACTGGAACGTCACGGCGGCCCCGGCGGCCGCGGCACTCCCGGCAGCGACGACGCAAGTCACGACCACGGTTTCGCGGGCCGCGTAACTGGCCGCGGGAACCGAGGTGACGGCGGAGAGAGCGGGCGGCAAAACCACGGTGGCGTTGGCCAGGCCAGAGGCGGCATAGGCGCCGTTCGCGGCGCTCGCGCTGATCCCGTAAGTGGCCGGCGCCGTACCGGCCGGCACGGATTCCGTCAATGTTGCGGATCCAGTGCCGCCGGGGCTAATCGTCAATGAGGTGGTGGAATATTGGGCCAGCCACCCGCCCGGTTGCGTGGATGCGAGCGCGAAGGTACTGGACGGACAGGCGGCCGAATCCTTGTTCACGACGGCCACGGTGTAGCTGGCGCTTGCTCCCGGATAAACGGTGGGGCTGGCGGACGGAAGAGTGACTGTGGGGTTCGCGCGAACACACGCCGAGGCTCCACCGCCGTAACTAACGCTCAGGGTGAGGCCGCTGGCGGTAGCGCTTTGCACGGAGATGGAAAGATTCGAGTACGGGTCGACCCAGGATTTTCCGGCGGCCAGCGCGGGGTCGTAGAATGCGGAGTCCGACGTGGGGGTGAAATCCAAGAGGTGACTTTCGGTGCCGGTGTTGGGGTCCTCGTAATGAATGAGGGCGCCGGAGAACACTTGGTTGGCCCACGAGTACCACTGGGCCACATCCGGGGCAAGGAAGTAGGAATTATCGTAGTTGCCGATGGGCTGACGGTACTCCACCCAGACCCAGGCGCCGCCGCCGGTGCCGCGTTGAATCTTCAGCGCCTGCAAGCCATTGGTCGCGGCTTCAAAAGGTTGGAGCGTAAATGTTCCACTGCTCTGGACGACCTGGTAATTCGCCGTGCTCAGCCAGTTCAATTGATTCGCTTTGTGGGAGGCGGCGTAATGACCGAGTCCACCGTTCGACATGACGGAGAATCCATCTCCGTATCCGATCAGATTGCCGGGGGCGCCCACACTTCCCAGGGCTTCCGTGCCAAAGGCGCGGCTATTGGCGTGAGCCAAGCCCAGATTGTGCCCGCCCTCATGCGCGGCGGTGGAGACGATCTTGTCCCGGCTAGACAAGGCACTGGAATTCAGGTAAGACGTGGTCGCGGTAAAAGCGCCGGACGGTGAACTCAAAGTCGCGCAGCCTAACGTCGCGGCACCGGCCCATCCGCAGCCCATATCGGGAACAACGATGAAGAGCCTCGAGTAATTCTGAAAATTGACTCCGGCGCCAGCGGCCATAGTAATCGCGGCGGCGCGCAGATCGTCGGTGGTGGTACAGGAAAAAGAAGTGGGCAGGGTGTACCAGCCGAAGATGTCGCCCGACGCCGATGTTTTGCCGTACGACGCCTCCTTCCAGTAAGAATCCAGCGAGCGGCCGGTGCTCCCGAAGAACCCGTCCGCGATGCTTTGGGGCGTCACATTCGACGGCGGGGTGACGCCGGGGAAGGTGGCCAAGATCACGACCGTTTTCTGGACGCCAGTGACCGGACAGCCTGTCGCCGACGCATCCGAGGTGGCCGAAGGTGCGATGTTTGTTGAAGCGGAGAGGGCAACGAGTTCCGAAGTCGCCACCGCCACTTGGTTGTCGAGGCGCGCTCCGGTGACGGAAACCGTCTTACCGCACTGCGCGGCAGCGGGTTCGGAACCGGCAAAATGAAGCTCCAATGTTCCGTTCGCGGTCCGCAATTTGTGTTGCGTCCGATGGGTGCCGTCCGAATAATCGAAAACGAACGACTCAATCGTTCCCTGCCAATCGCCGCGCGACTCGAGGCGTGCGGCCGCCGCCGGAAACTTGGCCGCCAGATCCGCCAAGAGATCTTCGGAAAACGCGAATTTCAGGGCGGTGCCAGGGTCCTGGTCTATGAGTTGGCTGAGAACGGCGGCACGCCGTTCGATGGCCTGCTCACCCGGGCTCCTGCCAAATCCAGGGTGGCTTGCCGTTGCAGTCTGGATGGCGCCATGGAGCTGCAACACTTCGTTATTGAGATCGCGAATGCGATCCGTTGGTGGATTCTGCGCGATGGCAATCGATGCAAAAACCACGAGGGGAATCAGGGGGGCGGTAGCCCGCGGCGGACACACTTGTACTGCGTACATCTTTGCTACTTCCTTGTAAGCTGAAGAGGTGAATGGGATCCGGGCGACTTCATGTACCTTTTCGAACTGAGCGCAAAGCGATGCAGAGAACGCCAATGCGTTCAGTCTGTGGTAGAGATCGGCCGGTTAACGGGATTTGATAAGGGATGAGGGGGAATTGAAGCGGGATGAGAGGATGGAGGAAAATTATGTCAGCTTTGTCTCCTTCGGAGGGAGTCGTGTCGTTAGCCAGAGCGGGCGAGGCTCCGCCCGATAGATATGACCAGACGATTCAAGGCAATTGTTTTCATTGGTTTGTAGCGTTCCGTCCCACTGAACCTCGATTGGATTGAAAGTTCCGCCGAACCAGAGTACAAGTGTCTAGGTTGCCAGAGGCCTAAGTGTGTGTCTAGAAAAAATGCCGTAATCTAGGTAAACTCCTGAGAGGAACTACGATATTTTCTTTCAAACGTTTATTCATCACACTATGTATGACGGGGCATCCTGGGTTTCGGATACAGGGAGGGCAGGGCAGGTTGCCGCCGCGGTGACGGGATTATGGCGTGAACGGGGGTGAGAACCGGCGATTTTTCAACCACTTAGGGCGCGGAGGACTGGCATTCTCTTGTCGTCGAAGACGATGACGCTGGCTTACTAGTTCCAATGCCGGGCAGTTAGTTTTGGGCCGGTTGGCGAATGGCGGACGGGACGGGTTTTGTTCTCGGGTGCAGGCGGCGGAGATTCCGTGTACGCCGGGAATCCGCTGTAGGCGAGCGGGGATTCACCGTGCCGGGTGATGCCGTGTCCGAACACGGAGGCCTGTATTGGCGGCGCGTTCTGGATTGGGTTCGGGCGTTGATGGGGGATGAGGGCGACCACGCGGGCGGTGGCTCGAGTTGTTACATCGGCAACGTCCGCTTAAGGAGCCGTCAGGAAGCGTAGGATCTCGGTCATGAGGCGGCCGGCCTGATCCGTTTCGAAGAGGAATTGGGCGTGGGCGGAGCCATCAAGAACGATAAGTTCCTTGGGATCGGGCGCCAGGTCATATTGGGCCTGGATGCGGGTAAGGCGTGGGACATCGCGCGGGCCGAGATCACCGCGGGCGACGATGAAGAGCTTGCGGACTTTGGTGAGCGATTGCGGCGGGCCGTAGGCGCCGTGGGCGAGGAAGATGACGCGATCGATCTCGCCAGGGTTAGCCGTGCGAAGGGCTTCTTCGGACAGATCGCCACCGGCGCTGGCGCCGATGATGGAGACAGTCTTGGCGCCGTTGCCCTGGAGATAGCGAATAGCGGCAAGGAGGTCGAGGGGACGCGCGATATCGTTGCGCCTGTCGGGCGGGCCCTCTTTTGAGAGACCGATGCCGCGGAGATCGATGGCGAGGACGGTGAAGCCTGCTTGGGCGATGATTTGGGCTTGTTTTGTCCAGTGGGACTTGTCGCGGCGGCCGCCGTGGACGAGGAGGACCGCGTGGTTGCCTTTCCCGTAGAGGTCGCCGTAGATGACCCAGCCGTCCTTGGCGGCGAAATGGACCGGTTCTTGAGCGAAGGCAAGTGTGGCTGCGAGGACGAGCAGGAGGAGCTTGGGCATGGCCGATCCTATTTTAGGACACGAACCGATTTGCCCTTGTAGATTGTGGCGTTACCGGCGCCAACCTGAGGATTGGCGGGATGGGGCGTTGGCGGTGGCGTTCGGTGAAATGGAGGTCGATGAGAGTGTTGGCGAGAAGCGCGAAGCCGGCCCGGTTTGCGTCACCGTCCGGGCGAATGGCTTGGTAAGCGCCCCTGACCATGGCCCCGGCGGAGCTGCCGCCAATGACGTCCCCGCGCTCGTAGAGCGCTTTGAGTTCGGTTTCAAAGCGTGTGCCGGCGTAGCGGTCCAGAAGGCGCTGGTGATCGCCGCCCATGAAGAATACGGCATTGTTGGCGCGGAGGGGTTCGACGAAGTCTTCGCGATTGGCTTCGTAGCGCGTAGGGGCGTGCAGAACGATGACGCGGTCGACGCCGAAGTATTTTGGGCCCGTTACTGGCATGGCGTGGAGGTTGATTTCGTTGAGGGCCTTGTCAGAGAGCGCCGTGGGGATGAGGAGGATGCGACCGTTGGCGAGGCGGCCGAAAGCGGCGCCGATTTCCGCGCTGTTGCTACCGCCGTCGAGGAAGAGCGTACCCAGAGCCGCGGCGGCGAAGAGGAGTGTCATTTGGCGTGGGAGACTTTTTCGAGCGCCTTGGCGAAGTCGTTGGGCGTGATGAGCTGTTTCACCGAGCCGTTGGCGGACTTGACGACTTGCGCGACCAGGTTGTCGGGCATGCCGGCGATACGCGTGAGACCAAGGTAGTGGGGACGAGGCAGGGATTGTGCGAGCTCGCGGATTTTGGGCGTGAGTTTGCCGTGCCAGTCCCAAGTGGGGCCAAGGAAGACGACCGCTTCCGATTTCGACGTTGCGTCTTGCGCGGTGGAGAGGACGGTTTCCATGAAGGCGGTTTCGTTGGGGCCTCTTAGCGTTTCGAGGGAGACGATACCGAGGTTGACGCCAGCAATGGCGCGGGCAAGGCGGCCGAGTTCGCGAGGGGAAAATCTATCGGTGTTGTAGATGATCTTGCGGTTGCGCGGATCGACGGCGATAACGGTTGCGTCGGTCGCTTTGGTGGAATCGAGCAGTGTTGTGAGACTGGTGAGAAGAACGCTGCGGTCATACGACGACAGGCGCACCATGTTGCGGCGGGGGAAGAGCGGTGTGGCGTCGAGGATAATGGTGAGGCGGTTGGAAGGAGCATCCTTGGCGAGGCCGCGCCAGCGTTCTTCGCCAACCGCGGACACCTGATTGGGCTCCATG
This sequence comes from Acidobacteriota bacterium, assembly GCA_016185425.1. Lineage (GTDB taxonomy): Bacteria > Acidobacteriota > Terriglobia > Bryobacterales > Bryobacteraceae. Next base: position 516,262 of record JACPNQ010000034.1, on the reverse strand, counting down.
CGTGGCGCGATGCGGCCGGCGGACACCTTGATATTCCACTCTCTGCCGCACTGGTGTTGTTTGTTGTCGGCGACGAAGATGCGTACGCGGTACTCGCCGGGTCCGGCGTAGTAGCCGCCCATATAGGTGAGCGCGGCACCTTTGGGGTAGGTCTTGCCTTCGGGAGCCCTGGGGAAGCCGAAGCGTTCGGCGAGGTAGGTGGGATTACCGTCCTTAGGAGTGATCTCTATCGCTACGCCAACATCAATGGCGGCGCCATCGAAGGCGAATTGTTTGGCGGGAATGGAAAGGGTGAAACCAGACCAGTGCATGAGGGAAAAGCCGAGGCGAGGGCTCATCACTTCGAACTGGCAGGTTAGAGTTTTGTTGGGTGGAGTGCCGTTGAAAATGCGTTTGACCGCTTCCATGGAACGGGCGTCGGGCGACACCAGGAACTGCGCGAGGATCGGAACAAGCGGAAGCAGCGGCATTCGGTTTTTCTATTTTGACTGGAAATCGGGTTTGGTATGCTGCGGGACATGTTACGCGTTTGGATCGGCTTGTTACTGACGTTGCCTATGACGGCGGGGGATTTGCGGGTAGGCGTTTCCCGGATCAAGATTACGCCCGATCGGCCTATTTTCCTCTCGGGGTACGCGGCGCGAAAGAAGCCGTCGGAGGGAGTGAAGCAGGAGATCTGGGCGAAGGCGTTGGCCGTTTCCGATAAGCGGAATGGACGCATCGTCATCGTGACTACGGATTTGATCGGGATGTCGAGGCCGATTTCGGAACGAGTGGGCGCGGAGGTGGAGAAGAAGTACGGACTGCGGCGGGCACAGTTGATGATCAACTCGTCGCACACTCATAGCGGACCGGCAGTGCGGGACAATCTCGATTCGATGTTCGACCTGACGCCGGAGCAGCGGAAAGTGATTGTCGATTACGGCAACGGGCTGGTGGAGAAGCTGGTGACGGTTGTGGGTGGGGCGTTGGGAGATATGCAGCCGGCAGAGATTTCAGTGGGTCATGGGACGGGAACGTTTGCGATTAACCGGCGGCAGGGACCGACAGGGAATGTGAAGATCGGGTTGAATCCTGCGGGGCCCGTGGATCAGGATGTGCCGGTGTTTCGTGTGACCGGCACGGATGGAAAGCTGCGGGCGGTGCTGTTTGGATATGCGTGCCACAACACGACGCTGGGCGGGGACTTGTTTTTGGTGAACGGAGACTATGCGGGCTATGCACAGGCCGATTTGGAGACTCGGAATCCGGGAGTGACGGCGATGTTTATGCTCCTGTGCGGGGGCGATGCGAATCCGAATCCGCGGGGAACTTATGAATTGGCGGAACAGCATGGGAAGAGCTTGGCCGCGGAGGTCTCGCGGGTTATGGGGGGACAGATGAAGACAGTGACGGGTCCGGTGCGGTCGGCGTGGCAGATGACGGAGTTGGCGTTTGCCCCGCACACACGGGCGCAGTTTGAGGAGGAGTTGAAGGGGACCAATTGGTATAAGCAGCGGCGGGCGGAGGCGATGCTGAAGGCTTACGACAAGGGGAAGCCGATTACGACGATTCCGTATCCGGTGCAGGCGTTCCGGTTTGGGAAGGTGACGCTGTTGGGGATGGGCGGGGAGGTTGTTGTCGACTATGCGCTACGAGTGAAGAAGGAGTTTCCGGCAGAAGACACGATCGTGGCCGGGTATACGAATGACGTGATGAGCTATATCGTGTCGAAGCGGGTATTGCGTGAGGGCGGATATGAGCCGGTAGACAGCCATATCTACTACGGAAATCCGGGGCCGTATACGGAGGATGTAGAGGAGACAATTATGGGGGCGGTGAAGCGGGCGATGGAGAAGGTGGGGAGGAAGAGATAGGGGGCATGGCGCGAGCCGGCGCCAAGCCAACGTGTGTATAATAACTGGCTAGGATACACATCGTGCGCACGAACATCGTGATTGACGACAAGCTAATGCGGGATACACTTCGCGCAACGGGTTTGAAGACGAAACGCGAAGTTGTGGAATTGGCGTTGCAGACTCTGTTGCGCCTCCGGAAACAGTCTTCCATTCGAGAATTACGCGGAAAGTTGCAGTGGGAGGGTGACTTGGACGAGATGCGGAGGGACCGTTGATTTTGGTCGATACCAGCGTTTGGATCGACTATTTCCGCGGAAATCAAACCGCACAGACCGAGGCGCTTGACAGTCTGCTCAGTCAAGAGCAAATAGCGATGGGCGACCTAATTCTGACCGAGGTACTCCAGGGTTTCCGGCACAATAAACAGTTCGATCTGGCGCGGGGAAGACTCTCCGAGTTGCCCTTTTTCGACCTCGGCGGATATGAAATTGCCGTTCAGAGCGCAAGAAACTATAGGCGACTGCGCGCCGCGGGTGCGACGATTCGGAAGACGATAAATGCGCTGGTTGCGACATGGTGCATCGAGAACGGATTTCGCTTACTTCACGACGACCGGGACTTCGACGCCTACGAGAAGCATCTCGGCCTGCGCGTTTTGAAGTGCGGGCACTAACGCCCGAAAATAATCTTCTCCGAAGAGAACAGCCTCGTCGCGAGGGAGAGGAGGACGGCGGTAAGGATGACCGCTACGACCAGGGCTCCGATGAAGGACGCGGGGCCGGGGAATTTGCCACCCAGGATTTCGGTCACCATGGCGTACTGGCCGAGTACCGGGATGGGGTGGAGCCAGGGGCGGTTAGTCATCGGGTAGAAGATTGCCAGGATACCGGGGAGGGTCGGGGCGATCATTAGCAGGCCGAGGTAGCTTTGTGATTCCTTGAAGGACCTGGCAAAGCACGCTACGAACATCTGCACTGCCGGCGATAGCAGGCCGAGCGGCGCGACGGCGGCGAGGAGAAGCAACACTTGCGGAGTGCCGATGTTGTTGCGCACACCCAGTTCTTCGAGAGCCAGACGCGAGAGGACAGTCAGCATGATGCTCATCGTGAGCAACATGCCGAGCAGCGCCGCGCCACCGGCTGCCAGCCATTTGCCCGCCACCAAGAGACTTCTCGGGATGGGATTCAAGAGCAATGGTTCGAGGGAGCCGCGTTCGCGTTCGCCCGCTGTCGAATCGCTCGCGATCGGCATGCCGGCGGTGAACAGGGCGATGACGAGAAACATCGGAATGAAATTGAAGATCATTGCAGCGCGCTGTTGAGCGGTGGCGACTTCGAGCTGCTCGACTTTGAGCGCGCTGACAATTTGCGGGCTCACGCCGCGCGAGACCAAACGCAGACCACCGGTTTCGGCGCTGAAAGCGTTCAGGAGCGAGTTTAAGCGCTGGACTTTGGAACGGGTGGATTGGCTAGTGGAGTCGGAAACCACTTGGACGGGTGCGGGGCGGGATTCGCGGAACTTGGCGGCGAACTCTTTGTCGACGATGAGGACGAAGTCGGACTTGCGGTCGCGAACGGCGGCTTCGGGATCTTCGGGGCCGGGGATGATCTCGACGCCGCTCTGCTGGATGAGCCAGTTCATCAGGATCGGCGCGTGCTCGCGACCGACGACGGGGACTTGGATCTCCTGGGCAGCCTTATTCTGCCGGGCGAACTGGCTGAACATGAAGCCGACGATAAGCGGCCCGAACAAGGTGCTGAAGAAAAGCGTGTACAGCGCGCGGCGGTCACGGAAGCCGTCGACCCACTCCTTACGCGCGACAACGAAGACCTTGTTCATTCGGCTTCCCCTTGCGGACCCACCAGGCTGACGAACGCGTCTTCCAGGGACGCCATGCCGGTTTGCGCGAGCAGTTCTTCGGCCGTGCCTTCGGCCACGACGCGGCCGTGGCCCATGACTACGATGCGATCGCAGAGGGCGGACACCTCTTGCATGACGTGGCTGGAGAAGACCACGCAGCGGCCTTGCGACCGGAGATGGCGGATGATCTCGCGGACGGCGCGTGTGCTCATGACATCGAGGCCGTTGGTGGGCTCGTCGAGCAGGATGTTTTGCGGATTATGAATGAGCGCGCGAGCGATGGCGACCTTGGTCCGTTCCCCATGAGAAAAGCCGGCCACGCGGCGATCGATGATGCCCGAGAGGTCGAGAATGCCGATCCATTCGGCCGTGCGGCGGTCGATTTCGGCGCGGGAGAGCCCGTGGAGCTCGCCGAAGTAGCGGATGTGCTCGCGGGCCGTCAGGCGGGCGTAAAGGCCAGAGATGTCGGGGAGCACGCCGATTCGCGATTGTGCCGCGAGCGGGTTGGCGGCAATATCAAGGCCGTCGATTTCCACTTGACCACCGGCGGGTTTCAGCAGGCCGTAGATCATACGCAGCGATGTCGTTTTGCCCGCGCCGTTTGGACCGAGGAGTCCAGTCACCGCCCCATCAGGAGCAGAGAACGACACACTGTCCGCAGCGACAACGGAGCCGAAGGCCTTGTGCAGATTCCGGGCGGCGATCATTTGGCGGCGAGACCTCCCATGGGATCCGCGCCGGACGGACCCAGGATGAAGGGCGGACGCTTCACGTTTTGAACGCAAGCGGCATCGAGACTGGCAGCGCCGCCTTCATTGAGGAATTGGGCCATGAGCTTCGGCATGCAGCCGCCGCCCGCGGCGCCGTGGCCTGTGGCGGGAACGACGATGTGGCGTGCGTTCTTCCACTGTTTTGCGATCTGATCGCCCCACGACGGAGGTGTGACCGGGTCCAGTTCGCCGGAGAGGATGAGAGCGGGGATGTCGCTGGGTGTGTTGGCGAAGTAGTTCGCGTCGACTTTGCCGTGCGGCCAGAACGCGCAGACCTTCATTCGCCAGCCGGCCATTTCCGCGCCGACGAATGTGTTGGCGGTTTCGCGTTCGATGGCGCCGGGTTCGATGCGCGTCGCGTCTTCGCTGCAAACGACCGAGAAGTGCATGCCTTGCGCGATGCCGCCGGCGGAGGATTCGAACGCCGAGCCGAGAGCGAAGAAGCCGCTATAGTTTCCCTTCTCCGCTTGCTCAATCAGGAGCGGAACGAGGGCGGCGAGCTTGGGCGAATAGAGGGTGACAAAGATGAGACCACCGACAGTGAGCCGTTTGACTTCCACTTCCTTTTCGACACCGGTTCGCGGATGGGTGTAGCGGATCTTGCGCGGCGCGGCACTGAGGAGCGCGTCGAGACGTTCTTGCAGCCGCGGGAAGCGCTCGTTGCAGGCCTTGTCCGCGGCGCAATCGCGGAAGAGGAGGCTGAGCGCGCGCTGGCCGTCGCGGGCCATATAAAGCGGTAAGCGCATGTCGGTGGGAGCGACGCCATCAAGGATAACGGCGCGCACATTTGCGGGGAACATGCGCGCGTAGACGAGCGCGGCACGGGTGCCGTAGGAGCCGCCGTAGAGGTTGATTTTGCCGTAGCCGAGGAACTGGCGCACCTCTTCGAGATCGGCCATGGCGATGGCAGTGGTGTATTTCGTCAGGTCGGCTTTGGTTTTGAGCTTGTCGAGGCAGGCGCGCATGCGCTGCACGGCGGCTTCAACGTTGTCGTCCTCATCCTCGTCCTCGCGCTTGCATTCCAGGGGGTTTGATTTACCGGTGCCACGTTGATCGACGAAGACGAGATCGCGATCCTGCCCGATGCGGCGGACGAGATCGCGGGCCATTCCAGCAATGGATGCGGCACCCTGACCGGGTCCGCCGGCGAGGAAGAACAGCGGGTCCTTCGCGGCCTTTCTCTTGAGCGCGGGGAAGACAATAATCTTCAGCGGGATCATGCGGCCGGTTTTGGCGTCGCGATCCTCCCAGACATCCATGGCGCCGCAGTATCCTTCGATGGGGCCGTCGTCATGCTTGCAGGGCCGCAGGCGATCCGTCGCGGCCGGCTCGCGCAGGTTGGCGCAGGAGGCGGTGACGAGGATCGCGAACAGAATGGGCCGGAGGGTCATGGACTACTTCGTCAAGTGTCGCTTCATACGGTCAACCGCTTCCATGAGATTCTCAAGCGAATTGGCGTAGGAGAAGCGGATATAACCGTCGCCGAACTTGCCGAAAGAGGTGCCGTTGAGACAGGCGACGCCGGCTTCGTAAAGCAGTTCGCCGGCGAGCTGTTTCGACGTGCGGCCGGTGCCTTCGATATTGGGGAAGGCGTAAAAGGCACCCTGTGGCACCTGGCAGCGAAAGCCGGGAATGGTGTTGAGACCGGCGATGAAAGCGTCCCGGCGGCGGTGGAACTCGGCCACCATCGCAAGCGGAGCGTCCTGCGGGCCTGTTAGCGCGGCGAGACCGGCGCGCTGCACCATGCTGGCGGTGCAGGAGTTGGAGTTGACCATGAGCTTGTTGACGGGGTCGACGAGCCACGCTGGCATGACGCCGTAGCCGAGACGCCAGCCGGTCATGGCGTAGATTTTTGAGAAGCCGTCCAGAATGATTGTTTTCTCCTGCATGCCTGGAAGTGACGAGATGGAGGCGGGTTTTTCGTCGAAGTAGATACGGGAGTAGATTTCGTCGCTGAGGACGACTAGATCGCGGTCGCGCACCATATCTGCGATGGCGACGATGTCGTCAGCGGGGATGACGCCGCCGGTGGGGTTCTGCGGAGAGTTGAGGATGACGAGCTTGGTCTTATCGGTGAGGCTGTCGCGGAAGCGGTTGAGGTCGAAGCTGAAGCCGCGTTCTTCCACGAGCGGCATGGGAACAGGCGTCGCGCCAAGGAAACGGATCATCGACTCATAGATGGGGAAGCCTGGGTTTGGGTAGATGACTTCGTCGCCCTCCTCGAGCAGCGCCATCATGGGGAAGAAGAGGATCGGCTTGCCGCCGGGGACGACACAGACATGTTCCGGCCCCGCTTTGATGCCGCGCGTTTCGCTGACGTGCGCAGCGATGGCCTGGCGGAAATCGGGGTAACCCTGCGTGGGACCGTAGTGGGTCCAGCCTTCGTCGAGCGCCTGCTTGGCAGCCGCGACGACATGGGCGGGGGTTTCGAAATCGGGCTCGCCTATTTCGAGATGGACAACGTTTTTGCCCTGGGCTTCCAGTGCACGGGCCTTCACGAGCACTTCGAAGGCAGTTTCAATCAGGATGCGGTCCATCCGCGAGGCAAGTTTCATTTCATCTTCCGGAAAATGTTCACGCCGTTCTCGTCAGCGCAGAGAGTCACAGTATCGCCGATTTCAAGGCGCTCGCCGGATTGGGCACGGCCCATAAGGCGAGGGCCCTCGGGCTGTTCAACCAGGACGAGCTGATAAGGGGCGATCGCGGCGAGTTCAGCGGGAGGCGACCAGACGACAGTTTCCGAGTATACGATCATGTAGTTCCATTCCTTCCGAGGATGGTGACAACACTGGTACCGCCGCTGCCGCCGAGATTCTGGGCGAGACCAATCTCCACGTTTGGCAGTTGCCAGCCGGCCGCGCCGCCGCGAATCTGCAGGCTCACATCGGCAATTTGCGCAACGCCGGTGGCGCCGACGGGATGTCCCTTGCTTTTGAGTCCGCCGGAGCGGTTCACAGGGATAGGCCGTGACCAACTCCAGGAGCCGCCCTCGCCCTTCGCGCAGAAGCCGAGCTCTTCCACGGCGAGAATTTCGGCGATGGTGAAGCAGTCATGCACTTCGGCGAACTGGATTTCCTTGGGCGTAAGGCGCGCCATTTTAAAGGCGGCCTCGGCGGCGGACTTCACCGCTGGGAGATGAGTGATGTCGGCTTTGTCGCGGAGAGCGACATAGTCCGATGTCTGCGCGCATGCAAGGACACGGACGCCTTTCTTACCTGCTTTGAGGACAACGGCTGCGGCGCCATCACTAACCAGGGAGCAGTCGTAGAGTGTGAGCGGCTCGGCGATGGGTTTACCCGCGAGGGCCTGATCGATTGTGATGGGCTTGCGGAGGTGGGCATAGGGATTGGTGACGCCGTAGCCGTGGTTCTTGACCGCGATGGCGGCGAGGTGTTCGCGAGTGGTGCCGTACTGATACATGTGACGCCGGGCGATCATGGCGAAAATCGCGGGGAACGTTGCGCCGGGGATCCCTTCGGCGGCGACGTCGCCGGCCATCGCGAGGATCTCAGCGACGCGGGCCGTTGGTTGCGATGTCATTTTTTCGACGCCGCAGACAAGAACCGTGTCGTAGATTCCGTGGGCGACCGCTTGCCAAGCCGCATGGAAAGCGGCGCCGGAGGAGGCGCAGGCGGCTTCGTATCGGGACGCCGGGACACCGTGAATTCCGGCGGCGGCAGCCACGTATGGGGCGAGATGGCTCTGACCGGTGAAACTGGGACCGGCGAAGTTGCCCAGGTAAAATGCTTCGACTGCATCCGGGCCGATACCGGCGTCAGACAGTGCATTTTCAATGGATTCAACGGCTAGGGAGCGAAGATCGCGATCAGGGAAGGCACCGAACCGTGTCTTGCCTACACCCACGACGGCTACATCCTTCATATAATTCAGGATAGCTGTACCTCGGGGCCTTCGGAATTTTCTTTGCACGCCAAAGAGAGTTTTGCCGTCAAGCCTTTATAGGTGCAATGCTTACGGTGCACATGAGCGATCCGGCACGTCAAACGACGGGCAATCCCGGACTGGAAGCGGCGGAACTACAGAACCGCTTTATCCAGGAGCACATGCGCCGCGTGTTCCTGATCATCTACCGGATTGTCGGTAACGTACCGGATGCGCAGGACTTAACGCAGGAAGCATTCATCAAGGTATTGCAGCGCAGCGAACAGTTGAAGGATCCGGAGAAGGCCGCCCATTGGCTTTCGCGGATCGCCTCTAATACCGCGATCGATTTCCTGCGGCGCCATAGCCGTGTGAATTTCACTGAGATTGACTCGCTGGCAGAGCCGCTGATAACGGAACAGGACCGGAATCCCGAGCAGACGTTGCTGCGGCGCGAGCGTGCGGATCGGCTGGAAGATGGGTTGCGGCATTTGACGGCGAAAGAACGGACGGCGCTGATTTTGCGTGACGTGGAAGACGTGCCGGCCGAGGAAGTGGCGCGGCAAATGAATTGCTCAACGGCGACCGTGCGCAGCCATATCGCCAATGCGCGAATCAAGTTCCGGCGGTATTTGGAAAGGAGGAAGGCGTGAAGCATCTCTCCATCGATAAATTGGCGTTGTACTCCGGCAGCGAACTTCCGTGGTGGACGCGGCTGGCGATCCAGCGGCACGTCTCCTCGTGCACGCAGTGCCAGCACGAGGTTGCCCAGTTCCGGGAAACGGCAGAGGCCGTACGAATGGAAACCGAAGAGATGCCGGCGGGCGTACAGTGGGAGCGATTGGCGGCCGAGATGCGCGCCAATGTCCGGCTGGGTCTGGAAGCATCGGACGCAATCAGCGCCTATGGGCCTGTAACCGAGAGCGGTCCGGGGCAAGGAATGTCGTGGCGAGTGGCTGCACTGGCCACAGGGTTTGTTGTGCTGTTGTCGATCGGCTACTGGCTGAACGCGGCCAAAAAAAGCGAACAGTTGGCGGCTATGCGGGCGGCCGATCCTGTGGTGGCGGAGGCGTCGGAGAACGGCGTCGGCATGTCGGACGGTAACAAAGGAATGGTATTGCAAGGCCCGAGGGCGAGCAATCGCGCAGCGATTGTGACGGTGAGCACGAGGGGTTCAGCGGGCGCGCAATACGTGGACGAAGAGACCGGGCAAGTGACGGTGAACCATGTCTATGTGGAGTAGCAAAACCGCGGTGGTTGTATTTGCGGTGTCCTGCTTCGGACAGGAAAGCGGCGTGGATCTGCGCGGCGGGTTAAAAATCAACTTGCCGAAGGATTCTCCGTTGGCAGTCGCCTCGCTGGACCTGGGGCCGTCGAAAGGTACGGCACGGGGCGGAGCAGTGATGCTGGATCTACATGCATCGCTGCGGCTGAAGAACCTGAGCGGTAAGCGGGTGAAGGGTGTGACCTTACTCGTGTTGGCGCAAGATGTATCGGCGGGGGGCAAGGGCTCCGTGGCGGCGCCGGCGCTGGATGTGGCGCCCGGTGAGGACTTCCCGGTGCGCGTGGATTTGCGAATGGTGCGGCCGGTATCGAGCGGCACAGAACCGCTGGTCCAAGTTTTGCTGGACGGCGTGCTGTTCGACGACCTGAGCTTTTTTGGCGAGAACCGTTTGAATTCGCGGCGGCAATTGACCGTGTGGGAATTGGAAGCACGGCGCGACCGAAAGCATTTTCAGCAGTTGCTGGAGGCGAAGGGTCCGGAGTATCTAGGCAAAGAAATGGCTGCGGCGATTGCGCGGCAGGATGTGCGGCCTCGCGTGGACGTGCAGGTGGTACGGCGCGGAGCGATGCCGCGTTCAGCAAATGCACCCGCGACGAATTACGAGATGGACCGCGAGGTGCAGTTCAGCTTCCTGCGGATGCCTGGGGCGCCAGTGGATTTGATGGCGGGCGCGGCGCGGATCGCAGGTGATGAGGCGAAGGCGCCGCACTTTGAGATTCGAAACAAGGATGCCAGGGCGATCCGGCATTTGGAGATTGGGCTGGCGCTGAAGGATTCAAACGGGCAAGAGTTTTTGGCGGCGACTGTTCCCTATGATGAGACGCTGGCCGGCAAAGGCACGGCCGCATTGAATGACTCGGCGACGCTGCGCGTGAAGAACACAGGCGGTTCGCGTCTGGTGCTGGAGAGCATGGCCGGCTTCGTGAACAACGTTGAGTTTGCCGACGGAGCTTACTGGATTCCGTCGCGCGCGGATCTGACGGACGGGCGGCTGAGCAAACTGGTGCCTCCTTCGCCGGAGGAGCAGCGGCTGGTGCAATTGTACCGGCGCAAGGGTTTGCAGGCGCTGGTAGACGAGTTGAAGAAATAGGCGTCAGACCTTTTTGTAGACCTTTGCGAGGATGTGAAGATCGATGACGCCGGCCCAGACCGCAGTGGCTTCGTACATTGCGACAGAGTCGTCAGATTCCGTCAGCGTAAAGCCATGGCTGCCATCGATAGCGTGCCAGCGGCGGAGCGCCCAAGCCAGCCAGCAAACGTTCCACTGCTTCGCGGCGGGTATCGGGACGAAGCGTCCAGGTGGTCAATTCTCCTGAGAGAGATCCTACGGAATCCACTTCTGCGCCGCGAGCCAATCGGTGAAGCGTACCGTCCATTGTGTGACGGGGAGCGGGCGGTCCTTCACTCCGAAGCCGTGGCCCCCCGTGGAGTACACGTGGAGCTCAGCGGAGACGCCGGCTTTCTTCAGGTCAAGATAGAAGCTGGTGCTGATCGCGGCACTCAGGCGGTCATCATCGGCGTGAACGAGAAACGCGGGCGGGGTGTCCTTGCCGATCTTCTTCGTCTCCGGGCGGACGTTGGGGTAGATGAGAGCGATGAAGTCAGGACGGGACGCGACACGTTCGAAGGGGTCGACGGCATCGGGCTTGCCGGGCTCAAAATGCATGGCGGTGAGCGCGGCCAACTCGCCGCCGGCAGAGAAGCCGATCATGCCGATTCTGGTAGGGTCGATGCCCCACTCCTTGGCGCGGCTGCGGACGATACGGACGGCGCGGCGTCCGTCGGCGCGGACTTGATTATCGACAGTGATGGAGCCATCGGCGCCTTCGGCCCGGGCGAGGCGATACTTCAGGACGAATGCCGCGATTCCCTTTTTGTTCAGCCAGCGGGCGACGTCGTAGCCTTCATGGTCGATGGCGAGATGATGGTGGCCGCCACCGGGCGCAATGACTAGGGCGGCGCCGTTGGCCTTGCCTGGCTCGGGGAAGAAGACGGTGAGATTGGGGTTGGGGACGGAGGCAATGCGCTCGTTCGCAATCGTTTCCTTGCCAGGGACGCGTTCCGATTCCGGCCAGAGATAGATGACCTCGTTGGCGAAGGCGGATAGGCCGAGGAGCAGCAGCACGCATTTCATAAAAAGATCTCCCGATAACAGCCGCGCAGATCCATCTCGTATTCGATCGTGACGATGGGCGGCCGCGAATAGTGCCAGGTAACGCCGTGGATTCCTGCCTTGCCGAGCGGGCGGACTATCTCGCTTGCGAGGAAAGAGCAGATCGAATGGATAGTGTAGACCTCGGTGGTGGTGACCTGCGCCCAATCGACGCCGAGGCCCTGTAGACGCCCGGCCATTAATCCCATGACGAAACGAGTCTTCTCGCGAAGGGCTTCGTTAGACGTTTCGCCTTTGCGGATTACATCGTCGGGATTCAGCGAGCCTTCGGGCAGTTCCCCGGCGCCGGCGACGATGAAGGTCTTTTCCTTGCGGACGGAGGGCGCGGTGTAGGTGAAGCCATAAAGCGATGGCACAGAAGGGGCGCCGATCTCGGGAGCGATATTCGTTCGGGCAACCGGGTTCAGATCGTCAAGGAAGACGTTCCAGGACTTCAGCACTTCCACGTAGCCGGTGTTGAACTCAGTGAAGCCGGGGAAGGTGAAAGGCCTCGGCGAACGGAGTTCCATCCCACACAGCGCTTGCGCGGGACGCCGAACCGCTTGCAGATGGGCTTTGACTCGCTCAAATCCCTTGGCGAGCGGAACGGGTTGGACAAAGCGGGCGTGAACGATTTCGTAACCCTTCTCGGCCACGGCTCCGGCGGAGTACGGAGCGATGCCTTTCAGGAACGAGTAGTTGCCTTTGGGATTGGGAAGCAGCATTCTCTTACGGTAAACCGAACACGAAGATGGCCGATTGGGAAGCGATGGCGACGTACTGCTTGCCGTCAACCGCGTATGCGATTGGCGATGTGATGATGTTCGCGCCGGTATAGTAGTGCCACAGGTATTTGCCTGTCCTGCTGTCGAGCGCGATCAGGTTGCCATCGTTGCTGGACGCATAGACGACGCCGCCAGCCGAGGCGATGACCCCTGTGGCGGAGGAGCCGATGTGGAGCGGAAAGTCCCACTTGCGGAGGCCGGTCGTTGCCTCCAGCGCTCGCACCGAACCCGGCTCGCCGACCTTCGGATCGACCTCCACGCCGCCACCGGTGAAGCCTTCACCGGGAACGGGGCTCTTCGTCATGCTTGTGTAAGTGGCGCAGGCTTCGCGAACGCTGACGAGGAAGAAGCCCGTGGATGGATCGTAGGAGGGGGCGCCCCAGTTGGCCGTGCCGGCGGCGTCTGGACAGACGTAGTTGCCTTGGGGCGTGGGAGTCGTGTTGGGGAGCACGATGGGGCGGCCTTTAGCGTCGAGGCCTCTAGCCCAGGTCTGCCTGGCGAACGCGCGGCCGGCGAGGAATTCACCGGTGTTGCGATCGAGCACGTAGTAGAAGCCGTTGCGCTGCGCGGTAACAAGGAGCTTTCGCTTTTGCCCGCGCACGACACCGTCGATCAGCATTGGTGTTTCGTTGGCGTCCCAATCATGCACATCGTGCGGCGTGAACTGGAACCACCACTTCATCTTGCCGGTCTTCGCATCCAGGGCGAGGACGGAGCAGGAGTAGAGATTATCGCCGGTACGCACAGTGCCGTCGTAGTCAGGGCCGGGATTGCCGGTGGCCCAGAAAATCGTGTCCGTGTCGATATCGTAGGTGCCCGTCGTCCAGGTGGGGGAACCGCCGAAATCGGCGGAGGATTCGGGGGCCCATGTCTTGCGGTTGGGATCGCCGGGCTGCGGCGTAGAGTGCGTGCGCCAAAGCCTTTTGCCTGTTTTGGCGTCATAGGCATCGACCCATCCGGTCAGCGCGCATTCGCCGGACGTCACGCCAACGATGATCTTTCCATCAATGGCAAGGGGCGCATGGGTGATGGAAAAGCCCTTTATGTAGTCGTCGACTTCGATGTCCCAGATGACGTTGCCGGATTTGGCGTCGAGGGCGACGAGGTGGGTGTCGAGGGTCGCCATGTAGAGGCGGTCGCCGAGAATGGCGAAGCCACGATTGGTCATCACGGTGCAGTGGCTGGCGACCTTCGGAAGCCGGCGGGTGTAGCGCCAAAGGGGGCGGCCGGTGCGGGCGTCGAGGGCGGCGGCGTTATTCAACGGTCCGGTGACGAACATGATGCCGTCGACAACGAGAGGAGTGGTTTCAACGGTGTTCGCGCCGAGCTGGAAGGTCCACTTGCTTTGGAGCGAGGCTGCGTTGGCGGGGGTGATCTGCTTCAGGCCGGAGTAGTGTGTGCCGCGAAGATCGCCCCAATAGGTGAGCCAGTTGTGAGGCTCGGCCGCGGCGTTATTGAGGCGCTGGAAGGTGACATTGAAATCGGATGCCGGCGCCCAGAGGGCGGTCTCGTCGTAGGTGTGGGGCGCTTTCAGCAAGAATGCGGCAATGTCATTGCGGTCACCTGTACTCAGGGCGGGATGCGGCGTAGTGCGCTTGGCCAGGGGTCTTGTCAGCGTACGCTTGTTGACCATGTGCCATTTCTGCTTGGCGTCCATGATCTGGAGCGTGAAGGTGTCCTCACCTTTTACGACACCTTGCAGGCCGGGACTGACTTCCACTGTTTCTATGCTGCCGGCCATACGCGTGGTGAGGACCGGCGGTTTGAACCGGCCGCGGATATTGGAGAGGTCAGAACCGAAAATGCCGCCGCGGCCGGCGAACATGTGGCATCCACTGCAATGAGCGGCACCAAAGAAGAGCGCGCGGCCTTTAGCTTCATCGCCGGTGGGGCGCTCATCGTTCTTCGCGATGAGGGACTGCAGAAAGCTGACGATGGCGCGCGCTTCGTTATCCGCCATCGGGATCGGCGGCATCTGCGTACCGGGAATGCCCTTGGTGATGTTGCGAATCAGATCATCCGCCGCGCCGCCGTGCTTCCACTCGCCCGTCGTGAGGTCCGGACCGCGGCCGCCCTTGGCGGTATCGCCGTGGCAGGCGGAGCAGTTACGGACGAAAAGTTGGCGGCCTTCGCGAACGGTTTCGGGATGTTGGGCAAATGCGAGCGCGGCGCCGGCGGCGAGCAGGATTGCGGTCTTCATTCGCTCTTTATGAAATCACATCCGCGCCTGCTTCTTTTTCGCGAGCCCGGCCGCGAATCGCTCCACGTCGATAGGCGCGCGTTCATGCAAGCCCTCTCCGACAAGGCCATGCGCGGCTTCGGCCGACACTTTGAAAACCAGCCGTTTTTCCGACTGTTCGATCACTTCCGCATGGAACGTGACCTTCGCGCCGATCGGGGCGGCGGAGAGGTGACGCACGTTGACCACGGTGCCGACGGTGTCCCAGCCCGCGGGAAGCAGCGGCTTCACGGCATCGCGCGAGGTGCGCTCCATCCAAAGAATCATCCACGGCGTTCCTAGGACCCGCGCGCCTTCATGGCCGAGAAACGATACGGCGGTTTCGTCGCTGACGACAATTGATTCCTGGCGCTTCCGCCCCACCATGCTGTCCATTTCGTTGCCTCCATCCGGCGGCGCCTCCATCTGGCGGCGATTGACCGCTTCGTTCATGGTACGGGAAAGACCAAATCGCACCGGCCAAGTATAATGACAGATTCAGTGCCTACGATTTACGACGTCGCTAAACTCGCCCGCGTCTCGACGTACACCGTATCGTGCGTCGTGAACAAATCGGCCTACGTAAGCCCGGAGTTGACGGAGCGGGTCCGCCAGGCAGTGCGGCAATTGGACTACACACCCAACGCCGTGGCACGCAGTCTCCAGACGCGAAGCACGAAGACGCTGGGTATGTTGATCCCCGATATCGCAAATCCGTTCTACGCGCGCGTGGTGCGGGGCGTGGAGGATCGCTTATCGAAAGACGGCTATTCGCTGCTGCTCGGGAATACCTATAACGAGGTGGCGGCGCAGGCGCGCTATTTGAACCTCTTCCGCGGCCGGCAGGTAGATGCGCTTCTGCTGTTTATGACCGCCGGGGGAGAAGACGCTGTGGAACGGATGGTCCGGGATAAACGGCCAGTAGTATGCGTCGGCCGCGTTCCCCAGAATTTCGCGTGCGATTCGGTCAGCGCGGATAATATCACCGGCACCAAACTGGCCGTTGAGCATCTGATCAAAAAGGGACACAAGACAATCGGCCTGATTGCCGGCGAGCTGGGCTTGTCGGCCGGGATGGACCGTGCGCAGGGCTGGCGTGCCGCGCTGCGGAAACATCGTATTAAGGCCGACGATTCCTTGATCGAGTCCGGCGACTGGACGGAGGCGGCGGGGTGCGAAGCGGCACATCGGTTGATGGACCACTCCCCCGCTCCGACTGCGATTTTCGCCGCTAATTTCCTGATGATGACGGGAGTGCTGCGTGCACTGAAGGAGCGGAAGGTTGCGGTGCCGGCGGCGGTGGAGGTATCGAGCTCGGACGATTCGGAATGGCTGGATGTATTTTCGCCGCCGATCACGACAGTAGTGCAGCCCAGCTACGAGATGGGAGAACGGGCGGCGGATCTGGCCCTGCGGCGTTTAGCCGATGGAAATCGTCCCTTCACTAAGGTCGTTTTGGAGCCTGCGTTACGCGTACGTAGTTAGTAGTAACCAAACGGGGTTGGGAATCATCCAAACCCGAAGACAGCAGAAATTGTCGCTGGCCGCCACGATTGATACATTGGGAATGCGCGTTTATGGGTCGAGGTATTCGTTGAGCCGATCTTTGTTTCTCTGCCTTCTGTTGATCGCCGTCCCGGCGTTTCCGGACGCGGTCTCCGCGGATCGGCCCCCCCAGGTCAGCCAGCAGGTTCTGGCGCGCTATTTTGCGGCCGTGAGCGAACAAACACCGAAGACGCGCGGCGTGGAGATGGATATGGACTTCTCCGCTCGATTACCGAAATTGAAGAAGGAAGGATCGATGCTGGCGAAGAGGATCGTCTCGTCACTCGGCAAAATCAGCTTTGTCGTGAAATCGTTTTCGGGCGACAGCACGGTGAAGAACTACGTCATCATCAAGTACATGTCGGGCGAAGTGGAGATGGCGGACAAGACGCTGGACGCCGGAATCAATCCGAAGAATTACAAGTTCAAGTACAAACGCATGGAGTCTTTCAACGGGCGGCAGGTGCATGTGTTCGAGTTGAATCCGAGGAAGAAACAGTTGGGCCTGTTCAAAGGCGAGTTGTGGATTGACGATGAGACAGCGCTGCCTGTGCGAGAGACCGGAAGCCTGGTGAAGAGCCCATCGATCTTTTTGAAAAAGGTAAACTTCACACGAACGTACGCGATGTACAATGGCGCGGCTCTGCCGGCCCGCGTGGAGAGCGTAGTGGAGACTCGAATCGCGGGGAAGGCCGAGTTGGATATCCGATATTCCAATGTCGCTCCGGAAGCCGTCGCCACGCCCTGATGCCCTAGTGCGGACAGAGATGATGAAGAACAGGGTAGTGAATCTCCGCGAAGCGTTCGCCACGTTCGATGAACATTGGCGTCCGCGCATTGCCGGGGAGATGAACGATTACGTCGTCAAGATCGTCAAATTCCAGGGTGAGTTCGTCTGGCACAAGCATGAAGATACGGACGAGATGTTCCTGGTGCACAAGGGCGAGATGGTGATCCGTTTCCGGGAGCGGGACGTGAGGCTGCGCGCCGGAGAGTTGTTCATCATTCCGCGCGGCGTGGAGCACGTCACGATCGCCGACCAGGAATGTGAAGCGCTGATCATTGAACCTGGCGGTACTCGCAACACGGGTGACGTGGAGGACAAGGAAAAGACAGCGTTCGTGGAGCCTTCTGTTTAACGGAAGGCAAAGAACCACACGGGGGCGGCGAGAGCGCTTAGCGTCAGCCCGGCGACCCACCAGCCCGCATAACCACGGAAGGAAAGCCACGCCAGCAATAGGTTGCCAGCGGTAAAGAGCGGGAGCGTAAGCAGCAAGTCAATACGGATCCACTCCGCCGTGGGCTGTAATGCGAACGAAAGTTCATGGAAGGCCAGCAGCAGATTCAAAAAAGCGGCGATCCATGCCCATTTGCGATCCGCAGCCCGGGCAAATGCGACCGAACAAGCGGCGCCCGCGCCGAATATGCCGGCCAAGGCAGGGATCATACTCGCAGATTACACCCCATTTTGCGCTATTGGGCAATCGGCTGGAACCATTAGACCGGATTGAGGTTGAAGGCCAAAGGCGTAATGCCGTACCCTCAAAGATAGGTAACTATGCGCACGCTTTTCCTGAATCCGCCGTCATTCGAGGGGTTTGATGGTGGCGCCAGTTCGCGCTGGCCGGCATCTCGCGAGATCGAATCCTACTGGTATCCGGTCTGGCTGGCCTACCCCGCGGGCATGCTGCCGGACTCCAAGCTCCTCGACGCGCCACCGCATAAGGTTTCGATCGAGCAGACGGTGGCCACGGCGAAAGATTTTGAACTGCTTGTGCTGTTCACCTCCACGCCCGGTTTTCATGTCGACGTCCAGATGGCGTCAATGATGAAGGACGTCAACCCGAAGCTGCAGGTCTGCTTCGTCGGGCCGCCGGTTACTGTGGAGCCGGAAAAGTGTCTGCGCACTTCGACGGCAATTGATTTTGTGGTCCGCAAGGAATTCGACCACCAAATCGTCGACTACGCCAACGGCAAGCCGCTCTCCGAACTGCCCGGCGTGAGCTTTCGCAAAGGCGATGGATTCTGGCACAACCCCGACGGTCCGGTGATCGAAAACCTGGACGCGCTTCCCTGGGCATCCAAGGTTTACAAACGCGACCTGGACTTCACCCGGTACAACGTACCGTTCCTGAAGAATCCTTTCGTGTCGATTTACACGTCCCGCGGCTGTCCGGCGCAATGTACATTCTGTCTCTGGCCGCAGACGCACTCCGGCCATCGTTGGCGGCTGCGCTCGGTGACCGATGTCGTTAGCGAAGTAAAGTGGATCAAGGAGAACTTCCCGGGCATCCATGAAGTATTCTTCGACGACGACACGTTCAACTACAAAAAAGACCGCACCATCGAGCTCTGCAAAGAGCTGGCGAAGGTCGGCATGACGTGGAGTTGCACGTCGCGGGTCACCACGGACTACGACACCCTGGCTGCGATGAAAGACGCGGGCGCGCGGCTGATGATTGTCGGTTACGAGTCGGGCGACCAGCAGATTCTGAAGAACATTAAGAAGGGCGCCAACGTTGACATGGCCCGGCGCTTTACTACGAACGCGCACAAGCTTGGCTTGAAAATTCACGCGGACTTTATCGTCGGTTTGCCGGGAGAGACGCGGGATTCGATCGAGACAACCATTGCATTCGCGAAGGAGTTGGACTGCGAGACCATCCAGGTATCGTTGGCGCATCCGTATCCCGGCACCGAATTCTACGATCACGTGGTAAAAAACGGACTGATCACGCTCGATTCGATGACCGATGACATGGGTCATCAGTTGCCGAACATCATCTACCCCGGCCTGGACCGCGCCGAACTTGTGGATTCCGTCGAACGATTCTACTCCGAGTACTACTTCCGGCCGAAGGCCGCATGGCGCATTGTGCGCAATGCGATGTTTGACGCCAATGACCGCAAGCGGCTGTACAAGGAAGCCCGTGAGTACCTCGCCCTGCGCAGCAAGCGGAAGCAGTTTGTGAAGGATCAGAAACAGGCCGCGCTCGCCAGTGTCAATCAATAGCGGCCATCTGGTCTGGAAGACGCGGCTGTTCGCCGCGATTGTCGTCACCACCAATGTAGTCGGAAATTTTGCGCTGAGTTGGGGGATTAAGCACGGCGCGGCCATGGATGGATCGGCGTGGAGTTTTGTGCGCGTTGTGTTCGATCCGTGGGTGTTCTGCGGAATTCTGTTGCTTTCGGTGTGGATGCTTTCGCGGATGGCGCTGTTGAGCTGGGCGGACCTGAGCTACGTCATCCCGGTGACTTCCATTGGATTCGTGCTGAACGCAGCGATGGGCGCCGCGTTTCTCGATGAGAAAATCACGCCGATGCGATGGGCGGGTACATTGTGTATTGTGGGCGGAACGATACTCGTAGGCCTGACGGCGCCAAAATCGGAGGCCACATAGATGGCCTGGCTGTTCGTCGCCGTTATTGTTATCTCCACGGTGTCTAGCGACCTGCTGCAGAGCTGGGAGATGAAGCGGCACGGTGAGGTGAAGGACTTTGGCGCTGGCGGAATCGGCCGGTTGTTGAAACTGTTGTTGACCAAGGCCCCGCTCATCGGGTCCGTCGTGTTTTTGGCCATTTCGTTCTACGCCTTTCTCGCCCTGCTCGCGGTGGCCGACTTGAGCTTCGCGGTTCCGGCGACGGCACTAAGCCTGGTGGCGGAAACGGTACTCGCACGCCTGGTGCTGCGGGAGCGTGTCACCGCGGCGCGCTGGGGCGGCACCGCGCTGGTGGCGGTGGGTGTGGCATTATTGGCCGTCTGAACATGGACTGGCTGTTTCTTATTCCGATCGGGTATCAACTCGTCGCGCTGATCGCATGCCTGCGTCGAATGTTCCAGGTGCGGCCGGCGCCGGACGCGATGCCGCCGATCTCGATTCTGAAACCGGTACGCGGCGCCGATCCCCTCTTTTACAGCGTCGTGTGCTCCCACGCTCAGCAGGACTATCCGCACTTTGAGCTGCTATTCGCGGTTGCGGATCGGGATGATCCGGCCGTGCCGATCATTGAACGCGCGATAGCCGAGTTTCCGGAACGGCGCATACGATTGATCGTCCGGTCGACTGAGACGCCGAATCCCAAGGTGGGGGCGCTGATCGATCTGGAAAAGGAAGCGCTCTACGACGTGCTGCTGGTGAATGACGGCGATATTCGCGTGCCGCAGGGATACCTGAGGACGCTGGCGGCCGAGTTGGAACAGCCTGATACAGGGTTAGTAACCGCGCTTTATCGAGCGCGCGCGGAGCATTTTCCCGGGCAGGTGGAGGCGCTTGGCGTCGCGACCGATTTCGCACCCTCGACGCTGGTGGCGCCGTTTGTCGGCGTGAACGAATTTGCAATGGGATCGACGCTCTTCTTCCGGCGGGCTGATCTACGCGCAGTCGGTGGTTTTGCGGCAATCGCCGATTACCTGGCAGACGATTACCAACTCGGCCGGCTGATCACGCTCTCCGGCAAGAGGACGATTCTTTCCTCGTGCGTGGTGGAGACCAGCCTTGGCGCCAAGACCTGGCGCGAGGCGTGGGAGCACCAATTGCGTTGGGCACGAACGATCCGCGTTTCGCGCGGCGGCGTATTGGGGTATTTGGGTTTGCCTGTGACGTTCGGCACGCTATGGGCGTTTGTGGCGTTCCTGACCGGGAATCCGATGCTGGGGTTGGCGCTGTTCGCGCTGCGGTTCAATGTCGCGGTGCTCGCGGGGTTGCTGATTCTGGAGGATCGCAACGTAGTATTCCGGCTGTCGCTGATGCCGCTGCGCGATTTGGCCGCGGTGGCGATCTGGTTTGCGGGGCTGTTCGGCAACACAGTGAAATGGGGTGGGCGCAGGTTGACGCTGCACACGGACGGGCGTATCCGCGATTGAAAAATTACCCCGAAACCACCCCAATCCCGCGCCAATCGTGGTATTCTGGTGAATGTCACGCCGTCGAATGCGCCCGTAGCTCAGTTGGATAGAGCGTCTGGCTACGAACCAGAAGGTCGGAAGTTCGAATCTTTCCGGGCGCACCATACTTAGACGA
The DNA here is from genome assembly GCA_016185425.1 of Acidobacteriota bacterium. Taxonomy (GTDB): domain Bacteria; phylum Acidobacteriota; class Terriglobia; order Bryobacterales; family Bryobacteraceae. The sequence continues at coordinate 494,906 of JACPNQ010000034.1, read as the reverse complement.
ATCCGGCGGGGTTATATCCAAAGCAGCGCGGGATGGTCATGCCTCGTAACATGCCGCACCACGCGGTCGTAAATCGCCTGCCCAGCATCCCCGTTCGTGAAAACGAACACCCCAGAGCCACTTGCCGGCTCGCCAAACACCACGTTCTTGTAACCGCTGTTATCGCCCCATTGCCATAGATATTCCCGGCCTCCCGTCCGTTCGATTCCCCAACCCAGTCCCCAACCAAGCATCCAATCCTTGCCGGTTCGCATAGTGACGTGCGGCTTGCGCAATTCGGCGTTCTTCATCGCCGCCGCAACGAACCGCGCATAGTCGTTCGCTGTCGTCACCATGCTAGCCGCGGCGTTCGGCTGCATCCAGTTCGGCAGCGGCCGTCCACCTGACTCCCTGGCCTGTGCGATCGAGTCCTCATACCGCAACTCCCGGACATTTTTCCCCAGCTTCTTCGCGAAGTTCTGCAGGTCTTTTCCCTGCGCATCCATTTGGCCACCGGCTCTCCCCGCCTGCGATGCGGTTCGGCGAACCGGGCCGCCAATTCCGGTACCCAGCACATCGCCGTGGACTGCATTTTCAGAGGCCGAAAGACGATCTCCTCCGCCGTAGACCAGAAACTCTTGCCAGTTATGTGCTCAATTATCCGCTGCAGATACACGTAGCCTTCGCCTGAGTACTGCCACTTTTCTCCTGGCTCAAACGCCGAAACCAGTCCCTGCCCTACCTCGTTCCGCCAGTTTGGAAATCCACTGCTGTGGCTCAGCACGTGACGAAGAGTTACTCGCCTGGAACGCTCATCTGTAATATCATCCACATACCGGACCAGCGGCGCCGCGAAATCCAACTTGCCCTGATCTCGCAATGCAAACGCGACGTACGCGGTAACTTGCTTTGTCAGACTCGCCGCTTGAAATACGGTATCGCCCGTGCAATCGCCAATCGCCTCCACCCACGCCAGCGCGCCCTTCTCGATCCGCCCAATTACCGCGGCGAGTACAGGAGCAACGGCCATCGCGTCAGACATCTGGCGGCGGAACGAGGCGTCAATACCCTTCCCCGCAGTCAGTGGAAGTATCGTCAACCCAGATAGGAGAGTGCGTCTATCCATAGGAACTTGTACGAACGAAACGAATATTAGTTACCCTGAAGAATACGGGACAAGACAAGTACCAACTGCTGCCCGAAGCTGTATGATCCGAATCCTGGTTCTGCTGGGACTGCTCGAAGTAGCGGTTTCGCTCTTTGCCTCGCCCTCGGCCAAGAACGTCTTCATCCTGCACTCGTACCGCTCCGGCACCGAATGGGCTGACTATCAGAACCGGGGAATCCACGCCCGTTTCCAGGACGCGCCTATCGAAGTTCATACCTGGGTCGATTACCTCGATTCCGTACGCAATCGCGAAGCGGCTGAAGACTTTCGCGTTCGCTACAAGAAACGATACGCTGGCCTTAAGTTCGACATGGTCATCACCACCGACGATGACGCGACACGAATGCTGGCGGCCGACGCTACTCTTTTTCCCAATACCCCCGTGGTCTTCGGCGGCGTCAGCGACCGCGCGTTCATCGCCGCACTGCCGCGCGAGCGCTTTACAGGAGTCATCGAAGTATTCAATGAATACGAGATGCTCGACCTCGCCTTGCGCATCCATCCAGGTACCCGGAATATCGTCCTCATCGGCGATGGAACGCCGCTCAGCCGGTATTTCGTCGAATCGCTAACGCGTCGCGCGGCAACCTCTCCATGGACGCTGCGGCCACTCAACTCGCAGACGATGACGATCGACGGGATTTTTCGCGGCGTGCAGACCCTGCAAACCGGCGATCTTGTTTTTCTCACAAGCCTGATTCGCGATCGTGAAGGCAATTATGTTCCCCACGGAGTTACGTACCGGCGGCTCGTCACCGCCTCTCCAGTCCCCGTGTACGCACTCGCGGGCCAAGTCGGCCCGGGTTTTATTGCGGGTACCGCCAGCACCGGGATGACACACGGCCGCTACATTGCATCGCAGGCATTGCGTGTGTTGAATGGCGCGAAGCCAGCCGACGTGCCGTTAATCGAGGACAACGATAGCCTGATTCAATTCGACGCGCGCCAGATGGACCGGTTCGGCGTATCCAGTTACCCGCTCCCCGCAGGAACGCAACTTCTCTTCGCGCAGGACAGTCCGATGGAACGTTACCAAGCGTGGATTCTGCTTGCCGCCGCGTTCGTTGTGCTGCAATTCGTGATCATCGGCGGACTGGTTGCCAATATGCTGCAACGCCGGAAGGTGGAACGCGAACTTTCGACTTCCCATGCCCAGCTTAGCGAGCAGAATAAGCAGCTCTCCGCGGCGGCCGAAGCGAAACAGCGGTTTGTCGCCAACATGAGTCACGAACTCCGTACTCCCATGAATGCAATTCTTGGGATGTCCGGTCTACTGTTGGACACACCGCTGTCGCCGCCGCAGCGCGAGTTCGCCGAGACGGTCCGCAACTCCGCGCATTCGCTTCTTGCGATTCTTAACGACGTTCTCGAGCTATCGCGCATTGAGGCTCGTCAGATCCGCCTCCACCCGGGGCCGTTTGACCCGAGGTTGCTGCTGGAGGATTTGGTCCGGTCGCTTCGCACAGTGGTCCCAGCGGGTGTGGCGCTTTCGGCCGCCGTCGATCAAGCCGTACCGGCCTATCTTGTCTCCGATCAAGTCCGCGTTCGCCAGGTACTGCTCAACTTCCTGTTCAACGCCATCAAATTCACGGGTACAGGCCGCATCGAGCTGCGCCTCTCGGTCGACAGCCCCGGCAATTACCGGTTCACAGTTACCGATACGGGAATTGGCATACCGCCGGACAAACTCAGCCTGGTCTTCGACCGGTTCTACCAGGTTGACGATTCCGCCGCCCGCCAGTTTGGCGGATCCGGTCTTGGGCTCGCCATTTGCAGGGAGATCGTCACAGCCCTTTCGGGGGAAATCGGCGTCAGCTCCACTACCGGCAGCGGTTCTACTTTTTGGTTCCGTATCCCGGCCGAAGCGATGCAGGAAGGGCCGCCGCCCTCCGCGGAAATCCCCGCACCGCCCGCGGGCCTTCGCGTACTAGTAGTGGAGGATAACGCCGTCAACTTGCGCCTTGCCAACCTCTTGCTCGAAAAGCTCGGTTGTACTGTTGAGTCTGCTTCGGGCGGCGTCGCCGCACTTTCCATCGTGGATTCGCGGGAATTCGACCTCATTCTGATGGACGTCCAAATGCCGGACATGGACGGCCTGGAGGTGACACGGCGCATCCGGGCTTGGGAGGGCGCGCGCCGCCGCACGCCGATCATTGCGCTTACCGCCGGAGTGTCGCCGGAGGATCGATCGCTTTGCCTGGATGCGGGTATGGACGATCATCTTCCGAAACCCGTCTCGCGAGATGACCTGTGCGTGGCGCTCTGCCGGTTCGCGCCGCACTCCTCCCGAAATTCTTCGGGCCAATGACGATATTCGCGGGCGAAATGCGCAATGTACCAGCGGAGAGATCACTCACTATGCGCACCTTAGCTACAACTTTGCTTTTCCTGATGCCTCTTGCGGCGGCGGACAAGCACCCCTGGGCGAGCTTTAAACCGGGCAGCTACGCCAAGATGAAGTCCACCATGATGATGGGCCCCACCAAAATGGTCAGCGAAATCACGCAGACGTTGATCAGTGTTGATGCCAACAACGCCGTTGTTGAAGTGGAAACGAAGGCGATGGGCCAAACCAACAAAACCAAGATGAACATTCCGTTGAAGGCCGCAGCAACGCCTGGCAACACAGCACAAGTCAAGCCGGTCACGCCGGTCAACGAGACCATCGCCGTCGCCGGCAAATCGCTTGCCTGCAAGTGCATCGAAATGGAGACGACCACGAACGGCTCGAAGACCAACTCCCGCGTCTGCACCAGCGAAGCCGTCCCCGGCGGAGCGGTGAAATCAGTGACCAAAACGTCAGGCGCGATGAAGTCGGAGACCGTTTCCGAACTCGTCGAATTCGCGGCGAAGTAGGCCTAAGCCGTCATCACTTCCATGTGCCGCAGCCGCTTGTCGAGCTTTTCCAATAGCTCCTCGCGCCCAAACGTCACATGGCTTCTCATCGCCTCGCTCGCCTGAAACGGGTCGCCCGCGGCCAACGCCTCGGCGAGCGAGGCGTGAAAACGCGGCGGCAACTGGTGCCAGTCCGCCGCCGTGTCGTAGAGCCAGTTCAGCGTCAGCACATGGTTCCGTTCCATCGCCTGCGCCAATGCCCGGCAACCGGTACACTCCGCCACTCGCATGTGGAACCGGAGATGCCGCTGGTGCAGTTCGTAAATCTCCTCCGCCGTTAGCTTCCCCTTCCCCGCTCTGGTGTATTCCTTGTCCAGCCACGCCGCCAATCCCGCAATCTCTTCCTTCTCCGCCCGGCTCGCCTTCTCCGCAAACAAGCGTGCCGAATGGGTCTCCAGGGCTTCGCGTACGGTATAGTAACCGCGCACGTCATCGGCCGCCGGTATTCGCACACGCGTGCCGACGCGCGGCCGGCTTTCCACCAGCTCCTCAGTTTGCAGCCGTTGCAGCGCCTCTCCCACGGGGACGATACTGACGCCGAATTCGCTCGCCACCTGCCGCCGCGACAACGGCGTCCCGAGCGGAATCTGCCCCGAGAGGATTCGAATCCGCAAATTCTTGTAAACCATCTCGGACAGGCTTTGCGTGTTTCTTTGCGGTCTCACTGATACATCAGCTTACAACAATTCGCTTGACACGGCCATAGGATCTGCAATACATTCGCTGATACATCAGCTATGTCGCGCCTTCTCGCCCTCGTCCCGCTCCTGGCCGTGGCGGCCCTCGCTCAGTCGTCCACCGCCACCCTCCAAGGTCTGATCTCGGACTCCTCCGGCGCCGCGGTTCCTGGCGCCGAAGTCGCTATCACCAACTCCGCCACCAACATCACCCGCCGCTTCACCACATCCGATTCCGGCCTCTACTCCTTCCCGCTGTTGCCACCCGGCACCTACCGCGTTGAAGTCATCAAGTCCGGCTTCAAGCCGGCCACGCGCGACAATGTTCTGCTCCAGGTTTCCGACCGCGTGTCGCTGGATCTCAAGCTCGAAATCGGAGCGGCAACGGAACGGGTCACTGTCGATGCCACCGCGCCTCTCGTCAATACTACCAACGCTACGCTAGGCCAAGTCATCGAGAATCGCCGCATTATCGAACTCCCGCTCAACGGCCGCGAACCCTTCTCACTCGCCGCGCTGTCGCCGGGCGTCCTTCCCACTCCATCGGCCGGTTTTGTCCACCTTGGCGGGAGCGTCCCTTCCATCAACGGAGCCAGCAACTTCACCAGTGAAGTCACCGTCGACGGCATGCCCAACACCACGCCCCGCAACGGCGCGCGAAACAACTTCCTGATCTACACACCGAGTGTGGATGCCGTCAGTGAATTCAAAGTCGAAACGAACGCCCTCTCCGCCGAGTTCGGCCGGTTCAACGGCGGTGTCATCAGCGTCGTCACCAAGTCCGGCACCAACCGGCTTCACGGCACCGTCTACGAATTCCTTCGTAATTCAAAGATGGACGCAAACAGCTTCTTCGCCAATCGCGGCGGCGTACCCATCGGCGCGCTTCGCCGGAATCAATTCGGCTTCACGCTCGGCGGGCCACTGGTGCTGCCCAAGCTCTATAAAGGCCGTGACCGCACCTTCTTTTTCATCGATTACGAGGGCTTTCGCGAATCGCAGCTAGCCACCTCCAACTTCACCGTTCCAACGGTTCTCGAGCGCGCGGGCGACTTTTCCCGCACCACTACTTCCGCGGCCGCGCTCATCGTGGTCTACGATCCGGCAACCCTCCGCGAAGTCTCCGCCGGCAACTTCACCCGCTCTCCCTTTCCCGGCAATGTCGTCCCCTCCGGCCGCATCAGTAATACTTCCCGCGCGCTCGCCCAGTACTTCCCCGCTCCCACCAACACTCGCCTTGTCGGTAATCTCGACATCGGCGCTTCGCGGAAAAACGTCACCGATTCCGGCGACATCCGCCTGGATCACAACCTCTCCGATCGTCACAAACTCTTCGGCCGGTACTCCGTTCAATATCCGTTCGTCGGGGAGCCGAACTATTTCGGCAACATTGGCAACTCTTCCAATCCTCCGCTCACACAGCGCCGCCACTCCTTCACGCTGCAGGACACTTACACGTTCAGCCCCACGCTCATTCTCAACGTCAATTACGGTATCTCCCGCATGTTCGGCACACGTACGGCATGGAGCGACGGCTTCGACGTCACCACGATCGGGATTGCCGCGAATTTCCGCGACGCGCAACAGGTACGCGCTATTCCGCCCACAACCATCTCCTCCATGTCCGGCATCGGCAACGGCAACCAGAACTACTCCACGCAGCTCAGCCACTCCGTCCAGGCCTCACTCACCAAGATCGCCGGCAAACACACCTTAAAAGGCGGCGCCGACTTCCGCACCTTCTTCATCAATCAGCTTCAAAACACGCGCGCCAGCGGCAATCTCAACTTCGCGCAGAACTTCACACAGGGCCCGAATCCCTTCCAGGCAACGGCAACCGGCGGCTACGGTTATGCGACATTTCTTCTTGGCATCCCGAGCGGCGTCATCGCCACCGATCCCGCCATCGCCTCCAAGTCGAGCTATTGGGCCTTTTATCTGCAGGAAGACTACAAGATGACCCGCAAGCTCACCGTCAACGCCGGTATCCGTTACGATCTCAACTTTGCTCGCACCGAACGTTATGACCGCGCGAGCATCTTCGACTTCAACGCCGCGTCTCCCATCGCTGGCCGCGTCCCCGGGTTCCCGAATCTGAAGGGCGCGATGACATTCTCCGCTGTCAACGGCGCCGGCCGCCCGCTCTATCGGGTTGACAAAAACAACTTCGCGCCGCGGATCGGGCTCGCCTATCAGCTCAACGATCGCACTACCGTCCGCGCCGGCTACGGCATCTTCTTCGGCCTCTCTCCAACCGATGCCTCCGGCCCCGGCGGTGGCTTCGTCGATGGCTTCACCGGCGTCACCAATATCAATACGTCCCTCGACGGCATCACGCCGATCGTCAACGTCTCGAATCCTTTCCCTGGCGGCACCAATCCGCCGCTCACCGGCAGCCAGTTGACGCCTGGAGTGCAGCTCGGCCAAGCGCAACGCTCGGCTATCATCGGCTTGGTCACGCCTTACTTTCAGAACTGGAACTTCTCCATTCAGCGCAGCGTAGGCAAGGACCTGATCGTCGAAGCAACATACGCCGCCAACAAGGGCAACAAGACACAGTTCGGCGCGATCAATCTGAACGACCTCACCGCCGCACAAATTGCTCTTGGCGCCGTGAACAATCAGCTCGTCGAGAACCCATTCTTCGGAGTCATCATCGACCCCACCAGCACCCTTAGCCAGCGCACCGTGCAACGCGGCCAGCTTCTGCGCCCCTATCCGCAGTACACGCAAGTCACCGCCGTCAACGCAACGATCGGCAACTCCATGTACCACTCCTTCCAACTGCGCGTGGAGAGGCGGTTCGCCAAAGGCTTTACGGTCCTGGGCGCATTCACTGCCGCGAAGAATATCAACGACACGGGCCAGGACGGCTCCGGCCCCACGGCGGGCATTCTCGATCACACCAACCTCCGCCTGGAACGGTCGCTCGACCCGCAGGATGTCTCAAAGCGCCTCGTCCTTTCGGGTATGTATGAACTTCCCTTCGGCCGCGGCAAATTGCTCGGCCACAACCTGCCGAGGTTCGCCGGCCTCCTCATCGGCAACTGGCAGATCAACGGAATCGGCAGCTTCCAAAGCGGCTTCCCGCTCGTCACGGGCTCCATCGGCGGCGTGCGGCCCAACCGAATCGCTACCGGCACGGAACTCTCCGGCCCCGCACAGGATCGGCTGAATCGTTGGTTCGATACCTCCGCCTTCGCCGTTCCCCCCGCGTTCACCTACGGCAACAGTTCCCGCACTACGCCGGACTTCCGCACGCAGGGTACAGCCAATTACGATCTGTCCCTCTTCAAAAACTTTCAGATCCGCGAGTCCATCCGCGCGCAGTTCCGCTTCGAATCGTTCAACGCCTTCAATCGCGTGCAGTTCGCTGCACCAAACACCACTGCGGGCGCCACCGCATTCGGCCAGATCACGGCGCAGCAGAACACGCCGCGCCAGCTCCAGGTTGCGCTAAAACTAATCTTTTAGGCATGCAGAAATCCGAAACCGCATACGACGTTGTTGTCATTGGCTCCGGGGCAGGTGGCGGTACCGTCGTACATACACTCACAAAAATGGGCGTCAAGGTGCTTCTCCTTGAGGCCGGCGGCCCGTTAAATCCCTCGAAGGATTTCAAGGAACATCTCATGCCTTGGCAGGTGCCGCACCGGGGCGCGGGCGATGATGGCCGCTATTACTTCGGCGGGATGAAGTACGGCTACTTTGAAGCGCCGAACGGCTACTGGGATATCCCCGGCGAGCCTTACACTGTTGCGCCTGGCGACAAGTTCGCGTGGTTCCGTTCGCGCATCGTCGGCGGCCGTACGAACCACTTCGGCCGCATTTTTCTGCGCTTCTCGGATTACGACTTTAAACCCTACTCGACGGACGGTCTCGGCGACGACTGGCCTATCTCGTACGCCGACGTAGCGCCCTATTACGATAAGGCCGAAGCCTTCGTCGGCGTGCATGGCACGAAGGAGGGATTGCGTACCGCGCCCGACGGCATCTTCCAGCCGCCGCCCGCGCCGCGCGTGCATGAAGTGCTGATACAGAAGGCCTGCGCGAAGCTCGGCATCCCGGTTATCCCCGCGCGCAAGGCAATGCTGACCAAGGCGCTGAACGGCCGCGCCGCTTGCCACTATTGCGGCCACTGCGGGCGCGGATGCCTCACGGCGTCGGCCTACTCATCGAGCCAGGTCCAAATCTTCCCGGCACTGAAAACCGGCCTTCTCGAACTCCGGACTAACGCGATGGTGCGTCAGCTTCTTGTGAAGAACGGCAAGGTCGATGGCGTCTCCTACATCGACAAATTCACTCGCCAGGAACGCCAGGTGAAGGCCCGCGTCGTCGTCCTCGCGGCCAGCGCTTGCGAAAGCGCCCGGCTGCTGCTCAACTCCAATAACCTCGCGAACTCGAGCGGCGTTGTCGGCCGTTATCTCACCGACACCGTCGGCCTCAGCGTCCGCGGCCAGGTGCCTGCTCTTGAGGGACTGATGCACCACGACACCGACGGCATTCGCGGAATGCATACGTACATCCCCTGGTGGCTCTTCGGTGAGAAGCTCGACTTTCCTCGCGGCTACCACGTGGAAATGGGCGGCGGTTTCGCGCAGCCGCACCTCGGCACATTTCAATCGGCTGCAAATCGTTATCCTACGTACGGCGCGGCGCTGAAGCAACACATCCGCCACGACTACGGCACCTACATCGGCTTCACCGGCCGCGGCGAAATGATCCCCAACGAAAAGAGCTACTGCGAGATCGATCCCTCCGTCACCGACGAATACGGCATACCCGTGCTGCGCTTTCATTTCAATTGGTCGGAGCACGAGCAGCGGCAGTCAGCCCACATGCGGAAGACATTCACCGATATCATCACCACGCTCGGCGGACGGCCCGGCACGATTTCTTCGGGGTCCATCACAACCGGCGGAGAAGTGATCCACGAAGTCGGCACGATTCGCATGGGCAACGATCCGCGCAAATCCGCGCTCAACAAGTATCAGCAGGCACATGATGTGAAGAATCTGTTCGTTGCCGACGCCGCGCCGTTCGTTTCGAACCCTGACAAGAACCCCACGCTGTCCATCGTCGCGCTCGCCATGCGCATGAGCGAATACCTGGCCGAAGAGATGAGGAAAAGCAATGTCTAAATTCACTCGCCGCACCCTCGTCCAGATCTCCGCTCTCCCACTGGCAGCGCAGGCCCAGCACGACCATGGACCAGCACTAGCAGCCGTTAGCTCGAGGACGGGGTTTTTTACCGATCACGAGTTCACCACGCTCAAGGCGCTCTGCGATCTCATCATTCCCGCCGACGAAGTGTCGCCCGCCGCGTCCGCGGCCGGCGCGGCCGAGTACATCGAACTGCTGAGTAGCCGCAACGGGCGGCTCGCGCAAACCTTCCGCGGCGGGCTCGCATGGCTCAATGCGCAGGTTGCGAGCAAAGAGTTCGTCAACTCTGCTATCCGTGAGCAAACCGCGCTCCTCGATCGTATCTGCGACCGGCGCCGCGCCGCCCCTTCCGACAAACCCGGTGCCGACTTCTTCGATTGGGCGCGCCGCATGACAATCGACGCGTTTTACACGCATCCCGCCGGTTACAAAGACGTCGATTACCGGGGCGGCAAAGGCATGACACAATTCAGCGTGCCCGCTGAAGCTCTCGAACAGGCCCTCAAAAAGGCCAACCTGAAATAACGAATGAAACCAAAAATCCTTATCCCCATCGGTGACGCGTCGGAAGCTTTGGACACGGTATATCCCATCTGGCGCGTCATCGAAGAAGGTTACGACGCCGTAGTTGCCGCACCGGAGAGGCGAGTCTACCACCTGGTTATGCACGAGATCCCGCCAGGCTGGGATCTAACGCGCGAAGGCCCCAGCTATCACTGGAAATCCGATATCGCCTTTCGCGATGTCGACCCGGACGAGTACGCCGGGCTGTTCATCAGCGGCGGCCGCGCGCCGGAATACCTCCGTTATGATCTGGACCTGCTCCGCATCACGCGCCACTTCTTCGAAGCCCGGAAACCCGTTGCTATTGTCTGCCACGGAGTAGAGATCGCCGCCGCCGCCGATGTCATTCGCGGCCGGCGCATGGCCACGGTTCCGAAGTGCAAGCTCGATGTCGAGTTCAGCGGAGGTGCGTTCGTCAACGATCGCTGCGTACGCGATGGCAACATGGTTTCCGGACGCACATGGCATGACAACCCGTACTATATCGGCGAGTGGATGCGGATGCTCAAAGAGTACATCGCCGCGCATCCATGATTACCCGTCGTGCACTGCTGGCCGCGCTAGCGGCGTCCAAATCGTGGCCATTCGGCTTCAGCTTTAAAGCTTTCCCCGGATGGCCGCTCGAAAAGTCGTTCGCGCTCTGCGCCAAGTTCGGGTATACCGGCGTCGAGCTCTTCCCGCCCAATACGGTGATCGCTGCCGAAGCCCGCCGCTTGTCCCAAAAATACCGCCTTCCCATCCTCAGCATCATGGAAGATTTACGCCTCACCGGCGACGAATCGGAACATCTGCGGCAGCTCGAATCGTCGTGCAAGCTCGCCGCGGAGTTCGGCCGGCCAATCGTGGAGACGGTCGTCGGCGGTAAGCCGGAAGAGTGGGCGGAGCTTCGTCCGCAATTCCTGATCAGGCTGCGCGGATGGGCGCGCGTTGCGGAAAAATACAAGGTGCCGGTTGCGATCAAAGCGCATATCAGCTCGGCGCTGCACCTCCCCGGCGATGCCGCGGGTCTTTGTGCGGAGGTCGCGTCGCCGTTCCTCAAAATCAACTACGATTACAGCCACTTCCAGCTTCAGCGACTCCCGCTAGAAAAGACACTGAAGGCCGCTCTGCCGCACATAGCAATGATCCACATCAAGGATTGGACCGGCACTCCCGAGAAGTTCCGGTTTGCGCTTCCGGGCCAAGGGTCCATCGACTACGCCGCCTACGCCGCCCTGCTTCGACAGGTAAACTATCGAGGTCCGGTTGTTGTGGAGGTTTCCACGCATGTCTTGCAGATGCAGGACTATAGCCCGGAAGCCGCCGCCTCGTATGTGGCCGCCAAAGTGTTACCTTTCTTTACACGCTAGTCCAGGTTGAAACCTTCTGCTTCTGACAACATCTACAGCCTAGGAACACCCGATGGGCGATTCAGGCATACACAATTCGAACCCAGCGAGCGATAGCGGTGTCTTCAGGAGCCATATCCCAATTGATGCTGAAGGCGGAATCGAGTTGCGCCAGGTGCGCCCGGGCACTGTGATCGAAGTGCAAACCCGCAACAACACCTATACCGTAATCCCTCAGGAGTCCGGAGAAACGTTGGTGTGGGGACACCCGGAATACTGTCCCGAGCCGACGCTGATTCAGGGACTCGGCAGCGCTTACGTAACCGGCATGATCCGGGAAGGATATGTTGGGCCTGGCCTGAGGCTGAGTTTTCCGCATATGGGGCGCCGCGTAAGTACGTCGACAATCCTTGATGTACGGGTAGCGAAGCGTCAATAGCCCGTTGCGCAGGTGATGGGAGGGGAATACACTCGCAGTGACCGAAAGGACACTGCATGCCCAAATACTTGCTGCAAGCCTCATACACTGCCGACGGACTCAAGGGTCTGGCAAAAGACAAAGCATCGGGCCGCAAGGCCGCGGTAAATGCCGCCATGAAAGCGGTGAAGGGGAAGGTGGAAAGCTTCTATTTCGCCTTCGGCGCCGACGATGTTGTCCTGATCGTCGACGCGCCTGACAATATCGCCGCCGCGGCCATTTCGCTTGGCGCCGGAGCGACCGGCTTAGTGAACATCCGGACGACACCGCTTTTAACCGTGGACGAGGTTGATCAGGCCCTCGCGCTCCCCACTAAGTATCGCGGCCCAGGCGCATAAGGAGTGGCCAACCTAAAACGTCAGCCGCAGCGCCAACTGAATCGTCCTCGGCAGATTCGATTGAGACGTGATGCGGCCAAAATTCGTGCTCGTGGGCCCGAGGTCGGGCCCATTGAAAATCGCGTGATTGAACAGGTTGAACGCCTCCGTCCGGAACTGCAGGTTCACGCGCTCCACGATCGGGATCGCTTTGATGATTGAGAAGTCGATGTTATTGATCTTGTCCGAGCGGTAGTTGGCAAATGACTGCGGGAACGTCCGCCGGTTGCGGTCGAGTTGTGCCGTATTGCTTCGTTCAAAGAGTGTCGTATCGAAGGCGCGATTCAGGTTCCGCGCATCCCACTGCAAGTCGCCGCCCTTGTAGATCACGTTGCCAAACTCCACAACGCCGCCGGATTGCAGGTTCAAAATACCAGCCATCTGCCAACCGCCGATCAGCCGGTCTGCCCACGGGCCGGCGCCCGTCCCAAACCGCTTCCCCTTCCCGAACGGCAACTCATACGTGCTCGAGAACACGAAACGGAACGGGCGGTCTTCGCCCGCGATACGATACTGCAACCCTTCGGACGCCTCATACAACCGGTTCGTCGCCTCCATGAACTTCGACCACTGGAAATTGCTCAGGAACTGCAAACCGTTGGTGAATCGTTTGTCCAGGCGCACCTGGAACATGTGGAAGTTCGAGTAGCCGATCGTTTGCCCATCCACAACAACGCCGCCATCGCCGGAGAACTGCGGGAAGCGTCGCAACACCGTCTCCGTCGATGTCGTGCTGCCGCTCAGGCCTGTTCCGGGAATCAGATTCCGGAATGGGTTCGTCACTACCGCCGTCAGACGGTCAATGTTCGCCTGATCGCGCGTGGGCGAAGTAGACAGGTACTGCTCCGGCACGAAATTCAGATTTCGGGTCACTAACAGACTGTTGACCTTTGATCCCATGTAACCGAGTTCGAGAAGCAGGTTCTTCGCCAACTCCCGCTGAATGTTGAAATTCCAGCGGTGAGTGATCGGCTGATTCAGGTTCGGGCTGTTGAACCGGACGTTTTGTCCCAGAAACGTATTGACGCCATTCGCCGCCCCTACCGGAGCGAGAATGCCTGTCGGAAATGGATTCGCAAACGAAGTCGCCGGGGTCAGAAAGTTGTCGAGCGACGCGACTAGCTGCGTCGTCTGGCTGAAGCCGGGCTGCTGAATGCCGGTCGTTCCGAAGGTGCTGTAGAAAATGCCATAGCCGCCGCGCAATACGGTCTTAGCGCCAAGAACGTTCGGCGACCAGGAGAATCCGAGCCGCGGGCTCCAGGCATTGTTTGGCGGGCGATAGATGTTTCGGTTGCCGTTGTCCGCGTAGAGAATGCCGCCAACTGGATTGAATTGCGACGCGGGCAATAGAGGGATCGGCGCGGCGGCATAATTCGCTTTTGCCGCCGCTGTGATGGAGAGGGTAGCGCTCGGATCGAACCCGCGCACGGTACGGTTATGCCGCTCTATCGTCCCTGTCTCCTTTTCATAGCGAAGACCGAGGTTGAAGGTAAGAGTGCTGCTGACGCGGTAGTCGTCCTGAATGAAGAACGCCATATACTTCGCGCTTTGTGTGCGCGTCGCGTTCACGTCAAAGCTGCCGCCGGTGGGAAGACCGAGCAGGAACGAGCCGATATCCTGGCCTAGCGGCGCGCCCGGCGAGTTGTCCAGCGGACCGCGAGTCCACGTATTCGCGAACGTATAGCTACCCGACGAATTGCCAAAGCTGTTCGAGCTTTCGCGTTGTGTCCGCAGATCGGTGCCGAACTTGAGCGAATGGCGATTCAGAATCTTCGTCGCCGCGACGAAGATCTGGTAGTTGTCAAAGGGCGTACGGTCACCTCCGGAATCGCCGAAGTCGGTGATGTTACCAAAATCGATACGAGGCAGCACAAGCTTCGCGCTCGAAGCCTTCAGCGACGCGGGAAGTCCTAACGTGGTGAAGTCGAATCCATCATGTGGACGGATGTTCCCTTCGACGAAACGGGTCCAGTTCAATCGTGTGTTCAGGAACAGGGAAGAACTAATGGTGTACACATCGTCGAATGTGACGCCCCAGTTCGTGCGTAGGAGAAAGTTGCCGGTAGCAATGTTGGAAAACCGGTTGCCGCGATTCTCGATCCGGTCGTTATACCGTCCGGAGAGAAAGAATTTGTGTCTGTCGGAAGCATTCACATCGATACGGCCCATGAACGAAGAGAACGTGTCCGATCGAATCGCGTTGTTGAAGTAATTGTTCGTGCCGTCCGCCGTGCCGGTCGTATTCGGTGCAGGCAGGAACTGAAGGAAATTCTTCGAAATGGGGCTCAGCAGGCTCGATGGGATTCGGTTGCCGGGATAGACCTGACGCCGGATGCGGCTACCTTCAGCCACCGCTGTCTTTGGATCGTAGAGCTGGTAAATACTTCCAACGGAGAGGAGTTGCGAAAAATCGCCATTCCGCTGCGCTTCGGTCGGTACTGTGGAGAACGTCGGCTCGGGCTCAGACTGCCGGATCCCCTCCGCCCCAAAGAAGAAGAACAACTTATTCTTTCCGTCCAACAGTTTCGGAATCGTGATCGGCCCGCCAACCGTAAGCCCGTACTGGTTGAAACGAGTTACCGGCTTCACCTGCCGGTTCGCGTTCGTGAAGAACGGTGCGGCCTTCAACCGCTGGTTCTGGTGAAATTCATATAACGATCCATGAAAAGTGTTCGTCCCACCCTTCATGGTTACGTTGACCGTGCCCCCGCCCGTGTTGCCGTAAGCCGCGTCGGGCTGGAATGCTTCGACCTTGATCTCCTGCACAGCATCCACGGGCGGGTTATACGCGACGCGGCGATTGCGCGTCATGTCGGGCGACCCATCGAGCAGCAACTCGTTCGTTTGACCTTGGCCGCCGCCCATTGAGAATCCGGAAGGTCCGGCATTGTCGAACGGCCGCGTGAAGCGCGGATCAGACGACGGCGTCACGCCGTACGCCAACTGTGCCAACGTCAACGGCGTGCGTCCGTTCATTGGCATCAACGAAATCTGCTTCTCAGCGATCACTTGACCCACCGATGCCGTATTCGTCTGCAACATGGCCACGTCCGCCGATACCGTAATCGCGTCAGTCTGGCTGCCCAGTTGCAAAGTAATGTCGATCGCCAAACGCACATTCGTACCGACGGTCACGCCGTCCTGCACATGCTTCTTAAACCCGCTATGCTCCGCCGAAATGGAATAGGGACCCGGCGGCAGGAATGGCAGTGAGTACTCACCCTCTCCGCCAGTCGTCGTTTCGGCCTTTGCGCCCGTGTTCTTTTCGGTCGCTTGAATCTTGACGCCCGGCACGGCGGCGCCTGTTGGATCGGTGACCCGGCCAGATATTGTGGATCGAAACTCTTGCGCGTACATGAGCGCACACGACATGCCGGCAAGGGCAATTAGCCGATTCATGGATTTCACTCCCCAAGCATTTGTACGCGAGCCCGTTACAGCTCGCCGGTAACAGCAACTATATCCCAAAATGTTTACGATTGGGCGGCAATAGATCGAAACGAAGCCGTAACGGGCGTTTGTTAAAATGAGGCATCCCCCCGTCTCCACCACTTTGAGGTTGGTTCAACTATGAATAAAAAAACACTGCTCGTAGCCATGCTACTGCTCTGCTTGCCCGTGGGACTTCTCGCGCAAGCCGTTGCTGGGTTTGGCGGCATTTCCGGCGTAGTCCGTGACGCTTCCGGTGCCGTTGTCCCATCCGCCAATGTCACCGTAGAAAACACAGCGAAAGGCATTCGCCGTACCCTAACCTCAAACGACGCGGGCGTCTTCGCCGCCCCGGCCCTCGTCCCAGCCCCGGGCTATGCCGTCCGCGTCAGCAAAGATGGGTTCAAAGGCTTCGAGGTGAAGGACATCGAAGTCCTCGTCGGTCAGAACGTGCAGATCAATGTACCGCTGGCTGTCGCCGGCGCCGCGACGCAGGTTGATGTCTCCGATGCCGCTCCCATCGTCGAATCCACCAAGACCGGTATCTCCCAGGTCGTGAATAGCAAGCAGATCCAGGATCTGCCGATCAACGGCCGCCGCGTTGACGCGTTCGTGCTTCTCACCCCCGCCGTTGTGCCCGACGGCACATTCGGCCTCGTCAGCTTCAAGGGAATCGCGGGCGGAAACGCGTTCCTCACCGATGGCAACGACACCACTAACAACTTTTACAACGAGAACGCCGGCCGCACACGCATCAGCACCCAGATCTCTCAGGATGCCGTCCAGGAATTCCAGGTGCTCTCCAACGGCTACTCGGCGGAATTTGGCCGCGCGTCCGGCGGCGTGATCAACACGGTTACCCGCTCCGGCGGCAATAATGTGCACGGAACCGCCTACTGGTTCTTTCGCAATCAGGACTTCAATGCGCGTGACCCGTATTCGACCGTCAACCCCGAAGAGAAGCGCAACCAGTTCGGCGGCTCTGTCGGCGGCCCCATCAAGAAGGACAAGCTCTTCTATTTCGTGAATCTCGAATCGACCCGCCGCAACTTTCCCCTCGTCGCTTCTCTCACGCGCCCTCCGCTGTTCGACGCCAACGGTACTTTCGTCGGCACTTGCACAGCCACAGCCTCCCAATGCCAGGCCGCGCAGAGCTTCCTGGGACGGCAGTTCCAGGTGTTGGAACGGACAGCCAACTCCGAGCTCGGCTTCGCCAAGCTCGACTGGCGCCCCACTGAGCGCAACGCCGTCAGCCTCTCGTTCAATTATCTGCGCTGGATCTCGCCCAACGGCATTCAGACGCAGGCCGTTCTCAACAACGGCAACGGCGTAGGAAACAACGCCAACTCTACGGTACGCACCCGTTACGGCCGCGCCTCATGGACATCCATCCCGACCAACAGCATCGTCAATGAAGTTCGCTACGGCTGGTTCAAGGACCGCCTGTTCGACGACGTAGCCGACTCGCTGATCCCAGCGCTCACCGGCCGCGTTCAGATTACCGTACAGGGCCAGACGAATCTCGGCGTTGCGGATGCTTATCCCCGCCTGAACCCGTCCGAAAGCAAGCATCAGATCGCCGACAACCTCACCTGGACCATCGGCAAACACACCATCAAGTTCGGCGGCGACTTCGTCAACGCCGAAGACTACAACGACATTCTGCGCAATCGGAACGGCACGTACGTCTATCCTTCGTTCACCGCCTTCGCGCAGGACTTGACCGGCAATACCACCGGGGCCAAACGCTATACCACGTTCGCGCAGCGCTTCGGCACTTCCGTTGTCGATACAACCATTCGAGACTTCAGCCTCTATGCGCAGGATCAGTTCCGTCTCACCAAGAACCTGACCCTAAACTATGGCCTCCGCTACGAGTATCAGAACTTCACGCAGCCCCGAATCATCAATCCGGATTATGCCGCCCAGACGAGCCATATTCCTTCCTACGGCAAGAACTTCGCGCCTCGCTTCGGCTTTGCGTATTCGATGAATAACAACAAGACGGTGCTCCGCGCGGGATATGGTATCTTCTATGCCCGCACGCCCGGTGGCCTCGTCAACACGCTGCATCTCGAAAACGGCGTCGTCCAGCGGCCGATCACCCTCAACGCGGCGGTCCCCGCCGATCTGGCAATCGCGCCGGTGTTTCCGGCCATTCTCTCCGGGATCGATCGCAACCCACCCGCTGGCACCATCGACATTTCGGTACCGGACAAGAACCTTCGCAATCCTTACACCCAGCAGGGCGACGTCGGAATCGAGCATGAAGTCACTCGCGATATCGGCCTCACCGTCTCCTACCTTTGGAGCCGTGGCGTGCAACTCTACACGGTTCGCGACCTCAACGCCGGCGGGCTGGGCGATCCCGTCACCTATCGCATCAACGACTTCAGCGGCAATCAGGTCGGCAGCTACACGACGCCTACCTACCGCCTCGCGAACCGCATCGACAATCGGTGGCGTAGCGTCAACCAGATCGAAAATGGCGGCCGCAGCTACTACGACGCGATGGTCGTCCAGATGCGCAAGCGCTTCTCCAAGATGTGGGAAGGCTCGGTTGCCTATACCTGGTCGCACGCCATTGATTTGAATCAGGGCGGAGCCAACAACAACGTATTCTACTCGGGCCGTCCCGGTTCGTTGTTCAACGGCAATTACGCACTGGACAAGTCAACCTCCTCGCTTGATCAGCGGCACCGCTTCGTCGGCACCGCCATCTTCACGCCGGTGTTCACGAAGAAAACCGGCTGGTTCTCGAAGTTCGTCGTGAACGGCTGGCAGTTGTCCAACATTTTCACCGGCGCCAGCACACAGCCGCAGACGCAGACGATCTCGGTCAACGGCAACCCCTTCGCAGGCGCGGCCTTCACTACGTCGCTGAATGGCTTCGGCGGTTCCAGCCGCGTGCCGTTCGTTCCGGCGGCGAACTTGTTCGTCGATCATACTGTCCGCCTGGATTCGCGGCTCACTAAGATCCTGGCGCTCACCGAACGCTATCAACTCTTCCTGAACTTCGAAGCGTTCAACGTGTTCAACCATACGGCGGACACCGCGGTGAACGGGCAGGCGTACTCGGCTGCAAACATGATCCTGACTCCCACTCCGCGTCTCGGCGAAGGTTCGGCCAGCCAGGGCTTCCCCGATGGCACGAACGCGCGCCGCGCGCAGTTTAGCGTCCGTTTCGTGTTCTAGACCGATCCGATCCGCAGACCGAAGAAGGCCGGGTACCTCCCCCGGCCTTCTTTTTTTTGGGAATCCTGATAATCTCAGGAGACGTAATGCGCGTTACCTAAACGGAGGAAACGACCCATGGCTTTTTGTCCCAAATGCGGCGCGCCGGTTCAGGGCCCCTTTTGTCAGCGCTGCGGTACACCAATAGCCGCGCCACCGCAGGCGCCGCAGCAGGCTTATCCGCCGCAGCAGCCGCAGCAGCCTCATCCACAGCAGCCGGGCGCCTGGCAGCAGCCTCAACAACCGCAGCAACCGCAGCAGCCCCCGCAGGCGCCGCAACAGCAGTATGGGCAGCCGCCGCAACAGCAATATGGGCAGCCTCAGCAGCAATATGGCCAACCGCAACAGCCGTACGGCCAACAGCAATATGGCCAACCGCAGTATGGGCAACCGGCGCCCGCTGCGGGCGGCATGGAAGAAAACGTCGCTTCCGCGCTCTGCTATTTACTGACAATCATCACCGGCGTCCTCTTTCTGGTGATGGAGCCGTACAACAAGAACAAGAACATTCGCTTCCACGCGTTTCAGGCCATTTTCTTCGGCTGCGCCATTATTGCCTTGCAAATTGTCCTGGTAATCGTCTTCAGTATCCTGTTCACGGCCTTGCCGTATGGTTTGTGGACGATACTGAGTCTGCTCCGCCTGGGCATTTCGTTGCTCATATTCGCCGCGTGGGCTTTCCTGATGTACAAGGCCTACAACCGCGAGAAGTTCAAGATCCCGGTGATCGGCGACTTGGCTGAAAAACAGGCGTAGCCGGATCCCCCCTGGGCCGCGTCGAATCCTTCGTGACCGTTTGTAAATCGCTGCTCTGTTTGTTTGCGGCTGCCCTCGCCTGGGGGCAGCCCGTCACTCTGCCGAAGATCGGCCTGATCGACTATTTCGGACTCAAAAAGGCCAGCCGCGAACGCGTGGAAAAGGCGCTGGAAGTGAAGGTGGGTGGCGCGCTTCCCCGCTCCAAGGGAGAGATCGAGGAGCAAATCGAGCTGGTGAATTACGTTGTCCGCGCGCAACTGGAAGCGGTGTGCTGCGAAAAGGGTAACGCCATACTGTACGTCGGTATTCTGGAAAAAGGCGCGCCGGTCTTCGAATACCACGAGCAGCCGGCTGATGAAAAAGTCCGGCTGCCTGAGCCGATTGTCGACACGTGGAATGCCTTCATGGAGCAGGTCCAGATAGCGGTCCGTGAAGGAAAAGCCGAAGAGGACCTCACCAGCGGTCATAGCCTGATGCAATACGCGGCGGCCCGCGAGCAGCAGCTGAAATTCCCGGAAATGGCCGATGCCAATCTGGCAGCCATCCGCGATGTCCTACGGAAGAGTGCCGACGAAACCGAGCGCGCTATCGCGGCCTACGTGATCGCCTACGCGACGAAAAAGGAGCGGATTCTCGACGATCTGCAGTACGCGGTTCGCGACCCGGACGATGGCGTACGGAACAACGCGATGCGCTCGCTGGCGGCGCTGGCGGTGCTGGCAAAGCTCAAGCCGGAGACAGGGTTGGTGATCAGCCCGACGTGGTTTGTGGAACAGATGAACTCGCTGACCTGGGGCGATCGTAACAAGGCGGCGTATGCGTTGGTGTCGATGACGGAAAGCCGCGATCCGCAGACCCTTGCGATGCTGAAAGACAGGGCGCTTGATTCGATGGTCGACATGGCGCGTTGGAAGCATTTGCCGCATGCCTTGCCCGGCTTTATACTGCTGGCGCGTACGGCGGGGTGGGAGGAACCCAAGATCCAGGAGACATGGGCCGCCGGGACGCACGGCGCTGCGATTGACGAGATTCTAAAGGGATTGGAAACCGCGGCGAAGAAAAAGAAGCCCTAGCGCAGGCCTTTGGACTTCAGGTAGGCGATCAGTGCGGCCGGATCGTCGGAGATGATGGCATCGACTTTGGCGGCAATCAGTTTGTCCCAGATGGCCGGTTCGTTGGCCGTCCACGGGACGACTTCGAGTCCTGCCTGGTGAGCGGCAGCGACCTCTTCCGGCCTTACGGTGAGGAAGTGGGGACTGACAATCCCGGACCCCGCGGCCTTCGCGAGATCCAGCAAGGTCCGGTGGGGCAGGCTGGGGTGTTCGGGGTAGAGTGCGGCAAGACGAAGCTTGGGCTCCATTCGGCTCATGGCGTGAAGCGTCCGGAAATCGAAAGATTGGAGAATAACGCGGCTGGTCAGGCCGTTCTTGCGAACCACTTCGAGCACCAATTCGGCGAAGCGCTCCGGAGTGGGAGTCTGTTCGGGACGAGCGGGGGAGATTTTTGTCTCGATGTTGAACTCTACATTGGACTTCTTGCTCTTGACGAGATCGAAAACCTCCTGCAGCGTCGGAACGCGAGTACCGGGTATAGCTTGCTGCTTGGGGAAGCCCGGATTGGCCTTCCCGCCGCAATCCCATTTGCGTAGTTCGGCAAGCGTCATACTGTGAATTAACGGCTGCGACCCTTTGGATCCTTCGGGCCCCACGCAGAACACGGGATTCATTTTGGGGTCGTGCGAGACGACCAAAATATCGTCCTTGGTGACCGCCAGGTCCATCTCCAACACATCCACTCCCTGTTCGATGGCGTAGGCGAACGCGGGGAGCGAGTTCTCCGGGCGGAGGGCACGCGCGCCGCGGTGGCCATGAACCTGGATTCGGGGGGCAGCACCGGCGAAGGACATGAGAGTCAGGAGTACGGGCAGTATAATCGAGGATCGCACCAAGGCCAGGGTATCAGTTCAATGCAACGGGAGAATGACATGAATCGCCGCCAGTTTGGAAAAGCCGCCGCCTTCACTGCCCTAAGTTATTCGCGGGTGTTGGGCGCGAACGACCGCGTGCAGATGGGATTTATCGGGCTTGGCAATCGCGGCGACCAGGTGCATGAAGGGTTTCTGGAGTATGCGGACTCGCGCACCGTCGCGATCTGCGATCTGCGCGAAGACTATCTGGATTTTGCATCGGCCAAATCACGGTCCAACCCGAAGCGCTACGCCGACTACCGCAAACTATTGGAAGACAAAGACGTAGAGGCCGTTGCCATCGCATCGCCGGATCACTGGCATGCATTAATGTTTGTCGACGCGTGCCGCGCAGCGAAGGATGTGTACGTCGAGAAACCGCTCTCGCTCACTGTCTCTGAAGGGCGGCGGATGGTGCAGGTCGCGCAGGAGACGAAGCGTGTTGTACAGGTGGGCATTCAGCGCCGTTCGTCGAAGTTCCTGCAGGAAGCGGTTGAGTACTTGAAAGCTGGGGCGCTGGGGAAGATCAGCGTGGCACGCGGCTTTCATGTGCAGAACGAAGCTCCAAACGGGATCGGGAATGCCTCGGATTCGGCGCCGCCATCGCCGGAGATGTGGGACAAGTGGCTGGGTCCGGCACCCAAAGTACCGTACAACAAGAACCGCACATTCTATAATTTCCGGTGGTTTTACGACTATTCCGGCGGCCAGATCACCAATTTTGGCGTGCACTACATGGACATGCTGCGGTGGGCGCTCGGCAAACAGACACCCCGCGCGGTTGTGGCGATTGGCGGCAAGTACGGCGTGAGTGACAACCGCGAGATACCGGACACTTGCGAGGTGCATTGGGACTTTGGCGATATGTTGATGGGCTTTGTCCAATACAACGCCAATGCGGCACCGGCGAGCGTCCGGGGCGCCGAGATGGAGATCCGCGGAACGCTCGGCACGATGTATATCTACTCGAATCGCTGGGAAGTAGTGCCGGAGAAGACGACCGAGGTGCTATTCGGCGCGCGAACACCGCTCGACCGGAACTCGGAACGGGCTTACAATCCGTCGAAAAAGGCAACCATCGAAGCCAAAGTCGTGAACGGCACGACCAGCACGCCACCGCACTGCCGCAACTTCCTGGATTGCGTCAAGAGCAGGGCGCGCACGAACTGCCCCATCGAAGAAGGACACACATCGACGGCGAACACGGTCATTGCACACATCGCACTGCGCACCCGGAGTTTCCTGGAGTGGGACGGCAAGGCCGAACGGTTCACCAACAGCGAAGCCGCCAACCGCTATCTCAGCTACAGGTACAGGGCTCCCTACAGATTAGGTTAGTCCCCGCGCTGGTTGATCACCGGGGCTGGCCGGCGATTCGGTGTCTATGGGACGCTCGCAGGGACAGCAGTCTGCACAGCGGCGGCAACGGCCGCAGCGGTGGGAAGCACAGGTGTCTTTTGTGCACCAGACACAGATCTGGTCCGAAGGTTCGGCACAGATTGAGCAGGTGAAACGGGTTGTTACGCTCACTTACGTTCCTTATCCTTATCCTTTGCGGGAGCGGGCTTGGGCCGGGCGGGCGCTGGCGGCTGTTTGACGATGATGCCAAGGCATCGCTGGGCTTCCGTCTCCATCACTTTCAATTCGCCCTCTTTCGAAGCGGCGAGGTCGAGTGCGTATTGTTTGAGACTCTCGCGGTTGGCGGAATTCTCGTCGGCCACGCCGAGTAAGAGATCGGCGAGGGCGGGATTCTGATAGCGACGGACCCCGGAGGCTAGCGAGCCCAGGTAGATGTTGAGGCCATCCAGGCGAAACAGGGTATCGAGCGCGAACGAGAGCCGGGTTGGTTCATTCGCCAGGCGAGCGGAGGAATAGCGAAGGCCTTCCAGACTCAACTTGACGCTCTTCCATTGCGCCTGATAGGCGTCCGGGGCGCCCTTTTCTTTCCACGAAGCAGGGGTAATCTCGCTGACAAGCGGTTCGAGCTTCTTGGCGTTGTTGACGAGGCTATCGAGCAATTTCCGAGTCTCCCATTCCGGCGGGACACCGGCCGATTGAGCAGACAGCGCGGCCGCGGTCAGGCCTAATGACCAGAGGAGGGGGAAAACGCGCATACCTCTATTTTCAACTATTGCGGAGGCGGCGGTGGGGGAGGAGGAGGTGGTGGAGGCGGTGTTGCACCTGTATCGCCAGTAGCGCCGCCGCCTGAGGGAGCGGGCGTACCGCCGCCGCTGCCGCCGCGTGGCAGCCGGTAGATGGCGGCCGAGACGGCGTCGCTAGCGGCCTGCATGGCACGTTTGAGCGCAGCGCCCCTATCAAAGGTCGATTTCGCGAGAGGCTGTGTCTTATAAACGCGGAGGTATTCACCCTGGCTGAGCGTCTTGTCGTTGCTGCTGGGGATCAGGGCGTGACGTACACTAACGAGGCCTTCCTCGACTAGAACGAGCGTGGTCGCGTCGCTGTCCTCGATTTGCACATCGAAGATCGTTCCCCGGACGGAGATAACCGCGGTAGGTGTCGTGACCCGATTCGGATTCGGCTGGCCGCCGAATTTCTGCACATGTACTTTCACCCGGCCAAGGAAGAGATCGAGAAGATCTTTCCAATCGCCGCTGTTATTGCGGAAGATGACGCGAGAGTTCGCGAAAACTTCGAATGTACTGCCATCGTTAACCTGAAACAGGGCGTACCCGTTCGCACCGGTAACGATTTCCTGGCGCTTTTGGACCCAATCGCCGACGTTGAGAGCCCAAGGTTCGCGGCCGCCTTTCAGGACGGAGACCTGGCCGGCGAGTTGGAGGACCTGGGCGGAGTACTGCTTATCCTCGGGGAAAAGGTTGGGAAGCTGCGCGTAGGCCGGGCAAAGGGAGAGCACTGCGGCGAGCGCCAGCGTTCTCGTTGTCCATGTCCGGTCCATGCTTACCCTTGAGAGAAATATCGGCAATCGGGCCACAAAGCTGCAGATTGGGCAGATTACCGCGTCCCGATTGTACCACTATAATTGCATAGCAAAAGGGGGGCCGGATCGGATTGTTCCGAGTAAGACCCGTGAAATCAACAGTTTTTAGACTATGGAGCCGATAGAATAGGGAGACGATCGCCGTTTCACCGGGTAGAATGGACGCATTAGGTGAGTCCGTCTGTCCCAGTGACACGTATCACTAGAAGCGCATGCCAAAGGCTGTCCGGACAATTGGGTATCTTTTCCTGCTGGGAGTAGCGGGCGGAGGCGGCGTGCGCGCGGAGTGGCGGCATGTTGGGACCGCGGCGATGGATCTACGGTTGAGCGGTTTGGCTACCGGGCCGGTGGACGGCGTCGGTTGGTCGGGCGATGGCGGGACGATCTACGCTCGGACCGCGGTCGGGAGATGGCTTTCGACGGAGGACGGCGAAAGCTGGAAATCGGCCGCGCAGGGCGGGCCGGTGGAGAGCGTGAGCGCCGTTGTGGACCGAATTCCGGAAGCCCAGGCGCGCGTGATCGGCGCAGGCCGGGCCGGATGGGCGTACGCGTACGGCGATCATGTCTGGCGGACGGAGGATAACGGCCGTAGCTGGCGGAACCTGACGCAATGGAAACAGACCTCGCTGCTGGGGGGGCCGGTGAGCCAGGCGGCGGTGCGGCCGGGAGTGCCGGAAGAGATCGTCGTTTCGACCGCCACCGGCGTTTGGAAATCCGCCGATGCCGGATTGACTTGGTTGAGCTTGAACGCGGCGCTTCCGCAGTTACCTGTGCGCCGGATTGTAAGCTTGCCGCGCGGGACTGCCGGCTTGCGCGTAGCGATGCTGGCTCCGGCCACATTGACGCCGGCGGTGTTTGAATGGGCCCCCGGTGAAAGGGCCGCCTGGCAGCCGGTTCCCGGTAATCTGGCCCTGGAGCAGGCGACACGGATTGCGCTTTCGCGGGAATTCGGGGTGATGGTGACCGCCCTCAGCTACTCGGGCGACGTAGTTTATGCGGGAACGGAAGACGGGCGGATCTATGTTTCGCTGGACCGGGGGGGAAGCTGGTTGCCGCCGGCGCAGAATCCAGGAGCTGTGATTGAGTCGTTCACATTGGATATTCGAGAGCCGCGGCGAGCCGTGGTCAGTCTGCGCCGTAGGGAGGCGGGGCCTGTGGTGCTGCGCACGACCAATGGCGGACTGATTTGGGATGACATCTCATCGAATCTGGCGCAAGCGGCAGTGTACGGCGTGGCGGCCGATTTTGAAGCCGGCGCCATCTACGCGGCGACTGAATCCGGTATCTATTGGACAACGGCCGATCTGGCAGCAATGGGCCAGGCGACTCCCTGGAAAAAGATTGCATCGCCAATCGCCGACGCACCGGTCTACGACGTCAAGCTGGACCCATTGGGCCAGACGCTCTATGCGGCCGTGTACGGATACGGCGTGTATTCGGACGCATCGCCACACAGGATGCGCGATTGGAAAGTTGTCAGCGCGGCAGACTGGACGGCGCGGGCGGCGGCTCCAGGAGCACTGCTGAGCGTGATCGGCGGCCGCGTGCAATCGGTGCGCGCGGGGGAGAAGCCGGTGCTTGTCTTGAGCCGGGGAGAGCGCGAGACGCAGATTCAGTTGCCATACGATCTGGAAGGAACGAGCGTTGCGCTTTCACTGGAGGCAGAGGGCGGGATGGTGCGATCGAGCCTGCCGCTGGCGGCAGCGGCGCCGGCGATCCTGGTGGACCGCGATGGCACGCCGATGGTGATGGACGGAACGAATGGTTCGTTAGTCGACAGCGGCAATCCCGCGCGCGCTGGCGCGTTAATTCAAGTTTTGGTCAGCGGGCTGGGCCGGGTGGCGCCGAATTGGCCAGTCGGGATTGCGGCGCCGGCGGGAGAGGCAGCGCCGCAAGTAATCGCGCAAGTGAGAGCTTATCTGGACGGAGCGCCGCTTGAGGTAGTGCGCGCCTCGCTCGCGCCCGGTTACATTGGTTACTACCTCGTTGAAATGCGTCTGCCGGACATTGTAAACACAGGCGGGGCGGAGTTATTTTTGGAGGCCGGCAACTCTCCGACCAACAAAGTGCGTCTTTACATTGAGCCTTGATAGTGGGAGTGACTAGACGGAGGATGGCTGTATGAATCGACGCAGTCTGCTATTGAGCGGGTTGGGGATGATGCCCCTGCTTGCGCAGGAGGCGAAAAAGGGCGAAAAGCTGGCGCCATATTATCCGACGCCGGAATTAATCGTAGAAAAGATGCTGCACCTGGGCGGCGCGAAGAAGGGCGAGAAAGTTTTCGACCTGGGTAGCGGCGACGGGCGGATTGTGATTATCGCCGCTGAGAAGTTCGGTATGAACGCAGTGGGTGTGGAGTTCGACAAGGATCTCTACACGCAGAGCGCGGAAAAGATCCGGCGGCTGGGACTGGCGGAGAAGGCGCGTATCATTCATGGCGACCTTTTGCAACAGGATTATTCGTCGGCCGACCTGATTACGGTGTATCTGTTGCCCGTTGCGAATGAGAAGCTGCGGCCGATTCTGGACAAACAGTTGAAGAAGGGCGCGCGCGTCGTGGCGCACGACTTTGAAGTCGGCGGATGGCGGCCCGATAAAACCGAGGTCGTCGAAGACGACGGGGAAGGCCGCAGCCACACGCTGTATCTATACCGGCGATAGCCCTGAATAATCGTGCTGGTTGCCGCCTTGTATGTGGCGGTGGGAGCGGGACAGACGGCGCCTGGTCAGGTGACGCGGGTCAAGGTGCCTGGAATCGGCCTCGAAGGCAATCTGGCCGGCGACTCTCCGGATCGAGATGTCACCGTCTACCTTCGGCCGAGTTATGTGAAGAGTCCAAACCGGCGATACCCGGTGCTGCCTAGTTCCGAGCGGGGCGGCGAAGTGCAGCAGTCCGTACTCGGAAGGTTGGCAGCGAATGCAACGGTAATGATGGTGGACCAGTATATTTGGCCACTGAAAAAGTTGAAGGCCATCGTTATCGGCATGGGCGAAAAGGACGGGCTGCTGCCGTCCTTTTCGCGGCACCTCGCTTTCACTGGCCAACGGTGATGAACAGGTTCTGGGCGTTCGGCACACCGTCGATCTCCAGCTCTATTGGGTGATCGCCTGCAGCGACATTCGGAACGACGACGTTGAACTGGTAGAGTCCGATGGTGCCGCCAACAATACCGGCGAAGGTGACGTTGGCGCGCTGGCCGCCGATGCGCAGGGTGTACGGAGAGGATACGGCGGAGGCTTGCGCGGCTATGACACCGGCCAACGTCGGCGGGCTGGTTGGTCCGCAACCCAGCGCATAGATAGAGATATTGTCGCCGGGTTTGGCGGGCGCAAAGTTGACGCCCTGGAGCAGACCCACGCGGCCGATGAACGTCGCGAAGTCCGGCGTGAGCGCCACAACATACTGCTTGCCGCCTACCAGGAACTGAGGCACGGTCTGCAGCGTGGGCGAGAGGCGCGCACGGTTGACGACAACCGAGTTACTGACGCCGAGCGGACCTTTGACCTGAATGGTGACGGGGCCCGCGGTGACGTCCTCCGGCGTATTGATGTTTATTTGATTTGGGCTGATGTAGTAAACGAACGCGGCCCTGCCGTTGACAGTCACGCTAACGCCATCGAGCGAAGTAGGTGCGTTGGCCCCGTTGAAGTCGCTGCCGCCCCAGAGGCGCTGGGTGGACGAGAAGTTCTGGCCGTAGATTTCGACATACGTATTCGAGCTGAAACCAACCTTGCCGCCGAAGGATGTAAGGACGGGATTCTCGGTACGAATGGCGGGGACAGGAGGGATGGAGACTTTGCGGATACGGAGATTACGCACATCGGCGACGTAGAGATTGCCGATAGAATCCGTAACCATGCCGGAGGGAAAGTTTAGCTGAGCGCTAAGCGCTGGTCCCCCGTCGCCGCCAATCCCAGATGTCCCGTTGCCGGCATAAGTCGTGATCTTGCCAGAAGGGTCGACTTTCCGGATGCGAGCGTCGGCAGCGTCGGCGATGAAGAGATTCCCGCCGGCGTCCACGGCGACGCCGGACGCGGATCGGATTTGCGCTTGCGTAGCGGGCCCCCCGTCTCCGCTATATCCTGCCACTCCGGTGCCCGCGGCGGTTGTAATAATGCCGTTGGTGGAGACTTTCCGAATCCGATTGTTTCCGTTTAGGCGGCCGTCGAAATCGTCGGTGAAGTATAGGCTTCCGTCGGGCCCGAGCGCGATCCAACAGGGAGCGGCATCGGCGGCGGTTGCCAGGCCTCCATCACCGGAAAGGCTGAGGCGGCCGGAGCCCGCAACGGTTGAGATTATGCCCGCAGTGCTGATTTTCCGGACTCTGAAGTTATTGACGTCGCTGAAATAGATGTTCCCGGCTGGATCGAGAACGATAGAAATGGGACCGTTGAGCCGCGCGGCGGTGGCTGGACCGCCGTCGCCGGCGAATCCGCCGACGGTGCCGGCGATGGTGGTGATGATCCCGTTGGGAGCGATTTTGCGAATGCGGTCGTTGGTGTAATCGGTGACATACAGGGTGCCATCCGGGGCGACGGCGACACCGAGGGGTGCATTGAGCTGGGCATTCACGGCCAGAGCGCCATCGCCCGAGAAACCGGCGCGGCCGGTGCCCGCGATGACGGTTGTGGCGCCGAAAAGATCGGTCTTGTAGACCTGATGAGTGCCCTGGTCCGCCGTGTATATGTTGCCGGCGGAGTCAAGCGCAACGTTGTAGACGAGACGCCAGCTTGAATTACCCGCAACAGACGTGATGGTTTGGCCGTGGATGGCCAAGGCGCAAAGAAGTGTGAATAAGAATCGCATGGGAGTGCTCTCACCGAAGCACTACGCGAACGGCGCGCGGCGGCTGTCATCGAATCGGGTGATAGACTTGGGAAATCAACTGTACATGCGGGTACGTGGCGCGAACTCGTCTGAATTCGAGGATTGGCCGGGCGGGCCGATTGGGGAGGCCGGCGGGCGAGAAGAGCTGAACCGGCTCTTCAGCGTGGCGTATGAGGAATTGCGGCGGCTGGCGAGTGCGATTCGCCGGGCGGATCCGAAGGCGATGTTGAGCCCGACGACACTGGTGAATGAAGCCTGGTTGAAACTGGCCGGGTCGGGCGGTGTTTCGTGGGAATCGCCGCTGCATTTCAAACGGATCGCGGCCAAGGCGATGCGGCAGTTGCTGATTTCGGCCGCGCGGCGAAGGGGCGCGATGAAGCGCCAAGGCGACGGTGCGCTGCTGGTGACATTCGATGAAGACCTTCCCGCGGCCACGCCGGAAGGATGCGGCGTCGACGAGATTCTGCGACTGGACGCGGCGCTGGACGGATTGGCGCGGCTCAGCCCGCGGCAGGCTTCGATTGTGGAGAGCCGGTTCTTCGGAGGCCTGGAGGTTGCGGAAACGGCGCAATTACTGGGAGTCTCTGAGGCGACAGTGGCGCGAGACTGGCGCGTGGCGAAAGCGTGGTTAAGCCGGGAGCTGCGGAAGGAAGGGTGACCGTACCATGGACCCGATGCGCTACGGCCGGCTGCAGGAACTGTTTCACGACGCCGTGGATCTGGAAGGCGAAGCGCGGGAGAGGTTCCTGGCCAGTGTGGAGGACGGGCTTCGCGCAGAGCTGATGGAACTTTTGGCGGAAGATGAACGTGCCGTTCCGCTACTGGGCAAAGATCTTGGTGCCGTTGCCGCGGAGGCGTTGGAAGACATTCCTTCCGGTTTGATGGCGCAGGCGTTCGGACCTTACCGTTTGGAGAAACTGCTGGGCGAGGGCGGGATGGGGCTGGTATTTCTTGCGCGCAGGGACGATCTGGGCAGCGTCGCCGCGATCAAGATTCTGCGCGATTCGTGGCTGTCGCCATCGCGGCGGGAACGATTCCTTGCCGAGCAGCGAACCCTGGCGGAGTTGCGGCATCCGGCGATTGCTTCGTTATACGATGCCGACACTCTCGCCGATGGCACGCCGTGGTTTGCGATGGAGTTCGTGGAGGGAGCACCGATTACGGACCACTGCGAGGCACGCAAATGCGGTCTGCAAGAAAGGCTGGCCCTGTTCCGGCGAGTTTGCGAGGCTGTGCAGCACGCACACCGGCACTTAATTATTCACCGTGATCTGAAGCCTTCCAACATTCTTGTTTCCGGCGCGGGAGAGGTGAAGCTGCTCGACTTCGGGATCGCGAAGCAGCTTGCGGCTACGGAGGATCGGACGAAGACGGGGTTGCATCTGATGACGCCGGCCTATGCGGCGCCGGAGCAGTTGCGTGGGGAAGCGACCGGGATTTACACCGATATGTATTGCCTCGGGGTGATCCTGTATCAGCTTTTGACAGCGAAACTGCCCGAAGCAGGCGTGGCTCCATCGGCCGCGCGGCATGTGGCGGCCAGCCGCGCGGCGTGGAGCGAATTGGACGTGTTATGCCAGACCGCGATGCATGCGGAGCCGGCCCGAAGGTACGGATCCGTGGAAGCGCTTCTGCGGGACCTCGACCATTTTCGGGCGGGTGAGCCATTGGAGGCGAGACCGGACAATTGGAGCTACCGGGCAGGAAAATTTGTTGGACGAAATCGGAGTTGGCTGGCGATAGCGGCGGCAGTTGCCGCGATGGTAGTCTTCTATACCGTCCGGTTGCGAGAGGCGCGGAACGAAGCGGTGGCAGAGGCGGCGCGATCCCAGCGAATGATGCGATTCGTCCTGAACCTTTTCGAAGGCGGAGACCGGTATGCGGGTCCGGCGAAGGATTTGCGCGTGGTGACGCTGGTGGATCGTGGCGTGGATGAGGCGCGGGCATTGAGCGGCGATCCGGAGGCGCAGACCGAATTGTTCCGGACGCTGGGCGATGTGCAGCGGAAGCTGGGCAATTTTGAGAAGGCGGATACGCTGCTGCGGGACGCGTTGGAACAACGGCGGAACGCGCGCGGCGACCGGCATCCGGACTATGCGGAGAGTCTGCTGGATCTGGCATTGCTTCGTGCGGACCAGGCGCGATTTGAGGATGCGGAGCGTTTGGCCCGGGAAGGAGTGGATCTGATCCGCCGCGCCCATCCGGCTGGGCATCCGGCGATTGCGGGGGCGCTGGAGGCACTCGGGAAAGTGCTGGAGGAGCGCGGCTCCTACGAGAAGGCCATCGGCGTAATGGACGAAGCCGTGGCGCTGCGGACCGGATCGCGAGAGACGACGCAGGCGGACCTGGCGGCGAGTCTAGCCGGTCTCGCGAATGTGCATTTCTATGCCGGGCACTACAAGGAATCCGAGGCGCTGAATCGACGGGTATTGTCGATTCATAAGCAGGTTTACGGACCGAAACATCCAGCGGTGGCGGAAGACCTGGTGAACCTTGGCGCCATTCAGCAGGACACCGGAAACTATGTCGAAGCGGAGAAATATCAGCGGGAGGCGTTGGCGATCACGCGGCCGTTCTATGGCGAGGATCATCCACGCACGGCCGCCGGGCTGACGCTCGTGGCGCGGTCGCTGATCATGCAGAAGAAATTGGATGAATCGGCGGCGTTGCTGAACCAGGCGCTGGCGATCCGGGAGCGTGCGTTTGGACCGATGCATCCGCAGGTGGCGTCGACGTTGAATGAGGTTGGCAACGTCGCGCTGTTGCAGGAACGGTATGCGGAATCGGAGGCGGCGTTCAAGCGCGTCGTGGCGATCTATCGCGCGGCGTATCAGGGAAAGCACTATCTGATCAGTATCGGGTTGTCGAACCAGGCGAGCGTGTATATGGCACAGAAGGATTTCGCGCGCGCCGAGCCGCTGCTGCGCGAGGCGATGGTGATGTATAGACAGACGCTCGCGCCGACGCATGTGAATGTCGGGATTGGGCGGATCAAGCTGGGACGAGTTCTGCTGCGGCTAAAGCGCCATGGCGAAGCTAAAGTGGAGACCCAGACAGGGTTCGACATTTTGAGCAAGCAGACGAATCCCGCGGTGAGCTGGCTGAACAACGCGCGGAAGGATTTGGCCGAGGAAGACGCGGCGCTGAGAAAGTAGCTAAAAAAAAGGCTTCGAGTCCGCGTGCGGCGACGAAGCCCAAGTTCCAGGGTAGGGACACTATTGGATGTTGATGGTGACTCCGGATTGCGCGGCGGCGGACCCGACGTTTACGGTGACGGGCTGCGCTCCGGAAGGAGCCGATAACGGCACGGTAGCGTTGATCTGATACAGGCCCTGCACAGCACCCGGAGCGGCACCGGCGTATGCGACGGCCGCCGGCTGTCCGCCAATGGTAACGGTGACCGGAGCGGAGATCGCTCCATTCGCGTTGGTGACGCCCCCGCCGGTGAGGTAGATGGCCACGATACTGCCCTTCGGCGCGGAGGCGGCGCTGCTATTGATTACGCCCGATTGATTGATAATGGCGCCCTGGCCGGAGCCGGAGGCGTTGATGGTGAACAGGCCTGGCGCTGTGGGCGCGACAGTTTTGGCGACGGCCGCGGAAGTCTGGTTGCCGTAGCTGACTTGGACAGAAGTTTGCGTCTTGCCGGTGAGAGCGAGAGGCGTGACGACACCCAGTTGCGTAGCGGTCACATAGAGAAGCTGGGCGGCCGCTCCATCGAATGTGACGCGGACTCCGGCGGTGTTCAGGTTCAGATCCTTCGGACCAAGGTTGGTTCCGAAGATCGTGGCGATCTGGCCGGGTGCTATCGCGGCCGTGGAATAGCTGGCGGCGTTGGCGATGCCAGTGACGGCCGGCGTGGCCACTGTGCCGACGGTGAGCGTGACTGGGATGACGACTTCGGTCGCGCCCGACAGATATACAGTGATGGCGCCCGCGTATACGCCGGCCGGGAGATCCTTGCCGCCGATCGAGATTTGGAAGGAGCCAGGCAGAGCTCCACCGGTAACGTTTGGCGTGAGCCAGGAAGCGCCGTCCTGCGTCGAAGCGGCCAGCGAGAACGTAGGCGGCGTGTTGACACCCGCGTATTTGAGGTCGATCTTTTGCGCGGCCGGATTGGAACCGCCGGGAGTCATGGCGAAGTTGAGGACGGAGACGGAGGCGGAGAGATTGGCGGAGGGGAACGTCTGCGTGGCGAATTGAGCTTTCAACCAAGTGAGGCGCGCGTCAATCACCGTTTGGAGGCCGGGAGTGTTCTGGCCGCCGATAGGACCGGCGCCTGGACCGGGTTGGCCCGGCATCGGGCCGGGTTGGCCGCCACCGGGAAAGCCTCCTTGCGCGGGGATGGGGGCGGTCATGGCGGAGTCAAACGCAGCGAATGTGTTGAGGAGTTGGGTGTCGGCGGAAACATACGGGCGGATCATCGCGCGCAGGATGTTAGCGCGGGCCACAATTTTGTCGCTGACGAAGACGCGGCCGATGAGGCTGTTGTAGATCTGACGGTAGCGTTCCTTGTACTCCGGAATTTCCCAGAGCTTGGTGGCTAGCGGGCGCGTTGCACTGGCAGGATTGGGCATGCCACCGCCCGGACCGGCAGGCATCCCTCCGCCACCAATGAACCCGCCGCCGGTTTGCGTGTATTCAGTAGCGAGTTCAGCGAGAGACCCTCCAGCCATGTTCAGCGCCCCGAAGGCGAGGCTGGGGTCCCAGACCAACCAGACCCAACGTTTATCGGAGGGCCGCCGGTAAACGTTGAAGTTCTGGCCGAGGCCGACGTAGCTGTCGAGGTTGACGGTTGCGTTGTCGAGCGCTAGGGCGGTGAGAACGCTGTCGATGTCCATGAGCGGTTCGAGCTTGGCCTTGAGCTCGGCGGAGGGTGTCTGGTCGATGATTTTGCAGAGCGCGATCAGGTCGGTCCAATCGTCGGCGCCTTCGTTCGTTTGTTTTTCCCACACCTCTTTGTAGGGGGCCTTGTCTTCGCCGAGATAGGCAAAATTGGCGCCGATGTTGCCTTTGTAGAGGTTGCCGGTATCTTCGTCCTTGCCGAAGTAGTTCTTGAGGAAGTCCGAGTTGATTACTTCGCCCAGAAAATAGAGGCCGATATACTCGTTGTTAACGTAGAGAGCGGCGTAGTTGGTGCGTGGAGCTTTGAGGCCGAGCGCTGTGGCCATTTCGAAATAGAGCGACTCGCGGACGAGGCTGGGGTCGTTGAGTCCGTTATCCAGATTGAACGCGCCGATGCCCTCGATCTTTTGCCCTTTGACGAATTCGTTGAGCTTGATGCGGAAGGGCTTTTTCATTGTCCGCGCGCCGGAGTAGGAGCTATTGCCTTTGAATCGGACGCCGACGGAGTCGAACTTGTATTGGCCCCACGTGAGCGAGGCTTCGAGATATTCGGCCTGGACTTCCGTACCGAGATAGTTCTTGGTGAGCCGATCCCAATAGTCGGGCTGTTTGAAGGTGAGGCGGATCTCGTGCACCTTGTCGCCGCTCCAAGCGGGATGAACAGGTGGAGTTTGGGCGAACGCGGCCGCGAGGGCGCAGAGAAACGAAGCGAGAACTTTCATGACCTTCCCGTTAAACGCCTGTACCGAATGGGGCGTTGCGGGGAGATCGGGTTCTTTGCACTTCTTTACGAAGGGAGTTGCTGCGTAGAAGGAAAGTGAGCGGCGATCTCGGGGAAAGTGGCAACGTCGAATCCGAAACGAATCC
Source organism: Acidobacteriota bacterium (assembly GCA_016185425.1). GTDB lineage: Bacteria > Acidobacteriota > Terriglobia > Bryobacterales > Bryobacteraceae. The sequence goes on along the minus strand of JACPNQ010000034.1, from coordinate 459,393 downwards.
GGCGATGGCCGGTCCGGGCCTCTATACGGATGAGGCCCGGACCGGTAGTTATGGAGTCGATGTGGTTTCGATCAATGGTGATTGAGCCGTGAAACGGGCGGTGTAAGGTCAGGTTTTTCTGTCAGTTCAAATGGCCACGAACTGCCGGCCCGTGTGAAGAACGGGTCAAGGCGCGGAGCGGCGTAGCGGATTAGCGCCATGGATTCTCTCGATTGATCTTCGGCCTACCGGCAGGACCCATTTTGAAAAATTCGAATCGACAACCGGCTTTGTTTTCAATGTTTGCTGGGACCCTCCCGACGCCAACCTCGCGTGTCCCGCTCAAACTGTTTTGCGCCGCTGAGCGTGGACACGCGATGTGGGGGCGAGCCTCCAGTGAATATTCAGGATGTCAAAGATCGAGCAGGAACCCTCGACGATGGAAGAACCAAGACCGGCATTCCTAAAGACCAAAAGGGTCTGGCTGCGTGGCGCAGCCAGACCCTTACTAATTGCATTGTATCGCCGCCGTCAACAGCAACCGCGGATAGCGGAGCGGCAAGTGCTGTGTTATTAGCGGATTGGAGAGTTTTCGAGAGCTGTGACCGGGGTTATTCCACGCGGTAGTTCGGCGCTTCCTTGGTGATGATGACGTCGTGCACGTGGCTCTCGCGGAGCCCTGCAGGAGAGATCTTGAGGAACTTCGCCTCCGATTGCAGATCCGGAATCGTGCTGCAGCCGGTATAGCCCATGCCTGCTTTCAATCCACCGACGAGTTGGAAAACAAGCTCGGCGAGCGGACCTTTGTAGGGGACTCGGCCTTCGATACCTTCGGGAACCAGTTTGCCCGCGCCCTGGTCGGCGTAGCGATCCTGGGATGCGTTGGTCATGGCACCCATTGAGCCCATGCCGCGGTAGCTCTTGAACGTGCGGCCCTGGTAGAGAATCGTCTCACCGGGGCTTTCGTCGACGCCAGCGAGGAGGGAGCCAATCATGACGGAGTCCGCGCCGGCGGCGATGGCTTTGGTGACGTCGCCGGAGTATTTGATTCCGCCGTCAGATATGAGGGGGACACCAGCTTCGCGGCACGCGCGGGCAGATTGGGTGATCGCCGTGATCTGCGGAACGCCGGCGCCGGAGACGACGCGCGTCGTGCAGATGGATCCGGGGCCGATACCGACCTTAACGCCGTCTACGCCGAGCTCGATCAGATCGCGGGCACCTTCATAAGTCGCCACGTTGCCGGCCAGGAGATCGACTTCGGGGAATCTGGCTTTGATGGCTTTGACGGCGTCGAGAACGCCTTGATGGTGGCCGTGCGCGGAATCGATGGCGAGCACGTCGACCTTGCGGCGGACCAGCTCGGCAGCGCGTTCGAGGTAGTCCTTGGTGGAGCCGACGGCGGCGCCACAGCGGAGACGGCCCTGCGAGTCCTTGGCGGCGTTCGGATACTTCAGTTTCTTCTGGATGTCCTTGACGGTGATGAGGCCTTTCAAAAAGTAGCCATCATCCACGACGAGGAGTTTTTCCACGCGATGTTTGTGGAGGATCTGTTCGGCGTCTTCGAGCGTCGTGCCGACGGGGACCGTGATGAGGTTCTCGCGGCCCTGGGTCATGCGCGTGGAGACGGGCATGTTGAAACTGGTTTCAAAACGCAGGTCGCGGTTGGTGAGGATGCCGACGAGCTCACCATTCGGCTTCGTGACGGGCACGCCGGAGATCCGGAAGCGCTTCATGAGCTCGAGCGCGTCGGTGATGGGTTGGTCGGGACGGATGGTGACGGGATCGACGATCATGCCGGACTCCGAGCGCTTGACCTTGTCGACCTCTTCGACCTGGCGCTCGATGGTCATGTTGCGGTGGATGATGCCGATGCCGCCCTGTTGGGCGAGAGCGATGGCGAGATGAGACTCGGTCACTGTATCCATGGCCGCCGAAATGATCGGGATGTTGAGGGGAATTCGCCGGGTGAGGTGTGTTCGCGTATCGGCACTAGCGGGGAGAACGGAACTCCGGGAGGGGACGAGGAGGACGTCGTCGAAGGTGAGGCCTTCCAGCAACTTTTCAGGGAGCATAGAAAAAACTGGGCCGCCCGATGGCGGCAAGGGGTAATCCCCATTCTACGACAGGCGGCGATCAGGGCTCTTTGGTAAAATATCAGGGAATCCCTCCGGTAATTTCCGTCGGTCGTTCACTTTCCAACCAATCCACAGGAGTTTCGGTCTTTCATGATTAACGCCACCTCTTTGCGCGCGGGCATGGTGATTAAGTTCAACAACGAACTACACAGCATTTTTGCGTTTACCCATCGCACGCCCGGCAATTTGCGCGCCTTTGTGCAGGTGAAGATGCGGAACCTGCGCTCCGGGGCGATGTTCGAGCACCGGTTCGCGTCGGAAGATCGCGTGGATAAGGTGACGCTCGACGAGCAGGAAGTGGAGTTCCTCTACAAGGAAGTGGAGACGTACCACTTCATGAACACGGAAACCTACGAGCAGTACGAGTTCGGCGACGATGTACTGGGCGAAGCGGCGCAATTCCTGACAGCGAATTTGAAGCTCAAGATCGAGTTCTACGAAGAGAAGCCTGTGGGCGTGGAATTGCCGGCCGCTGTTGAGATGCAGGTGATCGAGACGGAGCCGGGCCTGAAGGGCGCGACGGTGTCGAACGTCGGCAAGCCGGCCAAGATGGAGAGCGGATTGGTGGTACAGGTACCCGCGTTCATCAACGAAGGCGAAGTGATCCGCGTATCGACGACGACAGGCGAATACCTGGAACGCGCGTAGATTTTTCTTCGGCCATCTGCACGGATAGAGGGGAAGCAGCGTCTTCCCTTTATGCATCGCCGTGCCTTCTTAGCCTCGGGAATCCTTGGTGGAAGCGGCTTGCGGGCGCAGACGGGTCCAGCCTTACCTCCGCCGCATTTGGCGCTGCCGTTTGTGCCGCCGCCAGGACCGTATGCGCGAAGGCTCTCGGTATTCGAACTGGCGCTCCGCCCCGGAGACCTGATTCGGTTCCGTGAATCAGTGCGGCGCATGAAGGAATTGGCACCGGCCGACCCGCGGCAGTTTTTTCAGCAGGCCCGGCTGGAGCCCGGCGGGGTGAATTGGAACTTTCTGCCTTGGTGCCGCGCGATGCTCTACTTTCACGAACGGCTGTTAAACAGGCTGCTTCCGGCAAGGCGGGGAGAGCCGGCAATCCGGGTTCCCTACTGGCCGTGGGAGAACGTGTACGCGACGCCAGCGCGTACGGCGCCGCTGATTTACGCCGAGCCGAACCAGCCGCTGTTCGCCGTCCGCCGACCCTTTTCGGTGAGCATTGATGTCGAGCCATGCCTCGCGTTGCGCCGAGGCGAGGATTTCGTGGGAACGGCGAAGCAGGCGCCGGCCGTGTTTGCGGGACCGTTTGCGGAAGTAGTTTCGGCAACGAGGCTCACTCCCTCCGACCCGCTCTTCTACCCGCATCTGGCGAACATTGACCGCCTGTGGACCTCCTGGGAAGCGCTGGGAGATGGAAGACGGACACCGCCGTTGCGGGAAGCGCGCGGGTACTTCTTCGACGAAGATGGGCGCTGGCGCGTAATCGATTTGAACTTTGCGGGGGAGAGGCAGGTGTTGAGCTATGAGTACTCCACGCTGATGAAGCCTCTGCATCCGGGGGAACCGCGGTTGGCCCAGGTGCATGTTTTCGAATCGCGGCTGGAACGGCTGCCCGCGCCGGCCGACTATCTGCTGCTTCGAGGGGTGCGCGTGGCGGCGCTGGGGAAGTTCGCGCGATTTGGCGTGTTTTCGGGCGATGAGATGTTGGGATCGTTCTCGACCGCTTCCGCGAAGGAAGATGCGGAAGGATGGACAGTAAGTGTTCCAGCAAAGGGGCTGCAGCTTCGCGCGCTGCTGCGAGTTGCGGCGCTGACCGATGACGGCAGGGCGATCGGCCGCGGCATTCCGCTGTTGGCGCGAGACGTGCTGGCTTATTAGCGCACCAGTTCCGCGAGCAGCGCCGGCTCCTGCGCGGGCAGGACCGTTCGGAGATCGATGACCAGGCGCGCGCCGTCGATGCGGGCGATGACGTTGTGCGCACGGAGACGCCGTTCGAGTTTGTGCGGCGGGCCGGGGATGGCAAGAAGGAAAGTCGGCAGCGATTGGTCCGGCGTACTTCCCCCGCCGATGACCGACCTGCCGGCAACGACGGTCGCGCCGGGAATCCTTGACGCCATGGCCTCGGCGCGCCGTCTGATTTCGTCCGGGGAGAGGCGGATCATACGGAGCGCGGGGATAGCATCGTAGTTTTGAAACACCAGTGCGCGAAGCGTTTGCTCCATGGCCTGGAGGACCAGTTTGTCGAGCCGCAGAGCCCGGAACATGGGGTTTCGACGTACCGCCGTTACTAGATCCAGCCTGCCCGAGATATAGCCCGCCTGAGGTCCGCCGAGGAGTTTATCACCGGAAAAACTAACGATACTGATGCCGGCGCGGAGGCTGTCCTGCACAACGGGTTCATTGATGCCATATGGTTTCAAGTCGACCAAGGCGCCGGAGCCGAGATCCTCATAAACGGGAACGTTGAGCGAGGCAAGCTCTTCGAGCGCCGGCTTGGCGGTGAATCCGGTGATGTGAAAATTGCTGGGGTGGACCCGCAGAATGAGCGCGGTTTTGGGAGTAATGGCGTTCGCGTAGTCGGCCAGTGTGGTCTTGTTTGTCGTGCCGACTTCAATCAATTTGACACCGGCCGCGCGCACGATGTCGGGAATGCGAAACCCGTCGCCAATCTCAATGAGCTCGCCGCGGCTGACGATGACTTCCCTGCCCTTGGCGAGGGCGTGGAGGACGAGAAACACGGCGGCGGCGTTGTTGTTGACGGCGATAGTTGGTGCGCCCGTGAGCCGCTCCAACAGGGGTCCGCTATGGCTGTCCCGTTTGCCGCGGCGGCCGGACTTCAAGTCGTATTCAAGGTTGCTGTAGCCTTCGATGGGCGTAAACGGGGCAAGCGGCGCACGGCCGAGGTTTGTGTGCAAGACAACGCCGGTAGCGTTGATAACGGGCACGAGGCCCGGTTGAGCAAGCGCGGCCAGGCGCGCCCCGGCAAAGCTTTGCGGATCGGCGGGCGTGCCGGCGGCAAGGATCGCTTCCCGCGCGGCGGCGATCGCATGTTGCGCCTCGGATTTGAGCACCGCGTGGGGATAAGCGGGGAACTGGGCGCGCAGCGCGGCGAGGAGAGTCTCAACCGCCGGCAGGTCGCGGAGTTCCATGGCTACTTGCCAAGCATGGGGAATAGGCGTTTGATCTCTTCATCGTTCGGGCGGCGACCGTACTCGCCGATCTCGAACGCTTCGACAAACTGCACTTTTGCGGCGCGCTCCTTGCCGTACCACTTCTCGGCGACGGCACGGGTGATGGGAGTTGCGGCAAAGCTACGGCGAGATTTTAGCCATTCGCGGCGGGCTTTGGGATCCTTCGGCACTTCGTTGATGCGACCATCGACCCAGGCGAGCCATTCATAGAACTGCGAGACGTGCGCGTCCATGCCGTCCATCTTCTTTTCGTAGACCGAATCGATGTCGACAACGATATCCGGCGTGAAGGTATTTGGCCGCTGAAAGTTGTCGGAGTAGTAAAGAAAGACGGGGTTCTTCGTCAGCGGCGGAGTGCCGGAGACGACGTTCGGCACGACGACCATGTAGGCGGCATCCTGCACGAGTATGCCGGTATTGCGGTGATCGGGGTGATAGTCATTGGAACGGTGGGTGATGACGATATCGGCCTTCCACTCGCGGATCGCCTTGATCACCTGGCGGCGGATTTCGATGGAGGGCGTCAGTTCGCCGTCACGGTTATCGAGGACCTGATACTCCTCAATGCCCAGACGCTTTAGGGACTCCTGCGTCTCCAGGTACCGGCGCCGGGCGAGCGCACCGCCGCCCATCTCGTGGTGGCCGGCGTCGCCATTGGTGACGCTCAGGAATTTGACGACATGACCCATCTGCGCGAAAAGCGCCGCGGTGCCACCGAACTTAATGTCGCAATCGTCCGGGTGGGCGCCGATGGCGAGTACGCGGAGCTTCTGTTGCGCGGGGAGCGAAAGAACAAGCGTGAGGACGAGCAGTAAGGTTTTCATTGGTGAGCGGCTTCCGTGAGTTGGCTGAGTTTCATTTTAGTCGCCAAGAGGGCGAAGAATCCGACGACCCAGAGCGGGACGGTGATGACGATGAAGAGCAGCGTGGCATAGCTGGTGGCGGATTGGCGGTCGACGTCGAAGAGCATGACGCCGAGCACGGCCAGCGCCTGGAACGAACCGACGTTGCCGGGAGCCTGGGGAGGAATGCTGCCGAGGCGGAGTATGACGAGGACAGCGGCGCACGCACCGAAGGAGAGGTCGAGTCCGAAACCGAATTGGATGAAGTAGAGCGGGCCGATCTGGAGGATGAGATACAGGAAGCTGATCAGAAAGGCGCGATAGAAGGAGGGCGCGCGGCCCATCGATTCCAGGGAGTCGAGCAGGTGGCGAAGGCCCTGAGCCCAGATCGTGCGATCCATCCAGCGCTCCGCCTGCTTGCGGCGAAGGATGGCGAAGGAGAGAATCGCGCCGATGACGATGAGGACAACACCGAGAATGCGGCTGCCGATTACGAGGAGCACCGGCAGATCGACAAAGAGAGATGTGAGGAAGAAGCCGAGTATGAGCCATACGCCGTCAAAAAGGCGTTCGATGACAACGCTCGATAGGACCACGCTGAACGGAACGCCGGACCAGCGGCCCTGCAAAAAACTGCGCAGGACTTCGCCGGGACGGAGAGGAAGCACCTCGTTGGCAAAGAGTCCGATATAGATGGCCTGCATGGATCGCCAGACGGGTAATGAGCCCACAGGCTTCAGCAGTTCGTTCCATCGCCAGCCCTGGATGCAGTAGACGGCGATGTCGCAAAGAACCGCGGCCGCGACATATTGCCACGGTGTTTGCTGGATGCGCGGGATCTCGGTCTTCCAGTCGAAGCCGCTGTACACCACAATCATGCAGATGATGGATACGGCATAGCCCAGAACAGGGATCAACCATCTAGGGAAGCGGCGTTTCGGCTGAACTTCGCTGGAGGGAGGGATCAACCTTTTGATAATAGCCCACTAGCGATTCGCAGCCGGTTTCGCGGCGAGCACGGCAGCCATCTCCTTCCACGCGGATTCGTCGTGTCCGACGGCTAGTTGGTTGGCGCAGCGGACGAGCGGAAGACGAAGAAGTTTGGGATCGTTCTCGATCTTCAGCAGAAGCGCGGAATCCGAAAGCTTCATGTACTTGAGGCCGGCGTCAATGTATGATTTGCCGCCGGTATCGAGAAGGGCAGACATGGCGAACTTGTCGATGAAGCGCTTGATTTCGCCGGGGGCCATGGGTTTGCTGTTGAGGTCGATGATTTGCAGCGGGATGCCGCGTTCCTTGAAGAAGCGCCCGGCGGCGCGTGTGGCGCTGGAGCTCTTGACGCCGAAGATCTGAACGTTCTGCATTCGGAGATATTGTGCCAAACTGGTCGGCGACATGATGACGCGACGCACTTTTTCAGGACTGGTTTCCGGCGGGACTTTGTTGGCGCAGGCACCGGCGCAGGCGGTTGAGTTGGATTGGCACGATGCCCGGAAATTGACGGTGGAAGGGCTGGGGTTTAAAGATCTTGCATCTCCCTATGACCGGCTGCCCGCCCGCGCCGAGGGAGTTGTGCGGGACGCCGTTTGGAACCTGAGCCGCGATTCGTCGGGAGTGCTGGTGCGGTTTATGGCCAACACGACGGCGATCCATGCGCGCTGGACGCTGCGGAGTAAGACTCTGGCCGCGGCAACGATGACCGCGGCCGGGCAGAGCGGATTGGACTTGTATGCGCGGAACGGAGCGGGTAAATGGCAGTGGCTGGGTATCGGCCGCGCGACAAAGTTTCCGGAGAATGTCGACGCGCTGGCGTCGGGAATTCCGGCGGGCGACAGGGAGTACATGGTCTACCTGCCATTACGGAACGGTGTGTTGTCATTGGAGATCGGCGTGCCGGCGCGATCGAGGATCGACAAAGGGCCGCAGCGGTCCGGGCCGAAGCCGATTGTGTTTTATGGAACATCGATTACCCACGGCATCTCCGCGTCGCGCCCCGGTATGACGCACGTGGCGATTTTGGGCCGCCAGATGAACCGGGAAGTGATCAACCTGGGCTTTTCGGGGAACGGAAAAATGGAGCCCGAGGTGACGAAGTTTGTGGCGGAGCTGGATGCGTCGGTGTATGTACTGGACTGCCTGCCGAATATGACGGCAAAGGACATCAATGAGCGGGCGGAGGCTTGCGTGAAGCAGTTGCGGACGGCGAGGCCATCGACGCCAATTCTGCTGGTAGAGGACCGGAACTATGCGGACAATTTCCTGAATGCATCGCGGCGGGAACGAAATGAGACGAACCACGAGGCGATGCGCGCGGTGTACGCGAAACTGATGCGGGAGAAGGTGGGCGGCCTCCATTATTTGAGAGCGGAGGAGTTGTTGGGGGACGACGGGGAGGCAACGATCGATGGGTCGCACCCGACGGATTTAGGATTTATGCGCCAGGCGGCGGCGTTTACGCGGGCTTTGAAGGGGTTGTGAAGCAGGCTTTGCATATTGCGGCGCACGCAACCACGCTATAGAGTTTGAGTGTGAAAGTATTTCCCCTTCTAGCGGCCGCGGTGGCGGCATGGGCCGCGCCGGATGAGTTTGCATCAAAGATCCGGCCGGTATTGGCCGAGAACTGCGCGAGTTGTCACAACCCGGCCAATCCGCGGAACCGGATCGACTTTCTGAAGTCCGATCAGCCAACCGACGTTGAGACGCGGCGCGGGCTCTGGCGAAGTGTGGCAACGCAACTACGGAATCGCACGATGCCGCCGGGAGCGGCCAAGATCTCCGAGGCCGACCGCCTGCTGGTCGCGAACTGGATCGAAAACCGGTTGCGGACGACCGGATGCACCAGCGGCGACTATGCGGGACTTGTTGCGCCGCGGCGTTTGAACCGCCGCGAGTGGAAGAACACGATCCGCGATTTATTCGGATTGGATGTTGCGGCTCCGGACCTGTTCCCCGCCGATGAAGCGGGCGGGGCCGGTTTCGATACGAATGGCGAAACACTCTTCGTGCCGCCGATGATGCTGGAACGCTACATGGAAGCGGCGACGACAGTGCTGGACCGGATCGTGGTGACACCGCCGTACAACCGCGTGGTGCTCAGCTACGAGATGGCTCCGGTAACACCGCCGCCAGGCGGCATCAAGCCGAGCCGGTTTCTGAATGCGGGCGAGGATCTGTCGGCGCAGGTATCTGTGTTTGCGGAAGGCCAATACACGCTGCGTGTGTCTGTGGAGAGGCCGAAGGTAACACCGTTCTCAATGAAGGTGAAAGCGGACGGCGTGGAAGTCGGGACGCTGTACTATGCCCGGGATTCGGGCGGCGGCGCGACGGCGCGATTGGCAACAGCGACGCTAGGCCGCGGACCGCATACGATCACCGTCGTGAACGGCACGGAGCGTGTTGAATTCTACAGTCTTACGGTGGATCAGCGGCCTGCGCCGGTGACACCGGACAAACGCGCGCTACATTACCGATTGTTCGGTATGGAGGCGGGAGAATCGCCCACCGACGGCCGCCTGGCCGCTCGACGGATTCTGACGCGGCTACTGCCTCGCGCTTACCGCGGCCCGGTTGATGCGTCCGAAGTCGACAGACTGTTGTCGCTCTTTGAACGAGGCGCGCGGCGCGGCGAGCCATTCGAGGAAAACATCAAGCTTGCTCTAAAGGCGGTGCTGGTATCGCCGCGGTTCCTGTTCAAAGTGGAGGAGAACGATGGGCGGCCGGGCATTCATCCGGTTGGACAGTATGCGATGGCGTCGCGGTTGTCCTACTTCCTTTGGTCGACGATGCCGGACGACGAGCTACTGCGGCTGGCGGCGGAAGGCAAGCTGCAACAGCCCGCCGTGTTGACGGCACAGGTGGAGCGAATGGTCGACGATCCCCGCTCGCGCGTCTTCGCCAACGGCTTCATGGGCCAATGGCTGGGAACACAGGAGATCGGCGGGCGAGCGGCGCCGCTGTTGACGGAGTTGCAACACTTCTATACGCCGGAGGTTGCCGCCGATTTGCGGGAGCAACCAGAGCTATTCTTCCATCACATCCTCTCCGGCAACCGCAATTTGCTTGACCTGCTGACCGCCAATTACACGTTCCTCACCGAACGATTGGTGAAGTATTACGAACTGGAAGGCAAGGTGAAACTCGCGCCTGGGCCAGGGTTTCGCTATGCGGAATGGCCGGACCAACGCCGCGCGGGCGTGCTGGGGCTTGCATCCGTGCTCGCGATGCATTCGCACTATAAGCAGGCCAGCCCCGTGCTGCGGGGCGCCTGGGTGCTGGAAACGCTGTTGGGAACGCCGGTTCCACCTCCTCCCGCGGATGTCCCGCCGCTCGAAGCGGCAAAGGGCGAGGCGAAGGTGATGACAGTCCGCGCGATGCTGGCAAAACATCGCGAGAGTACAGCGTGCGCGGCGTGCCACAACTTGATGGACCCGATTGGACTGGGCCTCGAAAACTTCGACTGGATGGGCCGCTGGCGCGATACGGAGATGGACGGAACGCCCGTCGACGCATCGGGTGTACTGCCGGGCGGGGACAAGTTTAACGGCCCCGTGGAACTCCGCGCCGTGCTTCTAAAACGGAAGGACGAGTTCGCGCGGCAAGTTACGTCGAAATTGTTGGGTTACGCACTCGGGCGTGGACTGCAGGACGGCGACCAGTGCACCGTCCAAAAGCTGATGGACACGATGGAAAAGAACGGGTACCAAACTCGGACGCTCATTCGCGATATTGTGTTAAGTACTCCGTTCCGCAACACGCAGGCCGATGCGGTTGTGAGCGAAAGCCACGCGCCCTCGAAGCGGGCGCCGCGGCGGTTGTTAGGTACGAAATAAGCGAGGTGAACATGCAATCGCGCCGGAATATTTTGCGAGGCTTGGGCGTAGCAGTGGCGACGCCGTGGATGGAGTCCGGCGTGTTCGGCGCTACAGGCGGCGTAGAACGTTTGACGGCACCCCCGCTGCGGCTGGCTTGTATATTCATGCCCAACGGAGTACGTCCGGAGTATTGGACGCCGGAGGGTGATGGCGAAGATTACGCATTCACTCCGCATTTGAAGCCGCTGGAGGGGTTGAAGAGCGAGTTCATGCTGCTCGAAAACCTGTGGAACAAGAACACCGTTGGCCGAAACGGACATTGGCCGAAGGTGCCGGCATGGCTTTCGGGCGGGTTCGTGGAGCGCACTACCGGCGGCGATTTGGATTCCGGCGGAACGACGGTCGATCAGGTTTTGGCGCAGCGCATCGGGCATCAGACGCCGCTGCCATCGTTCGAGTTGGGAATCGACGCCCCGCGCACGGGTATCGATACGGCAGGCGGCGGTTTCCCGCGCGCTCTGGGCTCATTCTTGTCGTGGGCCGATCCGAAGACGCCGGTTCCGAAAGAGATTGTTCCGCAGCTCGCGTTCGATAGGCTGTTCCGGAACAAGAGGACGTCTGTCATTTCTTCGGTGAACCCGCAGTCGGCGGAGATGCTCGATTCGCTGCAGCGCGACGACACGAGTGTTCTAGACATCGTGCTGGAACAGGCGAAATCGTTGCGGGCAAAGGGGAGCAAGGGCGACCAGGCGCGACTGGATGAGTATTTTGAATCGGTCCGGTCGGTCGAACGGCGATTGGAAGCCGCAATGAAGCCGCAGAAGCGGTGGATCAACGAAGGAAAATTCCCGCTTGACCGTCCTGTCGCGGGAATTCCGGATTCCCATCTGGACCATGTGCGCCTGATGCTCGACATCATGGTGCTTGCGTTCTGGACGGATTCGACGCGTGTTGCAACCTTCATGATGGGCGATGCGCAGTCCTCGCACGATTACTCGTTCCTGCCGGGAGTTAAAGGCAATTTCCACGGCCTGTCGCATCATCGCGACATTCCTGAGACGCGTGCGCAGTATGAGCGGATCATCAACTGGCACACGGAACAGATCGCGTATCTGCTCACCAGGATGAAGGGGCTGAAAGAGGGCGAGGGGTCGCTGCTGGATCACTCGATGGTGCTGTTTGGCTCGTCGCTGAAATGCGGGAACCGGCACATTGAAGAGAATCTCCCATTGCTGCTGGCCGGCCGCGGGAACGGGACGCTGCGTCCGGGACGCCGGGTGCGCGCGGAGAAAAAGACGCCGTTCTGCAATCTGCATCTTGCCTTGATGGAGCGGATGGGCGTGAAGGAAGAGTCGTTCGGCGACAGCACGGGAGTGCTGCAAGGGCTGGCATAGACTCCACCTTTTTGATTTGACATAATAGCGCCCCGAAACGGGGTGAGAAATAATGCGATGCCGGATTTCTGCCGTCGCCGTAGGCGCGGTGTTGTTTTTTGCTTGTCCAGTGGACGCGCAGGTATTGAAGGGCCAGATCCTGGGTTCGATCACGGACCAGTCCGGCGCGGTTGTGCCGGGAGTGAAAGTGACCATCACCGAGACACGCACCAATTTTCAGCGTGCATCCGAGACGAATGACGCGGGGAATTTCTTCTTCGTCAATCTCGATCCCGGCGACTACAGAGTGGAAGCGGAGAAACAGGGATTCAGCAAGACTCTTCGCTCCGGCGTTGAGCTTCTGCCGAACACAACCGCCCGAGTGAACTTCGAACTCGTCCCCGGCGCGGTGACGCAGACGGTGGATGTCAGCGCGACGGCGGCGCCCTTGCTGCAGACGGATCGCGCGGACACAGGGGGAAAGATCGAGGCGGCGCAGTTGGTGAACATGCCGATGCTCTACAACCGGAACTATCAAAACCTGCTGGTTCTGGTGCCCGGTGTCGGGAAGCCGTTCCGGCCGCACTCAGAGTTCTACAATTCGCACGACTCGCTTTCGGTTCGAGTAAACGGGCAGGGACGGCAGTTCAATAATTTTCAGATCGAGGGGATCGAGAACAAGATCGACAACGGAAATCTGACCGCGCTTGTACCGCCGGCCGAAGCGATTCAAACCGTCGACGTATCGACCTCCAACTTCGACCCGGAATTCGGCAACGCGGGCGGCGCGGTGACTAACGTGACGCTGAAAAGCGGCACGAACGACTTTCACGGCAGCCTCTTTGAATTCCATCGCAACGAGAACATCCAGGCAAGGAACACATTTGCGACGACGAAGGCTCCAACGGTTTATAACCAATTCGGCGGAACGCTCGGCGGACGAGTGATACGGGACAAGCTATTCTTCTTCGGCGACTATCAGGGCAGCCGGGATCATCTTGGCCAGGTCAATCGCGGGGCGCTTCCCGGCGCCGCGTTCCGCAGCGGAAACCTTTCGGCGGGCGGCTCGACAATCTACGATCCGTTGACCGGGAACGCGGCCGGCGGAGGGCGGACGGCATTTGCCGGCAACGTTATTCCCGGCAGCAGGATCAGTCCGATTTCCCGGCGAATACTCGGCTTCGTTCCGGATCCGAACCTGAGTGCGGCGGAAGGACAAGTGAACTATTCGCAGAACAATGTGCGAGTAAAGACACTGGACCAGGTGGATTCAAAAGTCGACTGGGTGATCTCGAGCAATGACCGGCTGGCCGTTCGATATAGCTTGCAGAAGGCCAAGGTCTTCGACGCGGGCCTGTTCGGACCGGGAGGGATTTACGGCGGATTCCGGAACGGCGGATTTGGCGGCAGCGGACCGGCGCGCACACAGAGTGCGGGCGTGAATTATTCGAAGGTGCTAACTCCTACGTTGGTGTGGGAGTCGCGCGTGGGTGTAGTCCGGAACCGGAACGACGCATTGGCGTCGGACACCGGTAAGAAGACTTCGGAAGAGATCGGGATTCGCGGCGTGAACCTGGACGAGTGGACGAGCGGATTGACCGAGATTCGCGTGAACGGCTACGCCTCGCCGCTGGTTGGATTCTCTCCCAGCCTGCCCTGGGCGCGCAGCGTGACGACGTTCGGCATCGTCAATAACTTCTCCAAAACGTTCAGCAGGCACATTCTGCGATTCGGCCTGGACATTCGCCGGGAGCGAAACGATTTGCTACAGACGCAGACATTCAACCCGCGCGGAAGGTTCGAATATAATCCCGGGCAAACCGGGGACTCGGGCGACACGCGGCGCAACTTCGCTAACGCGTTCGCGGCGTTTCTGCTGGACGCGCCGAGCCAAAGCGGACGCGACCTGCCCTTCGTCTTCCCTGCCCGCCGCGAGCTCACCTGGAACATGTACATCCAGGACAAGTGGCAGGTAAGCCCTAAACTCACTATCGATTTGGGTGTCCGGTTGGAGAGAGAGCGCGGCAGCCGGCCGCGTTTCGCCGGCGGCTATTCCAACTACAACCCGGTGAATAACACGTTGGAACTATCGGGCCTGGGGAACGTGCCAATCAACATTGCGCAGTCCAACAACAACTGGGGCCCGCGGTTAGGTATCGCCTACCGCGTCAACGATCGCACGGTGGTGCGGACAGGCTTCGGAATCAGTTTCTTCCCTCGCCGAATGGGACAATTCAATTTCCCGATCCTGCAGAACAACGGCTATCCGGCGGCAAATTCCTTTGTCCCGGCGGCGGTGACAATGACCACCGGGTTCCCTGCTTTTTCGCCTTTTGTCAGTCCGTCGAACGGGATCATCCAGAACCCGCCACTATCGAATGCATACACAATTACGCCGTACGACCTGGCTAGCCCCTATGTGCAGAGCTGGAACTTCGCCGTTCAGCGGGCGCTGCCGTGGAAGCTTGCGCTCGATGTGGCATACGTCGGAAACAAGGGCGTGAACAACCAATCGGACATCAATATCAACGCGTCGACGATTCCCGGATCGGGAAACAACGGCAGGCCGTTGTTCACGAAGTTCGGGCGCGTTACAGACACCACGGGAGTTGCCGGTACGTCGACCTGGTATAGCGGCTTGCAGATTAAAGTGGACCGGCGCGTTGGCGACGGGTTCTTCTTAACCACCTCCTACACGTTCAGCAAGGGTTTGAACTACTCGGAGGACAACGGAGGCCTGGCCACGCCGCTCAGCGTGAAGCTAAACAAGGGCCGAATGAGCGACAACCGCACGCACGTCTTCACGCAGAGCTATATGTGGCCGCTGCCTTTCGGCAAGGGCAAGAAATGGGCGCATGGCAGCGTGGCCAATTGGGTCGCGGGCGGATGGCAGATTCAAGGCGTGTTCAGCGCAATGACGGGAAGCTGGTTTTCCCCATCTGTCTCAGGGATTGTGAACGCGCCCGGGAATGCGGATCGGCCGAATCTCGTCGCGCCTATCCGCTATCTGGGGAATACCGGGCCGGGGCAAAAATACTTCGACATCTCGAGCTTCGCGACTCCGGCGCAGAACACGCTGGGAAATGCCGGGAGGAATATCCTGCAGGGACCGGGTGTGGGAAACTTCGACGCCGCGTTGCACCGGAACTTCCAGATTCGCGAGCGCCTTCAGTTGGCGCTGCGGATTGAGAGCTTCAACTTCACCAACACGGCGCACTACTCGAATCCGAACGGGAACGCACAGTCTCCACAGTTCGGCGAGATCAACGGGGCGGAACAGGATCAGCGGCAGTTTCAGATCGGAATGACGATCCGGTTCTAGTCAGCGCGCCTTTTTATCGATCTTCGCCCACGTGTCGCGGAGTTGAACGGTGCGATTGCACACGATCCTTTCGTCCGTGGTGTCGAGATCAACGTTGAAATACCCGACGCGCTCAAACTGGAAGTGCGTGTTCGGCTTGACGCCCTTCACGCTCGGCTCGATCTTGGCGTTGCTTTTCACGATCAACGAATTCGGATTAAACTGCGAGCCGATATCGTCGGACTGCGGCGCGTCCGCAAGCAGCAGGCTATCGTAAAGCCGTGCCTCAAAAGTCAGGGCGTGCTGCGCCGACACCCAATGGATGGTCGACTTCACCTTCCGCCCATCCGGCGAGTTGCCGCCGCGGCTGGCGGGATCGTAAGTGCAATGAATTTCGATCACTTCGCCGTTCTCATCCTTCACAACGCTCGTGCAGGTGACGAAATAGGCATATCGGAGGCGCACTTCGCGGCCCGGTGACAGCCGGTAATACTGCTTCGGCGGATCTTCGCGGAAGTCGTCGCGATCAATGTAGATCTCCTTGGAGAATGGCACCATACGAGTGCCCATCGATTCGTTTTCCGGATTGTTTACCGCTTCCAGTTCCTCTACCTGACCGCCGGGATAATTATCGATGACGACTTTGACGGGATCGATAACGGCCATCACACGCGCGGCGCGCCGGTTCAGATCCTCGCGAATGTGATGTTCCAGCAGCGCGAACTCGATCACACCGTTTGTTTTCGACACACCGATGGAACCGCAAAACGCGCGAATGGCTTCCGGTGTGTAGCCGCGGCGCCGGATACCGGAAAGTGTTGGCATGCGGGGGTCGTCCCAGCCCGAGACGTAGCCCTTCTGCACAAGCTGCAATAGCTTTCGCTTGCTGAGGACCGTATTGGCGAGACTCAGTCTGTCGAACTCGATCTGCTGTGGCCGGTGAATACCGAGGTTCTCAACGTACCAGTCGTAGAGCGGCCGGTGGTCCTCAAACTCCAGCGTGCAGATCGAATGCGTGATGCCCTCGATGGAATCGCACTCGCCGTGTGTGAAGTCGTACATCGGGTAGATGAGCCAGTCGTTCCCGGTACGGTGGTGTTCCGCACGAAGGATGCGGTACATGACCGGATCGCGCATGTTGAAGTTCGGCGACGCCATGTCGATCTTGGAGCGGAGAGTGCGGGCGCCGTCCGGAAATTCGCCCGCGCGCATGCGCTGGAATAGGTCGAGGTTCTCTTCGACGCTGCGATTCCGGTACGGGCTCTCCTTGCCCGGCTCGGTAGTCGTGCCACGGGTTTCGCGCACCTGTTCGGCGGTCAGGTCGCAGACATACGCCTGGCCCTGTTTGATGAGCTGAATGGCCCACTGATAGAGCTGCTCGAAATAGTCCGAAGCGTAGAAAAGGCGATCCTCCCAATCGAAACCGAGCCAGCGGACATCGTTGATGATGTTCTCGACGTACTCGGTTTCCTCCTTGGATGGGTTTGTATCGTCGAAACGAAGATTGCACTTGCCCCCGAATTCATTCGCAAGGCCGAAGTTCAGGCAGATAGACTTTGCATGGCCGATATGCAAGTAGCCGTTCGGCTCGGGTGGGAAACGAGTATGGACGCGGCCGCCGTTCTTCCCGTTTTGGATGTCCTGGATGATGATTTCGCGAATGAAGTTAGAAGGCCCATTTTCGGGGGTGGCAGCGGTCTCGTTCAGACCATCGTTTGGCATAAATTCCAGTATAAACGGGCGGTTCTGACGGACATGCCGATTGCGCCCGGGATTGCTCCACCAGCGCGATCCGCGGTATTGCTGGAAGTGGATGTACCGCGCCGTTTTATCTCTCGCCGCCACGCTGACGCTCGCCGCGGGCGAGTTCTGGAATGACAAGAAGGCGGAGGAGTGGACGCCCCAGGAGCGTGAGCAGTTGCTGAGCCACTCGCCGTGGGCGAAGCCTTCAGGAGCGGCGCTCGACATGTCGAAGGGCGCCGGCGGTTCGTCGCGGTACTACGGAGTGATTGGCAAACGTCAGTTGGGAATCGGAACCGACGCGCCCGCGCTGCAAACGCTGGTGCGCTGGGAGTCCGCGGCGCCGGTTCGGGCGGCGGCCAAAAACGAACTGCCGGAAACCGCCTCGGGGCATCTGGTGATTAGTGTAACCATGACCGGCGCGTTGGCCGAACCGGGGAGCGCGGAGAAAGACGAAGAGCTGCTCCATTCGACCTCTCTGCAGGCAAAGGGCAAGACGGCCTTGAATCCGGATCTTGTATTGCGCGACCCCAAAACCGGCATGATGTATTTCGTCTTCGGCGGGCGCGCGCGGGCCGCCGCCGGAGACAAGGAATGGCTATTCGAGACGAACTTCGGAACGCTGTCGATCAAGGCCCGGTTCGTCGAAAAGGAGATGATGTACCGGGGCAAGCCGGCCCTGTAACGAGCGATATATGATGAGTGGCGTGTTGACACGCCTCATCATTCTCGCGATTGCGATTAGCGGACTTGGTTTTGGGGAAGACTACTTCCCGCCTCCCGACAGCAAAGGTGGATGGCGAACGCTGAAGGACGCGGCGAAGGTCAAGAAAACCACCGGTCTCGACGTGGCCAAACTGGACGAGGCGTTCGATTATGCGCAGAAGACCAGTCAGCACGGCGGATTGCTGGTGGTGCGTCACGGCTATCTGGTCTACGAGAAGTATTTCGGGCGCGGGAACCGTGAGGCGCTGCCGGAGCTGGCGTCCTGCGGCAAGGCATTTACCAGCGTGGCAGTAGGCATGATGATGCAGGACAAGCCGCAACTCTTCCCGAACGGACTTGACGAAAAGGTGTTCACGCCGAAGTTTATGCCGGCGGAGATATTCCCCCTCGACGATCCGAGAAAGGCGGAGATCTCGCTCGGCCAGGTGCTGTCGATGTCGGCCGGAATACGCGGCACAAACCCTGTGTACGTGAAGGGTGTGAAACAGGAGTGGGAGAACCCTACTATCGATAACGGTCCGTGGTCGACCACCGATGAGTTCGCGCTGAAGCAGTCGCTGTGGTGCGCCCCCGGGGAGTGCTATTCCTACGCCACATCCTCCAGCCACATCCCGGCAATCATTGTGCGGCGAACGATGGGCATGGAGATGGAAGAGTACATGAGGAAACGGCTCACCGGACCGCTTGGGTTCGGCACATGGGGCTACGCGATGTACCGGCCAAAACTCAAGAGCGGCATCGACGCCGATGGCCGCATGTTCCACACACCGGGAGGCGGCAGCATTGCCGT
Source organism: Acidobacteriota bacterium (assembly GCA_016185425.1). Classification (GTDB taxonomy): domain Bacteria; phylum Acidobacteriota; class Terriglobia; order Bryobacterales; family Bryobacteraceae. Next base: position 440,541 of record JACPNQ010000034.1, on the reverse strand, counting down.
GCGCGCAACGGATGTGCTGCGGTTTGCGTACCTGATGCTGCACGAAGGCCGCTGGGGAAAGGAGCAAATTCTGCCCGCGGAGTTCGCGAAGATGTGCGGCCGATCCGTGAAATATAACCCGCACTACACGCATTCGTTCAACTTCAACGTCAATGAAGACGGACACTATGCCGGCGTGCCGAAGGATGCATTCTGGAAGGGCGGCTCGGGCGGGTATGTGATCTATGTCGTGCCGTCGCTCGATATGGTGATTTACAAGATGGGCGGCACAGAAGGGCAGTACGATCCGGCATTGACGCGGCTACCGGTGAAATACACGTACGATGGATCGCGGGCCAATTGGAAGGCTACGCCCGCTGGGGATTCCACCGGGAAGACGTTGCAGATGGTGATTGCTGCCGTGGAGAAGTGACACTCATGCGCGCCGCCGCCGGATTCGCCCTGCTCCTCTCTGCCGCCGCCGCGGACTTTGAGAAGGACGTCCGGCCTTTGCTGGCGAAGCGGTGTTTCGGATGCCACGGACCAGCTATGCAGATGAGCAAACTGCGGCTGGACCGTCGCGCGGACATGCTGCGCGGCGGTGAGAGCGGCGTGCCCGCGATTGAACCTGGGAAGAGCGGCGCAAGCCTGATGATCCGTTATGTCAGCGGCAGCGACGCGAAGCTTGTCATGCCTCCCGCCGGACCGCGCTTGACGGCGGCGGAGATCGCCGTACTGAAGGAATGGATTGACGATGGCGCGGTGTGGCCGGGCGCTGGGGCTACGGCCACTGCGCCAGCGGCCGCCGACCCGCGGTTCGCACACTGGGCGTTCCATGCGCCGCGCCTGCCGAATGTTCCAGCGGTGAAGGACAAGGCATGGGTGCGTAATCCTATCGACGCGTTCGTGCTGGCAAAACTGGAGGCGACGGGTTGGCGTCCCGCGGCGCGCGCGGCGGACGAGGATCTGCTGCGTCGCATGTACCTTGACGTGACGGGGCTGCCACCAACCATTGCAGAGCAGGATGGGTTCCGCGGAGATTGGGACGGGCTGGTCAACGCGCTGCTCGCCAAGCCGGAGTACGGCGAACGGTGGGCTCGCCACTGGCTGGACGTTGTGCGGTATGGCGATACGAACGGTTACGAGCGCGACGCGATCAAACCGCAGGGTTGGAAGTTTCGCGATTACGTCATTCAGTCGTTGAATGCGGATAAGCCATTCAACCGTTTCGTCATCGAGCAGCTTGCGGGCGACGAAGTGCCTGACGCGAATGCGGAAACGCTGATCGCGACCGGGTACGGCCGCCTGGGGCCGTGGGACGATGAGCCCGCCGACGCGGCGGAAGATCGATTTGATCAGCTCGACGATATTTTGAACACGACATCGCAAGCGTTCCTGGGGATGACCCTCGCTTGTGCCCGTTGCCACAACCATAAGTTTGAGCCGCTCACGACGCGCGACTACTACGGGATGATCGCCATCTTTAACGGTTTGGAGCGGACGCGGAATGGGCGAACCGAACTCGATCGGCCGGTTGGGACGTGGGCGGAAATCGATCGCTTCAATGAGCGGGAGGAGAAGATTGCGGCACTCCGGGCGGAGATGCGCGAGAAGCACCTGCGATTTGCAACGCACAGCGCATTACCGCCGGAGGCACGGGCGGCATTCCTACAAGCCCCCAAGGACCGGGACGACGCGGCTAGGAAACTGGTGAAGGATTTCCAGAAGGCGCTGGACGCTGAGCTAGCGGAGTTGGCGGGAGAGCGGGACGTTGCAATCCTGAAGCAGGACGTTCCGGATCTTCCGCGCGGCTATTTCATGGAAGAGCGCTCGGCGCCGCCAAAACCGGCGCACATTCTGATTCGCGGCAAGGCATCGTCACCCGGTCCGGAAGTGCCACCGCTGGTCCCCGCCGTGTTGACGAAAGAGCAACCTGCTTTTGTAGCGGCCGGCGCACGTAGCAGCGGACGCCGGTTGGGTTTGGCGAAGTGGGTCGCCTCAAGAGAGAATCCTCTCACGGCGCGCGTCATCGTCAACCGTGCCTGGCAGTGGCATTTTGGCGATGGCATTGTACGAACGGCGAACGATTTTGGCGTCATGGGCGACAAGCCATCGCATCGGGAGTTGATCGACTGGCTGGCCGTTTGGTTCATGGACAACGGATGGTCGTTGAAGAAGTTGAACGCGTTGATCATGAACAGCAATACCTATCGCATGGCCAAAACCGGTAACGTGGCCTACACGGCGCAAGATCCGGAGAATCGCCTGCTGTGGCGGATGCCATATCGCAGACTGGAAGCAGAAGCGATTCTTGATTCCGCTCTGGCAGTGAGCGGCCGCTTGAATCGGAAACTCTACGGCGAGTTCGTCTACCCCAAGATGCAGAAGGAGGCGCTTGAAGGGTCGAGCGATCCGGACAAGATCTGGCCTCCGTTCGATGACGAAAACAAGGCCTCGCGGCGTGCGATCTATTACATCGTGAAACGTTCCCTGCTGGTTCCGTTGATGGAGGTTCTCGACCTTTGCGACACGGCGCGTCCCTCCGCCAAACGGCAAACAACATCGGTCGCACCCCAGGCGCTGCAACTCTTCAATGGCGACTTCGTGAATCGACAGGCGCGGTATTTCGCTGCTCGACTGAGGGATGAGGCCGGCGCCAAGCCGTCCGCGCAGATTGAGCTGGCTTATCGCCTGGCACTGGCACGGCGCCCGAAACCCGCGGAAACGGACGCGATGCTCTCGTTCCTGCAATCGGGATCGCTGGAGGAGATGTGCCGCGTCATACTGAACCTGAACGAGTTTGCCTATGCGAATTAGAAGGACACGGCGAGACTTTATCTGGCAGACGGGCGGCGGGTTTGCGGGCATCGCGCTGATGGATCTGCTGACGCGGGACGGACTTGTTTCGGCGAACGGCATTCTCGCTCCAAAACCGCCTCACTTCGCGGCAAAAGCGAAGCGGGCGGTGTTCCTCTTCATGAACGGCGCGCCCAGCCAGGTGGATACGTTCGACTATAAACCCGAGCTCTCCAGGCGGAACGGCCAGCCGTACAAAGGGCCGCTTACCGTGGGATCCAACGGGCGGCCGATCGGCTATCTGATGCAGTCGCCGTTCGAATTCAAGCCGCGCGGGAAGAGCGGGTTGATGATCAGCGATCTGTTCCCGCACACCTCGAAGTTCGCGGACGATTTATGCGTCATCCGCTCGATGTATACCGACACGGCCGCCCACGCATCGGGCTGCCTGCAAATGAATACAGGCAGCATCTTTCTTGGTAAGCCGAGCGCGGGCGCGTGGGTGACCTATGGGCTCGGCACCGATAACCAAAGCCTCCCCGCATTCGTTGTCATGACCGATCCTCGGGGCGGGCCGATCGGCAGCGCGTCCAATTGGACTGCCGGGTACATGCCGGCCGCCTACCAGGGCACGCTCTTCCGCTCGGGCGCCGCGCCGCTATTGGATCTGAAACCACCGGCCGGTGTGGATGACCGGACGCAGCGCCAATCGCTCGACTTGCTGAAGAAGCTGAACGAGGAGCACCTTACGGCACATGCCGGGGAGTCGGAGCTTTCGGCGCGCATCGCCTCCTACGAGTTGGCATATCGCATGCAGTCGGAAGCAGCGGCGGTCGTCGACCTCTCGAACGAGTCGGCCTCCACGCGCGAACGGTATGGGCTCGACGACAAGTTGACAGCCGACTTTGGCCGCAAATGCCTGATGACCCGGCGGCTTCTGGAGAAAGGCGTGCGATTCGTACAGCTCTATTCCGGCGGCGGGCATATTGAAGACACGTGGGACGGGCACAACGACTGCATTACGAACCACCGGCTGCACGCGGGCGAAACGGACAAGCCGATCGCTGCCTTCATGGAGGACCTGAAGGCGAGCGGTCTGTGGGATGAGACGCTGATTCTCTGGGGAGGCGAATTCGGCCGCACGCCAACGAGCGAGGGCGTGGGCAAGCCGGGCCGCGATCACGATTGGCACGGCTTCTCGATGTGGCTGGCGGGCGCGGGAATAAGGGGCGGGCAGGCGATAGGGGCCACCGACGATCTCGGCTTCGCCGCCGTTGAAGATCGCGTGCACGTGTCCGATCTGCACGCGACGCTGCTGCACCTGCTGGGTCTCGACCACACCAAATTGACGTATTTCTACCAGGGCTTCAATCAGCGGTTAACGGGGGTCCGGGGGGAAGTGGTTCGCAAGGTGCTTGCGTGAATCCGGCGCCCAACATGTTTTGCACGGCGTCGTGACGTCCCATTCGAGCAGCTTCGTCGAGCAGCCGCATCTCCTGCTTGCCGAGAGCCTCGGGCGGTGGAACAGACGCCGGTCCGTGCCAGAGTCGGAACAACCAATGATCCAGCGCGGTGGCTTCAGGCGCGGCGAATCCCAATTCGGTGCGGCCGAATCGAATGGCCTGCCGCCGGGCAGTGTGGTTGTGGATGTTGATGATGTCCGCACGCGCTCCGAAGCTCAGTAAGAGGTCGAGCGCCGCCGTGTCGCGGCCACGTCGAATCGCATGATGGAGACTCATCTCACGGTCTCCCTGGCGGGAGCGGAGATTGGGATCGGCACCGCGTTGGAGCATCTTGCGCACCCCGTCGAGATCGTCCTGGTCGAGTTTGTGCAGCAGACAATAGCTGAGCCACGGCGGTTCGAGTTTCGGGGAAGCGAGCAAAGCCTCCAGAATGGCGTGATTGGCGTGCTCGCAGGCATGATAGAGGGTTTCGTGGTGGTTGGGGTTGGCGCCCGCGTTGAGGAGTATTTCGGTCAGGCGCCGCAGCGTGCCGGAATCGGCTTTCGGCGGATCGATACAGAGCTGAACGAGGCCTTCGGTAGCCGCGGACGGATCGGTGGTGAGTAGGTCGCTCAGTGCGCCGATGTCAGCCGCGGCGATAGTAATCTCGATCATGAAGCGTCCTCAAAACCGACATACTGCACCTCCTCCTCGAGCGAGAGATTAAACTCGTGCCTGGCACGGGTTTTTAGCGTGGTGAGGAGGGCGATGAGGTCGGCGGTGGTACCGGATCCGGTGTTGTAGATCAAGTTGGCGTGATAATCGGCGACGCGAATTCCGCCCACTTGCATTCCCTTCGCGCCAATTTGCTCAAGGAACCAGCCGGCCGGGACCTTGCCCTCAATAATCCGGTCCGGCGGCACGGCCGCGCGGGCTTGTTCCGGGAGCTCCTTCCACAAATAGTTCTTGAAGATGCTCCCGGCGCAGGCCATGGCCGGCGGGAACTTCGCGTCACGCGTCGCACGAATCTGCGCCGACTTTCCCTCAAGCGCCGCTTGCTCCCCGCGTTGAAACCGCAACCGCGCCGAGAGAATCTGCAGCCGCTTGTCCTCCTTGAATCGCGAATGCCGGTAGCGAAACCCGCACTCTTCGTTCGACCATTCACCAACGGAGCCGCCATCGAAGTAACGCACCGACTCGACGCGTTGGTTGATCGACTGCCCGTACGCACCCGCGTTGCCATAGATCGCTGCGCCAACCCACCCAGGGATTCCCGCCATCGCTTCCATTCCAGCCAACGAATGCGCGTTCGCGAAGTCGATCAAGTCGTTCAACTCGGCCCCGGCATCGACGATCACCGTGTCCTCATCGGTTTCTAAACTGTGCGCGCTATAGCGCAAAATGGCGCCGGAGTAACCTTCGTCGCTGACGATCAGGTTTGTTCCCCGGCCAATCGACGTCCACCGCAATTGCGATCCCGCCAGTATCCGGTAAGCGGCTTCGAACGCCTGCGGAGCCTCCGCATCGGCCAGCAGCCAGCATGGGCCGCCCAATCGAAAACGCGTATGATGGCGCAATTCGGCGCCTGGCAAGACACGGAGCCCCGCCACCTCGGAAAGGCGGCGCTGGACCTCTGGGGGAAGCGTCATCATAGATCAGGCTAACCGGAATGAGGCGTCCGAGTCTAAATTGGGGAATGGAAGAAACGGACCTGGCGGCAATTGGCCGGGTAATCGCGGGTGACGCGAACGCGTTTGAGCTGCTGGTGGAGCGGCACAGCCGGGGTGTCTTCCGGCTGGCGTATCGCATTACCGGGAACGAAACCGACGCCGAAGAGGTGGTACAGGAGGCATTTTTGCGCGCATTCCGGGAAATCCGGCGCTACGAATCGCGGGCGAGCTTCTCGACCTGGGTGGGAACCATTGCCGCGAATTTTGCGCTCGACGTAGTCCGGAAGCGAAAGCGGTTTGTCAGTTCGGACGAAGAGGAAAGCACGGTGCCAGTTGCCGTGAGCGAAGCTCCCGGGCCGGACAGGGAGGCGAACAGCAGGCGAATAGGCGAGTTAATTGCCAGCACGATGACACAACTAAGCCTGCAGGAACGAACGGCGTTTACGTTGCGGCATTACGAGGGAATGGCCATCGAAACCATTTCCCGCGAGTTGGGCTTAAGCGAAAATGCGACGAAGCAATCGATTTTCCGCGCCGTGCAGAAACTGCGTCGCGTGCTGGGGCCTTGGGTTGGAGTGGTGGTGATAACACTATGGATCATGTAACAGAAGACGAACTGGTGCTCCTTTATTACGGCGAACCGGACGTGGAACATGTGCGCCAGCACGTGGAAGCGTGCTCCGGGTGCCGCGGGAATTACCAGGCGCTGCAGCGATTGCTCAACACAATGGATGCGGGCGCGGTGCCGGAGCGCGATGCCGATTACGGCCGGCGCGTCTGGCTGGCCGTGTCGGCCCGGGCCAGGTCGCGGCGAATGATGTGGCGTACGTTCGGCGCGTTAGCGGCCGGATTGCTTGCCGGGCTCGGACTGCATTTCAGCGCGACGCCGCCCGCCAAACCGGTGGAACTCGCAAGCCAGGACGATGTTGCGGTGCGTGTGCTCGACGTGGCATTGGAGAGCCACTTGGAATCGAGCCAGTTGATACTTACCGAAATCGTGAATCACCACGGTCCGGGGGAAGCGTGGTCCCGCGAAACCGCGGAGGACCTTTTGGCGGACAACCGCCTGTACCGCCAGACGGCGGAGGCCGCCGGCCAGGCTGATACGGAGCGGCTGCTCGAGGACTTGGAGGAGGTCTTGGTGGAAGTTGCCCATTCGCCGGCAAGCTCGGAAGAGCTTAGACGCCGGATTGAAACGAAGGGTGTTCTGTTCGCGATTCGCGTCCGAACGGCGCGCGAAGGAATTTTGTGACTTTCGAGGAACTCATGCGTAATAAGTCTCGTATTGGAATGGCGATGCTCCTGACAGCCGGCGGAATACTGGCCCAACCAGCACCGAAACCTGCAACACTTCCGTCGGGGCCCTCCCCTGCGGCAGCCCCGGTGCCCGCGGCTCCTCTGGAGAAGAAGTTCAAGCTGGCCAGCGGGCGCAGCGCCGATATCTACCGGCAGGGCGTTCGCCTGTTGGATGAGCGCCAGTATGAGCGCGCCATACAGGTATTCGATGCCGTGATCGTGGACCGGGGCACGCGGACAGAAGGCGCATATTATTGGAAAGCCTATGCGTTGCGGCGGCTTGGGAAGAATAGCGAGGCGCTTGGCGCATTGAGCGAGTTGGAATCGGGCTATCCGGGCAGCCGTTGGAAGAACGATGCGAAGGCATTGGAAGTCGAAATCCGGCAGGCTTCGGGCAGCGGCGCTCCGCCGGCGTCGCAAGACGACGAGGAGCTGAAGCTGTTGGCATTGAACGGACTGGTGCAGAACGAGCCCGAGTCCGCGGTGCCTCTGCTGGAAAAGATGCTGACCTCCGGCAAGAGCTCCCCGCGCATGAAGCAGCGCGCCCTCTACGTGCTGGCGCAGAGCAAGAATGCGAAAGCGCGGGAGCTGGTGACGCAGTACGCACGCGGCGGCTCCAATCCGGACATTCAATTGACGGCGATCGACTACTTGGGCGCCATGGGCACGCCGGAAGGCGCTGCCGCGTTGGCCGACATCTACCGCTCGTCCACAGACGGCGCCGTAAAGCGGGTGGCGTTGCAGGGAATGGCGCGCGGCCGCGACAAATCGATGTTGCTGCAGGTTGCCAAGAATGAGAGCGACCTGGATTTGAAAAAGGAAGCGATCCGTTACCTGGGACGCGGTGAGTTCCAGGATGCGTTGAAGGAGATGTACCGGACAGAGACCGATCATGGCGTCCGGACCACCATCATCTGGACCATCGGCGACCACGGGAAGCCGGGTCCGCTGGTGGAGTTGGCGCGGGCCGAGAAAGACCCGGCCATGAAGAAGGAAATCGTCCGCCGGCTAAGCGAAATGCGATCGAAAGAGGCGCAGGCTTACCTGTTGGAATTACTCCAGGAGTAAAGAATGACTGACGAAATCATCAAGTTGCGCAGCGTTAAGAAGGTCTTCCAGACCGACGAAGTGGAGACCCACGCCCTTGTCGATATCCACATGGAGATCCGGCGCGGGGAATACGTGTCCATCTCCGGCCCATCGGGATGCGGCAAGTCCACGCTACTGGCGATCCTGGGACTTCTCGATTCGCCGTCCGATGGCGACTACTCGCTACGCGGCCAGCCGGTGGCTTCGTTGAAAGCGTCCGAACGCGCACGCATCCGCAACCGCGAGATCGGATTCATTTTCCAGGCGTTCAACCTGATCGGCGATTTGACCGTTTACGAAAACGTGGAGCTGCCACTGACCTATCGCAACATGCCGGGCTCGGAGCGCAAGAAGGCCGTGATCGACGCGCTTGAACGAGTCGGCATGACGCACCGCGCGAAGCACTATCCCTCGCAACTCTCTGGCGGCCAGCAGCAGCGCGTCGCCGTAGCGCGCGCATTGGGCGGCAGCCCGTCGATGTTGCTGGCCGACGAGCCCACGGGCAATCTGGACTCGCAGAACGGCGAGGCCGTGATGACGCTCCTTGAAGAGCTGCACGCGGGCGGGGCGACGATTTGCATGGTGACCCACGATCCGAGATTCGCGCGCTGCGCCGAACGCAGCATCCGTCTCTTCGACGGCCGCATCGTCGAAGAAAGTGCAATGGCCTCCTCTTCTGCGCCAAACTAGGCCGTATGGCCGCCCGTTTCCCCGGATTCCCCAAGCAGGGTCTGCGGTTCCTGCAAGACCTGAAGAAAAACAATGACCGCGAGTGGTTCACGCCGCGAAAGACGGTATTTGACGAGTCGGTGAAAGCGCCCATGGTGTCGCTCGTTGAAGCGGTGAATAGCGAACTCGCCTCGTTTGCGCCGGACTTCCTCACCGAGCCGTCAAAGGCGATCTATCGCATCTATCGCGATACGCGGTTCAGCAACGATAAGACACCTTACAAAACGCACATCGCGGCGAACCTGCATAAGCACGGGGCTGACAAACACGCGGCCGCCGGGTACTACTTCAGCGTCGGCGCCGATCAAATCGAAATCGCGGCGGGCGTCTACATGCCGGGACCGGAAGAGCTGCTGAAGCTTCGCCAGCACATCTCCGCGAACTTCGGCGAATTCGCCAAGCTTGCCAGCGACAAGGCCGTCGCCAAGCTCGTCGGGCCATTGCAAGGCGACGGACTCTCGCGCCCTCCGAAAGGCTTTTCGCCCGATGATCCGGCCATCGAATGGATCAAGAAAAAGCAGTGGTATTACTACCACACGGATCTGGATCTGGATCTCGCCATCACGCCGAAACTGCTCCCGGAGATCGTCAAGCGGTTGAAGGCCATGACGCCGCTGGTTGCGTTCTTCAATCGCGGGCTAGGTAAAAAGAAGAACGAGCGCGATTTCCTTTTGTAGCCCCACGGAAGGAAGATGGAGAAGATGCGAATTCTCCTGCTCTTCCTCCTGATGTTATCGGCGATCGCCGCGCAGCCCGCCGCCAAGTACAGGCAAGGTCATTCGCATATCGGCGAGGGGTTCGACGAAGGCCCGCGGCAGAAGCCCTGGGAAATTGCCGGAGCGGGCAGCGTCTCATTCCCCATCACCCACAAGAACCCCGAAACGCAGAAGTGGTTCAACCAGGGCGTCGCGCTGCTGCACTCCTTCTGGTATTACGAAGCCGAGCGAGCCTTTCGCTGGTGCCTGCAACTGGAGCCGGACAATGCGATGGCGTGGTGGGGGCTCGCACGCAGCCAGGCCGGCGGCAAGCGCACGAAGGATTTTGTCCAGGAAGCAGTGAAGCGCAAAGGAACGGTCAGCGACCGCGAGCGTCTCTATATCGAAGCGGACGCTGCCAACGCGCTTCCCGAGTTGGGAGCGAAAGACGAGAGCAATCGGGGCCGCCTGGTGCTGGAGCGTCTGGTGATGAAGTATCCGGACGACATTGAAGCGAAGGCGTTCCTGGCGCTCGACACGATGATGGTCGACAGAATCGGCACCGAGCTGCTCATTCGCGAGGTGCTGGCAAAGGCGTCGAACCACCCGGGTGCCCATCACTACCGCATCCACAATTGGGACGGAAAGGATCCGGAATTCGCGCTCGAAAGCTGCCGCCGCTACGGCGACATCGCCCCCGCCGTCGGCCACGCGCGCCACATGCCCGGACACGTTTTCGCCGGCGCCGGTATGTGGCATGAGGCGGCAATCTCCATGGACGCCGCTACGCGCGTGGAGAAGAAGTACATGCAGGAGCGGCAGACGTTCCCGTTCGAGAACTGGAACTACACACACAACAAGAACTACCTCGCCTACATCCAAAGCCAACTGGGCATGGAGAAAGCGGCGTTGAGCGCTGGCCGTCAACTGCTCGCCGCTCCGCGCATGGAAAAGCGCAGTATGCGCAGCGACTCTTTCCCGCCGCACATGGAGGCGCAGATCATTGTGTTGAGAACCAAGGTCCGTTTCGAGCGCTGGCCGGATCTGCTCGATGGCGCAGGCGTCGATTTCGACGACTCCTACATCGGCGACAAGCTATTGAAGACGTTCGTCGAAGGGCTGGCCTACCACGGACTGGGAAACGAGCCGAAGGCCAGAAAGGCCCTTGCCGACCTGGAAGGAATGAAGGACGAGATCGCCAAGAAGGACGATTTCTTCTTGAAGTCCTGGCACCCCGTGATGGTGCGCGAATTGAAGGGCAAGTTGATGCTCGCGTCCGGAAAGACGCTCGAAGGATTAACCGAACTGGGTGAAGCGGCCATCGCATGGGCGGCGATGCTGCACGATCAAAATGACCCGCCTTTTTATCCCTCGAATATTTATGACGACCTCGGCCGGGCATACCTGAAGGCGAAGAGCCCCATACTGGCCGTAGCCGCATATGGCAAGTCCATGGAGCTGGTCCGCAATAACGCCTGGGCCCTTGCGGGCCTCACCGAAGCGCACCTGGCGCTCGGCGAAAAAGATAAAGCCACCGCGTACTACAGCCGCCTCCTGCATGTTTGGGGTGACGCCGACTCACCCATGCCAGTCATGAAGACCGGACTCGCCGCGGACCCAAAGGATGTCTCGCCCGGACCGCAGCGGAACTATAAGCGCACCACTCTCTCCAGCCTGGGCCCGGACCTGTGGGAACCATTCCCTTCTCCGAAACTTGACGCCCTCGACCCAAAGAGGAAGCGTGTGCAGTTAGCCGAGTACAAAGGCCGCAATGTCCTGTTGATTTTCTATCTCGGCCAGGAGTGCGCGCACTGCCTGGAGCAGTTGAAAGCCGTAGCCTCGAAGAAAGAGGATTTCGAAAAGCGCAACACCGCTGTGTTGGCGATCTCGAGCAACAAACCCGAGGACAACGCCGACTCCATTCAGATCAAGGATGTCCCCTTCCGCCTGCTTTCCGATGAACGATTCGAGAACGCGAAACGCTTCCTCTCCTACGACGATTTCGAGCGCCTCGAACTCCACTCCACAGTGCTTATCGATGCGCAAGGCCGTGTCCGCTGGGCACACCGCGGAGGCGATCCGTTCACCGACTTTGACACCCTTCTAAAAGAATTAGACAGGATGAATAAAATTGCAGAATGACGGAACGAATTCCGTTCTGCACCGTATATCTCGATAACGGGATCGTCTCCGCTAGAGAGACCCTTTCCCCAACGACAACCCCCTCTAGCGGAGACCCCGATTTATCGAGTCGAAACGGGACCGATGGCAATTCAGGAGCCTGGACTGACCAAAAATCCCAGTTACGGACAGAATAACAGGTCCGTAAATTTTCGCAACAGGATTCTGGCCCGCGGTTGAGAGTGCTTTCGCGTGTCAAGGCAGGAGTTTTTTCTCAATGACCGCCTTGGACCCGGCGGCGAATGTAGTTAGCATTCGTCGCGCTAGACCAGATGACGCCGCCGCATGCGGCGTCATCTGTTACAACGCGTTCGCAACGATAAACGCGCAACACAACTTCGCCCCGGAGATCCCATCCGTCGAGGCGGCGACGGAACTAATGGGCTTTCTGTTCAACCACGCGGGCTTCTACTCGCTGGTCGCCGAAGTGGAAGGCAAGATCGCCGGGAGCAACTGCCTCGACGTACGTACCCCGATCGCCGGGGTCGGACCGGTCACTGTGGACCCCACCGCGCAGAACAATGGAATTGGCCGCAAATTGATGACAGGCGTCCTGGACTATGCGAAGGAGCACCGCTTCGCGGGTGTCCGCCTGGTCCAATCCGCCTTCCACGCCCGTTCCCTTTCGCTCTATGTGAAGTTAGGGTTCCAGGTGCGTGAGCCTCTGGCTCTGATGCGCGGCGCGGCAATCGGCTTGACGCCGCCCGGCGTCTCGACCCGCCTGGCTTCCAACGCCGATTTCGAAGTCTGCAATCGCCTCTGCGCCAAAATCCACGGCGTCGACCGCGCTGGGGAACTGAAGGACGCCATCGCTCACGGTACGGCAACGGTGGTCGAGCGCAATGGGCGCCTCGCCGGCTACGCCACCGTCATCGGCTTCTTCGGCCACGCCGTCGCGGAAACCACCGAGGATGTCCAAGCCCTCATCGCCGCGGCGCCGGCCTTCGCGGGCGCCGGCATTCTGGTTCCCACCCGCAACACACAGCTCTTCCAATGGTGTCTCGCCAACGGCTTGCGCGTCATTCAGCCGCTGACACTGATGTCTATCGGCCTTTATAACGAGCCAGTTGGCGCGTACTTGCCCTCCATCGGCTTCTAACCATATAGTGTGTCCATGCGACACGCCGCCTCTCTCGCCTTCGCGCTTTCTCTGGCCTGTTTCGGCGATGACAGCGGACGGCTGCTACGCCTCGATCATTACGTCGCCGTAAAATCGGCGGTGCCTGCAATCGCTGGCCAGACCGCGCAGATCTACGTGCGCGAAGTGGTCATGGCGGGCGCGTCGGCACGCTCAACGAAGCCAGATCGCGTCGTCCTGTTCGTTCATGGCGCGGGCACGCCTGCCGAAGTCGCCTTCGACGTTCCGTATCAGGACTACAGTTGGATGGCCTTTCTTGCGCGTGCCGGATACGACGTATTTTCCATGGACATGACCGGCTACGGCCGCTCCACGCGTCCGCTCGCGATGAATGATCCCTGTAACCTGGCCGTGAACGAGCAAAAGGCGCTGTTCGGCGGCGCTTGCGCGGCCAGTTATGGACAGCAGATGACGACGCTGCCGTCGGATTGGAACGATATCGGCGCCGTTGTCGATCACCTACGCGCGAATCGCCATGTCGAAAAGGTGAGCCTCATCGGCTGGTCGTTGGGCGGTCCTCGCGCGGGCGGATACGCTGCCTATCACGCCGACAAGGTGAGCAAGCTGGTTCTCCTCGCCCCCGCATATCGCCGGAGCGCTCCGGCCGAACCGCCGGTAAAGGTCCCCGCGCCGGGCCCGGCCTTTGGCTCTCAGTCCCGGGCAGATTTCGATAGCAACTGGGATCGCCAGATCGGCTGCCCGGAGCAGGTCGATCCGATGGCGCGAGAGGCCGTCTGGAAGGACATGCTTGCGTCCGATCCACAAGGCGCCACATGGGGACCCGGCGTACGCCGCGCGCCCCTTGTAACCACTTGGGGATGGAATGAGAGCGTCACCGGCAGGATGCAGATCCCCGCGCTTCTCATCGCCGCGGCGCACGACAAGCAAGTCCCCGCCGCCGGTGTGAAGACGCTCTACGACGACATGGCCGCAAAACAGAAGGTCTTCGTCGATCTCGCCTGCGCGTCGCACAATGCCCTCTGGGAGAGGAACCATCTGCTCCTCTTCCGCGCCTCGCTCGAGTGGCTGCGCGAGGGAACGGTGAACGGCAACAAGGAGGGTATGGTTAAGCTCGGCTATTAGCTCAACTTCGCCCGCACCTTTTCACTTAACGCCTTCCCGTCCACGCGCTTCCCGGCTAGCTTCGCCTTGGCGGCGTTCATCACCTGGCCCATCTTGGCCTTGTCCGTGATCCCCGTTTCGGCAATCGCGGCGTCGATTGCGGCGTTGATCTCCTCTTCCGAGGGCGCCGCCGGCAGGTACGACTCCACCAGCACCAGCTCCGCCGCCTCCTTATCCGCCAACTCCTGGCGGCCGCCACTGCGGAACATCTCCACAGCCTCGCGCCGCTGCTTGGCGATGGTGTTCAACACCTGCATCTCAGCCGCCTCGTCCAGCGGTTTCATGCTGTCGACCTGGTACTTCTGCAGGGCTGCTTTCAGCATGCGAATGGCGCTCAGACGGGCCTCGTCTTTGGCCTTCATGGCGGCCACCATATCCTTCTGTATCTGATCGAGGAGAGGCATGATTTGATATTCTAATAGTTCGCTGAGCGGTTCTCACCTTCCTATCCCATGCACATTAAGAAGCAACGCCTATTGACACCGGGCCCGACGCCCCTTTTCCCTCCTGCGCTCCACGCCATGATGGCTTCCGACATCCATCACCGGACTCAGGATTTCGTTAAGATTCAGGGCCAGGCGCTGGCCTCGTTGAAAGAAGTTATGGGTACGTCGAACGACGTGCTGATCCTCGTTTCTTCAGGTTCCGGCGCCATGGAAGCTTCGGCGTCAAACTTCTTCTCGCAGGGCGACAAGGTCATCGTCTGCACCGCCGGAAAGTTCGGCGAACGCTGGGTGGAAATTGCTAAGGCCTTCTCGCTGAATGCTGTCGTTCTGCAATCCGAGTATGGCGACGTCGTCAACCCCGCCCGCGTGGAAGCGGCGCTCAAAGAGAACCCGGATGCGAAAGGCGTATTCGTCCAGGCTTCCGAAACTTCCACCGGCGCCATGCACGACATTCAGGCGATGGCCGCCGCCGTGAAGCGGACGGACGCCTTGCTCATCGTCGACGCCATCACCGGCCTCGGCACCATGCCGCTCGATATCGACGGCTGGGGCATCGACATCTGCATCGGCGGCTCGCAAAAAGCGTTCATGATTCCTCCCGGACTGGCCTTCCTCAGCATCAGCTCGAAGGCCTGGGAGCGCAACGCGAGCGCAACCCTCCCCCGCTTCTACTTTGACCTGAAGAAGGAAAAGAAGATGGTGGATAAGGGCGAAGGCTCAAGCTGGACACCCAACACGTCCCTCATCATCGCGCTCAACGCCGCGCTCGATTACATCAAGCAGCTCGGCATGCCCAAGCTCATCGAGAACGCGCAGCTTCTCGCCAAGGGTACTCGCGAAGCCGCCAGGGCACTTGGCCTGGAACTCTTCGCAAAGGAACACCCCGGCTCTTCGGTCACCGCCATAAAGGCGCCGGCCGGCATGGATTCGGGCGTCATCGTCAAGGGGTTCCGCACGAACTTCGGCGCAGTCATCGCCAACGGCCAGGGTTCGATGAAGGGACAGATTTTCCGCATGGCTCATCTCGGCTACTTCGATTTCGCCGACATGTTTGCGGTCATCGCGGCGCTGGAATTGATCCTCCATGCCAACGGCCACAAAGTGGAATTCGGCTCAGGCGTGGCCGCCGTCCAGCGTGTATATGCCGAAGCAGCCTTGCCGCAACCGGTGAAGGCTTAAACAGACGGGAGCGGAAGCGAACAGCATGAAGATCCTTGTGGCGGAACCACTGGCTGCGGCCGGTCTGGAACTATTGCGTGCGCAATCCGGGTGGGACGTTGTCGTCTCCGACCCGAAGAGCTATACGGAACACCTCGGCGACTGCGACGCCCTCCTTGTCCGCAGCGCGGTAAAGGTTAACAAAGACGTACTCACGAAATCCCCGAAACTGAGGGTCGTCGGCCGCGCCGGTGTCGGCGTCGACAACGTCGATCTCGAAGCTTCCACCGCTGCCGGCGTGCTTGTCATGAATACACCCGGCGGCAACGCAATTTCGGTCGCCGAACACACCATCGGCCTGATGCTTTCGCTCGCCCGCGGCATCCCCGCCGCCAGCGCGTCCACGAAGAGCGGCAAGTGGGAGAAGAAGAAATTCCAGGGCAACGAACTGCGCGGTAAGACGCTCGGCGTGATGGGCCTTGGCTCCATCGGCCGCGAAGTCGTCAAGCGCGCGTCCTCGTTCGACATGCGCATCGTCGCCCACGATCCGTTCGTCAACCCGCAAACCGCCGCCGACCTCAATGTCGAACTCGTCACTCTCGACTCCCTTTACGCGCAAAGCGATTACATCTCGCTCCACATGGCGCTTACGCCCGAGACGCACGGTATGTTGAACATCACGGCCTTCGACAAGATGAAGGCCGGCGTCCGCATCATCAACTGCGCCCGCGGCGAGCTCATCAAGTCCGCCGACCTCGCCATCGCCCTCTCCAGCGGTAAAGTGGGCGGCGCTGGCCTCGACGTGTTTGAGAAGGAACCACCGCCGGCCGACGACCCCATACTCGCCTCGGAAAACCTGCTCGCCACGCCGCACATCGGCGGCTCTACCGACGAAGCGCAGGAGATCGTGGGCGTGCGCATCGCCGAACAGTTGGTCGAATATCTCGTCAACGGTGTGGCGCTCAACGCTGTCAACATGCCCGCGCTTTCGCCCGAAATGTACAAGGCCGTCGGCCCATACATCTCTTTGGCCGAACGGCTCGGCAATTTCGCAGCCTTCGCCTCCACGGGCAACCCCAAGGGCGTGCGCCTGGCCTACTCCGGCCGCATTGCCGAATTCAACACCACGCTGCTCCGCAACGCGGGCATGGCCGGCGTCCTGAATCGTTCCCTGGAGCAGCGGGCCAATCTCGTGAACGCGATGCCAATCGCCAATGAGCGTGGCCTGAGCGTCTCCGAGAAGCACGAGAAGCGTTCCGGTCACATCGATTCCATCCGTCTTGAGCTCGAAACCGACGCCGGTGTGACGATCGTCGAAGGCGCGGTGATCCTCGGGAAGCCGCGGCTGATCATGGTGGATGGTATCTACTGCGAAGCAACGCTCAGCGGCCATCTTCTCTATCTCAAGAACAACGACGTGCCCGGAGTCATCGGCCACGTCGGCAATGCCCTCGGCAAAGCGGGCATCAACATTGCCAATTTTTCGCTCGGCCGTCAGGAATCCGCCGCACCCGGCAAGCCTATCCAGGCCATTGCCGTCGTGGAGGTGGACGGTTTGGTCACCGATGCCGTGCAAGTGGACCTGAAAGCCAACCCGGCCATCTTGACCATCCGTCCGGTTGAGTTTTTGGCCTAAAAAGTTGATCGAAGGCAAGAATTTGGCCGTTTCCGCTCCCGGAACGGCTTTTTTCTTGCAATTCACTAAGTGTTGTGTTTGCACACCACTGCGCGTGTGCTAGCATGGGAATGCTCCCCGAGGAATTCCCTCGAAAATCCCACCGCAACGGAGTGGTACAACGCCGCCGAATGAGTAACACCGTTTTCCTTGGCAACCTTCCTGCCTGGGTGACTGCTGACGATATTAAGTCCTGGCTCTCCGCTGAGAACCTGGTAGCTGATTCCATCAAGGTCATCCGTAACCCCGAAACACAAGAGTCCAAAGGGTTCGCATTCATCGAAGCTCCCAATGTGGAGGAGATGAATTCGATCATCCGCCGATTTGATCGCGCGCCTCTGGAAGATCGCCTCCTACGTGCTAACCCAGCACAGCCGCCGAAGTCCAAAGGCGGAGCTCCCGTAAAAGCCGCTGGTCCAATGACTGGCGCGCCGGGCGCCGATAGGAACAAGCGTCCGCGGCTAAACCGCGACGCGGGCGCTCCCAACGCGGCGAAGCGCAAAAGCAACAAGCCCCAGGCCACCAGCGCGTTCGCTGAGGAGTTGGCGAAGGCGCTGTAAACCAAATACAGCCAGTTCAAAAAAAGGCGATCCTCAGCGGATCGCCTTTTTTCATTGTCCGCGGCAAAAGACCCATTGCGCCGCCGGGCCGCGTGAGATAAATTAATTCCTCGATCCTCAAGAGGAACGCATGCGAGACTTTCTTTTACTTCGAGTGGCGCTCCTCCTCTTGATGACCGCCTCAGCCTGGTTCTTCAAACCGTTTGGGCTGGACCCACCCTTGGCTGCGCTAGCCGGCGGCGCCCTCTGTGCGGTCATCCTCTTCTTTGAGCACCAGATCCGCGAAGTCACTCTGAAACGCCTCCTCGGTGCCGCCATCGGCAGTCTTCTCGGCATCGTCGGCGCCTATCTCATCACCCTCGTCCTCGATAAGGTCTTCTCCGGCGACCGCGCTACGCTCCCCTTCCTCCACCTTTCCATACTCCTCTGGATGACCTACTGCGGCCTCGCCGTCGGCGCGCACAAAGGCGAGATGATCAACCTCGCCGCACTCGGCGGCGTCTTCGGCGGCGAAACCTCCACCAAACAGCAGTTCAAAATCCTCGACACCTCCGTCATCATCGACGGCCGCATCGCCGACCTCGTCGAAACCGGCTTCCTCGACGGCATTCTCGTCATTCCGCAATTCGTCCTTCGCGAACTCCAGCTCGTCGCCGATTCGGCCGACTCCATGAAACGCAACCGCGGCCGGCGCGGCCTCGATATCCTCCAAAAGATCCAAAAAAACCCCGATCTCCAGGTCCGTATCGTCGAGGAAGACTTCCCGCAAGTCCGCGAAGTAGACATGAAGTTAATCGAGCTCGCCAAGCTCTATAACTGCAAAGTTGTCACCAATGACTTCAACCTGAACAAGGTTGCCACGCTGCACGGCGTGGAGGTTCTGAATATTAATGAGCTCGCCAACGCGCTGAAACCGGTGGTTCTGCCTGGTGAAACGATGAAGGTGTTCATCCTCAAAGAGGGCAAAGAGTTCAATCAGGGAGTCGCATACCTCGATGACGGCACCATGGTGGTCGTGGACAACGCCAAGAAGCTGATCTCCAAAACCGTGGAGATCACCGTCACCAGCGTCCTCCAAACCACCGCCGGCAAGATGATCTTCGGCCGTTACGACGATCGAGTGCACATGGCCGAAAAACCCGTCGAGCGCGCCGCATCGCACTGATTCGGGCTTACAATAGCAAATTAGGCCCATTCCATAATGAAAGTCGCCGTTATTTTACCTGCTGCGGGTTTGGGTACCCGTATGGCCAAATCCCAACCGGAAGGCGGCACGCAGAGCCGTAAGCAGTTCCTGCAACTCGAAGGTGTGCCCATCCTCTTGCACACCATTCGGAAGTTCGCCCGGTGTGCGGCCATCACGGAGATCCTCGTGGCCCTTCGCGCCGACGACATTGTGTGGGTGCAGGACCTCCTGGACCGCGAATCGCTCGCCAAACCGGTGCGGCTCGTAGTAGGCGGCGAATCGCGGCAGCAGTCGGTGGAGAACGCTCTAAACCATCTCAGTCCGGATACGGCGTTGGTAGCCGTGCATGACGCCGTGCGCCCGTTCGTCGACATCGAAGCCGTCGAAAAGGCTATCGACGAAGCCTCCTCCTGCGGCGCCGCCATTCTCGGCATCGTTCCCGTCGACA
The DNA here is from genome assembly GCA_016185425.1 of Acidobacteriota bacterium. Classification (GTDB taxonomy): domain Bacteria; phylum Acidobacteriota; class Terriglobia; order Bryobacterales; family Bryobacteraceae. Next base: position 420,931 of record JACPNQ010000034.1, on the reverse strand, counting down.
CCGTCAAGCGCGTGCATTTGAATCGCATCGAAACCACGATCCCCCGCGAACGCCTCGTCATGGCGCAGACGCCCCAGGTCTTCTCTCTCCCGGTCATCCGGGAAGCCTTCGCGAAAGCCGCCGCCGATGGCTTCGTTGGCACCGACGAGGCAAGCCTTGTCGAGCGCCTCGACAACGTCAACATCCACATCGTCCCCGGCAGCGACCGGAACATCAAGATCACCAAGCCCACTGACCTCTACCTGGCCAAACTCTTTCTCGCGGAAGAAAAAGAGCGCGATTCGGCATGACCGCCATTCGTACCGGCCTCGGCTGGGACAATCACCGCGTCGCCGATGGCCGGCCGCTCATCCTTGGCGGCATCACGATTCCTTGCGAGTTCGGCCTCGACGGCCACTCCGACGCAGATATCCTTCTGCACGCCTTGACCGACGCTCTCCTCGGCGCACTCGCGCTCGGCGATATCGGTATGCACTTCCCGGATTCCGACCCGCGGTGGAAAGGCGCGTCAAGCGACCGCTTTCTCGCCCACGCCGCTATGCTTGTCCGCGAACGCGGCTGGTCCATTGCCAACGTCGATACGACCGTCATCCTGCAGCGGCCAAAACTGAAGGACTTCCGGCAGCCCATTCGCGAGAACATCGCCCGCATCCTGGGCCTCGAACTCGACCAGGTGAGCGTCAAGTTCAAGACCGCCGAAAAGGTAGGACCGGTCGGTGAAGGCAAGTCCGCCGAAGCACAGGCCATCGCAACGGTCGTGAAGTAGGTTAATAATGGGAGAAGGCGTATGAAGCCCGCTCTCATTCTGATTTCCTTATTCGCATTCGCACCGCTCGTCAATGCGGAGGTCACGTATTCGAAGGAAATCGCGCGCCTGTACATGGCGAAGTGCCAGGGCTGCCATCGCGCCGGCGACATCGCGCCCTTCGCACTCGACTCCTACTCCGCCGCCACCACGTGGGGTGATGACATCCAGCGCGTCGTGAAGGACAGAATCATGCCGCCGTGGAAACCCGTCGACGCGCATGGCAAGTTCAAGAACGATTTCAGCCTGACCGACGAAGAGCGCCAAATTATCCTCGATTGGTACACCGTGGGCGCTCCCGAAGGCGACCCGGCCGACCTGCCCGAACCCAAAGCCGAAACCGGCGAATGGCAGTTGGGCGAACCGGACGCCGTCATTCGAATGCCGGAGCTCTACAATGTCCCACGCCGCAAGGACATCTACCGCTGCTTCGTCGTACCCACAGACTTCGACGACGATCGTTGGGTGAAGTCGATACAGATCGTTCCCGGCAATCGCCAGGTAGTCCATCACGTCATCCTCTACATCGACACGTCAAGCAAATCGGCCGAGCTCGACGCAAAAGACGAAGAGCCTGGCTACGAGTGCTTCGGCGGCCCGGGGGAAGGAATCCAGCTCGGACCAGGGTCGATGCTCGGCGGATGGGTGCCCGGCTCGCGCACGGGAACGCTGCCCGACGGCGTCGGCCTGCTGCTGCCGAAGGGTGCCCGCGTCATCGTTCAGATGCACTACTTTCCCGCCGGCAAGGTGCACAGCGATCAGACGAAGGTTGGTCTCTACTTCGCCAAGCAAGAGGAGAAGATGAGCAAGCGGATGGTATTCATCCCGCTCGTCAATACTTCGTTCAAAATCCCCGCCGGGGCCGCCGATTATCCGGTCACGGCCTCCGTCCCGGTGCTCCCAGGGCTCGCGGCGACGCTTTACATGGTCGTGCCTCACATGCACCTGCTCGGCAGGCAAATCGAGATCACGCGAACCAACAGTTTCGGCCGTGCGAATGATTCCTTCGTTAAGATCGACGACTGGGACTTCAACTGGCAGGGCTTCTACGCGTTCGAAGAGCCGCTGCGCCTGAACGTTTTCGACAATTTGAAGGTTTCCTGCCGCTTCAACAACACGGCCGATAATCCACGCAACCCGTCCAACCCGCTGAAGGACGTGCGCTGGGGCGAAGGGACCGAAGACGAGATGTGCCTCGGCTTCCTCGGCCTCGCCTTCGATAATCCCAGCATCATCGACCAGTTGAAATTCCAGAAGCACAACAACCGGCGGTAGCGGTTGGCTGCCCTGCTCAGGCCTCCCGGTCCGCGCAACCGCTCCATCGGCGGCAGCTTCAGCGCGTTCCGTGCCGACTCTCTAGGCTTCCTCACAAAGTGCTCCGCTGAGTTTGGCGATCTCTGCTACTTCCGCGCAGGCCACCAGCACATGTACTACGTGAACTCGCCCGCGCTCGTGCAGGAGGTGCTCGTCACGAAGAATCCACACTTCATGAAGAGCCGCATCCTCCAGCGCGCGAAGAGTCTGCTCGGCGAAGGATTGTTGACCAACGAAGGCGCATCTCATCTTCGCCAGCGCCGGCTGGTCCAACCCGCCTTCCACCGCGACCGCCTCATCCGCTACGCCGGCGACATGAGTGCTCTCGCTTTGCGCTCCCACCGCCGCTATGACGATGGCGCCGTCGTGGATATCGATCGCGAGATGATGCGCCTCACACTCTCCATCGTCGGCCGCACGCTCTTCAGTGCGGAGGTCGAGGAGGATGCTGTCTCCGTCGGCGAAGCCATGAATGCGCTGATTGCGATGATGCCGGTGCTCATGTTCCCGCTATCTCAGTATCTGCAGTACCTCCCGCTCCCGTTCATGCGTCGATTTCAGAAGGCGGGCGAGACGCTCGACGCCACGATCTATCGGATCATCGGCGAACGGCGGGGTAGCGGCGAGGATACCGGCGATCTGCTCTCCATGCTCCTGCTTGCCCGCGACGCCGAAGGCGACAACACCGGCATGACCGACAAACAGGTCCGCGACGAAACCCTTACGCTCTTCGTCGCGGGGCACGAGACGACGGCCACCGCTCTCACTTGGGCCTGGTATCTCCTCGCCCAGCATCCCGATGTCGAAGCTCGCATGCACGGCGAAATCGATGAAGTGCTTGGCGGTCGCGAACCAACATTCGACGATGTTCCCCGCCTCTCCTACACCGACCACATCTTCGCCGAAACGATTCGCCTCTATCCGCCCGCCTGGGCCATCGGCCGCATGGCCACCACCGATCTCGAGCTCGGCGGCTACACAGTCCCCCGCAAGTCCATCGTCCTGCTCAGCCCTTACACCATGCATCGCTCCGCCAAATGGTGGCCGGAGCCCGGGCGATTTCTGCCGGAACGCTGGGCCGCGGACGATCCCGATCGTCCCAAATTCGCCTACTACCCCTTCGGCGGAGGCCCCCGCCTATGCATCGGCGAGCGATTTGCCTGGATGGAGGGCGTGCTCATCCTCGCCGCCTTGGCGCGGAAATGGAAGTTCCGGCGCATAGACAACAAACCCGTCGAATTAGCGCCGCTCCTGACGCTCCGTCCCAAGGGCGGACTCAAACTCCGCGCGGAAGCACGCTACTGACCCAAACTCTTCTGCCGTGCCGGCAGGAACTCATCGCCCGCCCTCCAGGTCGGCAGCGCGGGCTGGTTGGCGACGTACATCCCGATCGTAAATCCGAATCGCCCCATCTGCTCCATCCCGCCCATGTCCCAGCTTTCCTTGTATTCGTCGCTCGGCTGATGGTAGTTCTTGGCGTTATACTCAAACGCCAACTGCGCCCCCGCCGTCTCATCCTTGCCGATATATTCGTCACCCATGTTGATCGAGAACGCAGGCACGCCCGCTCTCGCAAACGCAAAGTGATCGGAGCGATAGTAGTGCCCCTGCTCCGGCCGTGGATCGGGTCTGATCGTCAAATTAAACCGCCGCGCCACCTGCTGCACAATCGGGAAAACCGTCGTCCGTTCCGCGCCGTTCACCACGACGTCCTTCACGCGCCCGAACGGGAAGAACGCGTCGAAGTTCAGATTCAGCGCTGTCTTCCCCACAGGAATCAAGGGCCGCGAGGCATACACCTCCGACCCCCGCAACCCGCCCTCCTCCGCCGTCACAGCCAGAAAAATCGCCGATCGCTTCGGCCTGTTCCGTAGCTCGGCCCACGCCCGCGCAATCTCAATCAGGATCCCGCACCCCGAGGCATTGTCCACCGCGCCGTTATAAATCGCGTCCCCATTCACAGGGTCGCCAACTCCCAGGTGGTCCCAATGCGCACTGAAGATCACGGCCTCTTTGCTCAGCATCGGATCGCTCCCCGGAATAATCGCCGCTACGTTTGCCGTCTGGATCGGACGCACCTTCGCCACGATATTTCCGCGAATCCGAATCCCCAGCGGAATCGGCTGAAAGCCCTTCGCGTCCGCCTTCTTCAGCATCTCGTCCACGGTGTATCCCGCCAACCCCAGCAATTGCTCTCCCGCCGCATGAGAAACCCATCCCGCAAACGCCAGACCATTCTCGCCCGTCCGTAGTTTCACCTGGGGATCTTCCTTCCCCCACGAACTCTTCACCACTTCCCATCCATACCCCGCCGTCGGCGTCGTGTGTATCAGCACACATGCCACGGCGCCCTGCCGGAACACTTCTTCGTATTTGTACGTCCACCGTCCGTAATAGGTCAGCGCCTTCCCGCCAAAAAACTTCGCATCCTCGCCCGGCGGTTCATTCGTGAACAACACCGCCACCTTGCCCTTCAAATCAGCGCCCTTGTAGTCGTTCCAATCGAACTCCGGCGCCGTGATGCCGTGTCCCACAAACACTGCCTCCGCATCAAAACTCGCCTGCGTCTTTTGCTGCAGCGTGTTGCCGGCAAATCCACTTGCCCAATGGAAAGGAACGGATTTCCCATCCTTCGTCGCCGCCAGTTCCGACGATGTCTGCGGCTCCACCCCCACCAGGTCCACGCGCTGAAAATAGGTGCCGTTATCCCCCGCCGGCTTCGCCCCCGCGATCGCCAGTTGCGACGCAATATAGTTCGTCGCCAGTTCCCCGCCCCTGGTCCCGACTCCGCGCCCTTCCAACAAATCGCTCGCCAAAAACCGGATGTGCGCCCGGATCTTCTCACCAAGAATCGCTTCCTGCGCTGGAACCACGCCAATCATAGCCAATAACAACAAAAATAGCCGCATAATTACAGTGTAGGGTCAATCGCCATGGACGAAACTCTCATCCGCAACCTCTTTGCCGGCTGGCAACGCCTCACCATCGCGGAAGACATTGACGCGATCCTCAAACTCATGGCCGAAGATGTCGTCTATCTCACGCAGGGCAATCCGCCCATGCGCGGCAGAGAAGCCTTAGCCGCCTCCCTTCGCCAGGCCCTCCAACACGCCACCATCCATCCGTCACGCCATGCAACAACGGCGAACCCACCATCCCGCAAAGGCTTTACCCTCTCCGTCCTGCGCCGCAAACCGGACCGCGGATGGGAAATGTCCCGCGATGCCAACCTGTTGTGCTAAAAGCAAATACCGCAATCCCCATGGACAATAGGGCGATTCGCCTGCTACCGTGGAGGAGTAACACATGGATTCGCGTACTCTCAGCCATCTGCGCGCGCTGGAAGCCGAAAGCATTCATATCATGCGGGAGGTCGTCGCCGAGTTTGCCAAACCGGTGATGCTCTACTCCATCGGCAAGGACTCGTCCGTGATGATCCGCCTTGCCCAGAAGGCTTTCCATCCCGGCAAACTGCCCTTCCCACTCCTCCACGTCGACACGACCTACAAGTTCGAAGAGATGATCGCCTTCCGCGACGAATTCACCAAGAGCATCGGTGCGGATCTGATCGTCCACACCAATCGCAAAGCCATCGAGGAAGGCGCCAGCCCCTTCAAACTCGGCACCGGCAAATGCTGCGCGCTGCTCAAAACACGGGCCCTTCTCGACGCGCTCGAAGAGGGCGGGTACGACGCGGCCTTCGGCGGCGCCCGCCGCGATGAAGAGAAGTCCCGCGCTAAGGAACGCGTTTTCTCTTTCCGCGACAAGTTCGGGCAGTGGGATCCCAAAACGCAGCGCCCCGAGCTCTGGAACCTCTACAACAGCAAGGTCGAAAAAGGCGAGTCCATCCGCGTCTTCCCGCTCTCCAACTGGACAGAAATGGACGTCTGGAGCTACATCGAACTCGAGAACATCCCCATCGTTCCGCTCTATTTCGCCAAGGAACGCGAAATGGTCGTGCGCGGCAATCAGCTCATTCCGCTCGAGCACAATATGCCGCTCGCGGCCGGCGAAGAGCCGCAACTCGTCATGAGCCGCATGCGTTCGCTGGGCTGCACATACTGCACCGGCGCCATCCGCAGCGAAGCGGCGACGATGCCGGATATCATCACCGAACTCGTGCAGTTCCGCCGCTCGGAGCGGGAAAACCGCATTATCGATCACGACCAGGAAGGTTCGATGGAATTGAAGAAGCGCGAGGGGTATTTCTAGGCAATGTCGGCATCGCAGCTCCTCCGGTTCTCCACCGCTGGCAGTGTGGACGACGGTAAATCGACCCTCATCGGCCGCCTTCTTTACGAAGCCAAAGGCGTCTACGAAGACCAGATGGCCTCCATCCGGAAATCGACCATCAACCGGTCCACCGGTCCCATCGATTTCTCGCTCCTCACCGATGGCCTCCGCGCCGAACGCGAACAAGGCATCACCATCGACGTTGCCTACCGCTACTTCGCAACGCCCAAACGCAAGTTCATCATTGCCGACACGCCTGGCCACGAGCAGTACACGCGCAACATGGCCACCGGCGCATCAACCGCCGATCTCGCCATCGTGCTCATCGACGCGCGCAAAGGCGTGCTCCCGCAATCCCGCCGCCACGCCTACATCGCTTCCCTTCTCGGCATCCCTTACATCGCCGTCGCCGTCAACAAGATGGACCTCGTCGATTTCAGCCAGTCCGTCTTCGACCAGATTCAGGCCGACTTCTCCGCCTACGCCAAAGAAATCGGTCTTAAGAATCTCTCTTTCTTCCCTATCTCCGCGCTCGATGGCGACAACATCGTCGAGCCCAGCAAACGCACGCCGTGGTACAAGGGCACGCCGTTACTTGACCATCTCGAATCTGTTCCCGTCGCCGAAGACCGCAACTACAAAGAGCTGCGCTTCCCCGTCCAGTACGTCATCCGCCCTACGCTCGATTTTCGCGGCTACGCCGGACAGCTCGCCTCCGGCCTTCTTCGCCCCGGCGATGAAGTAATGTCCCTTCCCGCCGGCCGCATCACGCGCGTTAAGGAGATCCCCTCCTTCGACGGTCCAATCGCCGAAGCCTTCCCGCCCATGTCGATCACCGTTGTGCTCGAAGACGAGATCGACTTGAGCCGCGGCGACATGCTCGTCGACCCCAACTACGTCCCTCACGTCTCCCGCCGCTTTGCCGCCAAACTCGTGTGGATGCTCGACGACAATGGGGAGCCCAACCGTACCTACCTCTTAAAACACGCCACCCAAACAGTTCCCGCTGAAATCCGCCGCATCCGTCACCGCGTCGATATCAACACACTCGAAAACATCCCCGCGGAACAACTGGCCCTCAACGAGATCGCCGCCGTCGTCATGGAAACACGCCGCCCGCTCTACTTCGACTCCTACGCGAAGAATCGGGCCATGGGCGCGTTCATCCTCATCGATCCCATCAGCAACCTCACCGTTGCCGCCGGCATGATCGAAGAGTCCACGCCCGATGTCGTCGAGCCGTTGCAGCTCCGCAATCTCGAGTTCACCGGTGAAGCTGTCGAAACGGCTACCAGCAACCAGCTCACCAACGCAGAGCGGTACACGCGCGCCGGTCACTACCCGGCAACGGTGTGGCTCACAGCCCGCCGCGGCGTGGCCTATCTGCTCGAACGCCGGCTGTTCGACCTCGGCTGCCAGGTCCACGTCCTGGCCGACGACAGCGAAAGCCATCTCCTTCCCGAACTCTCGCGAGTTCTCAGCAACGCCGGACTCATCGCCATCTGCTCCATCGCCTCGCCCGACCCCGCCGAGCGAGACCGCGCCGCCGGCTTCGCCGCCGCCAATCGCTTCCTCGAGGTGCCGGCGAAGGAACTCCCCGCGCGCGACGAAGACGCCGTCGAAGTCGTCATCAAACGGCTCGAAGACCTCGGCGTCCTCCGCCGCAAAGACCGTTTCGAACGCGGCGAAGGGATTTGACTGGCTACGGCAAATAGTTCTTCACGAAATCCAAATAGCCCCGCTTGCCGCCGCGTTCGCTCCACCGCTTCACGGATTTCATGATCGTGCGCAGCGCCGCTACAACCTCTGGCAGGGTAATCGGCGGCGGGTTCTGGTCGCCCTGCGTAGTTCGTCCAAGTCTCCATTCGCAGACAACTCGAACGTTTTGATACACCGCCTGCGCCCGCGGGTCCATCGCGATCTCCCCGGTCCGCCTCTCCGCCATTTCCGCCGAATACTGCCTGCAGAGCGCATCCAAAGCGTCCGTCACATCAAAATCCGTCACCGCTGGATTCGCGCGGTATGCTTCCACGATTTGGAACTCCAAATTCTGGAGGACATCAAAATTCTTCTCTTCCCAGGGTTTCATCGCATCTTCACTAAATTCGCGCCAGGTCGGGCCGCCATTGCTGAATCGCGGCCTTGATCTCTTTCGGCTTCAATTTTTCATCCAACGCCCGCCGCGCCAACTCCGTCAACTCGCCGTCGGATGCGAACCGCAGCGCGATCACCTGCCCCTTCGTAAATTCATCGAACCGCGCCATTAATTCCGCCGGAATCACCCGCTCCATCCGAAGCCGCTCCTCCAGCCGGATCAACCGGTCTTGCACCGCGAGCGCATACATTCGGGTCTTAACCAGCCAAACGAAAAGGCCGGCGCACAACAGCACCAGCCAGATCGTCATTCCGTTCGGATACGCCCACGCGTGCTTAACGGAAAACAGAAACGTGCCCACAATCACCGGCATGAGGAAGAAATGAAACGGTGGATCCCACCGCGCATGAGACTTGAAACTTTGGTCGGCCATAACGAACTGCCGCCAGTATAGCGTTACCGCCGGGGACGCCGCCTGTCGCCGAACGTGAAAATGATCTGTTTGCCCACGCCCGGTATTTCCTTGTAGAACCACTGCTCGTTGTTCTCCGTGGGATGGCTCTCTATCTCATCCGGCGGGCCGTACATAATGTAGGTCCGTCCCCGTTCCGTCTTCCAGCCCGCTAGCCCTTTTGCCGGTTCCCGGAATCGTTCGTTCGCGTAAGCAATTCGCCGATAATGCTCTTCCTTCAGGGCTTTGCGCCGTTCCCAGAATTGCTCGATGAACTTCGTCTTCTCCGCGTCGTCACGCAGTCCGGCAAACGCCTGCCGCTCCTCCACGCTGATGATGTACACCACATCCTCGGCCACCCACCTGTCGTACGGCGTCATCGGTTGCTGTTGCGCAAACCCGGCCATTCCAAGCACCACCACGCCCAATACCACCGGCCACGGCGAAGCTGTCTGTGAGTGGCCCAATATACGCGTCACTCGCCCGCGTAGATCCGAACCCGTCACCCCGGCTGCCATTGCCGGCACACGCAGCTCCTCCATACCCAATAGCGCCTTCGCATAGCACCCGCGATCCGCACCAGCCGCAATGGCCATATCGTCACAACTGCGTTCGCGCTCCCGCCGCAGCATCGCTGTCATCCACCACACCGCCGGGTGATAGAAGAACAGCGTCTCCAGCGTGCGGAGCATCCACTCGGCCAGATAGTCGCCGCGGCGGATGTGTGCCAGCTCATGCAGCACAATCGCCTCAAACTGCTCCGCCGGCAGCCCGGTCACCATTGCCAAAGGAACAACCACTACCGGATGCCGCCAACCCGCCGTGAATGGTGAGTCCACGCGCGACGAAGTGCGTAACTCCGGTGTCGCGAGCCCAAAGCGGACCGCCAGCGTACTCATCGACTCCCACTCCATCGGCTTCGCACGCCGGATCAGATGCCGCAAATACAGCCATCCGCCAAACGTGCGCAGCGACAGCAGCACTACGCCGCATAGCCACGCGATCGCCGCCGGCCGCGCCCAATCCGTCTCTTCGAAGCCGGCGGCAAACCCCGCTCCCTCCGGTAAAGCTTGCAACACCGCCAACGGCACGGCTACCACACGCTCGGCCGAACCGCTAACATCCAGCGCCAATACAAACGCCGCTGGCACCGCTGCCAGCGCCACGGTAATCACCGCGTGCCGCTTCTCCGGCGCGGCGTGTCTCGCCAGCAGCAGAACCACCGCCAACAACATACCGATCGCCGTCATCCACAGGAACGACCCGATCATCGCCCCGCCAATCGCCGCCAAAATCGTATTCATCCCTTCCTCCCTTCCCACGCATCGATCGTCTTCCGTAGCTCTTTCAATTCACTCTTCTTCGGCTTCCTTCGCGAAAGCGCCCGCTGCATCAGCTCCGCCGCCGAGCCGCCAAATACACGCTCCAGCAAATCTTCAGCCGCGTCCGCCTGCAAATCCTCTCGCTCAACCGCCGGCCGGTACTGGTGCGCCCGCGCGCTCTCATCGCGCGCCACCAGGCCCTTTTCCGCCAGTATCTGCATCAGCTTCAACGTCGTCGTGTATTGCACCGGGCGCTCGGCGGCGATACTCTCATGCACCTCGCGCACGGTCGCGGGGCCCAGCTTCCACAGCGCCTGCAGGATCTCCCATTCGCCGGGAGTCGGCCGGATTCGGTTCATGAGCCAACAATATACGAAGACCTTCGTAGTTGTCAACGAAAGTCTTCGTAGTTTACAGCGCTAACGGCTCCGCCCGCTCTCCCGTATCTTCGCCAGTTTTTCCGAAAAGTTCCGAACCCGCTCCGGAAACCGCGCAGCCAGATCCACGTTTTCATGCGGATCTTTCGAAACGCGGTACAACTGCGCCGCGGCCCCCGTCCCCAGCTCCGTATTCGTGTTCGCATTCACCTTCGGCCCGTCGTTTGCCGCAATCATCTTCCATTCGCCCTCGCGGTACGACAACGCCCGGGCATGCTCCACGATATGCCGGCGCCCGATCCTTGACTTGCCCAACAATGCCTCCAGTAGATTCGTGCTATCCGGCGCCGCGCCGCCAGGTATCGCCTGCCCCGTCAGCCCCGCAAACGACGCCAGAAAATCCTGCTGCCCAACCAGCGCGGAAGACACGCCCGGCTTCACCCGCCCCGGCCAGCGCACAATCAACGGCACGCGCGTCCCGCCTTCGAAATTACTGTACTTCCCCCCGCGCCACGGCCCCGCCGGCCGGTGCTCGCCTAACTTCTCCACGGCATCATCCTTGTACCCGTCATCCACCACAGGTCCGTTATCGCTCGAAAACAGCACGATTGTGTTCCCCGCAAGCCCAAGCTTGTCGAGCTTATCCAGCACCTGCCCCACGCACCAATCCAGTTCCGCAATCGCATCCCCGCGCGGTCCCATCGCCGTCTTTCCCGCAAACCGCTTGTTCGGCATCCGCGGCACATGAATGTCGTGCGTCGCGAAGTAGAGGAAAAACGGCCCGCCTCGATTCGTCTCCATAAACGCCAGCGCCTTCGCGGTCAGTACGTCGGCCATATCCTCATCCACCCACTGCGCCGCCTGCCCGCCGGTCATGTACCCGATCCGGCTCACCCCGTTCACGATCGCCATATCGTGCCCATGGCTCGGGTGCACCTTGAGCAACTCTGGATTCTTTTTCCCCGTCGGCTCATCGCCAATCGGCTTCGAATAATCCACGCGAATCGGATCGGCCGGATCGCCGCCGACCACCCGATGATCTTCCACATAGACGCAAGGAACCCGGTCGCCCGTCGCCGGCAGCAGGAACGCCGAGTCAAAGCCGATCTCCAGCGGTCCGGGCTTGATCTCCCCATTCCAGTCGATATTCCCGTTACCCAGGCCCAAGTGCCACTTTCCAACGGCGCCCGTTTTGTATCCCGCCTTCTGCAGCATCGCCGGCAGCGTGTACCGGCCCGGTTCGATAATCAGCCGCGCATCGCCCGGCAACACACCGGTCCCCTTCTTCCGCCACGCGTACTCCCCGGTCAGCATCGAATAGCGGCTCGGCGTGCAAGTCGCCGATGACGAGTGCGCATCGGTGAACCGCAAGCCCTTCGCCGACAGACCGTCCAAATTCGGCGTGCGGGCGGCCTTCGCCCCGTAGCAACTCAAATCCCCATAGCCCACATCGTCGGCATAAATCAGCACGATATTCGGCCGTGCCGTCTGCGCCACGGCCGCGGCCGCTCCGCACAAACTCAAAAACGTCCGTCGATTCATTCCTTCATTCTTTCACTCGCCGCGAAGCCCAAATCGCCGCCCACAGAATCATCCCGCCCAGTATCCACTTCAGCGCCGTGGCTCCCGCCGCGGCACTCATGATCGGCGCCGCAAACGTGTATTTCCCCAACACAGCTCCCCGCTCCCACATCCACTGCCATCCCACATGCGCCGCCACGGCCGACAGCACAATCATCCCCGTCCGCTCCTCGGAAACGGTCTGCAAAAACACGTTCACCAGCGGCACCATCACCGCCAGCGCCGCCAACTGCCCTAGCTCCACGCCCACGTTGAACGACAACAACGCCGCCGCCAGATGTGTCCCCGCAAACTGCATCGACTCACGAAGGGCAAACGAGAACCCAAACCCGTGCGCCAACCCAAACCCGAACGCCAGCATCCACGACCGGTGCCCCGTCCATCCCAAAATATTCCCCAGCGCTACGAACACAATCGACACCGCGATCAAAAGCTCCACCAGAGGGGGAAACCACAGCGCCCCCGGCGCCATGTCCATCGCCGACGCGATCAACGTAATGGAGTGCGCCACCGTAAACGCTGTCACCACCCACACCAGCGGCCGAACCTTCCGAAACGGAATCACCAGGCATAACAAAAACAAAAGGTGATCCGCGCCCTCAAGAATATGTACAAACCCCATCCGCACGAAACGCCGCGACGCCTGCCACCAGCTCGGCTCCAGCGGAAACGCATCCACGTCGCCATCCACCAAAAACGTCTTCTCCTCGAAATGCAGCACGACATTCACACGCTCACCCAGGTCCGCATAACCCGGGCGCACCGAAAACTTCGCCCGCGCATCCCGCACCGGATACTCCATCGCCACATCGAAAAACACCTGCTTCCAAAACAGCCGCTCGCTATTCGCCGGCCAGCCTTCGCGGATATGCGCATCGGCCTGTTCATAGGTAACAAACGATCGATCCGATTCCTTCGAAATCTGTGTCGCCAAAATGCGTGGCGCACCCGTCTGTACGCCGTCCTCAAACAACGTCAGCGGATTCGCCGCCCACAGCTTCGCTAACCCCGTCAGCCGTGGCGCTGTTGCCGCCACATCCAGATACCCTCCTTCAATCACCGGAAAGTCCACATCCCGCACCGCCTCCATCGGAATGCGCGCCAGCACCCGCATCGCGCCATCAACCGGCCGCATATGCAAATGCACGGTCACCTGCGCCGGCGCGTCATGCCCCCACGCCCCCGCCGCCAAACAGATAGCCCATAGAGTCCTCATGCGGCTGAATCGTGTATCATAGCGAACACTCATTGCGGAGGAAAATCAGCCATGTGTTGCTCGTACACCAAGATCGGCGCCTTCGTCGCCGTCTTCATCACCGTCGCCGCGGGCGCCTACGTGCTGGAACAGCGTGCTGTCGTCGAGGCCAACGGCCCGCAGGCCCCGCGCTTCGAAGTAGACCCCATGTGGCCGAAGCCTCTCCCCAATCACTGGGTCATCGGCGCGACAATCGGCGTCGCCGTCGATGCAAAGGATAACGTCTGGATCATTCATCGTGGTGGTTCTCTCGAAGAGAAGGAGCACTACGCCACCTGGACCCCGAAGGCCGCCGAATGCTGCGCCGCCGCTCCGCCCATTCTCGCCTTCAACTCCGCCGGCGACCTCATCGCCAACTGGGGCGGTAGCGACGGTCCCGGTTACGAATGGCCATCGTCGAACCACGGCATCGACGTCGATCACAAAGGCAACGTCTGGATCGGCGGCAACGGCCGCGGCAAACTGCCCGCCGCTCTCGCGCACGACGAAAGCAAGATGTCAGCCGCCGGCGCCGTCCATGACTCGATGCTCCTCAAGTTCACCCAGTCCGGAAAGTTCCTCATGGCGATCGGCAAACCGTTCGCCAGCAAAGGCTCGAACGACGTCGACAATCTCCGCCTCCCCGCCAAATCTATCGTCGATCCCAAGACCAACGAGCTCATCGTCGCCGACGGCTACGGTAACCGCCGCGTCATCGTCTTCGACGCCGATACGGGCAAATACAAACGGCACTGGGGCGCATACGGCAACAAACCCGACGACACCGACCTCGGCCCCTATAATCCCAGCGCCCCGGTTCCCAAACAATTCCGCACCCCCGTCCACGGCGTCATCCTCTCGAATGACGGCCTCCTCTACGTCTGCGACCGCACCAACAACCGCCTCCAGGTCTTCAAGACCGACGGCACGTACCTCAAAGAAACCTGGGTCGCCAAGCCGACTCTCGGCGATGGCGCGGCCTTCGACGTAGCCCTATCCCGCGACCCCCAGCAAAAATACGTCTACGTCGCCGACGGCTCCAACATGAAGATCCACGTGCTTCTCCGCGAAACGCTCGAAGAGCTCACCACCTTCGGTGATGGCGGCCGCCAACCCGGCCAGTTCTACGCCGTCCACAGCATCGCCACGGATTCCAAAGGCAACATCTACACTACGGAGACCTACCGCGGACAGCGCGTGCAGAAGTTCACCTTCCGCGGCCTGGCGCCCGTCGCGAAAAAAGACCAAGGCGTAGTATGGCCGAAGAAGTAGCTAGCGCAGCGTAAACGACACGATCGTTGACCCTGCCGCGACCGCCACATGCTGCGCGCCGCCGGCCATGTACGTCATCGGCCCCGCTTTCCAATTCACAGCCGCATTGAAGTGCCACAGCAACTTTCCACTGGAAGAATCCGCGGCCACAAACGCCCCGCGTCCATCGCCATAAAACAGCAGCCCGCCGCCTGTAGCCATCAGCCCGCTGCCCAGAATCCCTCCACCGATATTCGGAATCTCCCAGGCCACTTTCCCGTTTCGAATATTCATCGCGCGCAAATACTTCCCGCTGTTGTCTCCCGGCGAATTTCGCGTCCCGCCCCCGTAAAATGATTTCCCCGCCTGCCACTCCTCTTGCCGCTTCGAATAGACATTGCACGACTCCTGCGCAAAGAAGTAGAACAGTTCTGTCCGCGGACTGAACGCCGTCGATGTCCAATTCGCCGCGCCCGCCACGGACGGACAAGTCCTCTGTCCCTCCGCCGTCGGTTCGTTGCCCGGCAGCAAAATCGGCCGTCCATCCGCGCCAATCCCCTTCGCCCACGTCAGGTTCTTCACAAACGGTTCCGCCGTCAGCACCTTCCCCGTCACACGATCCAAAACGTAGAAGAACCCATTCCGGTTCGCTTGCGCCAGCAGTTTCTTCCCGCCGAAATCCACCAGCACCGGCGTCTCCGTCGCATCCCAATCGTGCAAATCGTGCGGCGTGAACTGATAGTGCCAGCGCAGCTTCCCCGTCGCCGGATCCAGCGCCACAACGGAGTCGGTGTACAAGTTGTCGCCCTTCCGCTCGTCGCCGTTATAGTCCGGACACGGATTCCCCGTCGGCCAATACAGCAGCTTCAATTCAGGATCATAGGTCCCCGTCAACCACGTCGTCCCGCAGCCGTGCTCAATCGCCTTCCCGCTCCAGGTCTCCGATCCCGGCTCGCCGCGCGCCGGGATCGTCCAGAACCGCCACACGCGCTCACCGGTCGACGCCTTGTATGCATCCAGAAATCCGCGCACGCCTTCATCCCCGCCCGATATGCCAGCAATCACCAGGTCGTTCACCACAAGCGGCGCCCCCGTTGCCCCATAGTTCTCGCGGTAGTCCGCCATCTCCACATCCCAGATCAACTGGCCGGTTAGCCGGTGCAGCGCGATCAGATGCGCATTGTCTGTAGCTAGGAAAACACGGTCCCCCAGCACCGCCACGCCCCGATTAATCCCGCTCGCCGCATCGCCCGCCAATCCCTTTGTCCGCGGCCGCTTGTAATGCCAAATCTCCCGTCCGCTCCGCGCATCCAGTGCGAACGCCTCGTTCACGCTCGTCACGTACATCACGCCATCCACAACCACCGGCGTTGTCTGCAGCGAGCCCGGCGCCCCCGGAATCGGAAACATCCAGGCCGGCGCCAACCGCCCTACATTCCCCGCGTTGATCTGGTCCAGCGCGCTATATCGATTGCCGGTGTAGCTGCCGTTGTAGCTCGGCCACTCTCCCGGCTTCGGCGCCCAAACACCCTTCCACCCGGTCGTCGCCGCCACTGTTGGCTCCGTCTTCAATGAGCTCAAATACGCCACCACTCCCAACAACTCCTCCTGCGAGCCCTGGAACCTCGGCATCAGCGAAGGCCCGTCGGCAACCTCCGTCACCTCCGTCTTCCGCAGCAATCGCAAGGACCCGTCGGTAGCCAGTAACTGCAAATCGAACGGATTCTCATTCTTCGCAATCCCGCGCAGCGTCGACCCATCCAACAGCTTCACACTCACCGTGCGAACCGGCCTCTTGAAGCTCCCGCGCAGCGCCGCCAGAATCTCCGCGGCCGAACGGTCTTTCCCAACCACCGTCAAATCCGGTCCCAGCACGCCGCCTCGCCCCCGCACCATATGGCACTGCACGCACCCGCCGTTAAACACGCGCTCCCCAACCGCCGCGTCGCCCTTCGCAACTTCTACATTCGTACTCCCTGCCGACCGCAGCACCGTCACATAATCCGCAATCGCTTCCACCTCGTTTGCCGGCAGCGCAAACGCCGGCATCCCCGCCGCCGGAATCCCATTACGAATGACGTCCAGCAGCGCCTGCCGCGACACCACCCGCGAAGCGCGCACGTTCAAAATCCCGGGCCCATGCCCGCCGCCGCTCCCATCCTCGCCATGGCAGCCCACGCAGCGCGACAGATAAGCGGACTTCCCCGCCTGTCCATAAATTGCACCCGCAAATAGCAATGCACAGAGTAGGATGGAGCCCATCCCCCAACTCTACCCCGCCTAAGCCAGCGACGGCAGGTGCGCCCGCGCGTAGTCAATACACTGCTGGTTCAACCTGTCCTCCAACGCCAGCACCTCCGCCGGCGTCAACCCTGACGTCCGCGGCAGCGGCTTCTTCGGCGGGTGATTCCGCATCCACGCAATCAACATCGCCAAATCTCGCGACGGCGCCGGACTCTTCTCGTCGTAAACCTTCCAATACTGCTCCGTGAAAATCGGCACCTTCAACGGATCGCGCGTCAGCATCTCCAACTGGAACAGCATCTTCGGATCCTTCTGCTGGAACCGCTCCACGATTCCCTGCAAATCCAGATGCCCGTCGCCAAACGCCACTTCGGACAGCAGAATCCCATCCTCGTAAAAGTCCGTCCCAATATCCTTAAAACTCACAAAAATCGTGTACGGCGCTAACGTGTCGATCGTCTGCTGCGGCGTCTCAATCAGCGAGACATTATTCACTAGATCCAGGCACACACCGACATATTCACTCCCCGTCGACTTCACCCACTCCGCCAACTCCCCCGACCTCCATCCCTTGTGATTCTCAATCGCCAGCGGCATCTTGTACTTCCGCAAAATCGGCTCGACCCTCCGCACCGCCGCCTTGCACGCCGCATCGAACTGGTGAAATTCCGCCGCGCTCTTGAACTGCTCATATCGCCGCCCCGAAAACGGGTCATGCACGCAAGCCACGCGCCCGTCCATCTCCGCGCACGCCTTCACAGCCGCTTCATACTTCGGCAATTCGGCATCCGTCTTCGCCGTCCGCAACCCAACCGTCAGCCGCATATCGTAGCGGTTGATCTGATCGCGAATCTTCTTCACACCGGCCGGATCCAGATCGTTCGGCAGCGAGGTATGCGCCGCGCCCAGCCCCATATCGTGGCAGTACTCCACAATGTCCCACTGCTTGCCCATCGACCGGATACGCGCCGTCAACCCCGGCCCGGCCGAACCCATGTAACGCAAAACTTTCGGCGTCGTTGCCGCCATACCCGCCGCCGCGGCGGCGCTTCCCAGCAAGGTTCTCCGTGTCATGTCGTGCTTAACGTATCATGTTGACCTGGTCGAACGGAATCAAGGTCTCGTGCTTGCGGACGATGCGACAGGCGCACTCGAATGCGCCTCCATTCTTGCTGGTCTCGGCGTCAACGCCGCCATCGATCTCGGCGGTGGAATGACCCAAGGAGTACGCGTCGTCGACACCGAAACCCGGCATCTCCCGCCAGACCGCGCCGCCGCACGAATCCGCGGCCTTCTCACCCAAGGCCCCATTTTCAAAAAGACCGATTCCACTCTCCGCGGCAACATCTCCTCCGAGCTCCTCGCCCTGCGCAACGCCGCTCCCGGTCCTATCGTTTACATCCCGGCCTACCCGTCCCTCGGCCGCACTGTTAGGAACGGTACGCTCTACGTCCATGGCACTCCCGTCGCTGAAACCGGCTTCGCCAATGACGCGCGCGAACCCGTTCAGTCTTCGCGGATCGCCGATCTCTTCCCGCCACAAACCGTCACGCTCATCCCAAACGCCGATGCTCTGCCACAATCCAACGGAACCATCCTCCTCTGCGACGCCGAGAGCGACTCCGACCTGGAAAACCTGGCCGCCGCCATTCGCGCAATGGACCCCACTCCCTGGATCGCCGGCCCCGCCGGCTTCGTCAAGCATTGGGCCTGCATAAACGGCTTCCCGCAAGAAACGCCGTCCGGGTTCCCACGCCCCGCAAAATGGCTAATCGTTTGCGGCAGCCGTCATCCGCAATCCCGCCGTCAGGCCCGGCACGCCGAAACACTCGGTCTGCCGGTCATCCTGGCCGCCGAAGAGACAACCCAATCGCCCGATGAGGTCGCCACCTACCTCGCCCGCCAAACGCTCCAGTACATCGTGCGGCAAGGGCCCGGCGCGCTCCTCATCATGGGCGGCGACACTGTGTTTGCCATCTGCCGCGAAATGCACCTCACATCCCTGATTCCGCTCCCCGAGATCCTTCCAGGCATCGCCGCCAGCACAACGCCATCGGGCAAGTTCCTCTTCGTCACCAAGGCCGGAGGATTCGGAGACGATACGCTGGTAGAGCGCATCCTCGAAAGATTGCAAAACACATGAACCGTATCGGCATCTCTATGGGCGACTCCTCCGGCGTCGGCCCGGAAATCCTGCTCAAAGCAGCCCACCAAAACGCAATCCCGGTCCCCTACGTCGTCTACGGCGACATGGCGCCTCTGCGCAAGCTCAACGCGCAGTTAGCGCTCAATCTCGACCTCCACCCCATCTCCACTCCCGCCGATTATGCGGACAACAAAGTCAACATCGTCGACGCCAAACTTCTCACCGAGGCCGACCTCACCCCGGGTCGCATCAATGCCAAGTCCGGCCATGCCGCCCGGGAATACGTCATCCGCGCGACCGAGGCCGCGCTCGCCAAGGAGGTTTCCGCCATCGTCACGCTCCCGATGAACAAGGAGGCCACCCAACTCACCGACCCCACCTTCACCGGCCATACCGAGTTGATCGGCGAGCTCTGCGGCAGCGACGATGTGACCATCATGCTCGCGTCGAACGATCTCATCGTCACCCACGTCAGCACGCACTGCTCCCTCCGCCAGGCCATCGAGCGCTGCAAAAAAGAACGCATCTCCACCATCATCGAGCTCACCTGGCATGCCGTCCGCCGCCTCAAGCCCAACGCGCGCATCGCCGTCGCCGGTCTCAACCCGCACGCTGGCGAAAACGGCCTATTCGGTACCGAGGAGATCGACGACATCCGCCCCGCCGTCGAATGGGCGCAACAGCAGGGGTGGAACATCGAAGGCCCGTTCCCGCCCGACACGCTCTTCTACATGGCAGTCCGTCGCAAACAGTATGACGCCGTGGTCTGCATGTACCACGACCAAGGTCACATCCCATCCAAGCTGCTCGATTTCGAGGGCGGCGTCAACATCGCCCTAGGCCTGCCCATCGTCCGTACTTCCGTCGACCACGGCACCGCCTTCGACATCGCCTGGAAAGGCATTGCCTCAATCACCAGCTTCGAAGCCGCCATCGACATGGCCATCCGCCTGGCGGCATTAGACTGACACTCTATCGGTCGAAGCAGATGTGGATCGTAGCGAAGTCTCGATTCGCCAGAAACCAACGGCTTCCGTGCTCGAAACGCGCTCACCGTAGCTGACGGTAACTGGATCGGTGTCAGCCGTGGACGGTTCTGTGAAATCAAATTCATTGTAGAGTTCGTCGGCACTTTGAGGAGCGAGGCGAGCGAGTTCTTCAACGGATGCGCCGTCGGGCAGAAGCGGGGCTTCCTCTATCGGGTCGCCGATCGCCATTCTCGAATACGCAGCGCCATGGCCATTATCCACGGCTCCAATCTCCAGCCACACTCTGGAAGTATCGCGCGTTCGACGTACACCAGATTTAATCCCGCGCGATAAACCGAAGGCATGCCGCTATCCGACCGCATCATCGTTGATCCTGAGATCCTGGCCGGCAAACCCGTTGTAAGAGGAACGCGGCTAGCGGTCGAGTTCATTCTTGAACTCCTGGCGGCCGGCCGATCCGAGGACTACATCCTGACAAACTACCCCGGACTAACCCGGGAGGATATTCTTGCGTGTCTATCCTACGCCAGCTACTTGGCTCATGAGTATCGAGCATATCCGATACCTGCGTAAATGCGGCTGCTCACGGACGAGAATTTTCCGAAGCTGATTGTCGAGGCTCTCCGCTCCGCGGACCATGACGTTCTCTGGGCGAGAACCGCCTTGCCGAGTTGGAAGGACAACGCGCTGCTGGATTTCGCGGAGTCGGACGGCCGGATCATGCTTACACTCGACAAGGACTTCTGGCAGATCGCGATACAACGTCGAGTTCCCCTTGATAAAGTCCGGCAGCGTCCTTTTTCGCGTTCACCCCGCAACTATCGAAACGTTGGCGCCGCTTATTATCACTTTCGGTCAATCCCCCGGTGAGTGGCGTGGACATATCAGCACCATTACCCCGAGTGGGATCCAACTGATCGCGAGTCGGAAGCCATGACCCCGCACAGAAAAACATTCGCGCTATAATCAACCTATGTGATTGACTTCACATATACTTACTCGCCGAAACAAACCAAGGAACAAACTAGAAACAAACCGAATTCTAACCAACAACAAACTAAACCAAAAACCGATGCTCTCCCGCCGCTCCCTCCTCCTTTCGCTAGCCGCCAAACCGCCCATCGGCATCGGTTTCCTCGGCGCCTCCCACTCCCACGCCGAAGGCAAAATGGAAGCCGTCCTCGCTAACCCAGCCTTCCACGTCGTCGCCTCCACCGAACCCACGCGCAACTTCAAAAACGTCCTCTCCCGCCAGGCACTCCTCCAACACCCCGGCATCCAAGTCATCGCCGTCGAATCCGCTGTCCGGGACCATGCCCGCGATGGCCTTGCCGTTCTCGAAGCCGGCAAACATCTTCACCTTGAAAAAGCCCCCGCCGGCAACAAGCGCGACTTCGAGAAAATCGTCAGCCTCGCCCGCCGTAACAATCGCCTTCTCCAGATCGGCTACATGTGGCGCTACCACCCCGGCATCAATCTCGCCACCGACGCCGCCAGGCAAGGCTGGCTCGGCCAGGTCTACCTCGTCCGCGCCTCCATCGGCAACTTGCTCGCCGCGGATCGCCGCCCCGAGTGGGCCGAATTCAAAGGCGGCAACATGTTCGAGCTCGGCTGCCACGTCCTCGATCCCGTCGTTCGCCTCCTCGGCGCGCCCCGTCGCGTAACTCCATTCCTCCACAAACACGGCAAAGGCAGCGACACCCTCGCAGACAACACCGCCGCCGTCCTCGAATACGACAGCGCCATGGCCATTATCCACGGCTCCAATCTCCAACCCCACTCCGGCAAGTACCGCGCCTTCGAGGTCCACGGCTCCAACGGCGCCATCATCGTCAACCCCATCGAACCGCCTGCCGTCACGGTCGATCTCGACAAACCCGCCGGGCCCTATAAAGCCGGCTCTCAGCAAGTTCCCATGCCGCCCTACAAGCGCTACGTCGACGACTTCATCGAACTCGCCGCCGCCATCCGGGGCGAGGCACAACTCCGCGTCTCCTACGACGAGAACCTACTCGTCCACGACGTCCTCCTCCGCGCCAGCGGAATGTAACGGCCGGTAAAAGCTCAGCGTGTTGTCCCCCTGCTTCACCAGCCGATAGCGTTCGTACACGCCATACCGGTCTTCGAGCACCTGCTTCGCCGCATGTTGCGCAATCACCATCCGCGCCCGCACCACCCCCATCGCAGCCCCATACTCGTCCGGGTCTGTATACGGCGGATCCAAAAAAACAATATCCGCCGCATACGCCCCCAAGACCTGCGCCGCCTTCCCGCGAATAACATTCACCCGGGCCTGCGCGCCCAAACTAACCAGATTCGCTCGCAACACCTCCAGCGCCGCTGACGACCGTTCAATGAACACGCACCGCTTCGCCCCGCGGCTCAACGCCTCAATCCCCACCGACCCGCTCCCCGCATACGCATCCACAAACACCGCTCCTTCAATCACCGGCATCAGGATGCTGAACAGCGACTCCCGCAATCGATCCGGTGTCGGCCGCACCGCCAACCCCGGAACGCTCGCCAGCTTGCGGCTCCGAAACTCCCCTGCAATCACGCGCATCAGCCCACCTGCACCAATCCGTACCGCCGTTGCCAGTTGTCGCGAATATAATGCACGGCCCGGCGTAACACTTCTTCGTTCGGCGGATGCTGAATAAACGCCTGCGCCTCCCCCCTCGCTGTCTCCAGCATCTCCCTGTCGCGAATGATATTCGCGAACCGCAGCGACGGCATCCCGCTCTGCTTTGTCCCAAAAAACTCTCCCGGCCCGCGCAACCGCAGGTCCATCTCGGCAATATAAAACCCATCGTTCGATTCGGTCATCGTCCGCACTCTCTCTCTTGCCGTCTCCCCCAGCCTCTCCGTCACCAGGATGCAGTAACTCTGTTCCCCGCCGCGCCCCACGCGCCCGCGCAACTGGTGCAACTGCGCCAATCCAAATCGCTCCGCGTGTTCAATCACCATCACAGTCGCATTCGGCACATCCACGCCGACCTCAACCACTGTCGTAGCGACAAGCACCTGAATCCGCCCCGCCTTGAAATCGGCCATCACGGTCTCTTTGTCCGCCTGCCCCAGCTTTCCATGAAGCAGGCCCACAGCCAATTGAGGAAACACGTCGTCGCGCAAATGCAGATAACTCTTCTCGGCCGCTTTCATCCCCGCCGTCTCGGACTCTTCAATCACCGGATACACCACATACGCCTGCCGCCCCGCCGCCACCTCGCGCCCCACGAAACTCCACACCTCCTCAATCCGCGATTCCGGCAAATGCTTCGTTTTGATCGGTTTTCGTCCCGGCGGCATCTCATCGATCACCGACGTATCCAAATCCCCATACACAGTCAGCGCCAGCGTTCGCGGAATCGGTGTCGCGGTCATCACCAGCACGTCCGGCTTCACCTCTCCCTTTTCCATCAGCTTCAATCGCTGCATCACGCCAAACCTGTGCTGCTCATCCACAATCGCCAGCCCCAGCTTGTGGAACTGCACTCCTTCCTCCAGCAAAGCATGTGTCCCCACCACCACACGCGCCGCGCCCTGCTCCACAAACCGTTTGATCTTTTCCTTCTCCTTCGCCTTCAACGATCCCGACAACGGCACAACCAAATAACCCAATTTCGCAAAGAGCGCCTGGAAGGAGGCATAGTGCTGCATCGCCAATATCTCGGTCGGCGCCAACACCGCCACCTGGTACCCGTTCTCAATCGCGATGATCGCGGCCTCCGCCGCCACCAGCGTCTTCCCGCTGCCGACGTCCCCCTGCAGCAGCCGGCTCATCGGATGCGGTTCCGCCATGTCCTTCGCAATCTCCCCCAGCACGCGCTTCTGCGCGCCCGTCGGCTTAAACGGCAGCATCGCCTTCACCTTCTCCCGCACCTGCTCGTTCAACTGGAAAGCAATCCCCGCCTCCAGCTTCGCTTTGCTCCGCTTTAACTCCAGTCCGCACTCCAGCCAGAAAAACTCTTCCAGAATCATCCGCAAATGCGCCGGCGAACGAAATGCGTTCAACAGCCGCAAGTCCGAATCCTCGCCCGGAAAGTGAATCCCGCGAACCGCCGTCCACCGGTCCACCAGCTTCAATCTCTCCCGCAAGTGCACCGGCAGGAAATCCTCCAAAGGCTCAATCCCATCCAGCACCCGCCGCATCAGCGCGCGCATCATCTTCGGACTGACCTTCCCCGCCGCCTCGTAAATCGGAACCACTCGCCCGGTATGCAGCGAAGCGTCCCCGTCCTCATCGTCGGCCGATAGCATCTCGAACTCCGGATGCATCATCAGCATGTCGCCCGAATAACTGTCGAACTCCACTTTCCCGTACAGCGAAACACGCGCGCCCTCCGTCAACACGTTCGCCAGGTAGGCCCCATGAAACCACTTGCCTGTCAGCGTCGCGTGCGAGCCGTCCCCGAACCGCGCCTCAAACAACCCCACGTTCCTCCGCCCCATCTTCGGCATCCGCGTCGATCGCACCTCGGCGATCACCGTTGCCATCTCGCCCGGCGCAAGCTCGTAAATCGACTTCAAATTACTGCGGTCCTCGTACCGGAAGGGCGGATAGTGCAGCAAGTCATTGACGGTCACGAGGCCTTTCGCCTCCAGCATCTCTGCCCGGAAGGGTCCGACGCCTTTTACGTAAACCAGCGGTGTGTCCAGATGCACGCGCGATACAATTCCCGTGATGAAGCCTGTCAGCCTTTTCCTATTGTGTGCCATCGCCGCGGCCGCCGCCGACCTCCGTGTCGGAATCATCGGCACAGACACCTCCCATGTCATCGCCTTCTCCAAGGTGTTGAACGATCCAACCAGCCCGGACCACATCCCCGGCGCCAGAATCGTAGCCGCCTATAAAGGCGGCAGCCCCGATATCGAATCCAGCGCCAGCCGCGTCGAAGGCTACGCCAAGGACCTCGCCGAAAAATACAAGGTGGAAATCGTTCCGTCCATCGGCGCGCTTTGCGGCAAAGTCGACGCCATTCTCCTTGAGTCCAATGACGGCCGTAAACATCTCGAACAGGCCATCGCGGCCTTCAAATGTGGCAAGCCAATGTTCATCGATAAACCGCTCGCCTCCACCTACCCGGACGCCGTTGCCATCGCCAAAGCCGCGAAGGCCGCGAACGTCAAATGGTTCAGTTCTTCCAGCCTCAGGTGGGCCGATCCTTTGCCAACGATGAAGAACCCCGCCAACAAGAGCGTTACGGTCTGGGGTCCAGGCCCAATGGAAAAGACCCACTATCTCGATCTCTCCTGGTACGGCATCCACCCCGTCGAAATGCTCTACGCCATCATGGGCCCCGGCTGCGAGGAAGTTACCCGCATCGCCTCCGCCAACGATGTCGTCGTCGGCAAGTGGAAGGACGGCCGCATCGGCACGGTCCAGGTGCTGCGCCCTTACGGCGACTATGGCGCCATCGCCTATGCCGAGAAGAAGACTATCGAAAGCGGCAAGATCAAATCGAGCTACGTCCCCATGCTCAAGGAAATCGTCAAGTTCTTCCAGACCGGCGTCGCTCCTGTAAGCGAGGACGAAACCATGGAGCTATTCGCTTTTATGGACGCCGCCCAGAAGAGCAAGGAGCAAGGCGGCAAGCCGGTCAAGGTGAAGCGGTAAACTGAGAAGTTATGTCTTCTCTGTTGCAAGGTAAGACGGCCCTCATTTTGGGGATCGCCAACAAGTGGAGTATTGCCTACGCGATAGCGCAGGCCTTCCAGCGCGAAGGCGCCACGGTTCTTCTCACCTATCAGGGCGAACGCCTGCAGAAATCGGTCGAAGAATACGGTGAAGCGCTCGGCGCGAAGAAGGTCTTCCAGTGCGACGTATCGAAGGACGAGGATCTCGCCAGACTCGCCGAAACCCTCGGCCCCGAGTTCCCCAAAATCGATATCGTCGTCCACTCCATCGCCTTCGCCAACAGCGAAGACCTCAGCCGTCCCTTCGTCCAGACCTCTCGCGACGGCTTCAAGCTCGCCGCCGAAGTCAGTGCCTGGTCGCTTATCGGCGTCGCCAACGCCGTTCGCCCGCTGATGACCGAAGGCGGCTCCATTATGACGTTGAGTTACCTCGGCGCGCAGCGCGTCATCGAGAACTACAATGTTATGGGCGTCGCGAAGGCTGCCCTCGAAGCATCCGTGCGGTACCTCGCCGGTGAGCTCGGCGCGTCCAACATTCGTGTCAACGCCATCAGCGCCGGTCCTATCAAGACCGCCGCCGCCCGTGGTATTAAGGACTTTAGCAAGATTTTGGAAGCGATAGCCGCCAAATCCCCCCTGCGCCGGAACTGTACTCCGGCGGAGGTCGCCGACACTGCCGTTTTCCTCGGCAGCGATCTGGGCCGAGGCGTTACCGGAAACACGATCTTCGTGGATTCCGGCTATCAGATTATGGGATTGTGATCGAGGTCTAAATAGTGATCAAAGTCGAAGGTGTCTCCAAAAGATACGCCCGCTTCACTGCGGTCGATAGTGTTTCCTTCGAGGTGGAAAAAGGTCAAATCGTCGGTTTCCTCGGCCCTAACGGCGCCGGCAAAACAACCACGATGCGCATTCTGACCTGCTTCCTCCCTCCTTCGGAAGGCAAGGCCAGCGTGGCCGGATTCGATGTGCTGGAACAGCCCATGGAAGTGAAAAAGCGCATCGGCTACCTGCCTGAAACTCCGCCTCTTTATCCGGATATGGAGGTCGTTGAGTACCTCGACTTCGCCGGAAAACTCAAGGGCCTGCGCGGCGCCGATCTCGCCAAACGCATCGACGAAGTCTCCGCCAAAACCAACATCGGCGACGTCCAGTCAAAGCTCATCGCCAAGCTCTCGAAAGGCTACCGGCAGCGCGTCGGTCTCGCTCAGGCGCTCCTCCACAACCCCGAAATCCTCATCCTCGATGAGCCGACTTCCGGTCTCGACCCCAAACAGATCCTCGAAACCCGCCAGCTCATCAAAGGCCTCGCCGGCGATCACACCATCATCCTCTCCACCCACATCCTCCCCGAAGTGGAACAGACCTGCGAACGCGTCGTCATTATTTCCAAAGGTAAACTCGTCGCCACCGACACGGTCGACAATCTCACCAACCGCATGCGCGGCTCGGAAAATGTCGGCGTCGAAGTCGAAGGCCGCGACGGCGCGCTCGATGCCAAGGCTGTCCATCAGCGTCTCGAACAAGTGTCCGGCGTAAGCAAAGTCATCCTCCGCGAGGAAAAGAATAATCGCGCCCTATTCGAAGTCGAGAGCCTGCAGGGCCATCACATCCGCGCCGATCTCGCGCGCACAGTCGTTGAAGGCGGTTTCTCACTGACCGAGTTGAAAGCGGTTGGCATGTCCCTAGAAGACGTCTTCCTGCAATTGACCGGTGCCGATCAGCCAGCTGCCGCCAAGGAGACTCCCAATGAGTAACATCTTCGCCATCGCCCAGAAAGAACTGAAAAGCTACTTCGTCTCTCCCATCGCCTACGCGCTCCTCGCCATCTACGCGCTCATCTCCGGCTGGTTCTCGCTTATCGCCATCGCCAACTTCATCGAAATGTCAATGCAAGGCGGCGGTCCAGCCGATCTGAATGGCTACGTCATTGCTCCCGTAGTCTCCAACGCCGGCGTTCTGTCGCTCTTCCTCATCCCGATGATCACCATGCGTCTCTTCGCCGAGGAAAAGCGCTCCGGCACAATCGAGCTCCTCGTCACTTCCCCCATCACCGACATGGAAATCATCCTCGGCAAATGGTTCGGCGCCATGGCGATGTACGCCTGCATCCTCGGCGTGAAGCTCTTCTGTCTGAGCTTCACCTTCCTGTTCGGCAACCCCGACTGGCGCCCCCTCGCCACCGCCTATCTCGGCATGTTCCTGCAAGGCGGCGCGCTCCTCGCCATCGGCATGTTTATCTCGAACACGACGAAAAACCAAATCGTCGCCGGCGCGACGACGTTCGGCATGGCGCTCATGTTCTGGACATTTGACTGGGCCACAACGTTCAAGTCCGACGGCTGGGCCAAGGTGCTTGCCTATCTCTCGCTAACAGCCCACTTCAACTCCTACGCCCGCGGCGTAGTCGACACCAAAGACACCATCTACTTCCTCTCTGTCATCGCGATTGGTATCTTCCTCACGGCGCGGTCACTTGAGTCTTTACGGTGGAGGTCATAACCGATGGCAACCCGCCAAACGAAATTCACCGCCTATACCGGCCTCTACACGGCGATCGTCATCGCCGCCCTCGTCGTCGTCAACATCCTGGCTGACCGCCACAACAAGTCCTTCGACACTACGGCCAACAAACGCTACTCGCTCTCCGATCAGACGGAAAAGGTCATCAAAGGTCTGAAAGGCAATCTCCGTGCCGTTTACTTTCACCGCACCAGCCGCTTTGAAGAAGCCCGCGGTCTTCTCGATCGCTACTCCAACCTCTCCACCAACTTCAAAGTCGAGTACGTCGACCCCGACAAGGACCCGGCAAAGGCCAAGGCCATGGGCGCGCGCAGCTACGGTACGCTCATCCTCGATAACGGCACCCGCCGCGAGGAGGCCAAGGCTGTCACTGAGCAGGAAATCACAGGCGCCATCGTTCGCATGAATCAAGCCGGCGAGCAAGTCGTCTGCACTCTCGACGGCCATGGCGAGCGCAGCTTTGAAGGCGCCGACCCCTCCAGCTTCTCCGGCGCGAAGGCCGCCCTCGAACGCAACAACTACAAGACCCAAACGGTGAAGATCCTCGAAAAGGCCGAGATCCCCGCCGCCTGCACCATACTTCTCTCCGCCGGTCCCCGCCGCGAGTACAACGACGAAGCGATCACCGCCATCAAGGCCTTCGTCCAAAAAGGCGGCGATGCCATGTTCCTGCTGGTCCCCGCGCTCAAAGGCGCGCGCGAGGAAACCGACGAGAACGCCAAGCTCACCGCGCTCCTCGCCTCCTGGAACATTCAGGTCAACAACAACCTGCTCTTCGACACCTCCGGCACCGGCGTGCTCGCCATTGACGACTTCTCGCAGCACCCCATCGTTCGCGACATGCGCGGTCTGCCCGCACTGATCCCGCTCGCGCGCAGCCTCGAAGCGAAGAATGGCGCCGAGAAGCTCTTCTCCTCCGCCCCCGACGCCTTCTCCACCAAAACACTCGACCTGATCAAACTCCAAGCCGCCGCGCCGCCGAAAGATGCGAACGGTCCCTTCGTCATCGGCGCCGCGACTACGGTCGGCGGCGGCGGCGACATCAAGAAACAGGGCCGCGTTGTTGTCGTCGGCTCCGTTGACTGGGCCAGTGCCGCTATGCTCAACCGCTACGGCAATCGCGATCTCTTCCTCAACATGATCAACTGGATGTCGGCCGACGAGGACTTCATCTCCATTCGCCCGAAAGAACCGGAAGACCGCCGCCTTACAGTGCGTCCCGCGCAGTTCTGGGTACTCTATGTCACCAGCTTCCTGCCCACGCTCGCCGTCCTCGGCGCTGGCATCTTCGTCTGGCTGAAGCGGAGGTAGCGGCATGGATCCGCGGCGACTGATTTTTGGCGCGGTTGCGCTGCTTGCCCTCACCGGCATCTACTACTGGTCCGACAAGAAAGGTACGGATAAGGACAAACCGGCAAACGCGGAAGACGCTCCCAAAATCTGGGAAATCCCGCAAGACCAGATCACCTCGATCGAGCTCAAGCGCATGGGCGCCGATCCGGTGAAACTCGAAAAGTCATCCACCTGGACCATTCAGTCCCCCATCAAGCTGAATGCCGATCAGGATGCGGTGAGCGGAATCGTCTCAACTCTCGCGGTCCTCAACTCCGATCGCCTCGTCGATGAAAAGTCCGCCGACGTAAAGCCATACGGCCTCGCCGAACCTCTCATCACCGTCGTCGTTCGCGGCGGCGGAAAGACGCATACGCTGCTAGTTGGGGATAACTCGCCCAGCGGCTCCGCGGCCTACGCCAAGGTCGATGGCGAAACCAAGCTCTACACCATCGCATCGTCGACAAAGACGATGTTCGACAAGTCCTGGCGCGACCTGCGCGACAAGCGCCTCCTGCCCTTCGACAGCGAGAAGCTGACCCGCGTCGAGCTAACGGCGAAAGGCACAACGATCGAGTTCGGCAAGAACAATGCCAATGCCTGGACCATCCTGAAGCCGCAAGCGCTGCGAGCCGACAACTTCGCCGCCGAGGAGCTCGTGCGCAAGCTCAAGGACGCCAAGATGGAAGTCACCAACGACACAGAAGCCGAAGCCGCGATCCCAGCCCAGTTTGTGTCCGCGGCTGTTGTCGGTACGGCCAAGGTCACGGATCAAAAAGGCACGATGCAAATCGAAGTCCGCAAAGGCAAGGACAACGTCTACTTCGCCAAATCGAGCGCCGTCGAAGGCGTCTTCAAAACAACCGCCGAACTCGGCGAAGGCTTAGGCAAAGGCCTCGACGACTTCCGCAACAAGAAGCTCTTCGACTTCGGATTCACCCAGCCGGATCGCGTCGAAGTAAAACAGGACGGCTCGGCCTATCTGTTCACCAAGTCGGGTACAGACTGGAAACGCGACGGCAAGACCGTCGATGCCGGCTCGGTGCAGCAACTCGTCGATCGCCTCCGCGAACTCGCCGCAGCCAAGTTCGCGAACTCCGCGGCCGGCGCCATCTTCGCCGAATACACCGTCGGCAATGAGAAAGTAATCCTCACCAAACAGGGCGACACCTACGCGGCCAGGCGCGCCAACGAAGCCGAAGTCTACATCCTTGACGCCAAGGCCCTGACCGGGATCAAGGACCTCGCCGCCAACGCTAAAGAAGCAACGGCGGCGGTGCCCGCCTCATCAAAGAAATAACAGCGCGCTGGCGCGAGAACTACGCGGTCAGCCGGTGTGCGTCGCGATACAGGCGCTCCAGATCGTAATACTCGCGCGCCTTCTCGCTGAAGATGTGAATCACCAGATCGCCGTAATCCATCAGGATCCACTCGGCGTTCGTGAGACCCTCGATCGCGATCGGCCGCTCGCCAAGTTCCTGCTTCAGGCGTTTCTCGATCTCTTCGCAAATCGCCTGATTCTGCCGCGCGTTCCGGCCGGAACAGACCAGGAACGCATCGGCCATCGTCGTTATGCCGCGCAGGTCGAGCACGTGTATGTCGATCGCCTGCTTATCCTCCGCGGCGGCCTGTGCCGTCCGCCATGCCGGGTTCAAATCTTCGGGCCCTGCTCCCAATACTTCGGCTACTGCTTCCGTGGTCGGGGCGGGTACAACCCGCTTGGGTTGTTTTCGGGGCGTTCTTGCCTGCAAATACTGCTCCTGGTGCCGTGGTCGTACTACACTTAAAGTATAGTGCGGTTCTCTACTCTAGCGTGCGTGCCCTTGCTGGCCGCCCTGGCCCTCCCCGCCGCGGAGACGGCGGCGGTACGTCAGGCGCGCGAGCAAGTGGAACTCTTCCGCAAACTCAGCGATGCCGGCGCGGCGTCCCGCAAGCAACTGGAACAGGCCGAATCCGCACTGCGTCAGGCCCAGGACGACACGGTTATCGCCGAAACCCTGGACACGCGCGCCGCGGTTGAGGACCTCACCGAGGAACAGTCGGCCGAAGCCACACGGGCTGCCGCCCGCCGCTATGAGCGTTTGAAGGATAAACTCGCCGGGCAGGCGGAGCTGGTGGCGCAAGGCGTCGCGCCGCGAACCTCCCTCGTCCCGTTCGAGGAAGAGTTGGACCGCGCCCGCAAACTCATCGACGCCGTCGAGCAGCGCGCGAAAAGCCTCAACGAAATCGCCGCCATGATCCGCGCCGAGCAGGAAATCGTCGATCAGCAATCCGACGCGCCCTCCATCGCGGACGGTGCCATCGCGCGCATCACACGCTTCGCCGGCGAGAGCAACTTCGGCAACGACGACTTCAAATTCGTGGTGCTCCAGTTCGAGCGGAAGTTCGACCGCAAATTGCCCGTGAGCGCACGCGGCGAAACGGTGCTGCACAGGTCGATGGGTTTCGATCACCGCGGCCGGGTCGATGTGGCGCTCAGTCCGGATGGCGTCGAAGGCCGCTGGCTGATGCGGTACCTGGAACAGAAGAAAATCCCGTTCTTCGCATTCCGGACGGCCATCGCCGGACAGGCGACGGCTCCGCACATACATATAGGCCCGCCGAGCGCGCGGATCCGTGTCACCGACTGATTCCGCCATGAACAATCCGCAGCTTCGCGTACTCATCGCCGACGCCGACATCGATAAACGTGTCGCCGAGCTCGGCGCGCAGATCACCAAGGACTACAAGGAAGGCGATCTGATTCTGATCGGCATCCTGAAAGGGGCGTTCATCTTTGTCGCCGACCTGGCGCGCGCCATTCACCGGCCCGTCCGCATGGACTTCATGGGCATTTCGAGCTACGGCAAAGGCAAGACAAGCTCCGGCGAAGTCAAAGTGACGAAGGATCTGGATACCTCGATCGAAGGTGCGAACGTCATCATTGTCGAGGACATCGTCGATACAGGCGTCACGTTGAGCTACCTGATCGGCCTGCTCCACAATCGCAAGCCGCGCAGCATTCGCATCGCCGCTCTGCTTGACAAACCCGACCGCCGGTTGCGGCCAGTGCAGGTGAGCTACACCGGCTTCACAATTCCCGACGAATTTGTCGTCGGCTACGGTCTGGACTTTTCCGAGAACTACCGCGGTCTCAAAGACATTTGCGTCCTCAGCGAAAGCGAGTAGCTAGACCTTCGGTTTCGGCGGAGGCAGATCGCGCGCTTCGCATGCGCTCTGAAAGCCGATTCGGTTGTGCGATCCATCGCAGAACGGTTTGTTCTCCGACGCGCCGCAGCGGCACAGCGAGATCACGCTGCGGCCGGCGAGCCCGAACTCTTTCCCGATCGGATCGTTGATCGAAAAGTCCCCTTCCAGCCGGAGAGGTCCATTGTTGTTAACGGTGACTTTTGTTGCCATCGAGACGATGGTATCAGGTAGCCGGACGGCTACAATCGAGAATATGCTTCGCATATGGGCCAGCTTCCTGCTGTGGCCGCTGTGCGCCGGCGCGCAACCTCTCGCGCCGGAAGTCTTGTTGCTTTCGCGCATAAAGCGGCATATGGAACAGGTGCTCGGCCGGCAGCCCAACTACACCTGCCAGGAAACGATCGAGCGCTCACGGCGAACGGCCAAAGCCAAACGCTTCCAGCTTGTTGACGCGCTGCATCTGGAAGTCGCGGTCGTCGAAGGCAAAGAGCTCTTCTCCTGGCCTGGCGAGCGCGAGTTCAAGGACCGCGATCTGCGCGAGCTCGCGCCAAGCGGCATGATCGGGAACGGCAGCTTTGCGCTGCACGCGCGAGCCGTGTTCCTTTCGAACACACCGATGATCGCTTACAACGGCGAAGAAGCCCTGAACGGCCGCGCAGCGGCCAGGTACGACTTCAGCGTTCCACAGTATCGCAGCGGCTACCAGATCAAAATCGGTGACGCGAAAGGAATCACTGGTTATAAAGGCTCCTTCTGGAGCGATCTCGAAACGCTCGATCTGCTGCAATTGCACATCGAAGCGATAGAGATCCCGCCGCACCTGCCGTTGCGCGGAACGACCGATACGATGCGCTACGAACGCGTGCCGATCGGCGAGTCGACATTCCTTCTGCCGCAATCGTCGGAAATGGTGATCGACGAGTTCGACGGCGCGCAAAGCCGGAACTCGATCCGCTTCTCGCGCTGCCGCCAATACTCCGGCGAATCGACACTCTCCTTCGCCGAAGTACCGGAAGGCGAAACGTCCCCTGTCCCGCTCCCTGAAGCGATCAATCTGCCCGCGGGTCTGTTGATCGAAATCGCACTCGGCACGCGCGTCAAATTCCCGGGCAGCGCCATCGGCGACGAAATCGAGGCCTCCGTCGTCCGCAATGTGAAGCGGAAGGGCATCGTCAACGTGCCGAAAGGCGCGGTGCTGAAAGGCAACATTGCACTCCTCGAACGCCGCAAGGATACGCGCGGACAGGAGCGCGTTCTTGTGGCCATCCAATGGCGCGAAATTTCCTTCGATGGCAAATCCGGTCCATTCGAGGGACAATTAGAGAATGGCGGCGCGATTCCGGTAAACGAATTCAGCAGTCGCGGCGTGTACCAGAGGCCTACGCAAGCCGAGTTGAACATGCTGCCGCACCGCGATGTCTTCTACGTGAGAAAGGATACCCTAGATCTTCCGCGCGGCCTGCCGCTGATTTTGCGCACGCTAAGCGCGGAAAGTTCCGGAGCAAAAAAGCCGTGATCCAGTTTACTCTTGAGACCGACAAAGCCCTGTTCGAGAAGTCCATGCGCTTCTCGCAGAAACAGGTGAAGCGCCTGATCGACACCAACCCGGGCTTCTATCCGATGTACACCAAGGACGGCAAGTGGAAGCATGAAGGCCCCGCCTGGACCCGCTGGTGCGACGGATTCCTGCCAGGCATGATGTGGCTGTTCCGCCGCTTTGAAGCCGAAACGGGCGGCAAGGATCCCGAATACTGGTACAAGAAGGCCGTCGACTACACCAAGCCGCTCGAGAAGCGCAAAGGCGACCGCGATGTGCACGACCTGGGCTTTGTCTTCCAACACTCCTATTACCGCTGGTACCAGGTGGACCGCGATCCGAAGCTCGAAGAAATCGTCGTCGAAGCGGGCAAGACGCTTGCGCTGCGCTATCGCGACAAAGGCAACTACCTGCGCTCTTTCGTCGCCGAAAACTCGCTGTTCATCGACATCATGATGAATGTCGGCCTCGTTTTCTACGCCGCCCGCGCCACCGGCGACAAGAACCTCCGCGAAATCGCCACCCGGCATTCGCTCACTACGCGCCGCTTCCTGGTGCGCGGCGACGGCTCCACTGCCCATGAAGGCCTCTTCGATGTCGAGACCGGCGAGTTCCTCCGCGAAGCCACGCAGCAAGGCTATCGCGCCGACTCCTGCTGGGCTCGCGGATTGACCTGGGCCATTTACGGCTTCTCCACGGCGTATGAATACAGCCGCGACCCGCATTTCCTCGAAACCGCCGAGGACTGCGCCGACTACTACGTCACCCACGCCAACGCCGACGGTATGGCCCCCTGGGACTTCAACGCGCCGGCCGACCAGCGCAAGCAGATCGACACCTCAGCCGCTGCGATCGCCGCAAGCGCGATGCTGCGGCTCGGCCGGCTGCTGCATGACCCTGTGAAGGGCCACTTCTACTGGAACACAGGCGTTCGTATTCTCCGCACCCTCTGCCAGAATCATCTGGCCGACAAGGATAAGGAGTGGGAAGGCGTGCTCAAAGGCGGCGTTTACCACCTGCATAAGGGTCTCGGTGTGAATGAGTCCGTTATGTGGGGCGACCACTTTTTCGTGGAAGCGCTTGAGCACGCCCTTCGCCGGATTTAGCTACGGCTGCGGTACGGTTGGCGTCGCGGTGATCGTCAGTTTGGTTCCGATGATCTCGCCCGAGACCACCATCTCCACGCGGCGGTTCTTCTGCCGGTTGGCGTTGGTGTCGTTCGGTGCGATCGGCTGCGATTTCCCGAGCCCGCGCGCGGTGATCGAATCGCCGTTCACGCTCTGCGCAATCAGATAATCGCGCACGGTGCCGGCCCGATTCTCCGACAGTTTCTGATTGAACTCGTCACTGCCGATCGCATCCGTGTGGCCCTCCACATCGAGGCGCAATCCAGGGTGGGCAAGAACGATACCGGAAATCTTCGCCAGCTTCTCACGCGTCTCGGGCCGGAGCGAGTACTTGCCGAAATCGAACAGCACATCCGACATGTTGACAATCAGGCCGCGAGCGGAATCCCGCGTTTCGAGGATGAGGTTGAACTGGTCGAGCAATTGCTTGCGCAACGCCGCCTTCTCTTCCTCGGCACGCTGGCGCAGCCGGTTCGCTTCCGCGGCGGTCTGGCGCGCAATATCGGCCTCGGCCATCGCGGCGGCCCGGGCCGCCTCCGCGTCCGCCTTGGCCTTCTCGGCGGCCGCGCGAGCTTCATTCGCTTCGGCGGTCAACTTGCGGGCCAGCGCGGCGGCTTCCTCTGCCTCGCGCTTGGCGCGTTCGGCCGCCGCACGGTCGGCGTCCGCTTCCGCCTTCGCGCGTTCAGCGGCGGCGCGGCGATCCTGTTCCAACCTCGCCCGTTCCGCTTCCTGTCTGGCTCGTTCGGCCGACTCCTTGGCGCGCAATGCCTCTTCTTCCGCCTTTGCTTTCGCGGCCGCCTCGCGCGCCGCGGCGGCTTCGCGTTCGTTCTGCAACCGCTCTTCCTCGCGACGCTTGACCGTCAGCACGCGGGCATCTTCGGCTGTTTGCACGGCTTCACGCGCGATCATAGAAACCGGCTTGTTGCCAGCCTTCCGCGCCTGGTAACCTTCCGACTGCGCCAACAGATCGGCGGCTTTCTTGATCGTGTCGGAAGCATAACGTTCCGCGCCCGTCGCGCGCGCGATATGCAGCGCGCTCCTTGCTTCATACAGTTCCAGCGGAACTTTCGCGTCAATCACCGGCCGCGGACCGGCGATCGTCGAATACTGGCCGCGCTGCAGCAATTCGAACTTGGCGTCGATCTCGTCGATCTTGCCAACCGTATCGGCGCGGACCACGTTCTCCATGACGATCACATCGCTCGGCTGCGTGACCGCGAAGTAGGGCTCGGCGGTGACGATCAATCCGAATGCCTGCAGCTCCGTTGTCACGTTCAGCTTGCTGTTCGTGCCGTTCAGCAGAATCTCTCCCAGGTTGGTGGCGCGGCCTTCCGGCGTAATCGCCCAAAGCACATACGTCAGATACTCCGGTCCGTGAATGTTGGCCGGCTGAAGATTGCGGTATTCGACTTCGATTTCGATATAGCCCTGCTTGCTCTCAACCTTGGCTTCTCCCTTCGCGGCCGGCATGTTCGACGTGCCGCGGAAGTCGATCTTTGTGGCCCCGCCGCGGTGCCGATAGTTGATCGCTTTAGCGGTCTTTGCGACGACATCCACCTTAAACACAACCATCGGGACATCCGGGTCCGGGCGTGAAGTCTGCGGCTGTGCGGATAGGGCAAATGCAAAGGCGCAAGAGAGAGTGGCTAATTTACGTTGATCCATGATTACTCCCGAAGGGATTTTCCCGCTACCTATTGTGGACGCTTCGGCGGGAAAAGTGTTGCAAAGGTTGCCAACAGGAGTAACATAGCAAGGTTCCCATGTGGCAGCAAAACTACACACCCATTGGCGATAGTCTCGCCCTCTCGGCTTCCGTCGCCGCCTTGCCGATCCTCGTATTGCTTCTGATGCTGGGGGTTTTTCGGAAGCCCGCGTGGGTGGCGGCATTGACCGGCTTAGCCTCAGCCGCGGTCGTTGCGCTGTTTGGATACGGCATGCCGGCCGGAACGGTCGTGGGCGCCGCGACCTACGGTGCGGCATTCGGATTGCTTCCAATCGGGTGGATCGTGTTCTCGGCGATTTTGCTCTATCGCCTGACGGTCGAGACCGGGAAGTTCGAAATCATCAAGGACTCGGTCGGCAGCCTGACGCCAGACAGGCGGCTACAGGCCTTGCTGATTGCGTTCGCCTTCGGCGCATTCATCGAAGGAGCCGCGGGCTTCGGCAGTCCTGTCGCCGTGGCCGCCGCGATGCTGACTGGTCTGGGATTCTCACCTTTCTACGCAGCCGGTATCTGCCTGCTGGCCAACACGGCGCCCGTCGCGTTCGGGTCGATCGGAATTCCGGTCACCACGCTCGCGCTGACCACCGGCCTGCCGGTGAAAGCTTTGAGCGGAGCCGTGGGCCGCATCTGCGCGCCGATCTCCTTCTTCGTGCCCTCCTACCTGGTCTTGGTCATGGGCGGTTGGCGAGCCCTTCGCGGCGTGCTGCCCGCGGCATTGATCTGCGGCGGCGCGTTCGCCGGCCTGCAGTTCCTTGTATCTAATTATGTGGGCGCAGAGCTTGTCGACATCACAAGTTCCCTTGCCGCGATCGCGTCATTGGTGATCTTCTTCAAATTGTGGAAGCCGGCCGACTCATTTCACCTGGAAGGTGAGGCGGCCGGGGCGCCGGTTTTTCGCAAACACAGCGGCAGCGAATTGTTCTGGGCCTGGATGCCGTACCTGCTGCTCGTCATCTTCGTTTTGGTTTGGGGACAGGAGGCGGTAAAGGCGAAGTTAAACACGTTCACGATCAACATTCCGTGGCCGGGCCTGCACAACCTGATTGAACGTGTTCCACCAACAGTGGCAAAGCCGTCGCCATACGCCGCCGTCTATGCATTTAGCTGGCTCTCGGCCGCGGGCACGTCCTGCGTCTTGGCGACAATCGTAGCCGCCGCCCTGCTCCGCGTACCGCCGGGCCGGTTTATGGGAATTCTCGGCCACACGTTCCAGCAATTGGCTAAGCCGTTGCTGACGATCGCGAGCGTTCTCGGTTTGGCGTTTCTGATGAACTATTCCGGCGCGACCGCGACGCTCGGGCTCGCCTTCGCTTCGACGGGTTCCACCTTTCCTTTCTTCAGTGCCCTACTCGGCTGGCTGGGTGTATTCTTGACGGGCAGCGATACGTCCGCAAATGCCCTGTTTGGAAACTTACAAGTTGTGACGGCAAACCGGCTGGGTCTCGATCCTGTGTTGATGGCCTCGGCAAATTCGGCCGGCGGTGTGATGGGAAAAATGATCAGCTTGCAGAGCATTGCCGTTGCCGCGGCCGCGACGGGCATGAAGGCCGAAGACGAAGCGAAGTTGTTCCGCTTCACTTTGCGGCATAGCGTCTTCCTGGCGTCGCTGATCGGTATTCTCACTGTCATCTACGCTTACGCACATTGATCCTCGGTTTCGACCAGCGTGACCCAGAACGGACCGTCTGGCCCGTCGAACGCCATTCGCTTGTTCCGGTTCGCGCCGCAAACGTGGAGGGAGTAGTGGGAGCCTTCGACAACCGACGGTATCGAAAGGCTGACACCGCGCGGCAATACCGGCTTCAGATTGCCGCCGACCATGTTAGCCAGTTCGCCGAGCGCGTCGAACACGTCGTTGTCAACTTGCACAGGCTTCGGTATACCCATCAGGCGTGACGTGAATGCAAAGGCCATCGCCAGCGAACAATCGATGAGCACCGCCCCGTTCCAAACTCCCGCGAAATAGACCGAGCACGTGACACGGCCCGCGTGGGGAGTATAAGGTGCGGCACCCGGAGCAACCGGATAATCCGTCATCGTGGAAAGGACATCCTGCACGATGCGCGCGACCTCGGAATCGTAGGCCTCGACTTGCAGTATGGAATTCGACATGGTGACCTCATGGAACCTGGTAAAACGCGGCTTGTCCGTAACTGACCCGGGTGTACGCGCTATCGAGATTGATGGTTGTCTCGGCGGCGCCCAGCGCTAGAAGGCCTCCCGGGGCGATCGTCTGGCGGATCGAGCCGAGAATCTGTTTCTTGGTCTCGACGTCAAAATAGATGAGTACGTTGCGGCAGAGGACAAGGTCGAACGGCCCAAACGTATGCATGGACGAGCGAAGATCGAAGCGCTGAAAGGTGACCATCGGTCGAATATCGTTGTTGATCTGCCAGTCGAGGCCCGCGCGGTTGAAGTACCGCACGAGGTGCTTGGCGGGCAGGCCGCGATTCACTTCAATTTGCAGGTAGCGGCCGGCGGCGGCCTTATCGAGAATCTGCTGATTGAGATCGGTGCCTAAGATGTGTATCCGCCATCCCTCAAGCCCCATTTCTCGAAGCAAAATGGCGACACTGTAGGCCTCCTGGCCGCTCGACGCCGCCGCTGACCATATACTGATCCGTTTCACAGCTCGCCGGGCCTCGACGAGTTGCGGCAGAACGTGTCTCTGCAAGGCGCCGAAGACAGCGGGATCTCGAAAGAAGAGTGTTTCATTCGTCGTCATCGATTCAACAACCCGGCTCTTGAGTGCCGGCGAGGCGGTCGCTCGCAGCAGGCTGCATAGATCGTTTAACGTCGCGAGGTTCTCCTGTTTCACGATTGGCAGCAGCCGTGATTCGAGCAGATAATTCTTTCCCAAATCAATGACGATCCCGGACTCCTGATAGATATAGCGCTGGAGATAGGAGTAGTTATCGGCTGTGATTGCTGTCGATGCGTTTGGTTTTTCGGCTAGCGCTGTCTGCATATCGCAATCTTTCTTTCGGTGCTATCCTTCAACACGACAGGTGCCGGACGATTTCCGGCGCAATGGCCTTCAAGTCACACACCGCATCGGCCAGACCCGCACGCGCTACTAATCCCGGCATTCCCCAGACGACGCTGCTGGCCTCGTCCTGCGCGATCACGTAGCCCCCCAATCCCCGTAAAGTTTCGACGCCCCGCAGCCCGTCCTGCCCCATGCCGGTGAGAATGACCGAAATGGTCGCCCCGCCATAAACCT
This sequence comes from Acidobacteriota bacterium, assembly GCA_016185425.1. Lineage (GTDB taxonomy): Bacteria > Acidobacteriota > Terriglobia > Bryobacterales > Bryobacteraceae. The sequence goes on along the minus strand of JACPNQ010000034.1, from coordinate 380,595 downwards.
CTCCGACCGACCGGAACAAAACATCGACCGCCGGACGGCAAGAATTCTCCATCGCCTCCTGATTCAGGTGAATGATCGTGCCGGAGCCGGCCTTTGCAACACACATGTGGTGGTCGCCAGGCGCGATGTACACCTGGCCGGCAACGGCTTGCATCCCTTCCGACGCCTCCACGACGGGAACTTTGCTATGCGTCTGCAAGCGCTCCGCCAAAAGACGAGTAAACATGGGCGGCATATGCTGAACGATGAATACCGGCAGCGGAAAGGCGACCGGCAGCGCAGGGATAACCTCGGCCAACGCGCTCGGCCCGCCGGTCGATACGCCAATGGCAATGGCTCGCGGGCGCGCCCGGAACTGCCCAATGGCCGGTTGAGCGGCTCTCCCGGCAATCGGGCGAGGCTGCGTCCCGCGTGGAGAGAACTGCTTGACCTTCGGAATAAGCTGACCGATGAGCGCTACCAAGGAGTTGTCGCCATTTTGAGCGGACGGCTTAGTCACGTAATCGTCCGCTCCCAGGGCAAGCGCGTCCAAGGTGACGCTCGCGCCGCGCTCGGTGAGCGTGCTGCACATGATGACCTTGGTCTTCGGAAACTGCCGTTTGATTTCCCGTACGGTGTCGATTCCGTCGAGCTCAGGCATTTCTATATCCAGCGTGACAACATCCGGAGTAAACTGTCCGATTCGCTGCAACGCGATGAGACCGTTCGAGGCACTGCCGACCACCTCCATGTCCGGGTCGTTGCGGAGTGCCGCGGTCAGGATCTTCCGAACAACCACGGAGTCATCGACGATCAAGACTCGAATCTTCGGTCGAGCAAATGAATTCGGCGATTGTGGCGGCGTTTGCTTCTCTGTGTTTAACATTGCGCGAAGCCCGAAATGCCCGGCTACTGCAGCACGCCGAGCAGGCGCAGTTTATCGGCGATGACTTCATCGGTGAACGGCTTCATGACGTACTCATTGGCGCCAGCTTCCAGCGCCCGGTCCATCTGCTCAATCTCGGTCTCGGTTGTCACCATCACCAGCGGAATCTCGCTGAATTTCGGATTGGCACGGATCGACCTCACAAAGTCCAACCCGTTCATTTCCGGCATGTTCCAATCGACGAGGATCACCGACGGATGCAGGTCATGGGTGCCCATCATGTCAAGTGCCTCACGTCCGTTCGAGGCGGCGCAAACCTCATATCCAAACCGATTCAAGGTCCTGCCCAGGATCATTCGTATCGCCCGGGAATCATCAATTATCAAAGCTGTGCCCATGAAACTCACCGTTCTTCCAGAAATAGAGACACCATGTCCGTCACTTGTCCTTATCGGCAACAATCGTGAAAGTTATGGGTTTAGTTGAGCAAACGCCTGTTCCAACGTGCGATGCAGTGCGATTCGCAAGTGCCGGACGGCGGCCGGCTGCATGTCTCGCCATTTCCCCAAAACACCCTCCAAGGAAGCGTAAACCTCCGCCCGGATCGGCTGCAGAGGTAATTGACGTTCCCAGGCGCCGAATCGCTCGGCCTCAGCAGCTATGATCTGCTCGGCACCGGCGACATCACCAGCCGTGACCTGCAATCTATCGCGCATGTGTCTTTGCAACTGGTCGAGGAAGATCGCTTGTAATCCATCGCTTCCGGCACATACCGGGTCGAGGTTCCCCGGCACGCCAAGATCCAGCACAAGAAGCGGTTCGACCCGCTTGTCGAGGATCGGACGGAGCGTTGCCGCGTCAAGCAGTGGAACACGGCCGCGGCATGCGCCAATGACACCGTCGACAGTGGACAAGGCGCGGTGTGCCTCCCGCTCCGTGAGAACGGGCAGATCAAACCGGGCGGCGAATCGGACGGCCCTCCTCCGGTCCCTGGCCCATATTCCAGCGATCACAAAGTCCGGGGCGAGCAGCAGGTGCTTCACTGCCTCGCTAGCCACCTGTCCGGTGCCCAACACGATCAGACGTTTCCGTCTCGCGCACCGGCCGGGGTGGGGCAGGCAGCGACGAAGACTATTCAACATCGACGGACCCATTCCCATTCCGTCCGCCATCAATCCTGTCTCGCGGCGTACGCGCTTTGCGGCGCGCAGCGCCGCCTTCGCAAGGCGCTCGAGAATCGGACCGAGCGTACCAGCCTCGCGGGCCGCCTCCGCGGCGGCTGCCACTTGGCCGGCAATGTGGGTATCGCCCGGCACCTGCGAGAGCAAGGACGCGGCGACCGCGAGCATATGCTGAACCGCCGCATTGCCGGCGAGATGGAAGGCTTTATCTGCATCGTTCAGAATGCACGCCAACGGACCTTGGCGGCAGAGAGGCTCAGTAGGAAGCCATTTCAGTTCTCCATCCGCGATGACGCCGCCGCGCAGTGCCGGCAGCAGCCGAAGGAGATCGGCCCGATCAAAGGCACCCTGCTCCCCTATGTCAAGCGGCACCCGGGTGTGATCGATTCCGAACAGGTGAATGACGGACATAAGTCGACCTGCGGTTCCTAGATGCGGAATCTCGAAACGAGGCTTTGCAGTTGGTTGGCCATACGGCTGAGTTCGATGGCCGCCTTCTGCGTGTCGCCCGCACCGGCGGTCGTATTTTCGGCTGCGGTGGCGACACCGGTAATGTTCATCGCAATCTCGCCAGTGCCTCGCGCGGCTTCATTGACGTTTCGCCCTATCTCATTCGTGGTGGCCGTCTGCTCCTCCACCGCCGAAGCGATCGTGTTTGAGATGTCATTGATTTGGTTGATGATGCCGCCAATCTCCTCGATCGCCTTGACCGCCGCTTTCGTATCGCCCTGAATCGCTTCGATCTTCTGTCCGATCTCCTCCGTCGCCTTCGCTGTTTCCTTAGCCAGTTCCTTCACCTCGTTAGCAACAACGGCGAACCCCTTCCCCGCTTCACCCGCACGCGCCGCTTCGATCGTCGCGTTCAACGCAAGCAGATTCGTCTGCTGCGCAATCGACGTGATCACTTTGATCACCTTGCCGATCTCCAGGCTCGACTCGCCCAGCTTGGAAATCGTCTTGTTCGTGTTGTCCGCCACAGCAACCGCGGTCTTTGCGACCCGCGCGCTCTCATTGGCGCTCTTGGAGATCTCCCGGATCGAAGTCATCATTTCCTCGCTGCCTGTGGCGACGACGGAGACATTCTTCGTTACCTGCTCGGACGCTGTGGAAGCCATGGTCGCCTGCGATGCGGTTGCCTCGGCATTTCCGGCTAATTGCTGACTAATCGCAGTCAACTCCTCCGACGAGGTGGCCAGCGACTGCGCGTTGCTTGTTAATTCGGCCATGCTTTCCCTCATTGCGCCCAGGAATGAGGCGAGGCCTTCTCCCATCTGTCCGATTGCATCCTCACCACTAACGGTTACCGGCTGCGTGAGATCGCCCTGCTCGGCGCATTGCACTACGTAGAGCATGCTATCGACCTTCGCCTTCAACTCGACCTGCGCGGAACGTTCGCGTTCGAGCCTTTCGCGTTCCCGGCACTCCGCCTCCAGCCGCTTCGTGATCACCTCCCACGTAACCATCGCTCCGAGGTACTCGCCCTTGGCGTCTTTTATCGGACTGACAAGCAGGTCGAGCGATTCGGGCCCGACGCGAATTGTCGCACGGCGTGGCAGATTCTTGGCATCGGCAAGGATTCCGCGTTGGTGCGAAGGCGTCTCATGAAAGATATCGATGCACTGGCCCACCATCGCGTCGACCGGCACGGGAAGGAACTGTTGCAACTCTCGTAGCTGCCGGATGGAAGCCGGGTTCATGTACCGGATGATGAGCTCGCGGTCGGCGTACATTACGTTCACCGGCGAATTCTCCATCATCGACTCCACGCGCGCGGATTCCTCCGCCAGGCGCTCCTGTTCCGTGATGACATTCCACGTGAGCATCGGCCCCACGTACTGATTCGCGGCGTCAAAGATCGGTGAGACCAGGAGTTCGAGGATCTCCGGACCGAGCCTGATTTTGGCGCGGTGCGGCAGATTGGAAGGATCACTCAAAAGCCGGCGCTGGTGGGCCGGGTGCTTGTGAAAGATGTCGATCGACTGTCCGACGATTTCGTTCGCGGCAATTGGCAGGTGTTTCTGCAGCCCCGTCAGTGTGCGAACCGAAGCTTGGTTAACGTAGGTGATGGTGAAATCGAGATTTACCATCATCATGTTGATCGGTGCCTTCTCAAGCATGGCGAACGCCAGCTTATTGATCTGCGGTGACGCCGTCTTGCTTTGCTTAGGGACGGAACTCTTCATGCAATTCTCCTGTGAGTGAAGCTGGCGCGATTAGTGCGCGTGCTGCAGTTGCAGCGTTTTTTCGGTGTCGAGGACGAGCAGCAATCGTCCGTCCAGTTTGTAGACGCCTTCCACAAGCACCTTCCAATCGGCGGAAAGAGTCTCCGGGACCGATTCGTACGATCCGGCCGCGACCTGAATGACGTCACCGATCTCGTCTACCAGAAGACTGACGGCGCCGTCCTCGGCGCGGACAATCATATTCATCGGCTCCTGGCCGCCCGGGCGCGCCGGAAGCGCGAGCCTTTCCCGCATGTCGATGGCTGCGACGATCTGGCCGCGCAGATTGATGAGACCGCGGAGGACGCCGGGGGCAAGCGGCACGCAGGTCATCTCCTGAGCCCGCAGCACCTCCTGCACTTTATGCACTTCAATCCCGAAGTAGAGATTTTTCATGAAGAAAGTCGCGAGGTGGCGGTTCGAATCCGCGGTGCTATCGGGGTGGCTCATGGCTCTCGCTCCTGCGGTCCAGGTTGTGGATATAGGCGGGTTCGGCGGCGTCGACGGCCTGTGCTAACTGCGCAATCGACCGCAACATTCCCTCGCGATCCAATCGGGAAAGCGACGCGGAGAACCCCGGGGCGACCGGACGGCAACCCAGATCGGATTGCTGAATCGGCTGCACCGCGACTACAGGAATTCGAGCGAGTTCCGGTTGCTTTCGCATCGAATCGAGGATTTGCGCGGCGCCATCACCGGGAAGATCAAGCGCGGTCATCACAACGTCGAAGCGGCTTGCCCTCAATTTCGCGAGCGCATCGGCCGCATTGCGCGACTCGGATACCCAGTAGCCGCCCATTTCGAGCGACGCCCGCAAAAGCCCGCGCGAAAATGCCGAGTCCTCGGCCAGCAGCACGCGGTAAGTCCGGTCTTCGTGCGACTTTTCAAACCACCCGGTGTCGGCCGACTGAATCACCGATTGTAGATCCAGAACGTCGGTAACCTGGCCGCCGATTACCGCCGAGCCAAGGATGCCGGGGCGGTTCGACGCGTGGCGAATCCGCATCTCGTCTTCAACAATGTCAACGATTTCGTCGACAATCATGCCGATGCGATTGTCTCCGTCGGCGAAAACGATGATCTGCACGGACGCCTCGCCATCCTGTCCGGCGCCTGTTCCGAGCTGCCCGGCAAGATGGACAAGCGGAAGCAGTTGGCCGCGGTACTGGACAACGGGCCGGCCGGCAGCATACTCCAACCTGTCGCGCGGAATCTCCTCGAGACGCGCCACCAGCGACAGCGGTACGGCAAGCCGCTCCAGTTCTCCAGCGCGGAACAAAAGCATGGAGCTCCTCTCGTTTCCAGCCGAATCCTGTGCAGCTCTTTCGCCGGCTCGTCCGGCCCCGCGCCCTTCGGCAAGGACGCTGGAACGTTGCGCAATGCCAAGGACGTCCAGAATGAGCGCGACTCTTCCGTCGCCCATGATCGTCGCGCCGGCATAGCAATTCAGCCCCTTCATCTGTTTGCCGAGAGGCTTCACGACGATCTCCTGCGTATCGTTTACCTGGTCGACGACAAGTCCGAACTGGCGATCCTCCGCCTGCAAAACGACGATGTTCAAAACGTCGGCCGCATCGCCCGCTCCCTGCTCGAGTTGCAGAACACGGTCCAGGAATGCGAGCGGCAGCAGGTTCCCGCGGCGGCGGTAGAGCGGTGTGGTGCCCACCCACTCGATCAGCCGGCGGCTCTCTTCGCCCTCGAGCCGAACCAGCTCCAGGAGGCTCGTTTGCGGAATGACGAAGCGCTCCTGGCGAACACTCACCACCAGCCCCGGAATGATGGCCAACGTAAGCGGTATTTTGATGCGGATCGTGGTGCCTGTTCCGCGGTGGCTCACCAGGTCAACCGTGCCGCCGATCTTTTCAATGTTTGTCTTGACAACATCCATTCCGACACCGCGGCCGGAGATGCTGGTCACTTCCTTAGCCGTTGAGAACCCCGGCAAAAACACAAGATTTGCCAATTCGCGGTCGCTCATGCGGTCGGTGAGCTCCTCGCGGACAACGCCCTGCTGGATCGCGCGCGCTTTGACGTGCTGGGTATCCACGCCGCCGCCATCGTCGGCAATCTCAATGTTCACATTGCCGCCCTCGTGAAACGCGCGCAGCATCAGCCGGCCGTGCGCAGGCTTTCCCGCGCGCAACCGCGCGTCCGGGCTTTCGATTCCGTGGTCGCAGGAGTTGCGTACGATATGCGTCAACGGATCCTTGATCGCCTCGATAATCGTCTTATCGAGTTCGGTCCCGGCGCCATCCATCTCCAGATGAATCTGTTTTCCGCACTGCGTGGACAGATCGCGGATGACCCGCGGCAGCTTATTCCACACGACACCGATAGGCTGCATCCGCGTCTTCATTACGCATTCCTGCAACTCGGAAGTAATGAGATTCAAACGCTGGCTCGTGGCATTCAGCGAGGCGTCTTCCAGCCGCGACGTGAACTGCAGCACCTGATTCCTGGCTAAAACCAACTCGCCCACCAGGTTCATTAGCTTGTCAAGCAGGCCAACGTCGACACGAATCGTGGAATCGGTAACGGAAGGTCCGCGACCAGTGGTGATTTGGTCCGCCGGCTCAAGCGGCTTGACCGCGGGCGCTGCGGCCGGCGCGGTATTCGCCGCCGCCTTTTCCAACCTCGCTACAAGGTCTTCGTATTTTTCGCCGCTTTCCTCGTTCGTTCTCTCAATCGATCGCAGCTCCCGTTTGACCGCGTCGATCACCTCCAAAATGAGCGAAACGAGAGGCGGAGCGAGCTCGCGCTCGCCGGTCCGCACCTGTCCCAGGATCGTTTCCGCATGGTGCGTAATGCGTTCCATCGTCCAGAAATTCAGGAAGCCGCACGTTCCTTTTATCGTGTGGATACAGCGAAAGATGCTGGCCAACAAGGTCGCGTCCCCAGGCTGTCTTTCGAGTAGAACCATCTCCTGGTCCAGCCGTCCAATGTTTTCGGTACTTTCGATTAGAAACTCTTTGGTGAGGTCGTTGTCTTCCACGGAATTCTGCGCCTACTGCTATTCCTTCGACCACACGAACTCCCCGCAATAGCCAAATGGGGGCATTTCCCACCCGCGAATTGGGGAGGATTGTTCCTATGCGAAAACCTTGGCCGCGGCGGCGGCGCAGCCGGGACGCCCACCTCCAAATCTATGGCAAAGCAAGGGTTCCGTTCTTGAGTCAGAAACATTTTCTATTGAAAATGTTTTCGAGAGTTTGTACTATCGAGCAAATGCATACTGAGTGCTCCAGCCTGCGATCGAAGGGATTCCGGTTGCAGCGGCGCACCGCTTAATTGCTCCGGCCGGCCCTCGGTAAACAGGTGCCGGGTGATGGAGAGAGATCTGGACGCCGCATCCGTTCCCGCGCGGCGTGCGGCGTCCAGACCTGATTACTTCTTCTGGGCGAGGAGCGAGTTGCGGGGATCGAGCGTGACACGTACAGGCACGGTGGCAAGACTCCATTCGGCGCTCGTGCGCTCTCCATCGGTACGGAGCCAACGGAGCTCCTTCGCGCGGCCGAAGTCGATCTCAATGGGGACATCGACGGCGAAATCCTCGGGCACACCCGATTGTTCGATTTCGACAGTGAGCGATACGCCTTTGGCGGTCCGCTTTTGCCGGTTTTGGAACCTGAGAGTTGGAATACCCGTGGAGTCGACATAGCTCGCGAAGAACTGCTCCAGCCCGGCGTCCGGGTTGCCCTTCGGTTGACGCTCGGCGGACAGGCGGCGCAAGTCGGCCGTGGTGACGCGGCCGCGCAGATAGCGCGTGTGTAGCTGCCGCAGCACGTCGAAGAATGCGGTGTCGCCCAGCCGCCGGCGCAACATGTGGATAATCCACGTCCCCTTCTCATAGACGATCGCGCGATAGGCGTCGGGCGTCTCTGACGTCTCCAGCCGCGAGCCGAGGTGAATCGGGCCGGCGGCTTCGATAGTCTGCCCGTTGCTGCCCTTGGTGAGCAGATGTTCGCGGTATTTGTCCAGCACCTCATCGACGGCGCGAATCCCGCGTTTGCGTTCGAGCAGGAGAAGCGCGGAGTAATTGGCCAGCGCCTCCATCATCCACTCGTCGCGGTAGCCCGTCGTAGTGACGGTGTTTCCCCACCACTGATGCGCGACTTCGTGGGCCACCAGGATGTCGGAGAAGAATACGAGATGCATGCCTTGGTTGGCAAATTGCGGGCGGTCGCGCGGAGCGAGATAGGCAAGCGTGGAGAGATAGATAAGGCCGGGGAACCCTTGCCCGAAGGCGCCTGGTATCGGAGAGACGGCGAGCGTCTTCAACGGCGGAGGCCCGAAGCGGGCGGCGAGAAATTCGAATGCTTCGGCGACCTCGGAGGCGAGCGCGGCGATCAGCGCGGCCGGGTCCGGAGGAAGCGGCTGCACGACGACCGGAGGCAGGCTTGCGGGCCGCGGCTGGCGGCCGAGCGCAGGCACGGGAGGAGGCACAACGACTTCGCGACGCGGAGCGAGCGACGCCTCCATGGCCTTGTTCGCGTAGACCTCCACTGTGAGTCCGCCACGCGTCGCGGTGGAGCGCTTGTACTCGCCGAGGTTGAAGCCGGCGATGCGGAGAGGGACGGTGCTGCGGCGGCGGACGAATCGCGTCTCCGCCTCAACGCGCTCCTCGACAAGGTCGCCAGTCGCGATAACACTCAGATTCCGCGGCGACCGGAAGGTCATGTCGAAGGTCGTGAACTGGAGGCCGTGATGCGGGTACCACGTGCCCCGCGCGCTGACGAAGTAGACTCCGTTCCCCGCGGGAAGGATAACTTCGCCCTCCTGATCGAAAACGACAGTATGCGCGCCAGGGGCGAGGTTCCGGTCGAGCGCAACGAGAAACACTTCGTTATCGTTGCCCCGCAGCAGCGTGGATCGCAGGCTCTCGCGTTGCAGGACCTGCGCCGCGACGCCATCGACGTTGACCTCGCGAATACGGACGCGGCGTGAAATATCGAACGCCAGCGCGTTCAACTCCTGCCGAAGCAGGCCGGCCGAGGGGATACGGATGCGCATCGTCACCCTCGCGTTCAGACGCAATTCCGTGCTGAGCACCGCGTCGATCTTGACATGTTCTATCTCAAATTCCCGCGGCGGAGGACCGAGTTCGGCATTCTTGCGAACACGGCGGGAAGGGAAGCTGGTCCAAATATTGTAGTAAGAACGATTCTCTCGATTCTGAAGCTGGGCAAGCACTACTTGGTCGATGGCCTGCGGATCGTGGACGGCGTCGAAGTTGCCGTGGCTGGGAGTGGCAAGCGCGGCGAAGAACAGGCCGAATTCGGGGCGCACTTTGCCGGCGATGTCCTGAACGATACGCGTTTCGAAGCTCGCGGTGACATTGCGCAATGTCGATGTGTATTGATCGGCGAGCAGCGCCCCCATTTCAGGTGAAGGTTTGGCGGCGGAGTCGCGGAGAAACGCGTCGATTTCAGCGGCGGTGCTGTCGGTGAAGATAAATACGGCGCTGCGGAAATGCTCGTTGAGGTTTGGTGTCTGGCTGAACCGGGCGAGCGACTGGCGCTCGCCCGCGGTCGGCGGCAGCACGATGATTTCGCCGTCGCCGCCCTCCACTTCCGCCCAGAAGAGAGCGGCCATTGGCGCCGGGCCGAGGGGTTTCGAGAGGATCAGGAAGCCGTCGGTCAGGAAGATCTTGATGTCCTCGCGGACGAGCGGCATGTCGCGGACTCGCCAGCATCGCGCCGGGTCGAACGCAATATCCTTTAGAGCCGCGGCAACCGCCGCGGCAGGTTTGACGGATTGTGCCGGCGCGGCCGCGGCCAGCGGCAGGCTAAATAAACATCTCCTCGTCAGTAGTGACCTGTGCGACATTCGCCGGTGAGCCCTTCAATAGATGGCCGACTGCCGCTTTCACCCCGGCCGCAACGCCGGTGATTTCGCGGATCGGCCGCAGGATAGTGCCGTGCACCGAATTGACGGTGTCATTGACACGGGTGAGGGTATTTTCGAGAACGGTTTCAGCGCGGTCAAGCTGGACCTTCGCGCGCGCGGACGCGTCCGACATCAGCTCATCCACACGGGTCATCTGCGTCTGGGCAATGGCCAGGATCTCGTTGGCCCGTGTGGTGATTTCGCCTATTTGCGTTTTACTGTCGACCAGTGTCTTTTCGGCCGTATGAATCAGCTTTTCGGCTTTGGGTATGAACGCGTCGACGCGCTCCTTCATCTCCCTGGCAGTCTTCGCCACCCGCAGTATCGCAATCGTCTGCGCGACAAATGAGATCGCCGTGATACCGACAAATACTGTGAGAAGAATTAGTGTAGTCTCTGCGTTCATCCCAGTAAACCCTTCCGCCGGAGCCGTTATGCGCCTGTTTCGTCCGGCGCGGTCGAAGTGGTGATCGATTCCCTGTACGCCTGCCGGCCGGCATCGACTGCCGCGGCCAACTGCTCTTTCTGCCGTTGAATGGCAAGCTTGCTCTTGTCGGCCAGCTCAGCGGCCGAGTCCTTCAGCTCTTCGCTTTTGCGCCGCAGATAGTCTTTGCTTTCGTCCGCCTTACTGCGCAGTAACTGGCGTGTTTCCTCGCCCGACTTAGGAGCGAACAGAATGCCCACCGCTACGCCGATTCCCAGGCCCAGGCAGAAATAGGACATTCGCTTATCTTCTTCCATCTTCAGTGACCTCGTTTCTAGTGTACATCGCAATAGCATTTCCACCCCTTAGATGTTGCTCCCGGACGAGAGCGTTGCCACAATCGAATCATGGCAAAGCGTCTCCCGCGAGAACTGGATGCCGAAGGGCTCTGGAACTACGCATCCCGCCTGTTGAGCGGACGCTCATTGACGATTGGAGAGTTACAAAAAAAACTAAGCGTTCGCGCAGCCGACGCCGCGGATGTGGAAGGCGTGCTGTCGCGCCTGAAGCAGGCGCGCGTCGTTAACGACCGTACCTTCGCGGACACCTACAGCGCGGTGCGGCGTGACGGAAGCGGGTTCGGCAAGGCGCGCGTGCTGCGCGAGTTGGCAAATCGCCGGGTGCCGCGCCTGGTGGCCGAAGCGGCGGTGAAGGATGCGTACCAGGATGTCGACGAGGTGGAGCATGCGGTGGCTTTTTTGAAACGCAAACTTCGTCTTGCCGACCCCGCCGAACACTTGCGCGATCCCAAGCATCTGCAGTCCGCCTTCCGGAAGCTGCGTTACAACGGATTCTCCTCCAACGCCGCGGTGAAAGCCCTGCGGCGGTTTTCGGCGGAGGCCGGCGAACTGGAAGACGACGCGGTGGAATAGCGTGTTAACGCCGGGTGGGAATCGGGCTGCCGAACCCGCCCTGCTGGCCGCCGAAGCCACTCGTCTGGCCGCTGAAGCCTAACGGTTGTCCGGTGGTCTGGCCGGGATTCTGCCCCGGGACCTGTCCGGGGATCTGGCCTTGCGCAGTCTTTTGATCCTTCGACTGATCGTAGACGAACTCCCATTCCTTGTAGTTCGTCCGGTCGTTATAGACTTTGATGCCTTCCGCGTCGTACTTGCTGGCGACACCGGCAATGCCGCCGCCAATTGCCTGTCCGGCCCCAGCGCCGCCTTGAATGTTGGCGAGGCCTTGCGGGTTAGGCCGGGTGAGAATCTGCTGAATCATCGATGTCGCCGGGTTTACGGCAATGCCCTGGGGAGAGGTGCCGGGAACCGGTGCGGTGCCGAGGCTGACGGAGCCGCCGCCCGGACGAAACGCGCCCTGCCCTGGCTGGAAACCGGGCTGGCCGGGCTGCACGTTTTGCGCCGTTGGCGGTGTCGCCGCGCCGCTATATCCACTACCGAACGTGTACCCGCCGGCCGTCTGTTGCGGCACTGCGCCGCCGGTCTGGGAGCTTGCGGGCTGGACCGGATACGGACTGCCGGCGCCGAATTGGCCCGGCAGGCCGGGAATCCGCTGAATCGGCTGGCCATTGGGTCCAATGATCGGCACCATCGCCTGCTGTGGCGGTTGCTGCTGTTGCTGTTGTTGAGGGTCGCCGTTATTAGCGGCGCCTTGCGGGTTGTTCTCGCCTGGCGCCGGCGGCGCGCCGGCGGCCCCTGGCTGTTCGCTGGCGCGGCGATTCAGCGCTTGCGCCACGCGGCCGGGGCCGCTATCGCCGGCCGAGCCGAAGGAAGGTCCTTCGCTGACAAACGTATTGGTGCTTTGCTGTTCGGGAGTCTGGCCGGGTACGGCTTGTTTCTGTACCAGCGAATCGGTAAGCCTCCCGCCCGCGTCGGCATGAATCAGGCGCCATTCGTCCTTACCAGTCATCGGATCGACGTAGCGGCGGCGGAGGAAGCGGACTCCGTTGAGGCTCTCGAGCTCCTCAATCGTCTGCGGCCGCTTCTTATTCTTGCGCATAAAGACCTTGATGGCCCGGACATACTCCTCCCCGCGCGCGATCAGGAGTTCTTCGCGATTTCGCTGCATCTCCAACGACAGACGCGGCATTTCCGTGTACAGCATCATCGCCATCATTGCCGACATGACAAAGACGAAGATGAGCGCATAGCCTCGTTCGGATTGGCGTGGCCGTTTCATTGTTGCGATTGTTCAGTAAGCGGCAGCGTCTGCTGCTGCTTATATTCTGTATCTTCCATCAGGACGGAGTTCAGGTTCACGCGGACGACTTTGTAACGCTTCTTCACCAGGTCCCCTTCGTTCGCCACAAAAACATCCTCGCCTTCCAGGAAGAACGCGCGCTTGACGCCGCGGCGGGGCGAAGTAAACCCGTAGAATTTCAGCGGGATTGGGGGCGCCTGCGGCTTGGGGGCGTCCACGGAACCCGGTGTTGGCGGCTTGATCGGCGAGATAGTAACGGGCGGCTTGGCCGTCCCCGGTTGCGGAATGATCTTGCCGGGGTCCGGCGCCTTTGGCGGAGGGGCAGTGGAGAAGTCGAAGAGTGGACGGTTGCCGCCCTGGATGGGCACCTTGTCTAACTGCGTGAGCAGGTCCGTGCGAAGCGTCGGGTCGATGCTGGTGGGGTCGATACGGTCCTCGACACGGCGCGGGCGCAGAATCGGCTTGTACTCCTGCGATGTCCGGTTTTTCGAATTGGGACGCCCGGCCTGGCCTTTGGCCGAGGCAGGCGTAACGGTGCGGGGGCCCGCGGAGCCGGAGACGGGTGGCGTTTGCACGGGGGGCGGCGCTGCGGGCGTAACAGCAGAGCTCTTGCCGGTCGATTTCGGACGGTCATCCCCGCCGGTAAAATGCACGACGGCCGCCAGGAGGATCAATCCCGCGAAGACGGCGATCTTCTTCGGCTCAGCGCCCAGTTTCATTGGCCGCCTCCCGGTTCCTGCGCCAATGCGGCCATCTGCGGCGGCACAGGAGTTTCGCGGATGAATGTGTTGAGGCGCAGGGAGATGTTCAACACGCCGGAGCCCTGCTGCGGCGATGCGGCGAGGCTCTCGATGATTACCAGCCGGTTGGCCCGATCGAGCTCCCGCAGGAAATGAAGGAGGTCGGCATAACTGCCCTCATATCCCGCCGTGATGCTCAACATACCCAACTCGTCCGAGCCTTCCACCTCTTCTTCGTTAAATGACTGTTCTTTCGGACGGACGCCCGCGGTTTTCGCGAGTGCGTTTAGCTCACCGACGAGCGTGGAGTATGTGGTGGGACGGCTGAGGAAATAGCGGCCGAGGAACTCATCGCCCTGCGTACGCCCCTTGTCCACTTTCGCCAGAAGCTCCTTGCTGCGCGTCAGGACGCCCTGCTTCTGCCCCACCTGCTTCCTGAGTCCGCCGAGCCTCGCCTCCATCTCTTCGGCCGAGCCGCCGAGCGGGCTGTAAACGAACCAGCCGGCAATCAGGTTCAGCGCGAGGAGCGCGCCGAGGGCAACGCGCGCGGTGGTCCGTGGATCGTTTTTCTTCAGGCCCAGTTGGCCCACGATGGCGCCGATGTTAAAGTTTCTGGGCATAATTCACGCTCACACGGCAGCGATAGAGAGGCTCGCTCTGGGAAGGGGGCAGGCAGTTCGCCACGCTCGGAACGCTGAAAATACCCGAGCCCTCCATCTTTTTCAGAAGGTCGACAACCGGCTCCACGGACTGCGCGCCGACAGTCATTTCCAATTGAATATTGTTCTTCTGATCGGCCTGTGGACGGATGGCCACGAGCCGGACGTTGTGCGGCATCACCGACTCCAAGTCGCCAAACAGCCGCGTCCAGCTCACACCTTTCCGTGCGATCAGCGTGTTGAGGAATACGCTGCGCTCCAACACGTCGGCGTTTTCGGGCTTACGCATCGCGGCCTCAATCGAGGATTGTTCGGTGCCAATTTTCGCCAACTGGTCCTCCGCCTGCGCGGTGGCTTCCAGGACGTCGCGTTTCTGATGGCGCTCATTGACGATCAACGCGATGAGCAGGCCGAGCGTTACGACTAACAGGCCCGCAAGGACCGACGAGGCGACGATCATCGCCCGGTCCCGGCGGAACGGCTCGCTGGCCAGGTTGATGTGGTATCTCACAGCCGCCCTCCAGACGCCAGCCATCCCAGCAGGCCTGCGTTGTGCGCCTGCGCCGCGCCGAGCGGTCCCTGCAGCGGTTCGGCCGTGAGTTCCGGCAGCAGCCATTGCGGGTCAAAGCCGATGGCGTAGACGCTCAGCGGCTTCTTTCCCCACTCGTCTTCCATGTAGGTCAGCGTGGGAATGAGGTGCTCGGCGATCGCGTCGGGCGACGCTTCCGGAAGCTCAATGGTGCGCAGTAATCGCAGCGCGCCCGCATCCGTGACCGCGAGCGCCAGGACAGTGCCGCTCAGCTTCACCACGACGCGGCATCCGGCTGTCGGCACACTGTCCAGCGCGGCCAGCAGGGAGGTGGTAATAAAGCCGACATGCAGCCCTGCCGCGCGGAACGGCGCCTCATAGCGCGCCAACGTTTCCAGCGACATGGAGCTCGCTACGACATCGATTTTTTTAGAGCCGGCGCGCGGCTGCGCTTGAAAGCTTACCGACGCTGAATCGATATCGAAAGGGACCGATTTGCGCAGGCGGAACTTCACAAGCGTCGCCTGTTCCTCGGCTTTGGCGGGAAAGGAGTCGAAATCCAGCACGGTTGTGCGGCCGGCATAATCAGGCAGGATCACCGCCGCCGTCCGGCGCTTTCGGCCGCCGGGATCACCGGCGACCTCCCGGACAACACGCGCCATCGATTCGGCGCGCAGAACATTTTCCTCGCTCGGCGATACGCGCAGGGTACCCGGCTCAAACGCGGTGAATCCCTTCCCGCGCGGCGAGGACCACGCAAGGCCGCCTTCGGAAACCTCGAATCCGAATTCCGGCGGCGGATCCGCCATCAGACCGTTGATTTTGTCGGCGAATGACATTCGTTACTCGATGAAAGTGACCTTGTTGATTTCGCGAAGCGTGGTAATACCGGATTTGACGCGTTCCAGCGCCGATTCTCGCAGTGTCGTCATACCCTCCTCGCGCGCTACACGCTTGATCTCCGAAGCGGGACGCTTTTCGAGAATCAGTTCGCGCATGCGTTCGGAAAGGTCGAGCAGCTCATGGATTGCGGAGCGGCCGTGGTACCCCGTGCCGCCGCACTCGAAGCAGCCGGCGCCTTCATAAAAAGTGACGTGGCGCCAGTCATCGGGGTTGAGGCTGCTATCAATAATTTCTTGCTCGTCGACGCGCACCGGGCGTTTACAGTGATCGCAGATAACCCTCACCAGCCGTTGGGCGAGGATGCAATTCATCGCCGCGACGAAGTTGTAGGGCTCAACACCCATGTTCAGGAAGCGGCCCATCACGTCGAGCACGTTGTTGGCGTGGACCGTCGTGAACACCAGGTGGCCGGTCAACGCGGCGTTGATGGCGATCTGCGCGGTTTCCTGGTCGCGGATTTCGCCGACGAGGATCTTGTCCGGATCATGGCGTAGGATGGAGCGCAGCCCTCGGGCGAAGGTGAGACCCTTCTTCTCGTTAACGGGGATCTGGGTGATGCCCTTCAGTTGATATTCGACAGGGTCTTCGATGGTGACGATCTTGTCTTCGTCGTTCTTGATCTCGCTCAGCGCGGCGTAGAGTGTCGTAGTCTTACCGGAGCCGGTCGGACCGGTGACGAGCACCATGCCATAAGGCTCTTTGATGTAGCGGCGGAAACGACCGATATCGTGATCGGAGAATCCAACAACATCGAGCGACAGCTTGGCGAACTTCTCCGACATCGATTCTTTATCGAGTACGCGGAGCACCGAGTCCTCGCCATGCACCGTTGGCATGATGGAGACGCGGAAATCGATCAGCCGGCCCTTATAACGGACACGGAAGCGTCCGTCCTGGGGCACGCGGCGTTCGGCGATATCGAGCTCGCTCATAACCTTAATACGCGAGATGATCATCGAATGCCAGTCTTTGGCAATCGGCGGCATGGCGTAATGCAGCACGCCGTCGATGCGGTACTTGATGACCACTTCGCCGTCGCGAGTCTCGATATGGATATCGGATGCGCGGCGCTCAAGCGCATTGAAGATCGTGGTATCGACGAGCTTGATGACCGGCGCGATCTCGTCCTCGCCCGCGTTGATGCGGTCGATCGATAGCGTTTCGTCGGGATTTTCGTCGTCTCCGCCGACCACATCGAGCGCGAAGCCCTCCGTCACCTCTTCCAGCACGCGCTGCGACTGTTCTGTCTTCTTCAACAGCTCCGTGATCTGGTGCAGGGCCGCAACCTTCACACGCAGCCGCTTCTTCAACAGCACCGACAGTTCGTCGATGAGCTGCAAGTTTCGCGGATCGGCGACCGCGATTTCGAGCGTCTCCGCGCCGCCCGGCGCCTTTTCAAGCGACACCGGCACGAAGTTGTAGCGGAACATCATGTCCACGGGAACCAGCCGCAGGAGTTCCAGATCGACCTTGCCTTCTTTCAGATCGAGATAGCCCGCCCGGTAACGCGCGGCGAGTGCCTTGGCGTTGGTGATCTCCACCTGCGGGTCGATGAGATTAGCGCGTTCGGTGGCCATACTAGCGGCTCCCTCCAATGGAATCCGACAGAGAGAAGATGGGCAGATATAGCGCGACCAGCACGAATGCGACGAAAATGCCCATAAAAATCATGATTCCCGGCTCGATGAGCGATAACGCCGCGGCCATTCGCGTCTGCACATCGTCCTCATAGAACTCGGCAACACTGCCAAGCATCGCCGGCAGCGCGCCAGTCGATTCTCCGACCTCGATCATGTCGATGGAGAGCTCCGGGAACATCTTGGTTTCGGAGAGCGAGCTCGAAAGCGAATTGCCCTCCCGAACGGATTGCCGCACGCGGTTGAGCGATTTCTCCAGCAGCTTCGTGCCTACGCTCTCCCCTGCGGTTTCCAGCGCCTGCACAAGCGGAATGCCGCCCAGAAGCAATGTCGACAGCACGCGGGAAAACTGCGCGACCTGGTACTTGATCCAAATTTCGCCGGCGAGGGGCGTGCGCATCTTGATACGGTCGAGCGTCTCCTGTGCCGATTCGGTCTTGGACCAGAAATAGATTCCGGCGCCGCCGCCGAATAAGATGGCGATGAGGAGCAGAATGTAGTCGCGGGCTGTCGTGCCAATGGAGATCAACCAGATAGTGAGGGCGGGAAGTTTCGCGTCCATTGACGAATAGAGCTCGGCGAATTGCGGCACCACGTAGGTAACCAGGAATGCGACGAGCGCGATGACCAGCGTGACGAGGAGCACCGGGTAGATCAGCGCGCCGATCAGCTTCTTCTTCACCGCGAGGTTACGGCGCTGATAGGTCACAAAGCGGTCGAGCACTTCAACGAGCGACCCCGATTTTTCTCCGGCCAGAATGCTCGAAACGTAGATCGGAGGAAACACGCCTTGCTTGGCGAAGGCATCGCTTAGCGAGGTCCCGATCCGGACCTCGTCCCGCACGGCGGTGACGAACGGGCAGAGCTTCTCGTCGGTGAGGCGCGTGGCGAGCAGATCGAGCGATTTCAAAATCGGCAGTCCGGCGCGGATCAGTGTGACAAACTGCTGGTTGAAGATCAGGAACTTCTCGAGGTCGATCTTCTTGGGCCGCGATTTGCCAGTCGCCGTGGTGATCGCGTCGAACTTCCCTTTGGGCTTGATGGAATAGACCAGGAAGCCTTGATTAACGAACCTGTCGCGAATTTCGCCTTCGGAATTGCCGTCAACGACTTCCTGTTTGATCTGACCGCGCGCGTCGGCGTATTTAAGGAGAAACTCGCTCATTGCTCTTTGCCAGGTATTACGACCTCGACCCCCTTCGGCGGGATAAAGACGTACAGCGAGTCCCTTTGCGCAGGATTCCGCGTCTCGTTCTGGAAGCGGAAGTCCATCAGGGAGGCATCCTGGCCTCGAACGGTCAGTTCCTGGATGCGGGCATCCGCCGCAGCCAGGAACGAGACTTCCCGGTAGGGCGCCTTATTCGGATCGCGCGGCTGGGCCGTGATTCGTACTAAATCCCCCTCCGGTTTGACCACAAAACGCTCAAAATCGCGCTGAAAGTCGAGTTTTCCGATCAAAAACGCGAGCGGAGCCTGCATATCTTCCGCTTCTTTCAGCTTCATCTTCTCAGCCCGCTGCGCCGCCGGCGAGTAGTACCAATAGTCTGTCCCATTGGAAACAAAGAGTTTACCGTCCGGCTTGGCGTATTGCCAGCGCATCCGCCCTGGTTTGCGCAAGAACAGCCGTCCCGACTCCGTGCGGCGGACCTTATTGGGCGCGATATAGGTCTGCTGGAAGTCCATTTCGAGCGTTTTGACGGTGTTGTAGCGTGTTTCGATCGACTTTAAGACGCGGGGAAGGTCGATTTCCGCGCCGAAAACGCTCGCCGCCAATAGAGACACGACTGGTCCGAGGACCTTCACACTAGCTTTGACGATTTCCATATCTAAATCGTGGAAGCCTATTTTTGCCGCAGGGTTACCGCCGCAGAGTCACCAAAGTGGCGCCCCAGCCGCCGGCGCCTTCCGGAGCGGTCTGGAAAGATTCGACAAAGGCGGTGCGCTCCAAAACGCGGCGCACGGTTTCCCGCTGTACGCCGATTCCCTTCCCATGGATGATGCGCAAATGCTTCAATCCTTTTTCGTACGCTGCCTCCAGATAGGCTTCTACGACCCCCTCGACATCACGCGGCGGTACCGTGTGGAGGTCGAATACATCGGTAATTGGTAGTTCAAACGGCTCCGGGTCCACAAGCTCCATTCTGATAAAATCGCTCCATGAAAATCTGGGGAATGTGTCCCATGTCGCGGACTCACTCGCTTTTATTATTCGTTGCCCTTTGTAGTGCAGCCTACGGACAAGGTTTGACCGGTTCCATCACTGGGAGCATCGCTGATCCTTCCGGCGCTCCGATTGCGGGCGCCGACGTCACTCTAACCAACTCGCTAACCAGCCTAACCCGGCAACTGAAATCGGACGGCAATGGCGACTTCGTCTTCACGCAAATCCTGCCGGGCACATTCAAGTTGAACGTGTCGGCGAATGGGTTCAAACGTTACGAGCAGACCGAAATCATACTCACCGCCACCGAGCGTGTTGTGCTGAAACGCGTCGACCTCCAACTCGGTGAGATCGCACAGACCGTCGAAGTGCACGCGGAAACGGCGCGATTGCAGACGCAGTCGGCGGAGCGCAGCGGGCTTATCTCGCTCGAACAGACGCAGAACGTCCCTCTGAAGGGTCGCGATTATCTCGGTCTGGTGAAGCTGTTGCCGGGTGTCGTCGACAGCCAGAACCGGAATGCGCCGGGCTGGAACAACTTCAGCAACATCAACATCAATGGCAACCGTACCGGTACGGTGAACCTGACGCTCGACGGCGTGTCGTCACTTGATACCGGTTCGATGACCGGCCCATACCTCGCGCCATCTATAGACGCTGTCGCCGAAGTGAAAGTACTGCTCACGAATTACCAGGCGGAATATGGGCGCTCCTCCGGCGGCACGATCAACACTGTCATCAAAAGCGGCACTAATCAGTTCCACGGCGGCGCCTATTATTTCCTGCGCAATGAGGCGTTGAACGCCAACGAGTTCTTCCGCAATCGCGACGGTCTGGCACGGCCGCAATACCGGTTCAACTACCCGGGCTACTTCCTCGGCGGCCCCGTCACGATCGGCAAGTTCAACAAGAACCGGGACAAGCTGTTCTTCTTCTGGTCGCAGGAATTCCTGCCGCGCCACTATCCGACATCGCTGCAGCGCCGCACGTTCCCCACCGCACTTGAACGTAGTGGCGACTTCTCGGAGTCGCGCGACCAGAATGGCGCTCTCATCGTCGTCAACGATCCGTTCGCGAATCGCACGCCGTTTGCCGGGAACCGGATCCCCTCCAACCGGATCGACAAGAGCGGCCAGTCCCTTATGAACATTTTCCCCATGCCCAATGCGGTGGATCCCAATCGTTCCTATAACGCCTTGATCCAATCCACCGTCGATCAGCCCAGGCGTGATTCCATTCTTCGCATCGACTGGAACATCGGTCCGAAGACCCAGTTCTACTGGCGCGGTATCAATGACTACGAAGCCTTCAAGGGCGAATTCGATTTCGTGCTGGCAAGTTCCAGTTGGCCGCAGTTGCCGATCATCTATGACATCCGCTCGGCGGGTTCGGTGGCGACTTTGATTCACACGTTCAACTCGCGCCGGATCAATGAATTTACCTTCGGCATCAACCGCGCCAAGCAGACAGTCGGTCCGCTGACGCAGGCAGGACTGGAGCGCAATCAGCGCTCAAAACTCGGCCTGACGCTGCCGCAGTTCTTCCCGCAGGCGAACCCGGATAACCTGATCCCGAACGCCAATTTCGGCGGCGTGCCTAATGCCGGCGTGTTGAGCATCGAGGGCCGCTATCCGTTCTTCGGCACCAACAATATCTGGAACTGGTCGGACAACCTATCGCAAATCACCGGCAAGCACAACATGAAGTTCGGCATCTATGTCGAGCGCACCACGCGCAACGCGGCGCGCGGCTCGTCATTCAACGGCACGTTCAACTTCAATCGCGACACGAACAATCCGCTCGATACGAACTATGCATACTCCAACGCGATTCTCGGCAGCGTGCAGAGCTATACGGAGTCGACCAACCATCCGCAAGGGCACTCGCGCTATCTGAACGTCGAGTGGTTCGCGCAGGATACTTGGAAGGTCTCGCGGCGGTTGACGATTGACGCCGGTATCCGTTTCTATTACATCCAGCCTAGCTGGAGCGCGGGCGATCAGTTGTCGAGCTGGGATCCTTCACTTTATGACCGCGGCAAGCAACCCTCGTTAATCCAACCGTACCGTAATGCGGCCGGGCAGCGTGTCGGACGCGATCCGAATACCGGCCAGGAGCTTTCCGCCGCGGTAATCGGGCAGTTCGCAAGCGGTGTGGCACCGTTCCAGGGTATGAATGTCGTCATGGAGCATCTGGCCAACACGCCGTCGGTACAGGTGGCACCCAGGCTCGGCTTTGCCTGGGACGTATTCGGCAACAGCAGAACCGCCGTGCGCGGCGGATTGGGCGTTTTCTACGACCGCTTCAACGACGACCAGATCCTGATCCACCGCGAAGCACCTCCGTTGACGGTCACCAGCACGGCAACATACGTGACGATGGCGGACCTGCTCCGAAGCCCGCTGCGCATCAGCCCCCCGGGCGTTACCTCGTTCCAAAAGAACTATCAGCCGCCGACGGTCTACAACTGGAGCTTCGGCATCCAGCAGAACATCGGCTTCGGTACAGTGCTTGACGTTGCCTATGTGGGCAGTGTTGGCCGCCACCTGATGCAGCGGCGCAGCCTGAACTCGGTGCCCTATGGTACACGGTTCCTCGCCTCCAGCATCGACCCAACCACCGGCAACACTCCGCTCCCGGACAACTTCCTTCGTCCGTTACCGGGGTATGCGGATATTCAATTCATCGAGCTGTCGTCGACATCGAACTACCATTCGCTGCAGACGCAGATCAACAAGCGCTTCTCGAAGGGCTTCCAGTTCGGCGTTGCGCACACGTGGTCGAAGGCGCTGACGCTGGTGAACGGGAACGGTGACGCCGTGAATCCGTTCGTCAACTACCGCGTTCGCAACTACGGCAAGGCCAGTTTCGACCGGACGCATAACTTCGTGATGAGCTACATGTACTCGCTGCCGAAACTGGGCCAGAAGATGAACAACATCGTGGCGAAGGCGGTGCTCGATAACTGGGACGTGGCGGGCGTGACAACGTTCACGAGCGGCGCGCCGCTGGGCATCGGCTACTCGCTCGTCTCCGGCGCGGACATCGTCGGCGGCGGCGGCGCGGGTGTCGATAGCCGCGTGAACATCATCAGCAATCCGATCATTCCGAAGAGTGAGCGGACACCGCTGCGCCACTTCGACACCAGCGCGTTCCAGCCGCCGACTCGCGCCGAATTCGGCATCGGCAACGCGCCGAAGGATGTTCTGCGGGGACCGGGAATCAATGTATTCGATTTCTCTGTCTACAAGAACATTCCGCTCGGGAAGTCGGAACAACGCCGTATTCAATTGCGGTTCGAGTTCTATAACTTCTTCAACCACGCCAGCTTCCAGGGCGTGGACACAACGGCCCGCTTCGATGCCAACAACCGCCAGGTAAGCGGCACGTTCGGGCAGTACACCTCCACACTGGACGCGCGCCGCGTAGTATTGGGCGCGAAGTTCTATTTCTGAGCAAACGCCGTTCGTCGCGCCGTGAGCCAATAGACAAACAAGCTCACGGCGACGGCCGCGGAGATCCAACGAACGGCGCCTTTGGGAAAGACAACGGCGCCGTTTAGAAACATCCACACCATATAGCCATGGATGGTCTTCCCAATCCAATCGGCTCGCCGTTCGCGAGATTCCGGCGCAATCCACCACCACAACACATCCCCCAGCCACACGAGCGTGAAAGCGTAGTTGAACCAGATCCCGACGCCCCAATCGAGCCCAAACAGCTCCCTCGTCTGCCGCGCCGTTTCGCGCACCGCAATGGCGTGGCTCCAGCCGTACACCCATTGAAATGCCGCCGCCACGTGCGCCAGATAGGACGCGCAACCCGCGGTCCATAGCACGCGCGCATCCCGCCCGCGAATGATCTGGACAAGCGCAATGGAATAGAGCAGAGCGGCAATGCGAATTGTCCAGAGGATCACGGGAAGCTCACGCTACAATAACAATCCTCACCATGCGGCGCGGCTTTCATTATGGATGGGTCAACCTTGCGCTCGCCGCCGCGGCAATGGTGGCGACGCTTCCTGGCCGAACGCAAGGCCTCGGACTCGTTACCGAACCGTTGATCGCCGAATGGCGAATGGACCGCGTGCTATTCGCCACGGTGAATCTCTGGGCGACGCTCTTTGGCGCCGTGCTCTGCCTGCCGGTTGGACGGTTGACGGATCGCCTGGGACCACGCATCGTATTATCGGCCACTGCGCTTGGCCTGGGCGCGGCCGTGATGGCAATGAGCCGCACGGCATCGCTGACCGTGTTGTTGGTCACGCTCACACTCACGCGCGCACTGGGGCAGAGCGCGCTTTCTGTGGTGAGTCTTGCGCTGGTTGGAAAGTGGTTCGCGAAACGGCTGAACCTGGCAATGGGGATTTATGCGCTGTTGGTGGCGATGGGATTCATCGCCGCCTTCCCATCGGTTGGGCAACTTGTGCTGCACGGCGGATGGCGGACGGCATGGTTCGGCACTGGCGCCGCGGTAGCCGTCTTCGGTCCCGTTGCGTGGCTCTTCGTCAAGGATGGCCCTCCGGCCGGGAGCGACGACGTGGAGGCGTTGAACACGCAGCCAACCGATCTGACGCTCGGCGAGGCGCTGCGCTCGCCGGCTTTCTGGCTGTTCGCGCTGGCCAGTGCCGCGTTCGGACTTGTCTACTCCGGAATCGCGTTGTTCAACCAGAACATTCTGGAGTTGCGTGGTTTCCCGGCCGAGACGTATCACCGCACGCTGGTAGTGAGTACGATGGTTGGTCTGGCCTGCAATTTCGCGGCGGGATGGCTGGGACAGCGGTGGCCGATGCAGCGCCTGATAGGTATCGGTATGGCCGCCCTGGCGCTGGCTTTGGCCGGGTTGCCGCTGGTCCGTACGGCAGAGCACGTCGATATCTACGCGGCCACTATGGGCGCTTCCGGCGGGATCGTCACGGTAGTGTTCTTTTCGGTGTGGGGGCAGATGTTCGGACGCACACACTTGGGCCGCATACAGGGCTGCGCGCAGGCCGCTACTGTCGTCGCGTCCGCCGTGGGACCGCTGCTGCTGGCGGAAACGCTGGCGCGCACCGGCTCCTATGACCTGCTCTTTAACGGCCTCGCGGTTATCGTTGCCTTGCTGGGGATCAGCTCGTGGCTGGTGCCGGCGCCGGTGAGAGACAGCGGAACCGGCCTGCTATCCTGATCTTTCTATGTCGAAGATGCTCGAAGAGATCCGGCAGCAGCCGTCGGCTCTTGAACGTACGTTTCGCTCCGAATGGAAGGGCGTGGAAAAGCTCAAGGCCAGGTTCGCCAAGAGCCGGCCGAAGTTTATCATCCTTGCCGCGCGCGGCACATCGGATAACGCCGCGCAGTTTGGGCGCTACCTGTTGGAGATCGCCACCGGCATTCCGGTCTCGCTCGCGGCGCCCTCCATCTTCACTCTCTACGGCGCGCGCGTCGACTACAAAGATGCCCTTGTCGTGGCGCTTTCGCAGTCCGGCGAGTCGACCGACACGAACATCGTGCTGGAGCGCGCGCGAGAGTGCGGCGCCTTTACGGTCGGCATCACCAACGAGGCGTCCAGTTCGCTCGCCAAGATCGCCGAGCATGTGTTCCTGGTCCGCGCGGGCCGCGAAAGGAGCGTCGCGGCAACGAAGACCTACACAGGCCAACTGCTTTCCATGTACCTGCTGGCCTATGCGCTTGGCGCGCCCGTTTCGTTGGATGAGCTGCGTGCGATGCCGGAAGCTGTCTCCGGCGCCCTGATGCTGGAAGCGGAGATCCGTGAGAAAGCCGGCCGTTACCGGTTTATGGAGAACGCGGTCGTCGTCGGCCGCGGCCTGAATTATGCGAACGCCTTTGAATGGGCGTTGAAATTGATGGAGACGTGCTACGTAGTTGCCGAGCGATTCTCGTCCGCCGACTTCCTGCACGGCCCGATCGCAATGGTCGAGCAGTCCTTTCCGGTA
Source organism: Acidobacteriota bacterium (assembly GCA_016185425.1). Classification (GTDB taxonomy): domain Bacteria; phylum Acidobacteriota; class Terriglobia; order Bryobacterales; family Bryobacteraceae. Next base: position 355,239 of record JACPNQ010000034.1, on the reverse strand, counting down.
TTCCTCTTCGCGCCGGCCGGCGTGACATGGCCGTCGATCCGCGAGATGATCGGGCGAGTGCATCAGCTCGGCGCGGAAACTCTCCTCATCACCGACCAGAGCAATCGGGAAGCGGCATCGATGAAGGGCACGCGCACGATCGTTCTGCCGTCGCCGCTGCACCGCAGGAGTGCCGTGCCCGAGGAACTTTACACACCGCTGCCATACATTATCCCGGCGCAGATTCTGGCGGCGTGCCTGGCCGAGGAGAAGGGCCTGAATCCCGATCAACCGCGGGCGCTGGAAAAGGTAACGCGCACACTCTAAACACCATGGGCGCAACCGGACTCAACACGGGGTTTGCGTTCCGGAGCGATTCCTTCAATACAACCGTGGAGAAGGACTATGTCATCAATCCTTGTTGTTACGGCGACGATGCCGCGCGTTGGTTGATCGCGGAGTTGCGGACGAAGGGCTATGCGAGCGGCGCGGAACCAGGCCAGGAGGATTTCGGCTGGTATTTCGGGTTCGAAGCCGGCGGAGTCAGGCACGATGTTGTAATCGGGTTCCGGCCGGACGGCGACGATGGCCAGGGTGAGTGGCTCTGTTGGATGGAACGGCACGCGGTTCTGATTGAGCTCCATACTGGGACGGCGGAAGGATGTCAGGCGCGAGGCCATCGACGCAATCCGGCAAGTCCTGGCCGATTCGCCCATGATCTCCAGCTTTCGTTCCGGTCCGGAGAAGGAACTCTAAGCCTGGTGGCGCATCCGGTCTGCCCACTGCAAGAAGCGGAATAGCTCCCGGCGCCGCGTCCATACGAACGACCAGAACTCGCGGCAGCCGATCTCCTCGGCGTGCAAACCCCAATAGGTTTCAATGCGCCAACGCAAGTAAGGGCTGCGCCAGGGCGCGAACCGATAGCCGCGGCTCGCTTCCCAAAGAAAACCGATCATAGCGACGAACGTTTCTCGTCGCCTTTGGCGTAGTAGCCGGTGCGCGTTCGGACCGTGAGCCCGCCGCCCTTCACCGTCACTTTCAACTGCCGGTAGGAGCCATCGTCTGGCTTCGTCGGCGAGTAGGCCAGAATGTACTGGCTGCGGATCTCCTTCGCGATCTGCAGCGCGACATCCTCCACACTTTCGACGTCTTTCGGAAAGTGAGCGATGCCTCCGGATTGCTTCGTCAATAGCTCCAGCGCCCGCTGTGCGCGCTTGGCCATGCGCCGGTCCTCTTCATTGAGAATACCGATGGCAAATATCAGCACTTCGCTGCGCTGCGCTTTGGCGAGCAGTTTTTCGAGCGTATTGGTGTCGCTCGACGCGGTGTCATCGCCATCGGTGATTATCAGCAGAACCTTCTTCGCCTTCCTGCCCTTCTCCTTGATGTAATCAATGGAGAGCGTCAGGGCGTCGCGCATGGCGGTGCCGCCCTTGGAATCGATGCGCGAGAGCCCCTCTTCCAGCTTCTTCATGTCGCCGGTCAGGTCGGCATCGCGATAGGCAACATCGTTAAAGTTCACGATGAAGATCTCGTCCTGGCGGTTCGACGCTTTTACGAGCGCCATTGCGGAGTCTTCCACTTTTTTGCGCTTGCGGCGCATGGACCCGCTATTGTCGACGATGAGTCCCATCGACACGGGTACGTCTTCCCGGCGGAAAACCCTCAAATTCTGTTCCACACCGTCTTCCAACACCTTGAACGCGTCCCGCCCCAGATCGGTGACGAACGCGCCTTTCCTGTCGACAACGGTCGCATGGAGTAAAACTTCGCGCGTGTCGGAACGGAACGTAAGTCCGGTGTCCTGATCCTGCGCGGTGGCGAGCGTGGAACCGGCGACTGCCAGTCCGAACGCGCGTCTACTGAGCTGGTGCATAGTATCCCTGGCGCCAGAATGGGCGCAGCGGCGGCAATCCGCGAGGCTGATTGATCTTCACCTGTACACGCCGGTACTTGCCGTCCCGATTGACAGTGTTGGGCACATACCCAATGACGTACTGATTGCGAAGTTCGATTCCGATTTTGGCGGCCACATCCGGGAGATCGTTTAAGTTCTCGACAGGGAAGTGACGGCCACCGGTCTGCTCGGCGATCTCGTTCAACAGCCCGGGCCCGGCAAGTTCTTCCGCCGAGCGGGAGCGGGCCGACACGGGCTCAAAGATGCCGATAGCGTAAATCTGCACATCGGCTTCGCGGACCAGGTTCTTGATTTCGCTTTCGGTATAGCGGCTGGAATTGTCACCGCCGTCGGACAGGACCAAAATCGCCTTGCGCGTATTGCGCGCCTTCTTCATATGATTCAAGGCCATGTAGATGCCATCCAGCAGTGCCGTCCGGCCCTTTGCCTGGGTGAATGTCAGCCGGTTCTGAATCTCTTCCGTATTCGTCGTAAACGGATGCGTCATCTCTGGCTTGTCGTTGAATTGAACAAGGAAAAACTCATCCTCCGGGTTGGCCGTTTTGAAGAACTGTGCCGCGGCCAGGCGCGCCTTCTGCAGCTTGGCGCCCATCGACCCGGACGCATCGAAAACCAGCCCGACCGACAGCGGCGCGTCCTCGCTCGCAAACGTCGCGATGCGCTGTTCCACCTTGTCCTCAAAGAGCTTGAAATGCTCGGATTCGAGGCCCGTTACGAACCGGTTCAGCGGATCCGTAACCGTCACATTGATCAACACCAGATTGGTATCGACGCGAATGCTGGGTGTGCGGGTGGCCGCTTCGTCAGCGGGTTCATCCGCCGTCGCTTTGCGGCGCGGCGCAGCAGTTGTGTTGCGAGGCGTACTTGGACCTGGCGCCGGCGGTTTTACGTCCGGCAAACGCTGCGGAGGCGTCTTTTCGTCTCCAGCCAGGGCTGCCGCTACCAGCAGAAGTCCAGTGCCGACGAAGAGGATAGTTGTTCGCATGGCCAGAGTGGACCTCTTTCGGCTTAATTCTATTCGGAGTATAGCATGTATATGAATTTTCATAGCTCATTTTGACCTGTGGAAGCGGTGATGTAACCGACCTCTCGTGGTAAGATCAAACGTGCCACAGCAAGTTCTCGGAGTTATTCCGGCACGACTCGCCTCCACCCGATTTCCCGCCAAAGCACTCGCCCCCCTACACGGCAAACCTATCCTCCAGCACGTCTGGGAACGAGCCAGTCAGGCGCGCTACCTGCAGCACCTGCTCATCGCGACAGACGACGACACGATCGCAACTGTTGCGAGAAAATTTGGCGCACAGGTCCGTATGACATCGCCCGATCATCCTTCCGGCACGGACCGGGTGGCTGAGGCGGCGTCCGCCTTTAGCCACAAGGTTGTCGTCAACATTCAAGGCGACGAGCCCTTGATCGACCCCGCCGCGATCGACGCGGCTGTGCTCGCGCTGCTTGAGGACGACGACGCGCCAATGGGAACGCTGGCCAAACGGATCGAAGACTTCTCGGAGATTACGAACCCGAACGTCGTCAAGGTGGTCATGGGCCGGGACGGACGCGCACTGTATTTTTCCCGCTCGCCGATTCCCTACGACCGCGGCGGTGGTGCCGTTTACTTCAAGCATATCGGGCTCTACGTCTATCGCCGCGAGTTCTTGCTCGAGTATCCATCGCTCCCGGTGGGGCCGCTCGAACAGACGGAAAAACTGGAGCAGCTACGTGCCCTGGAGAACGGCTACAAGATCAAGGTCGCCGAGACCGAATATGAATCCTTAGGCGTGGATACGCCGGAAGACCTCGCGCGGGTCGAACAGCTTTTTGGAACCAGAGGGGTATGGCCAAGTACATCTTCGTAACGGGCGGTGTAGTTAGTTCATTAGGAAAAGGAATTGCGGCGGCCTCCATCGGCTGCCTGCTCGAAAGTCGCGGACTCCGCGTCACACTACAAAAATTCGACCCGTATCTAAACGTGGATCCGGGCACGATGAGTCCGTTTCAGCACGGCGAAGTTTTTGTCACCGACGACGGCGCGGAGACCGATCTTGACCTCGGCCACTACGAACGCTTCACGTACGCGCCGCTGACGCAGAGCAACAACGTCACCAGCGGCCGGATCTATGAGACGATCATCTCCCGCGAGCGCCGCGGCGATTATCTTGGCAAGACTGTCCAGGTGATTCCGCACGTCACCAACGAAATCAAGGCAAACATCGAAAGGGTTTCGGCGGGCGTGGATGTGGTGCTGGTGGAGATCGGCGGCACGGTGGGCGATATCGAGAGCCTGCCGTTCCTGGAAGCCATTCGTCAGTTGCGGCATGAAAAAGGCCGGGAAAACTGCATCTTCGTGCATGTCACGCTCGTTCCGTGGATCGCGGCGGCCGGTGAGCTGAAAACCAAGCCGACGCAGCACAGCGTGAAGGAACTGCGCGCGATCGGTATCCAGCCCGATATGCTGATCTGCCGTTGTGAGAAACCGTTAGTCGGCGATATCAAAGACAAGATCGCGCTCTTTTGCGATGTGCGCGCGGATGCCGTGATTGAAGCCTGCGACGCAAAGAGCGTGTATGAAGTGCCGCTCGGCTTCGCATCGCAGAATGTCGATGATATTATCCTGCGCCAGTTCAAGATCGACGCCTCGCCGCGGAACCTCGCGCGCTGGGAAGGGATGCTCGACCGGCTGCACAATCCGATGGACGAGGTCGATATTGCGCTGGTAGGCAAGTATGTCGAATACGAAGACTCGTACAAGAGCCTGAAGGAAGCGCTGTTGCATGGCGGCCTCGCGCACGGATTGAAGGTCAACACGCACTGGATTGAAGCGCAGGATCTGCACTGGCCCGATTGCGTGCAGCGTCTGGCGCGGTACGACGGGATACTGGTTCCCGGCGGCTTCGGCAAGCGCGGCGTGGAAGGCATGCTGCAGGCCATTCGTTATGCGCGGGAAAACAAGGTGCCGTATTTTGGCATCTGCCTCGGCATGCAGACGATGGTGATCGAATACGCCCGCAACGTGTGCGGCATCACGCAGGCGGATTCGGCGGAGTTCGACAACACCACTCCGCACCGGGTGATCTACAAGCTGCGGGAATTGAAGGGCGTCGATGAGCTTGGGGGCACGATGCGGCTGGGAGCGTATCCGTGCAGCCTGGCGGATGGATCCATGGCGCGCGCCGCCTACGGCAAACCGGACATCAGCGAACGCCATCGCCACCGGTTCGAGTTCAACCGCGACTACGAGAAAGTCCTGACCGACGGCGGCCTTCGCATCACCGGCCAGACGCCGGACGCCGTCTACGTCGAGATCTGCGAGATTGAAAATCATCCGTGGTACCTGGGCTGCCAGTTTCACCCCGAGTTCAAATCAAAACCGCTCGAACCGCACCCGTTGTTCGCGGCCTTCGTCGGCGCCACCTATCAGGAACGTCTGCGGCGCACAGGCACTTCGGCGGAGCTGCTGAGCCATGCAACCTAGCGGCAAGCTGGCGCTGATTGCCGGTCCATGCGTAATCGAAAGCGAACGGCACGTTCACTTCCTGGCCGGTCAGATCCGGAGCATCGCTGGACAGGACTTTATCTTTAAGGCTTCGTTCGACAAGGCAAATCGCTCCAGCGGAATCTCGTATCGCGGGCCGGGCATCCGCGACGGGCTCCGCATCCTGAAAGGGCTGAAGGCCGAAGGATACCGGATCCTCACCGATATTCATGAGCCGTGGCAAGCCGAACTCGCCGCGGCGGTTTGCGACGTGTTGCAGATACCGGCGTTCCTCTGCCGCCAGACCGACCTCCTGTTGGCCGCGGCCCAGACGGGACGGATTGTGAACATCAAGAAGGGCCAGTTCGTTTCGCCCTGGGATATCCGTCACGCGGCCGACAAGGTGGCGGCGGCGGGCAATCCGCACATTTTTTTGACCGAGCGCGGTACATCGTTCGGCTACAACAATCTGGTAGTCGACATGCGCTCGCTGGCCATCATGCGCGACTTCGGATGGCCTGTGGTTTTTGACGCCACCCACAGCGTGCAGATGCCGGGAGCGGGTGGAACGCATAGCGGCGGTCAGCCGCAGTTTATCGAGCCCCTTGCGAGGGCGGCCGTGGCGGTCGGCGTGGATGCGGTGTTCGTGGAAGTACACGAAAATCCGGCCGAGGCCCTGTCCGACGGCGCAAACGCGCTGCCGTTGCAGGAGCTGGCCGGGTTTTGGAACCGGTTATTAGAGTTAGATGCCGTCACGCGGCGGCATCTTCCCGCGGAAGCGGAATAGCCGCTATTGGACCTGAATACCGCGGTCTTCGAGCAGGTCGCCCGACACGCGCAGCACTGTAATTAAGTTCCGGCGGAACTGGATGATGTTGTTCACCAACTGCGCTTCCGCGTTGACCAGGCGGGTCTGCGCGTCGAGCACGAAGAAGATGACCGACGTACCCAGGTCGTATTTTTTCTGTTCCGCGTCCAACTGCTTCTGCGCCAGATCGCGCGCCACGGCGGCCAATTTCACCGAAGCTTTCGACGACTCCACCTGGCTGACGGCATTGAGCACCTGCTGCCGGACCGTCTGCTGCAAACTGCGGCGCATGAGAGTGTCCTGGCGCTTGCTGATCACGGCGTCGGCATAGTTGGCTGCGGCGGCGCGGTCACGGATCGGCAAACGAAGATTGAGGCCGAACTGGTAGATCGGGAAGTTGAACCCGAAGACCTGATCGAGAGCGTCGGGGAAGCCGCCGCGAACGACGGTCAGATTGTTGTTCGCCCGGGTGTAGAAGTCGCCCCCGCGGCCGGTCGATGTGTACGATCCCCGGAGAGAGAGATCGGGCCGGAGTGCATTCGTTGCCTGCCGGAGAGACAGGTCATCCTGCGCAACGTTTTCTTCAATGGCATGGATATCCGGACGCATACGGAGGGCCTTCGAAACGTACGCCTCGCGGTCCATCTCCTTGTCGTCGGCGGGCGGCAGCGGAGATTCCGTCAGCACGATCGGCATGTTGCGAAACTTAGGATCCAGATCGGCGCCCATCTGCCGGCGCAGCGCATCTTCAAACTGTTGGAGGCGGTAACGCGCCTGCGTCACCTGAATCTCGGCAGTCGCGTAGTTCGCTTCCGGTTGGTAGATATCCAGCGGGCTGATGGCGCCCAGTTCCAGTTCCTTTTTCGAGCGCTTTAACGCTTCGGCCGAGAGCTCGAGCGCCTTTTCCTGCACGCGTAGAGTCTCGCGGCCGCCAAGCAGATCCCAATACGCGTTTTCGGAGTTCGAGATTAGCGTGAGCAGCGCGTTCAGGAAGTTCTCTTTACTGATCTTCAGTTGGCTGCGGGCGATGACGATCGGCAGCCGGTTCACTTCCCTGCCCCGGTTTCGCAACAACGGCATGACAAAGGAGCCGGACATCTGCGCGTTCAGCGCGGGGTTGAAGAAGTTAAACGAGTTGTTGGTGGAAGTCTTGTTTGCATTGAATCCCGCCGTGTACTGCAAACCGCTGTCGAGCGTCTGCGTATACGAGAAGTTCATCGGCTGCACCAACTGGTTCAAGGTCGTCGCGCCTTCCAGAGAGCTCGTCGTCTGGCTCTTTGTCCGGGTGGAGTTGAAGCTGCCGAGGAAGAAGGGATCGAACGGGGCATAGGCGCGCGTGATCGAGTTGCGCGTGATCTCCACGTTCAGGCGCTGCACATCAATATCGACGTTATTGGCAAGGACCAGTTGCAGATAGTTCCGCAGCGAGAGTTCCAGCTTGCCGTCGATGACGAAGTCCTCGAACTTCGAAACGCCGCGCACGTCCACTTTTGGCATCGGTTCGGCAAAGTGGCGCTTAAACCAGTTCTGCCGCGGGAAGAACGGAGCGGCCAGAAGGTCGGGGTCTTTCTTCACGGTACCGGTGAAGGCCCGTTCCGGCGCGGGGATGGTGCCGATCGGCCCGCTTCCGGGGGCCTGCCAGGCAAATGTCGACTGACAGAGAAATAGGGCGAGTGCCAGGGATAGCAGTTGGCGGTTCGATTTCATTGTGGAGATTCTTCTGGGTGTTATTCGTAACGGATCGCTTCGATGGGGTCGAGGCGAGCGGCTTGCATGGCCGGATAGATACCGAACACCAATCCAATACCGCATGAGACGCCGAATGCAACGGCGATCGAGGACGTAGTCACAACGGTGGACCAGCCGGCGGCCGAAGCAATGATCTGGGAGAGCGTAACGCCAAAGATGATGCCGAGAAGCCCGCCCATGATGGAGATCAAAACGGCTTCGGTTAAGAACTGCCGGATGATGTCCTTCTGCTTGGCGCCGATCGCGCGGCGAATGCCGATTTCGCGGGTTCGCTCCAGCACCGTGGCCAGCATGATGTTCATGATGCCGATGCCGCCGACGAGCAGCGAAATCCCGGCGATACAGATCATGACGACGTTAAAGATAAAGCCCGTGCGGCGGCGCTGTTCGAGCAGCCCGGCGGGAACGGTGATCGCGAAGTCGCCGGCATCCTTATGGGTCGCGGTCAGAATCGCGTTGATGATATTCGAGGTTTCAATCGAGTCGGTGCCCGTCTTCACGCGGATATACATACCGTCGATCTCATCCTTCAAGTAGGAGTTCGAGTCCTCAAACCGGCGCATGACGGTATTGAGCGGCGCGATCACGAGGTTGTTGCCACTCGCTACCTCCAGGCCCTCGACAGAATCCGCGGTCGCCTGCGGCGCGAGGACGCCAACCACCTGCAGCCATGTATCGTTGATCTTGACGAATTTGCCGACCGCCGGGTCAAAGCCGAGCAGGTTTACTTTCGCGGATTCACCCAGCACGCAGACCGGGCTCGAACGGTCATTGTCGTCGTCATTGAAGAAGCGGCCCTCTACAACGCGAAGGCTGTTGATGGTCATGTAATTGGGCATTACACCAATCAGGATCGGCGGTTCGGAGCCCGTCTTTGGCAGAACCTTCTGCGGCTTGAAACGCTTACGGGGCGTGAGCGCCTCCAGCCCCTGGACGTTCTCGGAGATGGAGCGGAAGTCGCGGAACGACATGCCCGGCGAAATGGCGCGGCGGGCCTGCAACTCATTGCGGTCCACGGCTTCTTTCGCCTCAATGATGATGTTGTTCACACCGAGCAGATCGATGTAGCTCATCATTTCCTTTTGTGCGCCGGCGGTGATGGACAACATGGCCACCACGGCTCCGACGCCGAAGATCATGCCCAGCATGGTGAGCAAGCTGCGCAGCTTGTGCACTAACAAGCTGGACAGGCCCATTTTTATTTCGGGCACTATGTCGGCAAGCATCGACATTCGTTTCAGGCTCCTCGGATTACTCGAATTACGACTTCCCGCCGCCAGGCAGCGCGTTCATCGGGCCGCCGGAGCCACCCTTGTCTTCGCTCTTTTGCTTGGTGCCGGGCTTGGCTTCGGGGTTGGCCATGGCGATCGTTTCGCCGGCCTTCAAACCCTCCGCCACGACCAGTGTCGACTCGCTGCGCTTCCCGATCCTGATCGGGCGGGCGACGAACTTCTGGCCCTCTTTCACATAAACGACAAGCTTATTATCCTTCTCAAACACGGCCTGGGCCGGGATGTGGATGGCGTTCGGAATTTTCTCGACGATGATCTCCACATCGGCCAGCAAGCCAGGACGCAGCAGAACGTCGAGGTTGGAATCCTGATCGGGAGGAGGAGGGAGCTTGGCATTGGCCAAGTCGGCCTGCGTGAAACGTCCGCTTCCGCCGCCCATCGCAAACATCGCGCCACCGGGACCGCCCGGACCGCCGCCTTCGCCCCGGCGCCGGCGGCCTTCGCCACTCTGCGCCGTTTCCGGCTTGGAGGGATCGGGCGTCGCGCCGCCCTGGCGCCCTGCGCCCGGAGTGCGGCCCATCTTCGCCATAACCGCCTGCATCACCTTGGTGCGTTCTTCGGCCGGGAGGTCCTGCATGGAGCGGCCCTTCAGTTCGGCTTGCATTAGCTCGCGCATCTTTGTGCGGTCCGCATCCGTCATACCGCCGCCACCCGGAGCGCCTGCGCCGCCGGCGAACTGCATCATCCGGCCGCCGCGCTGTGCGCCGCTATTTCCTCCCGCATTCGGGCCACCGGCATTCGGGCCGCCGGCCGCGGAAGGATCTCCACCGCCCGGCATTCCGGCCGCGCCGCCAGGCATTCCGCCGCCCATCGCGCCGCCGCCCATTCCCGGTATCGCGGGCATACCGCTCCCGAAGGCCATCGAAACAGCCGGGGGCTTCTTGCGGTTCGCTTCAGCGGTCGCCAGAATGCGCTGAATCTGTTCGGGCTTTGCGCCGAGCTTGGTCAACAGCTCCTTCATATCGATCGTGAAGACGACATCGAACTTCTTCGCGGGATCGGACGACATCACGCTCGCGCTGGCTGTTGAGGACATCGTCTTAATGTGGCCGCGCACCTTCTCGTTGGGCACCGCATCCAGCGCCAGAATCACTTCCTGATTCTCGTTGAGATTGGCGCGGTCCAACTCACCCACGCGCGCCACTACCTCCAATTCAGATAGGTCGAGAACATCGGCGATCGGCATACCGGGCTGCACCTGATCTCCCTCGCGAATATCCGGAACGTCAAAACCGAAACCCATGCGGCTGGAGGTGTTCTGGCGGATTGCAATCAGGCCGCTCATCGGCGCCAGAACCTTTACCTGGCTCAGGCGGGAGCGGGCGCGGGCCATTTCAAGCAACGCCTTCTGCTTTCGTTCCCTTAACACGGCCAATTCCGCCTCCGCCTGCTCCTGCCGCGACTTGATATCGCTCTGCAACTGGCTCAGGCGGCGCTTGGATTCCTCAAGGTTCAACTGATTTTTCTTCTGGTCGATCGGCGACAGCAGCTCGTTCCGTTTCACTTCTAGTTCCGACCGCCGCACCGAGTAACGGGCGCGCAGCAGTTCCACCTGGTCCTGATTGTTGCGGATCGCCAGGTCAGCCTCGGACTTCTTGTACTGTTCGTCGATCTGGTCGATTTCCAACTGCTTTTCTTCAACGCTCGATTGCAACTCGGCGTCGTCGAATTCGATAACCAGGTCCTTCTCGCGCGCAAACGCCCCGATCTCCGCCAGCTTCGTCACCTGCACCGTACCGAAGAGATTCGGCGCCGTCAGCGTTGCCGAACGGACCGCGCGCAACTCGCCGCGGGCGAACGTCCGCACGACGATTTCACCCTGGCGCACCTTGGCGGTCGCGATGGTCTGCTGCCGCTCCGGGAGCTGCTGCATGAAGCGGTAGCCGCCCCACGCGGCGCCGACGATGACGCCGAAAATGATAAGGCGAATGATGATCTTACTCATGAGGATTCCTAGTCCGCGACTCGTTTCGCGTCGTAATTACAGCTTCTTGGCGCGCTTGGCGACTTCGTTGGGATCTTCCATCGCGATCACCTCACCGGCCTTCAGGCCCTTGGTAACCACGATGTCGGCATCGTTACGCTTTCCGACTTCAATCTGCCGGATTTCAAACCCTTCGCCTTTTTGCACCCAGACCGCGGGCTTGCCCTTGTTCATGAAGCTCGCGCGCGCCGGGATCAACAGCGCGTTCGGGGCGCTTTCAATAATGATTTCGGCGCTGCAGCTCATACCAGGCCGCAGCCGCGGATCCACCTTGGCGAGCGTCGCGCGCGCCGGGAAGGTCTTCTCCGTCAGGCCCATGCCTTTGAAGATCACGGCCGCGATCGGGCTGATCCAATCCAGCTCCGCGCTAAACTCCACTTCCGGGATCGCATCCACGCGCACGCGCAGCGCCTGGCCAAGTTGCAATTTCCCGCGGTCTACTTCGTCCAGCTTCAGTTCCACGCGCATCTGCGAAAGGTCGGGAATCTCCGCGATAGCGGCACCCGTCCACGCGCGGTCGCCCTCTTTAAAGGGAGGCGGCGTTGAGCCGAACGAACCGGCGGTGCGCGTGTTGGGGAGAATGTTCACAATGCCATCGATCGGCGCGACGATCTTCATGCGCGAAAGGTAGCCCTTCGCACGCTCCACGTCGCGAACCGTCTTGTCCTTCTTGTTGTCAAGACGATCCAAATCGGCTTCCTGTGTAGTCTTATGTGCCTTGACGGTTACATTCACCTGTTCGAGGTCGCCTTCCGCCGTACCGACGTCGATGCGGTTCTTCTTGCCTTCGATGTCGGAGAGGATCTCCGCCTTGGAAGCTTCGAGCTTGGCCCGGTCCACATTATAGGTCGCGGTCATCTCATTCATCGCATCCATTTCCTTGGTGATGCGGTGCGATGCCTTCATCTGCACGATCTCTTTGTCCACTGTCCGCACGGAGGTCGCGCGGTCGAGGTAAAACTGCTCCTGCTGCGCCGCATCGAACTCGATCACCGTCTCGCCCTTGCGGATCGGCTTGCCGGACTCGGCCAGCATGACGATGCGCGGATCGGGAATCTGGGGCGCCGACAGGATCACCGAGCGCGAGCTGCGGACTTCACCGCGTGTCTTCACCGAGATGACGAACTCGCCCTGGCGCACCCGGGCGACAGGCACTTCCACCTTTGTCTGGCCCGTATAACGATAGGCGGCGTAGCCGCCAGCCGCCAGCAAGCCAAGCGATACCACCATGACGATCGCCCGCCGCCGGTTTCCGGCAGCCGACTGGCCCAAGCGCACTTTCGGTTTAAGATCTTTCGACATAACCTTCCAGACAGATTGTTAACTGAAGACGAAGCAAAAACAAGGTCAACTGGCCGCCGCTGCCGCAGGATCCGTATTAGCGGCCGTTGGGGTCTCCAAGGCTACTACTTCTCCCGCCTTCAAGCCGCTCTTGATTGACGCATGGGTGTTGCTGAGCAAGCCAACCTGAACGTCGCGGCGTTCCCATGCCCCGGCTGGGTTCCGAATCATGACGAATGTTTTCGGCTCCGCTCCGGCGGCGGAAGCGTCGGATTGCAGAGCCTCCGCAGGCACGACGGTGGCCGAATCGGCTTCTTCCAAAACGACGTCCGCGCTGACGCTTAAATCGGGAATGATACGCGGATCGAGTTTGTCGAGCCGCAACTTTACGGCAACTTCTTTCTTGAATGCTCCGCGCATGCCGGCCGATTTTGTAATCGCGCCAATCGTCACCAGGTGCGCCGGGACTTCCAGCCCCGGGAACGCGTCAAAGCGAACCTTGGCGCGCTGGCCGAGACGCAGGTTTTGCACGTCTACCTGGTTCACGGAAGCGTTGATGATCATCGAGGAGGGGTCGACAACCTGCATGAACATCATGCCCGGGAAGATCTGATCGCCCTGCTGTATCGCGCCAAAATCGCCGGCGCGGAACGTGTTCTGCACAACGACCAGTCCGTCCATGGGCGCCTTCATAACCATGCGGTCGGCATTGGCCTGGGCGCGCCGCAGCTCCAGCTTCGAAGCCTGCAATTCCAGGTCGGAGACTTTGATCGTCGCGCGTTCACCGATATCCACGTACTTCGAGGCTTCCTGCAACTGCTTCAGGTTGGCCTTTGCTTCCTCCAGCGCGAGGCGGAGGCGTTCGGATTCGATGGCGCTGCGAACCGGAAGCGTCTTCATATCGAGCTCGGATTTTTCGACCAGGTTCCTTGCAGCTAAATTCTGTTGTTCGTATGACTTACGGGTAACTTCGAGGGTCGCCAGGCTAGCCTTCATCGAACTCTCGGACTGTTCGACGTTCGCCTTCTGATCGTCCAGGCGCAGCAGCATGTACTGGCGGTCGAATTCGGCAACCTGATCGCCTTTCGCGACCCGCGTTCCGTTCGGCGCAAGCATCTGGATCTGCATCATGAAGTCGGAGCCGCGGCCACCACCGCCGCCACCCATTCCGCCGCCACCGGCACCGCCGCCGTTAGCTCCTCCGGGCATCTGACTTCCCGTGGAACCCAGACCGTCCGATCCGAGCGTGGAGGACGCGGACGGGGTCGCGCTTCGCGTGCTCGAGCGAGAGGCGGTCGGCCGGGATGCCGATGCTCCGCCGGAAGCCGAGCGCGCCGAACGCAGATTGGAACTCGCACCGCCGGCCGACGAGGCAAGTGTATCGCCGCCGCCGGAGAAGCCGGAATTGCCGCCGCCGGAACCCGAAACCGAACCGGAAGTACTTGCCAACGCGCTCCCTGCCGAGGCAACGCTGCTGGTGGCCGACGCTGTTGAACTGCCGGAACTTGAATTGTTGTTCCGGGTGCCTCCGCCGCTGTCACCGGAAACTGTAACTGTCATTCCGCCGCCACGGCCACCGCCCATCACACTGATCGACGCGCCACCACCTCCGCGCCCACCCCGGAGAGACGGGGCAATCAACGATACATATTTCTCCGCCGCGGTGACGCCGGTGATCCGAAGCGACTTCGTGAGCGGGGCGGTTTGCGCAACGGCGGTTCGCAGAGCGACCACGTTCACCTTTTCCGCCTGATCTTGTCTCTTCTGCCATGCCCAGTACCCCGCACCCGCCGTGATCGCAAACAGCAGGAACCAGACCCACGCACGCGACCGCCTCCTCGGAAATTCTGGCGGAGCAACGACTTGCGGGCCAGTGCCGGGCTGCCCTGGCGTCGACGGCTGGACATTCGGCAGCGTCGCGCCGGACATCTGCATCGGCGTCGCCGCCATCCCGGAATTCATGTCGGATTGAGAGGAAAACATCGGCAGACACTCCTCGCCCTTGCCCAGGGTACGAACAGCCAAGGTTGCTAAAGAGCTATGACGACATCTTAACCGAAAAGGTTATGGGGGAAGTGGCGATTAGTACCGTTTATCCGTTCATAGACGCCAAAAACTCGGCGTTAGAGCGCGTTTTTGCCAACTTATCGAGCAGGAGCTCCATCGATTCGACCGGCGAGAGCGGGTTCAGCACCTTTCGCAGAATCCAGACCCGGTTCAGCTCTTCTTTCGGCATCAGCAATTCTTCCTTGCGGGTGCCGGACTTGTTGATGTCGATGGCCGGGAAGACGCGCTTATCGACGAGCTTCCGGTCAAGATGCACTTCCATGTTGCCAGTGCCCTTAAACTCTTCAAAAATAACGTCATCCATGCGGCTGCCGGTATCGATCAGCGCCGTTGCGATGATCGTCAGCGAGCCGCCTTCCTCGATATTCCGCGCCGCGCCGAAGAATCGCTTCGGACGTTGCAGCGCGTTCGAATCGACACCGCCCGAAAGCACTTTCCCGGAGGGCGGAACGACGGTATTGTAAGCACGGGCCAGACGCGTGATCGAATCCAGCAGAATCACGACGTCCCGCTTGTGCTCCACGAGCCGTTTTGCTTTCTCGATCACCATCTCGGCTACCTGCACATGGCGGGAGGCCGGTTCGTCGAATGTCGAGCTGATGACTTCGCCCTTCACCGACCGCTGCATATCCGTCACTTCCTCGGGGCGTTCGTCGATAAGTAGAACAATAAGAGTAACATCCGGGTGATTAGCGGTCACCGAATTGGCGATCGCCTGCAACAGCATCGTCTTGCCGGTTCGCGGTGGGGCGACAATCAGTCCGCGTTGGCCCTTCCCGATCGGAGTCAACAGATCCATCACGCGGCCGGAGAAGTTATCCTTTCCGATCTCCAACTTGATGCGTTCCTGGGGGTAAAGCGGCGTTAGATTGTCGAAAAAGATCTTATTTCGTGCTTCTTCCGGGGGTTCAAAGTTGATCGCATCGACTTTGATGAGAGCAAAGTAGCGTTCGCCCTCTTTCGGGGGGCGAATCTGGCCGGAGATGGTGTCGCCGGTGCGGAGGTCGAATCGGCGGATCTGAGAGGGCGAAACATAGACATCGTCCGGACCCGGCAGGTAGTTGTATTCGGGCGCTCGCAGGAATCCAAAGCCGTCGGGGAGGCATTCCAGGACGCCTTCGGAGAAGATCAACCCGGATTTTTCCGCCTGCGTTTGCAGGATCTTGAAAATCAACTCCTGCTTGCGCAGACCTGCGACCCCGATCACACCGAGCTCTTTCGCTATGGTGTTGAGGCGGACGATCGACATGTCCTTCAACTCGACGAGATCCAGCGTGCCGTCGCGACGGGCGCTGGCGAGATCGGCCGGTTCGGCCGGGCCGCCATTGGTGATGGGGGGCTCGCCGGCGGTCTTCGGGCGGAGGGTTCGGGGCCGAATCTCTCCAACCACGCGGCCGGCGCCGGCTTCCGTGCTCACCGCCGTCTCCTCACCCTGGGCAGGGTCCGGATTCAACGGGTCTTTGCTGTCTTGATCGCTTGCCAAATTTCCCTCGCTCCCTGGCCGGTGATGGCCGAGAACGGCACCGGCTCCGACCCGTCGTTCTGCCGGCGGATCGCGGCCAGGCCGCGGTGCAATTCCGATTGATTGAGTTTGTCGATTTTCGTGGCTACAACAAGAAACGGTCTGCCCTGGTGAAGCAGCCATTCCCGTAATTCGAGGTCCTTGTCCATCCAGCCGCGACGGGCATCGAGCAGGATGAAGCTAAGTGCAAGCTGCTGACGCTGCACCAGATAAGCCTCAACGAGACTTTTCCAGGATTGTTGAACATGGATGGGAACTTTTGCGAAGCCGTAGCCAGGAAGGTCAGCGAACGTGAAAGTATCGCTGATAGTGAAGAAGTTTACTGCTTGTGTCCGGCCGGGCTGGGCGCTGACCTTGGCCAATTTCCTGACCCCGGCCAGCACATTCAGCAGGCTGGATTTTCCAACATTGCTGCGGCCCAGGAACGCAAACTCCGGGAGCCGGAGGTTTGGGAATTGCGCTGGGCTTGTAGCACTTAGTATAAACCGTGCGTCCGCTTTAAGCGAGGACATAACTGCCGGGAACGGCGCTGATGCCGCTCAATCAGTGCGTCATGTCGTCGACAGGCCGGGTCTCCGATTGCACGGCTGAGGGGCTAAGAGGCAGCGGCGTCACCTCGCGCTCCAGCGCAATCTTGAGTACCTCGTCCATGGATTCGACGAAGTTCAGCTTCATGTCCTTCTTGATGACCTCCGGAATGTCGTAGAGATCCTTCTCGTTTTCCCTGGGCAGCACCAGCTCATGGATGCCGTTTCGATGAGCGGCGAGCATCTTTTCCTTCAATCCGCCGATCGGCAGCACCTTGCCGCGGACCGTAATCTCACCGGTCATCGCGAGATCGCCGCGCACCGGGATATTGGTCAACGCACTGGTGATCGACGTGGCGATCGTAATGCCCGCCGACGGCCCGTCCTTCGGAATCGCACCCTCGGGAACGTGCAGGTGGATATCAAGATGGCGGTAGAAGTCCCGCGGCAGCCCGAGCGAATGGGAGCGTGACCGCAGGTAGCTCATCGCTGCCTGTGCCGACTCCTGCATCACGTCGCCCAGCTTACCTGTGAGAGTCAGCTTGCCGCGGCCTTCCATGATCGCGGCTTCAGTCGTCAGAATCGAGCCGCCGACTTCGGTCCATGCCAAGCCAACCGTCGCGCCGACTTCGTTCTTGTGATCGGCCACCGTGTCCCGGAACCGTGGCGGCCCGAGCAGTTCGTTCAAGGTCTGGAGGTTGACCGAAACCGCGGGCAACTTGCTCTCGATTACCGGAAGCTCCGCAGTGGATGCTTCCACCGGCTTGTCTTCCTTCTTCTTACCCTTTTTCTTCTTTGTGGCAACCGCGACGGAGGCTTCTTCGATCAACTCCCCCGCTTTGGCGATCTCCTCCGGAGTTTCGGTAGCTGAGATCTCAACCACTTTCCTGGCGATTTTTCGGCACACGTTTCCGATTTCGCGCTCCAGGTTTCGAACACCCGATTCGCGGGTATAGCCCTGAATCAGCGCGCCGAGCCCTTCCGGCGTAAACTCGATCTGCTTCTCGCCGAGGCCGGTGGCGGTCTTTTGCTTGGGGATGAGGAACGTCTTGGCGATTTCCGCCTTTTCCAGCTCCGTATAACCGGACAGCCGGATGACTTCCATACGATCCTGCAGTGGGCTGGGAATCGTGTGAAGGACGTTGGCGGTGGCGATGAAAAACACTTCGCTCAGGTCGTACTCGACGTCCAGGTAATGATCCTGGAACATGAAGTTCTGGGCGGGGTCGAGGACTTCCAGGAGCGCCGCGGAGGGATCGCCGCGGAAGTCGGTCGACATCTTGTCGATTTCGTCCAGCATGAACACGGGATTCTTTGTGCCCGCCTTCTTCATGCTCTGAATGATCTGGCCTGGAAGGGCGCCGATATAGGTCCGGCGATGACCGCGGACTTCCGCTTCGTCGCGAACGCCGCCAAGCGACAGCCGGACAAATTTGCGGCCGGTAGCCTTAGCGACCGACATGCCGAGCGAGGTCTTACCGACGCCGGGAGGTCCGACAAAACAAAGGATGGAACCCTTTGGATTCTTCACCAAACGGCGGACGGCGAGGAATTCCAGGATCCGTTCCTTGATCTTCTCCAACCCATAGTGATCCGAGTCGAGCACGCTGTGTGCGAACTTCAGATCGCGAATTTCGTGGGTTTTCTTTTTCCACGGCACAGCGAGAAGCCAGTCGAGGTAGTTGCGCGAAACGGTGGATTCGGCCGACATTGGCGGCATCTGTTCCAGGCGCTTCAGTTCCGCGTGCGCCTTTTCGGTGGCGTCCTTGGACATACCCGCCGCGTCGATCTTCTTCTTCAGATCGTCGTACTCGCTCTTCTCGCCGCGGCCAAGCTCCTTCTGAATCGCCTTGATCTTCTCGTTGAGGTAATACTCTTTCTGCGCACGCTCCATCTGGCGCTTCACGCGGCCCTGAATGGAGCGGTCCACGGAAAGCTTTTCAATCTCGATATCGAGCATCTCGGCGACGCGCGTCAGGCGGTCAACCGGATCGAAGATTTCGAGCAGTTCCTGCTTCTCTTCGATAGTGAGCTGCAGGTTCGCGCCGACTGTGTCGGCCAGTTTGCCTGGATCGTCCACTTTGATGGCGGCGATCATGGTTTCGTAGTTCAGGTTCTGGCTGAGCTTGACGTACTGTTCGAAGAGCGTGGTAACGCGGTTGGTTAACGATTCCAGGTGCGAACCCGCCTCAATCTTCGACGCGAACGTGCGCACGGTAGCGCGGAAGAACCCCTCCTCGCTGGCCACGGAGACGACTTTGGCCCGCTCCGCCCCTTCCACCAACACCTTAATATTGCCGTCGGAGAGCTTCAAGCTCTGCACGATATTGGCGATGGTTCCAACCGAGTAGATCTCATCGGGCCGGGGATCGTCGACAGAGGCGTCATGTTGCGTGGCGAGAAAGATTTTCTTGTCCGCGGACAGGGCCTCTTCGAGGGCGCGTACACTCGAATCCCGGCCGACCACAAAGGGCGTCATCATGTGGGGGAAGATGACTACATCCCGGATCGGCATCATCGGAAGGCGTTTCGCTTCTAGACGTTCTCGTGTGCTCATTCGTGCGTTGACCTAGATTCTATGGGGACGATTCTACTTTAGAATGTTTTTGATTCAGAAACTGCGCAATGCGGCTCCCTGGCACGCAGAGTTTACGAGGGGGCCGAACACGGGCAGGTATTTTTTTGAGGAGTTTGCAGGGGAGCGGGCCGGCGAATACTAACCAGCCTTTTCTAGCAAGGCGAGATTGATCTTCTGCGTCAAGACCATCTCTTTGGTGACCAGGAATTCGCGAATCTTCTTATGAGACGGAAGGAAGTACATCAGATCGAGCATAAGGTCTTCGAGAATCATCCGGAGACCGCGGGCGCCCACCTTCCGCTCCATCGCCAGCGAGGCGATCGCTTCCAGAGCGTCGTCACTGAACTTGAGCCTGACATTCTCAAACTCGAACAGCCGCTGATACTGCTTGATGACGGCGTTCTTCGGTTTGGAGAGAATCTGGATCAGCGCTTCGCGATCAAGGTCCTCGAGAACCCCAACCACAGGCAGGCGCCCGATGAATTCGGGTATGAATCCATAACGGATCAGATCCACGGGCTGGATCAGCCCGATGAGCTGCTCCTCCGCTTTCCGCGCAGCCGTCTTGCGCGGCCGAACCGTGTCTTTCTCCTCGCCTTCGCCGAAGCCAATGGTCCGGCGGCCGACGCGGCGCTCCACGATCTTATCGAGGCCGACGAACGCCCCGCCGCATAGGAACAGAATGTTCGAGGTGTCCACGGGCGTGAATTCCTGGTGCGGATGCTTGCGCCCGCCCTGCGGCGGCACGTTTGCAATGGTCCCTTCCAGAATCTTCAAGAGCGCCTGCTGCACACCTTCACCGGAGACATCACGGGTGATCGACGGGTTTTCATCCTTGCGGCAGATCTTGTCGATTTCGTCGATGTAGATAATGCCTTGCTGGCATCGCTGTACATCCCAATCGGAGTTCTGCAGCAAGCGGAGAATGATGTTCTCGACGTCCTCGCCTACGTAGCCCGCTTCGGTCAGCGTCGTGGCATCGACGATGGCAAACGGCACATCGAGGATGCGAGCGAGTGTCTGCGCCAGCAGCGTCTTGCCGGTGCCCGTGGGGCCGATGAGGAGAATGTTCGACTTCGCAAGCTCGACATCGCTGCCGCGCTGCTTGTTCATCTGAATGCGCTTGTAGTGGTTGTAGACCGCCACCGCCAGCTTTTTCTTCGTCGCGTCCTGACCAATTACATACTGGTCCAGATATTCCTTCAACTCCAGCGGCTTCGGCAGTTTGTGCGGCGCGGAATATGTCTGCTCATTCCGGTCGTCTTCCAGAATGGAGTTGCATACGGCAATGCATTCGTCGCAGATGTAGGAGCGCGGATAATCGCTGAGCGGCGAGGAGATCAGCTTACCGACGACATCCTGGCTTTTATGGCAGAACGAACAGCGCAGAGACTCGTCCGAGGAGGAACGCTTCACGCAGGATCTCCTATAGGGAAAAACTTTCGAACAGGAACATCCTTTGACATCCCGCCTTTATTATAGCCGTTTCGATACCCCCGCAAGAGCATTCTTATTACTTAGACTCTTGCGGCTCCGCCGGCTCGGGAGATTCCTCTTCCGCCGGGGTCTCGGCCGGCGGCGGCTCCACCTTGCTCGCCTGCTCGAAGAGGAAATTCAGCGTCTTCTGCGTGCGGATGTGGCCGGCGATGCGTCCGAGTGTACCGTCCTGATCCAACCGGCGGCGAACACTGGCGACAGCTTCCCGCTCCTGGCGGGCGATCCGCTGGACTTCGGCGTCCACTTCATCCTGGGTGGCGTGGATGGCTTCGCGGTCGGCAACCTTCTCCAACAGCAGGGAGGCGCGGACATCCTTCTGGGCGCGCGGCGCCTGGGATTCCTTGATCTTGTTCCAGTCGAGATTCAGCGTACGCGGATCGACGCCCTGTCCGGCCAGACTACGCAGACGGCTCTCGATGAGCGTCTCAATCTGCTGATCCACGTAAGCCTGCGGAACGGGGAAGTCGTAAAGGCCAACGAGCACGTCGAGAATCGCGGTGTGAGCGTCCTGCCGCGCCGTCATGTCGCGTTCGGCGTAGATCGACCGCCGGACCGCGTCCTTCAATTCATCCAGGCTCTTGAAATCGCCCAGGTCCTGCGCGAATTCGTCATTTACCTCCGGCAGTTCCTTCCGCCGAATCGTCTTCAGCGTACAGGCAAACTTGACCGTCTTCCCCGCGAGCCGCTCCGAACCGTACTCTTCCGGGTACGTCACATCGAATTCCTTCTCGTCGCCCGGTTCCATGCCCGTAATGTTTTCGGTGAACGCCGCCATCGTGTCGGCCGCGCCGAGCTCCAGCGCCAGTTCGTTTTCATGCAGTTCGCCGCCCTCGAGCGGTGAAAGACTGCGCAGGGCGATGAGCACGTGATCGGTCGCGGTGGCCGGACGGGGATCTTCGTTGATGTACTCGGCCTTTTGCTCGCGGAGATTCCGCAGGCGTGTTTCGATCTCTTCATCGGTCACTACGGGCTCGCGGTAAGGCACGGTGAGGCCGCGGTAATCGTCGCGAAGCTCGAACTCGGGAGCCACTTCGAACTGTGCCTTGAACTTCAGGGGTTCGCCGCTATGAAAGTGCATGTCGACAACGGACGGCGTTCCGACGACCTGCAGCTTTTCAGCATCGGCATGCGCGCGAAACGCTTTGGGAATGATGCGCTCGAGCACGTCCTGGCGGACTTCATTGGCGAACTTCGTGCGGATGAGCGACGCCGGAACCTTACCGGGGCGAAACCCGGGCAGAGCCGCTTTTTTGCGGATGTCTTCGACAACCAGTGCCGTTTCCTTGTCGATCTCCTCAACGGGGACGACCAGTTCAATTTCGTGCTTGCAGCCTTCGAGGAGTGCCATAGGAAAAGAGGGGTGTTTCGAGATGTGATTTCAAGCGGAAGGCGCGGAGCGTGTGGCTCCGCGCCTTGATTTGGGTTGGTTGCTGTAAGCGTTACGCGCGGGCGCCAGCGGCGATTCCGGCTTCGGCGCGGAGCGCCTCGGCCTTGTCGGTAGCTTCCCAGGTGAACGACGCTTCGCTGCGGCCGAAGTGGCCGAACGCCGCGGTCTTACGGTAGATGGGCCGGCGGAGCCGCAGGTGGTCGATGATGGCGCGGGGCGTCAGACCGAAATTGGCGCGAACCAGTTCGGTGAGGCGGGCAGCGTCCACGACGCCGGTGCCGAACGTGTCAACCATGACCGACACCGGTTCGGCAACGCCGATCGCATAGGCGAGTTGCACTTCGCAGCGCGTAGCGAGGCCGGAGGCGACGATGTTTTTGGCGATGTAGCGCGCCATGTAGCAGGCCGAACGGTCCACCTTCGTCGGGTCCTTGCCGGAGAATGCGCCGCCGCCGTGGCGGCCCATGCCGCCGTAGGTGTCGACGATAATCTTGCGGCCGGTCAACCCGGTGTCGCCATGCGGTCCGCCGATGACGAACAGGCCGGTGGGATTGATGTGGTATTTTGTCCCGCCGTCCACCATGTTGGAGGGAACGATGGGGTCAATGATGTGTTTCTTGACCTGCGCGCGAAGCTCTTCCGTAGTAACGTCGGGAGCGTGCTGCGTGGAGATGACGACGGCGTCAATGCGTTTCGGCGCGCCGTTGACGTATTCCACCGAAACCTGGCTCTTGCCGTCCGGCCGCAGCCAAGGCAAGGTGCCCGCACGGCGAACCTCGGAGAGCTGCCGGACCAGGCTGTGCGCCATCTGGATGGGCAGGGGCATCAGCTCCTTGGTTTCGTCGCAGGCATAGCCGAACATCAGGCCCTGGTCGCCGGCGCCGCCGGTGTCCACACCCATGGCGATGTGCGGAGATTGCGTCTGGATCGCGTTCAGAATGCCGCAGGTCTTGGCGTCGTAACCCATGGCAGCGTCGGTGAAGCCGATGTCGGCGACCACTTCGCGCACCAGGTCCGGCACATTGAAGACCGATTTTGTGGTGATTTCACCAGCGACAACAGCCAATCCGGTGGTAACCAGGACTTCGCACGCCACGCGGCCCGTGGGGTCATCCTTCAAAACGGCATCGAGTACGGCGTCGGAAATCTGGTCTGCCATCTTATCCGGATGGCCCTCAGTCACCGACTCCGAAGTAAATATGTGACGCATACCTTCAGCCACGTATTGCTCCTTGGAGTTTAGTTGAACGATTCGGCAATGAACGCGCCGGCGCCGCAATGAGCGTGACCCAAGTTCCGGGATGTGCGGAGTGTACAGCCAAGAGGGTATTTCGGGGCGGGGTTGCCAACTTCCGAGTTTATCATGGACGCCGCGATCGGGACACTCGAAGTCATTCGGCATCGCGGTGTACGGTTGCCGGAGAGAAGGCAGGCAGACAGACCGCGATGTACTCGGCGCCATCGGCGCCGGGCGTGGCATAGCGAATCCACTCGCCGGCCTTTGTGAATATGGCCTGGCCTGCATTGACCAACATAGTCCCACCGCGATATTCGACCTGAAGGGCACCCCTCAATACGACGGTATATTCATCGAACTCGGGCGTCTGGCCGGGCTCCACCCAACCGCTCGGGCTGCGCATGTGAGCGATGCTGCAGCGTTCCGCCCCCGTATTCACCCGTCCAACGTACTCGTCAATGAGCTTTGGCTTCGTTCCGGCGGCCTGAATGCGTGTGGGAGATGCAATGAATATCGGCATTCCCCTAGGTTTGCAAAAAAATGAGCCGGAAGTTGTCTTCCGGCTCGCCATCGGAGGAATTTTCATGCGTGGGGCAACTTGCACATTGCTACCCCGCGAACAACATCAGACTATTCCACTCCATAAGACGTGCCTAGCCTGACATTGGTTCTACAAAACCCAGTACGGGACTAGGACGAACGTGCTACCGAGTGGAAGGTTTCCTTTGTTTGCAATCACTTAAACAAAAGCAACTTTCTCATCCACCCACCTCATCGGCGAGAAACGCCGTTGTTTTAATCCCAGATATCTCAAAAGTTTTGCGGCAACGGGGATTTTCGCAGCGGGTCCGGTCATCAAGAAGCACCATGTAGCTCTGGCATTTGTCGAAACGGGCACGGTCACGCGCGTCGCCGCCTGCCGGCAAGCGGTCTTTCTTTCGCCGGATCAACCATCGCAAGGCGAGTTGCTGATTTGTACGGCAGTAGGGGCAGATGAGATTCGCCGGACGCGTGGCGGGAGATTCGGTGTAGTAGGCGCGTTCGTCCATGGTGGCTATCCTTTCAGAGCGGCAAGATCGAACTGGCGCACCCCGGAAAGGCCCGCATATCGGGCTGGGTGGCAAGTGAGGATAAGGATCTGCAGTTGGCCGGCGGCCTCGGTGAGAAGCGACACGACACGTTCAGCGCGCGCCGGGTCGGTGGCGAGGAAGGCGTCATCGAAGACGGCGAGATGCGGGCCGCTGGCGGCTAGTTGCACAGCCAGTGCGAGACGCGTGGCGAAGGCGACCTGTTCGGCTTCACCACCCGATATTTCATCGAGCAATGGACTGGCATCGGGAACAATTAAGCCATCCGGGTTCCAGGCGTTGCCGATCTTGATGGCCGGCGCCTTATCACCCGCGATGCGCCGCCAGTAGCCCGTCGCGAGTTCGGCAATCCGATCGGGGAGAGCAGCGGTAACCGCGCGCTGCGAGCCGGCGAGCGTCTCTTTGAGCAGTTGAATGGCCGCGGCACGGCGGCTGTGCCGGTCGAGTTCGCCCTGGCGATCCGCCACGCGTTCTTCCGCCTCCGCCAGACGGCCATACAGGTTTTGGCTTTGTGTGGCGGCCAGCTCACCTTCCAGGCGGGCCGCGGTTTCCCGGGCAGACTGGATGGCGGCCGTCACCGACCGGACTTCCTGTTCGATAGCGGCGGGGTCGGCGGCGGCGTGGAGTTGGACCGCGGCCAGGCGCGTGCGTGCAACGGCGAGCTCGATCTGGGATTCCGCGCGGCGTGCCTCGAGTGCTTCGAGCGTACCGGTGGCCTCCTGTTGCGCCAGGCTTGTCCGGACCTGCCCCAACTGCGCCGAAATGTTGTCCAATAGAGTCTTTGCCGTGGCTTCAGCCGCGGCAAGGGCCGGAAAGTCAAATTGCGTTCTGGCCACGTCGAGCGCTTCCTTGCGCTGCCGCCAAGTGGTGCGAATCTGCTCAATTTCTGGTGCTTTTTGTACCCACTCGGGGTGTTTTTTGCGCAATTCCGCAAACTCATCGCGACGCGGCTCCAGCGGCCGGAATTCGGCATCGGCGGCATCGAGTTTCTTCTGCAATTCCTGCGCGGCGGAAAAACGCGATTCGAGAGCGGCGTACGTATCGTCCGCCAGCCGTGCAGCCAGTTCGGATTGCAGGCTGGCGAGCTCGTTAGCGAGCCCGGCAGCCTGCGCGTTCGCGCTTGCGGCGGTGATCTTCGCAACTCCGGGTATGCGAAGAGTAACGTTTTGCGGCCCTTCGAATTGCGCAATCTGCGCGTCGTCCAGGCGATGCCCGGCTCCACCGGCCTCTATCGTTAGCGCGGTTTCCGCCTGGACCGTAACTCTTAAGCTCGCAGCGGCGAGAGCGGCCTGCTTGATCTGCACCTGCTGGTGCAGGCGATTGATCTCCTGCATAGCGGACGCATCCGGCGCGCGGAGCTCCTGTAGTTGCGCGCGTAGAGTTGTACGCAATCGATCCAGGCCGGCGGCTCTGAGCAGGTCGGGCCATGCCTTGGCGTCGGCGCCGCTCGCCTGCAGATTCTCCAAGTCCCTTTCCAGTTCCTGCAATTTTGGCCGGAACTCGTCCGCCGTTCGGAGGCGCGCAACGCAATCCAGATGCCGCGCCTTCGCGTCGCGCTCCTTTTGTTCGTAGTCGTGACGCGCGGCGATACCCGTTCGCCATGTTTGTGCCCGCGCGTCGAGAGACGTGAATTCCTGACGCGCTTTCCATTCGGCCGCCGTGGCCTCGGTTAACTCTTCGCGCCGCGCACGAGCCTGTTCCAACTCCGGCGTGCGCATAGCGAGCATCGCAGAGTCCCGGTCGATTCCGGCGCGCAGTTTCGCGAGGGTCTCGCGTTGCGCGCCGGCCTGCCGCCACTGATCGTCGAGGAATTGCCAGGCGTGCTGCGCCTGCCCGAGCTCCTGTTGCAATCGTGCCACCGGGGAGGATACCTTCGTTTTCCCGGTCGGCGAAAAATATTCGTCAAAGCGCTCTCCGGCGAGCGCGGTCAATCTGTCGGCGGCTTTGGAACTGAGCGCCGCGCCAAACGCCTCCTGCAGCGTTGTGCGGACACCCGGGCTCCACTCGGGAAGGGCCGGCGGGCCTTGCGGCGTCCACAGTAATTGCAGCAGTCCGAGGTGCGCGTCGGCGGCCATTCCCTTTGGCGCGGCATCGGCCAGCAGCATCGCCCGCACGCGCGATTCCGCATCCTTGCCCTCCGCGAACGGGCGAAACCCGCCCTCTTCGCGCCGTTCGAGACGCGCAAACGAACCCGACAAAAACCGTTTCTCCAGGCGCCACTCCACGCCGCCGTGCTCCATCGTCACTCGTATGCGCGGACTGAGGGACCGTCCCCACGGTATCATCGCCTGCTTGACAGCCGCGCCGCTCAGGCTATGCGCATCCACCAAGACGTGCCGCAGCGCGCGGAGGAGGGTCGACTTTCCCACGCCGTTCGGCCCGTAGATGATATTCAGCCCGGGCGCGAACGAGTCGAGGGCGACCAGGCGATCGAAGCAGCGGAAGCCTTCGACCTCGATGCCGCGAATGATCATGCGCCCACCTGGGCGGCCAACGCTTGCAATTCCAGCAGCGCCTCGGCGGCCACGATGTCTCCGCTCGCCGCGCGCTCCCTTAAGTGGCGTGCCGCCAGGCGCACGGCACCGGCGGGCAATGCTTCCTCCCAGCCGTCTTCCGCGGCGGGACGCAACGCTTCCGAATCCAGCGAAAAGTGTAGAAAGCGGCCGCTCATTTCGGCTATTTGACGCAAAACGACGGCTTCCGCGGCGTGCAGCAAGCCCCGAATATCGACACGCACCAATGCGTTGGCAGGCAAGGCGGCGATCCGATCCCGCAGTCTGGCCAGGTCGCCTTCAACAAGGATCTGCTCCTCAATGGTGAGCCAGGACAGACCGCCGGTAGCGATTCGCTCCAGCTTGGGAAGACCGTTCTCCATTCGCACACGGAGGACGTTGCCGCTATCGCGCTCGCCGAACCTTGTGGTCTCATGGGTGCCGCAATACGCCATCCGCGGTACGCCGTCCGCGTCGGGATAGAGGGACGTGGAGTGCCAATGTCCCAGTGCCATGTAGTCGATGCGCGCGCGCTGCCACGCGTCACGCGCGATCGGATGATGCTCGGTGTCGGGATCGATGCCCTCGACGGTGCCATGACTCATTCCGATCACCGTGCCGCCGGGACGCTCGATACCAGCGAGACAGGCCGATGGATCATGCCGTGAATGGACCTCCGTGAGTGGCGCCGCGAGGAGTGTGCCGCCCGGGACGGAGATGGCGGCGGCTTCCCGGATGACATGGAGATTGGGAAACTGCCGCCAGACAGGATGTTCCCAGACACTACCTGGCTGGAGGGGATCGTGATTACCGGGCAACAGGTACACGGGACCGCGGAACCGGGCAAGAATTTCGCCGGTTTGCTGCACCAGGGCGCGGTCGACAGCGTTGTCCTCAAACGTATCGCCGGCGACCAGAAGGAAATCGGCCTCGATCGCAACGACGCGCCCGGCCGCTTTCAGCCGCGCGGCGCGGACATGCGCGCCCGCACTGCCGGCCGCAGCGGCTTTCATCCCGATCTGCCAGTCCGCGGTATGAAGAAAGTACATCGGCGGCAACTATTATTTTGCCGCGTACGTTTTGGTGTGCCTATTGCGGGAGTTGAAGACGGTCATGGCACCGGTTTTCGCCGCGCTCACTTTGATGTAATTCCCCTCCCCTGTTTCGTTGAGGTCCGCGAGGAACGCATTGGCGACGTTGTTGTCCTGCCCGCCGGCATTCGCGAAGTGAAGCTGCCAGAGATCTTCCAGGCCCGGAGAGGATTTCACAATCTTCCAGGCGGCGGGCGATCCGCCCTTGCGGGAACCATTGTTCATGATGGCCACACGGGGATGGATAGCGTGCACCAGTGCTTCGGGACCGCTGACGTCCATTCCGTGGTGCGTGGTGACGTAGAGATCGACTGGCCCGACTTTATTGGACGGACAGGCCAGCTCAAGTTCTTTGTTCCAGGTAAGGTCGCCGATGTCGATGAATTTGAAGCTGCCGAAACTGACGAGGACGCCCAGGCTCCTGGCGTTTTCGGTGGGGTCGTCGGCCTTTTTCTGCGCGCTGGCGCAGAGCGGATTCGCCTGGCCGCCGCCAGGGACCGGCTTGTCGATAATGTTGCCGTCGGAGGTTATGACGAGTACGTCGGCGCCCTTTAGGGGAACACGGTCGCCGGGCTTCACGATGAGCCGCTGCCCGCTGGAGGCCGCTTTTGTGTAGGACTCCATGAGCTGATCCGCCGCGGCGCCGGTCTCGCGATTGGGGCCGTGATCGACAAAGGTTCCGACGGACATCTTGCTTAGCAACTGGGTAATGCCGCCGACGTGATCGCGATGGTAGTGGGTGATCAGGAGGAAGTCGATCTTCTTGAGTCCCGCTTTCTTCGCGGCCTTGACGATGCGGTCGGCGTCGCGGTCCCCGAATCCGGGCCAGCCGGTGTCGATCAGCAGCGACTGCTTCTCGGGCGTTACGAGCAGCGTCGCCTGGCCTCCTTCGACGTCAATGAAATAGACGTCCATCGTCTTCTCCGCGGCCGGCAACATTAGAGCGGCAGCGAGCATCCCTAGGGCGAGAACAATCGGCTTCATGCGCAATCATGCTACTGAAATCCCACGGAACACCGCAACCGGAACTTGCGTATTCTATTGGGATCGGAGAAGCCATGCCTTACTGCACCCAATGCGGCACTCATGTAGAGCAATCCGCCTCCTACTGCGCCAAGTGCGGCATCCGCCAGCCCGGCGCACCAGCCGCGAGTGCCGGCAGCCGCATGACACCCGGCGAAGAATGGCTGCAATCGATCACTCCGTCAACGGCATCCGTACTTTGCTACATCCCGTTTGTGGGCTGGGTGGCGTCGCTGATATTCCTCGCGACACAGCGGTTCCGGGAAAACAGGCTGGTTCGATTTCATGCGTTCCAAGGCCTGTATATTTTCGTGGTGTGGCTGCTGATCGACATCGCGTTAGGATCCATTTTCGGGTTCACCGGTATGCCCTTGCGGCGCGCCGTGGCGGGAAGCTTAAAACTGTCGGTGATGTGCGGCTGGTGCTTCATGCTTTATAAGACCGCCCTGGGGGAGGCGATCCGCCTGCCAGTGTTGGGGGAGTTGGCGGAGCGCTCCGTCGTGGAACAATCCTCGCCGCGTCCGTAGGTGACGCAACCGCGGAGGATCTCATCGCATCCGATGAGTTGCGTGGTATTATAATTATTCATCGTAGTGAATAATTACTCACCTCGTATTGTGAACACGAAATGATCAAAGCGGGTATTGTCGGCTTCCGCGGCTACAGCGGGGCGGAACTCATTCAAATTCTTCAACATCACGGCGGCGCGGCCGTATCGCTGATGGAGCATCGCGCTGACGCGGGGGACCGGCCCATTCCGCGGAACCATGCGGGTCCGGCGCGGATTCCCGCGACAGCGGAGGCGGCGAAGGATGCCGGCCTGAACGTAGTATTTCTCGCGACGCCGGCGGAAGTCTCGATGGAACTGGCGCCGGGCTTTCTTGACGCTGGGGCCAAGGTCATCGATCTGAGCGGGGCGTTCCGGTTGCGCACGGTGGATAATTACACGCGTTGGTACAGGGAACCACACACACAGCCTGCGTTGCTTGCCGATGCTGTTTACGGACTGCCTGAGCTGAGTCGCGGGCCGATTGCCGGAGCGAAGCTTATCTCTAACCCGGGCTGCTATCCGACAGCGGCGAGCCTTGCGATCGCGCCGCTGCTGGATGCGGACGTCGTGGATCGTAGCGCGGGCATCGTTTGCGATGCGAAAAGCGGCGTCAGCGGCGCCGGACGCAAACCGAGTCTGAAAACCAGCTTTTGCGAAGTGACCGAGAACTTTTCGGCGTATTCGATCCTTGAGCATCGTCACGTGGCGGAAGTAATTCTCAACACGGGTATCACCGAGAATGAATTCAGCTTCACCGCGCAGCTTGTTCCGGCCCATCGTGGCATCCTGGAGACGATCTATTTCCGCGCAAAGGGCGTCGCATCGGCGGACGATCTCGTGTCCCTCTACGAGAGGCGCTACGCCGGCGAGCCCTTCGTGCGCATCTACGATCCCGGCAAGTCGCCGGATCTTTTGAGCGTCGCCCGCACGAATTTCTGCGATATTGGGGTCACGCTCCACGCGGCGAGCGGCCGGGCTGTTGTTGTCGCGGCGATTGACAATCTCGGGAAGGGCGCCGCGGGCCAGGCCGTGCAAAACATGAATATCGCCTTTGGGCTGCCGGAAACGCAAGGGTTGCTATGAGAGTTCTCATTAAACTTGGCGGAACTCTTCTGGATGGCGATGCGACGCGTCAGCGCATCGCGGCGCAACTCGCAGCGGCGCAGAGATCGAATGCGCACACGGTCATCGTTCATGGCGGAGGCAAGCAGATGACCCGGTTCCTCGCTGAGCGTAACGTCGAATCGACGTTTGTGGAAGGGCTGCGGGTCACGACGGAGGAAGTGCTGGACGCCGTATTGAAAGTCTTTGCAGGCAGCGTCAACCATCAGCTTGTCGCGTCGCTTGTTGCCGAAGGCATTCCGGCTGTGGGTATTACCGGGATTGACGCGTGCCTGGCCGAAGCGGAGCAACTGCGTCCGGAACTAGGCTTCGTCGGCAAGCCCATCCGGTCGAACCCGGCATTGCTCGATACGTTGATCGGCGGCGGATTTTTGCCTGTTGTGGCCTGCGTCGCCGGCGACCGGAAGGGCCAGATTTATAACGTCAATGCCGATCAAATGGCGGTATCCTGCGCCTCCGGGTTCAAAGCCGACCGGCTACTTTTCCTTACCGACGTCGATGGGGTGAAGGACTCCGGCGGACAGGTAATCCCCACTCTTTCCCTGCGACAGGGCCGTTTGCTGATCGCCGACGGAATTGCCACCGGCGGGATGCAGGCGAAATTGAACGCGGCCGGCGAGGCGCTGTTGGGCGGCGTCGGCGAAGTGGTCATCGCGCCCGGAGCCGCGCCGGACATTGTTGCACGGCTATTGCGCGGCGAGTCCGTTGGAACGCGATTCATCCGCAACTAACCAAGATCCAGAAAGGACCCACGGCCATGAGCACCCTCGTTTCGTTGCACACTCCGCAAGCATCGACCCCGACTATCTACACCGAAGGTCCATTGCCGGTTCGCCCAGCCACTCTGCGCGACATACCTGGCCTGCTCACTCTGATTAACTCATTCGCCGCCAAGGGCATCATGTTGCCGCGGACGGAATTTGAGCTCGCCGAAAACATTCGCGACTTCGTTGTCATCGAAGGCGGCGGCCGTCTTGTAGCCTGTTGCGCCCTGCATATCTACTCACCAGTTGCGGCTGAAATTCGTTCGCTTGCGGTGGATCCTGGTTGGCAGACTCACGGGTTGGGTCGTAAGATGGTCGATGTCCTTGAGGCGGATGCGCGGGAATTCGGCCTGATAAGCTTGTTCGCCTTTACGTATGTAGAGGGCTTTTTCCGGAAAATGGGCTACGAAACGGTGGAGCGGGGAGAGTTGCCGCTAAAAGCGTGGAAGGACTGCCTGCGCTGCCCGAAGTTCCAGGCCTGCGACGAAATCGCGATGCGGAAACGCCTCGAGTAGTACCGCCGCGCCTGAGGGTATCGGGGCCCCTCATTTGAGGGTATTAACGATAGATAGTACTATTAGCCAATTTATTCAAAACATTGGGTTTATTTGGATATGGTACTCCATCCCCCTCGAGGTGGGTCTGAGGTAAAAAATGCGCTCCAACGCCGCACTACCCGCAAAATAGTGTAAACAAGTTTGGAGAATTTATCGCTCTCGCGTTGACCAATTTGTATAATCAACGCAAACCAGAAAAAATCTTCGGGATTTTTCCGGAAGATTACTGGTGTACCTGGAGAACGAAAATGCGCGCGCAGACCGTAGATGTAAAGGCCTCGACTGGCCGGATTCTCTGTTGTACGATCTTTCGTCCGGGCGGGAAAAAGCTCCTCGCCAAAGGCCACATCCTGAACGACGAGGATGTTCGCATTTTAGAGATCGAGGGAATGCAGGAAGTGTGGGTGACGCAGTTGGAGGATGGAGAGGTCGGCGAAGACGAAGCCGTGCTCGAAATCTCCACACGAATTGGTTGCGGCGCACTTGAGCTGCGTCCCGCGGCGGGCGGCCGGGCGAACCTCTTCGCGACAGAAGATTGCTGCCTCCTGGTGGACGATGAGCTGCTGAAACAGATCAACTGTACGGCTAGTATCGTCATCGCCACGGGGGCTAATTTCTCGTTCGTGCAAGCCGGGCAGCGAGTGGCGACGATCAAGAGCACGCCGTTCGCGGTGTCGGCGCACGAAGTGGAAGCTGTGCGGAATATTCTTACGGAACGCGGCCCCATCCTCCAGGCCCGTCCTCTGCAGGACCCTCAGATCGCGGTGCTGTACACGGACCCTGTGCAAGGCGACCGTGCCCGCCAGTTGTTCGACAACATCATGCGCCAGCGCCTGGAAAGTATGGGCGTTCAGCAGAACTACGTGCTGAGCTCGCTGGAGGAAGAAAATGCGATCTGCCGGGCTCTGCAGCACCTGTTGCGGGCGAAACCCGCGGTAATCGTAATCGCGTCGACCACTGCTCCGCAGGGCCCTGAAGACGTTGTCGGGCGGGCTATGCTTCGCCTAGGCACGCACATTGAACGCTTCCTCGCGCCGGTTGAGCCCGGCAGTCTTATGCTCCTTGGCTATAAAGACGACATCCCGATTGTGTCGGCCCCTGGGTGCTATCGCTCCGCCAAGAAAAACGTTCTGGATATTGTTTTGCCGCCGCTCCTGGCCCGCTACCGCATGAGCGGGTGGGAGATTGCCAGCATGGGACACGGCGGTTTGCTGGGATAGTTCCTAACCTCGAAGAACGTACCGTTCAAACCGCGCCGGGCGCTCAAAAAGGGCGCCCGGCGATTCTTTGCGGGTATGCTGGTAAGTCATGCAGATTCGCTCGGTCCGATGCCACCTTTTGTCGTATGTGTTTCCCGAACCTGTGGAACTCAACTACTACGGCGGCACGCGGCGGATCGTCAAGCGTGACGCCATGTTGATTCGCGTGGAGGCCGACAACGGACTGGTGGGTTACGGACCCGGGGAGGGAAGCGAAACAGCCGAGCGCACGATTCGCGAGATCATCGCGCCGTGGCTGGAAGGCCGCGTCCTGCGCGACGCCGACGCGCTGCGTGTTCAGTTCCAGGCCGGACCCGGCACGCACGCCAAGACCAGTCATATTTACGGGACTGTCGAAGTGGCGCTCTACGACCTGCTCGGCAAATTCCAGGATCGTCCTGTCTCGGAGTTGCTTGGGGGCCGCGTGCGAGACCGTATTGGGCTCTACGGCAGCGCGGGTATGTATCAGCCGCCGGAAGAGTACGCCCGCGAAGCCGCGTTAACGAAGGAGCTTGGCTACTCTGCCTATAAGATGCGTCCTGCCGCCGGACCGGAGCTCGATCTGGAAGCGGTCCGGCAGATGCGGGAAGCCGTGGGCCCCGACTTCGGCATCATGGTCGATGCGCATTCGTGGTGGCGGATGGGCGACCGGAGCTACACTCCGGAAACGATCGCCGATCTCGCCCGCGCAATGGGTGAGTACGATATTACCTGGTTGGAAGAGCCGCTTCCACCAGACGATCACGCCGCCTACCGCGAACTGCGCGCGCAGGGCCACGTCCCCATTGCCACGGGCGAACATGAGCATACTGAATCCGGATTCATGGACCTGATTCACACCGGCTGCACCGACTACGTGCAGATGGACGTGGTCTGTCAAGGAGGCTATGCGATGGGACGGCGCCTCTTCTGCGAGATCAAGAATGAAGGGCTTCGATTTGCCTTCCACAGTTGGGGCACGGAACTCGAGTTGATTGCCGCGGCCCACGCGGGCATCTGTTGGCCGGAGAACGTCGTTGAGTGGCTGGAAGCCCCGTGCTACACGACACCGGGCCGGAAATTCATGTATGAGTGGCCTCTCGCCTCGGAGATTCTCGCCGAGCCGTTAGCCATCGAGAAAGGCGAGTTATTCGTCCCGCGGTCGGCCGGTCTGGGGATCGAAGTGGACGAATCGGTGATCGAGAAGTATCCCTGGAAGCCCGGGCCTTGGTCCTATTTCACGCTGATCTCACCGCCCGGCACGCACGCGGTGACTTCGGACCATAGCATTGCGTGGGCCGAACCTCCGAAGGCGTAACACCGTGTGGCTGGAGGCAAGCGCGGCAGCGGCGGCGGGTGCGGCAGGATTTGCGGCCTGGGCTGTCCGCGGCCGCAGCGCGGCGGTTCTGGCCTCCTCCGTATGGCGCGGGCCGAGAGGGAGCGCCAGAGTGGCGTTGACTTTCGATGATGGGCCGAGTGAGTCGACGCCGGCGTTGCTTGCACTGCTGAGGGAGCATAATGCGAAGGCGACGTTTTTCGTGTGCGGCCACAACGCAAAGCGCCTTCCGCATCTTCTTCGAGCGGTGGCCGACGCCGGCCATGAGATCGGCAATCACACGTGGTCGCACCGTCGTCTTGACTTCAAATCGAAGGCCTTCATGCGCGACGAAATTGCGCGCACACAGGATCTAGTCGAGGAGATTACCGGCCTTCGTCCGCGTCTGTTCCGTGCGCCATATGGGGTCCGTTGGCTGGGCCTGGGCGCCGTTCAGCGAGAGCTGGAATTACAGGGCGTGATGTGGTCGTCGATCGGGTTGGATTGGAAGCATTCAGGGGCCGCCGTCGCCGACCGTTTGACGCGCGCCTCCGAAGGCGGCGCTATCCTGTGCCTTCATGACGGACGGATTCTCGCAGAGAATCCCGATATTCATTCGACGCTGGAAGCCGTCCGGCTTTTGCTGCCACGGCTGCAGGAGAGAAATTTGTCGATAACGTCCGTCTCTGCCATGCTGGAACGATGAGTGAGTCAGTGTCCCCCGATGTCCTGGAACGTGTCCTGCGCACACTGGCGGAGACGCAAAAGCTGCCGCTCGAACAAGTTACGGCGGACTCGACGTTTGAACAACTCGGCATCGACTCTCTCGACGGCATCAACATCCTTTTCGCTCTCGAAAACGAGTTCAACATCAATATCCCCGATGAATCGGCGCGGCTGGTGCGTGATGTGCGGCAACTTGCCGAGGGTGTACAAAGCCTGATTGGCGCAAAAGCAGCTCCGCCGGAACCGGCCGCATGACACGCCGCGTGGCGATCACTGGGATCGGTTGTATATCGGCCTTGGGGAACAATGCGGCGGAATTCTGGTCCGCCTGCCGGGCGGGAAAGAGCGGAATCGGCCCAATCAGCGGGTTCGACATGACAGGTGTCCGCTTCCAGAATGGCGCCCAGGCAAGGGCATTCGACGCCGCAGATCATTTCGATGAGAAGCAGCTCGTTCCGCTCGATCGATTTGCGACGCTTGCCATCGTCGCGGCGCGTGAAGCGCTGGCCCAATCGCGCCCGGACCTCAGCGCCGAAGAAAAGACTCGCGCCGCCATTGTCACCGGATCGTGCTACGGAGGCAAGACCAGTGAAGACGCCGGGTTCGCAAACCTGTATCGCGAAGGGCAGCCGCGCGTTCACCCGATGACGATTCCCAGGCTCATGGCAAACGCGGGCGCGAGCGCGCTTACGCTGGAGCTCGGCTGGCAAGGCCCCGCGTGGACGGTCTCCACGGCGTGCAGCTCCGCGAACCATGCAATCGGCCAGGCATTCTGGCTTGTTCGTCACGGCATTACGGATATCGCTCTGACGGGAGGCAGCGAGGCGCCATTTACATACGGCTCTTTGAAGGCTTGGGAGGCGCTCCGCGTGGTGAGCCCCGACACTTGCCGTCCTTTCTCCAAAGGCCGGGGTGGCATGATCCTGGGAGAGGGCGCAGCGATGATCGTCCTCGAACCACTTGACCGCGCCCTTGCGCGTGGGGCCCCTGTGCTGGGGGAGATTGCAGGATTTGGAATGGGCGCCGATGCCCATCACATCACGCAGCCTTCGGCCGAAGGGGCCGCGCGGACGATGCGAATGGCACTGGCCGATGCAGGTCTTCCCGTTGAAGCCGTTGGCGTGATCAATGCGCACGGAACCGGGACAGCGGCGAACGATCTCACCGAAGCAGGCGCCATCCGCGATGTCTTCGCGCCGAATCTGGAGCGGATCCGAGTTACCGCGACGAAATCACTCCACGGGCACGCGCTTGGCGCATCGGGCGCTCTGGAGGCTGTGGCGACGATATTGGGCCTGCGAGAGCAGTCCATCGCGCCAACCGCGAATTTTCTGGCGCCCGATCCGGATTGTGACGTGCCGCTCTGTACCGGGTATCAACCCTGGGCTCATGAGGCGGCGGTGTCGAACTCCTTTGCGTTTGGCGGGTTGAACGCGGTGCTTGTGATACGACGAGCCTAAGTTCCGGCGGCCTGAAGCATCGCCGCGATCTCCGCGTAACCCTTCTTCCGGGCCCATGCCAGTGGCGTCGCCCACGGCTCGGCATCGGCTTCGATTGGATCGGCTCCGCGCTTCAGGAACAGCTCGACGAAATGCGCCTTTCCCCATCGGCAGGCCCATCCCAGCGGCGTGCTTTTCAGCAGGTCATCGCGCAGGTCCAGGCGTGCTCCAGCGTCGAGCGCGGCTGTGGCGAAGGCCAGTTGCTCCTCCGGGCGCACGTGGCTGCCCATCGTTACGATACCGTGCATCAGTGTTGTTCCAAAACGGAGCCGCTTGTCCGGCGGTCCGGCGCGTTCCAGAAGCATCCGGAAACACTGTAGATATGTTCCGCGGTCCCATTCCTGGTGGCACCATGGCCCGATCCAGTGATTCCAGAAGCCCAGCGGCCCGGAAAGGGCGCCGTACCATCGCGGGTCGCCAACCGGCCAATTCACACGCTCCATCCCAAGACGCAGGATCTCCGGATCGCCTCCGCGGGCAGCGGCAGCGATCAATTGTTCCGCCACAGGTCCCGATCCGAAGCCGTCGTCCGGGAGAGGCGTGTCTCCATACTTCTCCAGCAGACGCAAGGCCAGATCCTTGCGGCGGTACAACCCAGCCATCGAAGGATTCGATTCGCCGCCATACCGTTCCAGTAACGCGATCATCTCTTCGTCCCGCTGCCCGTATGCTTCCGACAACGGCGTCCCGCTCGCGTACACTTGCCCGTTGGGGTCCGCACCGTGTTCCAACAGTTGCTTCGCCATGTCCGGTTGGTGATTGCGCACGCATTGATACAGCGGCATACCCCAGGAGTAGGCGATTTCATCCACCCCATCCACGCGCACCTTCGCATCGGGATCGAGCCCGAACTCCAGCAGCATAGTCAGGATTTCCGGTTGGTCGTGATCGACAGCCAGTCGAAGGAGCCAGCCGTCATGATCCTGCGGCGTGATCAGGTCGCTGGCGGCGTGGCGCGCTCGCAGGTAGCCGGCGTCGCCGAGTACGACGGCGGAGCGCGGAGTCATCTTCGCTCCTCGCTGCACAAGGAACGCCGCAGTGTCGCTATCGCCTGCCACGTCCAACGGAGTGGCGCCGTCCTTTGCCTGGGCATTGACATCGGCTCCGTGATCGAGCAGCCAGCTAGCGACGCGAGGCAGCCCGAGCGTGGACGCATAGTGAAGAATTGTCCGGCCGTTATCCGGAACTTCAAAGGCTATGAGTTCCGGATGAGCATCGAGTATGTCAATGACTCGCTGTTCGTCGCCGGACTGGATTGCCTGCCGCAGTCCGCTCGGCACGTCATCCGCCGTTGGCCGTCCCGCTGCCCCGCGCTTATCGATCTCGCTGATGATCGTGGCGATTTCGTCGTAGCCGCGTTCCACGGCGATCGTGAGCGCGCTAGTCGCCTCGTTGTGGGGACTGATTCCGGCGTGCGGGTCGGCACCCGCCTCCATCAGCAAGCGCACCATCTCCGGCGACTGCCCCAGCACCGCGTAGTGCAACGCGGTGTATTCGTAGTTCCATCGTTCAACGGCCGTCACAAGTTCCGGCCGCACGGCAAGAATGGCGCGAACTTCGACGAAGCCGTTTTGCTTCACGGCTTCCACCAGACGCCCGATCGTGACACCGTCGACATAGGCCTTCAGCTTTGGCCAGCTCTCATATCCGTAACAGCGGGCGAGGACGAGTTGCGCTTCATGCAGAGCGAACTCCGCCGCATTGGCATCGCGGAAAAACCGGTTCACCTCGTCAATCGCGGCAGGCTCACCTCCCGCAAAGGCATCTCGCAGGTCTTTCGCCTGCCGCCTTAATTGATCCAAATCCGGGCGCTCGGGGAGCCGGCGCGTAGGCAATGGATGGTTCATAGAATGAGCTCCTTTCCAGATAGCGCCCGGTGTCCGCTTGCTCGGGCAGAAAAGAGTTCATTGCAATTTGGAATTGCACAAGAACGATTACAGGGGGACTCGGTCCTTCCCGCGGACACGGCGGCGCCCTGTCGCGCCACTGGAAGGATACCACTCTGGGGCCGGGGCTATTCTTTCTTAAACTCAGCGATTTCCGACACGACGACCCGCTCCCTGGGATATGTTTCGAGCCGGAATATCACTCGTTCGGGTACCCCGCGATAGATAACGCTTCCACCCTGCAACTGCGGCGCACGCAGGTCGATGGTCCTCGTTTCATCCCGCGACTGAATGATCAACGCTCCGCGCGTGGCGTTCCGAACCGGCGGCGCCAACGGATCCCAGGTCACCGTCAATTCGTCGCCGGTACGCTTCACCTGCAGCGCCATGTCCCACGCTTCCAGCCACGGATTCGCGGGTTGCTTCGGACGCATGCTGAGGGCGATCTGGAAACCCAGGACCACGCCCAGCAACATGAAGATGAATGAGAGCGGTATCCAGACCCAGCCTCCACGGACGCCCTTACCCTTGGACGTTTCCACGGGCGCCGAGGCCAATCCGCCAAACTCCGGGGCCGGTATCGGCGCAGAGACCTGGTTCGACGAAGACGCCACAAGTTCAGCGGCACGGATCGCGACGCGCGGATCTTCGCCCGTTCGCTGTTGACCGAACCGCGCGGCAGCGGCGAGCCGTTCGGTTCCAGAGATGCCGCCGCCTAATTCCTTACGCCGGAACGGGAACTCGAGATGCGACGAATCGGCCCTGAACTGCCCGTCTTCGCGGAAGAAAATGCCGGCCATGCTGACCTTCGTCGCATAGGGTTTCACCACCAGCGCAATGGCCGAGGGCTCGGGGAAGAACTCCTCCAGAATTGACAGATCCTCCGCCCCCAGACAAATCCCCTCGCGAGTGTGCCCGCGGTAATACCCGACGGCATACATGCGGCGGTCCGGACCGTGCCGCCACCGATTCGCCGCCCCGGCGAAGCTGGCGCGATTGTCCTCGGAGAGTATGAACGATGGACCCGAGGCGTGATCGCAGCCCACCATCTCGAAATCCTCAATCTTCACCACGGTGCGATCGCCGGAGGTCTCAGCGGTGCCAAGGAGAATGCCGCCGACCTCGGCGCCACGCTTCGGTACCGCCCCAAATCCGCGCATGACCTCCAAAAGGATTTTGTCGATTACGTCAAATTGAATCTGTACGGAGATCAGTTTCTCCGCCGGTTTCCAGACATAAACGGGAGACGTGGTAGTTCCGGTTTCAGGATGCAATCCTGGGTTCTCCTTCCTTGGACGATTACCTCTTCAAGTATAGTTACGAATATTGCAAGCCGCACTCTATCTTGTCGCCACCCCGATCGGAAACCTTGAAGACATTAGCGTCCGCGCTCTCCGCGTACTGAAGGAAGTGGACCGCATTGCGTGCGAAGACACCCGCCACAGCCGGAAGCTCCTGGAACACTATGGCATTGAGAAGCCTCTTATCAGCTATCACGAGCACAACGAGCGAGAACGAGGCGAGGAACTGCTGGCCGCTCTGCGGGCGGGAGACCGCATCGCGCTGATCAGTGACGCAGGAACCCCTCTCATCTCCGACCCCGGATATCGCATTGCCGCCGCCGCGGCCGCCGAGGGTATCGCCGTCATCCCCATTCCCGGCGCCTCGGCGTTGCTGACCGCCCTGTGCGCGTCCGGACTTCCCACCGACGCCTTTGTCTTCGGCGGCTTCCTTCCGCCCAAACAGGGCCAGCGGCGCAAAATTCTCGAATCGTGGGCCGAAGTCCCAGCCACGCTCGTTTTCTATGAAGCTCCTCACCGCATTACGGAGACGCTTGACGATGTCGACGCGGTGCTTGGCGACAGGCCGGTTGTCCTGGCCCGTGAGTTGACGAAGATCCACGAGGAGTTTCTGCGCGGTACGGCCCGAGAGCTGTTGGCCCAGTTAAAGCCCGCCAACACCCGCGGCGAAATGGTATTGCTCATCGGCCGAGGCACCACGGGGATACGCGACGACCGGCCCATTCCGGAGGCCGTGGCCGACGCCATCCGCGGCGGTATGGATCGAATGGACGCCATTAAGTTGATCGCCCGCCAGCGCGGCCTGTCCAAGCGCGAGGTCTATCAGGCGGTTACCGGCGCCTAACTGCGATAATTGAATCTGTACATGAGCACTTGGGACGGCGGCCCTTTCGATGCCGCCATCATCGGCGGAGGCATTATTGGAGCTGGCATCGCGCGGGATCTTTCTCTGCGCGGCGCACGTGTTGCCCTCGTTGAAAAAGGGGACTTCGGCGGCGGAACGACCAGCGGATCGACACGGCTCATCCATGGCGGTCTGCGCTATCTGGAGATGCTTGATTTCGGCCTGGTGCGGATGGACCTCCGCGAGAGAGAAACACTGCTTCGCATCGCGCCGCACCTGGTTAGACCGCTCGAATTCCGGATACCCTTCGTCCGCCAATCCGCGTGGTTTCGATTCAAGATGCGGGTCGGACTGACGCTCTACGACGCGCTGAGCTACGACCGGTCCCTGCCCGGACATCGCTTTCTTGGCAATGCGGAAGCGCTGGCCGATGAACCGTCGCTAACGAAGGATGGGCTCCAGGGCGCCGGAAGCTACTACGACGCACAGGTGCGGTTGCCGGAAAGGCTGTGCCTGGAGAATCTAATCGACGCTGCCAATAATGGCGCGGTGGTCCGGAACTACTGCGAGGTTGTCGCCGCGAATCACGACGACGGCCGTGTGGGCAGCCTTCGTGTGCGCGATGGCGGAACGGGGGAAGAGTCCGAGCTGCGCGCGAGGGTCTTCGTCAATGCGACGGGTGCGTGGTTCGATCGTGTTGAGAAAACGCTCACTGGCTCGCCCAGCCGCCGCCTCCGCACGACGAAGGGTATTCACCTTACCTGTGCGCCCATGGTGAACAAAGCCAATGTACTGTTCTCACCAATTGACGGCCGCCTCTTTTTTGTCATTCCGCTGATGGGCAAGACTTGGATCGGGACAACAGACACCGACTACACCGAAGACCCGGCTAATGTGAGCGCCGCGGAGGACGATATCGAATACCTCTTGCACTCCGTCGAACCGTTCTTCCCTGACATCCGCAGACTGCCAATTTATTCCACGAATGCCGGTGTGCGGGCGCTGGTGCGCCGGCCGGGGTCGGAATCGTCGGTTTCCCGAGCTCACAAAGTGGAAGAGACCCATCCGGGTATGATTTCCGTGCTGGGCGGCAAGATCACAGGGTACCGGGCGATCGCGGAGGAAACGGCCGATGTTGTGTGCCAGCGCATCGGAATCACCGCGCCGTGCCGGACGGCGGACCTTCGGCTACCGGGCGGCGGCCCGGCGCCGGCCGGCGAATTTGGCGCCCTCTACGGCAGCCGTGCAGCCGGGGTAGAAGCGCTGGCCGCCACACATGGGCGGATCGGCGCGCAGGCCGTGTTCGCGGCGCGTCACGAATTTTGCCGGCATCTCGACGATTTTCTGCTTCGCCGGACCGAATACGCCTTCTCTGCCGACATGGGCGCCTCCGTCGCTCTCGAAGCTCTTGACGCCCTGGGCGCTGAGTTTCAGTGGAGTCCATCGCAACGTGACGAGGAGTGGCAGCGCTTCCGGGCGGCCGCCGAGCGCGCCCATTCCGCAACGGCATCGACCTTGCCCGCATCCCGCTAATCCATTCTTAAGACTGATCCTGTGCCCAGATTATTCCGGCGCTATGAAGTCAGGGCGTACACTGTCCGATAGATCAGCAGTGAGGAAATCACCCGGCTATGCTTTAGCCAGGAGACACACCAGAAACTATGCCATCCATCAGCACGAAACAGTTCGGCATCGTACAATTCGCGGAAGAGGACGTATTTGAGTTCCCAAATGGCCTGCCCGGTTTTGAAGGGGAGCGGCGGTTCCTCTGTATTGAACGTCCGGCGCTTCGCCCGGTTGTATTCCTTCAGAGTATTGAACACGCGGAGCTCTGCTTCATTACATTGCCGGCGCGCTCCGTCGATCCACGCTATGAGCTCGAAGTCGCACCCGAAGAACGCACAATCCTCGGTCTAGCTACCGGAGAGACCTCGTTTTGGGACCAGAGTCTGGCCTGTTTGGCCATCGTCTGTCTCCCCTCGGAAGGCACCCCTACGGCAAACCTGCTCGGTCCCGTGGTACTCTCGCGGGAAACACGCAAAGGTGTGCAGGCCGTTCGGGATGACTGCCGTTACTCGGCATTAACCCCCTTGCAGCCCAGCGCCACGGAAGAAAACGTCGCGGATCCTTCAGCCGTTTCGAAGGACCGGTCGGACCGTCTTGCGGAGGTCTAGTGCTCATTATTCGCAGGCGTCGCGGTGAATCCATTGTGATTGGCGAGAATATCGAGATTGAGATTCTCGAGACCTCCCCTACGCAAGTGAAGCTCGGTATCTCTGCGCCGAAGGAAGTTACCGTCCTTCGGTCGGAGATCCGCGTTACTCGAGAAGTTAACCTCGCCGCATCCTCTCAAGGGGCCGATCCCGCCAAACTCACCCAGTTGGTTGAACACCTCCGGGAAAGCACCCTGCCCGCTGAGATCCCCTCCCCCGAACATCCCACAGCAGTATCCCCCAACGACGAAAAGTCTAATACCCCCTAACACAACCCCACCTACCACCGATATGCCCTCTTGAGGCTGAGGCTACTCCCTCTTGAGGCTTTCGCCAGAAACACCCACCATCCCATCGGCAGCCTGCCGCGCGCCCGTTTCCGGTCACGCACAGGTACCCGTGTCTCACAAGGAGTGAAATCATGTCCTTCCGCATCAATACCAACATCGCCTCCCTGCAGTCTCAGGAGTATTTAAGGAATACGAGTGAAGTCCAGTCGAAGACAATCGGCCGGGTGACCTCGGGGTTGCGTATCCTCTCCAGTGGCGACGACGCCGCCGGGCTTTCCATCGCCAACAGCTTCCGTAGCGATCAGGCAGTGCTGCAGCAAGGCATCCGCAATGCCAACGACGGACTTAGCACCCTGCAGACCATCGATGGCGGAATCAACAACATCAGCAAGCTTCTGGACCGGGCCCGAACCCTTGCCACGCAGTCGGCATCGGGGACCTTTATTGGAAGCCGAAGCGTCCTCAACTCGGAGTTCGGCAGCGTGATCACGGAAATCGATCGGCAGGCGCAGGCCATCGGGCTGAACGCTGGCGGCGAATTCGCGCGGGCGTTGTCGGTATTTATCGGCGGCGGCAAGTCTTCGGGCGGGATCACCTCGATCCAAAACGGCGCGTCGCAGGTCGACCTCAGCAACTCCACCGTCGACGCCAAGAGTCTTGGTCTCAAAGGCGCACAGGCCCAAGGCATCACAACAACGGAC
Organism: Acidobacteriota bacterium; assembly: GCA_016185425.1. Taxonomy (GTDB): domain Bacteria; phylum Acidobacteriota; class Terriglobia; order Bryobacterales; family Bryobacteraceae. The sequence goes on along the minus strand of JACPNQ010000034.1, from coordinate 311,238 downwards.
ATCGGCACGGGGTCGCCTTCGACGAGCGTCTCCGCCATCGTAAATGACCCGGCGAATACAGCATCGCAGAACGCGTCCGGTTTCACCGAGTTCTTTTTCCGCGGACCGGGCTTCGGAGATGCGAAGCGTATCAAGGTCGCCGTCAATTTGTCCGGCGTCACCAATGTGGACAATCTGGTGACCGCAATTAACAACGCGATCGCCTCCTCGGGAACCGTCGTCAGCCCGGAGGCCACCGCCTTCCACAACGCCAATATTAGTGCTTCGGTGGTCACGTCGCCGGACGGCAGGAAGTCGTTGGCGTTCAGTTCCAGCAACACCGCGTTTCAGGTCGAAGCGGGTGACCGGCTCGCGAATGCGCTGCTGGGAAACGTGATTTCGTCTTCGAATCCTACTGGAAGGGCGCTCGTCAACACGGTGACGGGCGGGTCCAATACCGCCGCCGCGGCAACAACGTTCGGCGCGTCCGGCGCCGGAGTTGTGCAAGTTCGCCTCCAGGGCGCCGGCCTTGCCACGCCGGTCGATATCAGCGTCAATGTCGCTGCTGCGACAACCGTCGACCAGGCTCTCGCCAGCCTTGCGACGGCAATCAGCGGAAACGGCAATCTGCAGGCGGCCGGGATTACGTTGACAGCGGCTACGCCCGGGGCGCCGCTCGTATTCACCAGCGCCCGCGGCGAGCGTTTCGAAGTAGCTTCATCCGGCGATCTCAACAACATTCTGGGCCTTGGTAGCTTCCGCGGCTCTGGTGGCGCTGCCGGTACCTTTGACTATTCGACGGTGACCGGTTCCGGCGGAAGTTTCGCCGCTTCGGCCGAGACATTGGAGTTTTCTATCGGCGGAGGGCCGACGGTCTCGGTGAGCGTGACACCGGCTGCGGCCACCATCGCCGACGCCACCATCGCCCTGAATGCACAGTTTGCGGCAAACGCGACGCTCGCTGCCGCCGGGCTCGTCGCCACCAATGACGGCACCGACATCTCCATCACCAGTTCCACCGGCAGCAAATTCCGGATCGCCACGATTGGCGCCGGCAATGTGTTTGGCTTTAATGCGGCCACGGCGACGGGGGTCGCGGACACGGCCGAGACCCAGGCAGGCAACACCGACGTAAATGCCTTCAATGCCGGCGGCGTGCAGCAGTCATCCATCATCCCCTTCACGGGGATCCGCAATGGCGGCGACGATCAGACGATTACAGTTTCGGCAAACGACACCGGGGGCGGCGAGCACTCGGTCGCGGTTATTCTCCGCAATGATTCCGGCTTGCGCAACGCCGGGACGGTCGACGAGGCTATTTCCGCCATCAACACAGCACTGAAGCAGTCGAACGACCCGACGATTCAGGCGATCGCGGCTGTAAAGGACAAGGCGTCCCCGTCGGGGCCTGAAGGTATCCGGTTCATCTCAACGCTGCGCGGCTTCAAGATTGCGGTCGGCACCAATGCGTCAGGCACCGGTTTGGGCGATCAGGGCACGGTGGTGAGCTCTGACGCTGCTGGAAATGGCTCAACCGCCGACATCAGCACCCAGGCCGGCGCTGAGGCGGCTGTCAACGCGCTCGCCAATGCGGTGACCAAGCTTGGCGACGCGCAGGCTGTAGTTGGCCGCGGCCAGAATCAGTTTTCCTTCGCGGTTAATCTAGCATCCAGCCAGTTGACCAATATCGCGGCGGCTGAATCCCGGATTCGCGATGCCGACCTCGCCGAGGAGGCCGCAAACCTGACGAAAGCACAGATTCTGCTGCAAGCGGGGATTTCGGCGCTGGCGCAGGCAAACTCGGCACCGCAGCAGGTTCTGTCATTGCTGAAAGGCTAGTCACAAGCTCAATCCGCCGCCTTCGAACAGCCACCCGCTCCACGCAGGTGGCTGTTCGCTTTTTAGTCATGCGATCTAGACTGCTCCTTCTGCACCTATCCCATTGTTTTTCTTCCCCTATCCCTCTCGGCATCCCACCGTCCCCCGATATGAGCATTGAACGCCAATCGCGCGTGACTTTCCCCAAAAAGGACTTTGGGGCAGCGGAGCGAGCGGCTCCGGAAACACCATCCGGGACTCTGTTTCAAGGAGAGAAACATGTCTTTTCGCATCAACACGAACGTCGCCTCGCTGCAAGCGCAGGAATACCTGCGTCAGACCTCCGAGGCCCAGGGCAAGACCATCGGCCGCGTCACTTCCGGCCTTCGCATCCAGTCCAGTGGCGACGACGCCGCCGGTCTGTCCATCGCCAATACTTTCCGCAGCGACCAAGCGGTCCTTTCACAAGGTATCCGCAACGCAAACGACGGCCTAAGCTCGTTGCAGACCATCGACGGCGGCATCAATAACATCAGCAAGCTTCTCGACCGCGCCCGCACTCTGGCCACCCAGTCGGCGTCCGGCGCGTTTTCCGGCAGCCGTACTGTGCTGAACAGCGAATTCCAGAGCGTTATTACGGAAATTGACCGGCAGGCGCAGGCGATCGGCCTGAACTCCGGCGGCACCTTTGCCAAGTCGCTTTCCGTATTCATCGGCGGCGGGCGCACGTCCGGCGGGATTTCGTCGACCACAAACGGCTCGGTCGGCGTGAACCTTTCCAATTCCACGGTCGATTCGAAGAGCCTCGGGCTTCAGGGCGTGCAAGCGCAGGGAGTTACCTCCACCGACATCGGAACCGGTTCGGCTAGCACCAGTGTTTCCGCCATTGTGAATGACGCCACCAACCTCGGATCGGTCGGCACGTCCGGCTATACGGACTTTTCCTTCCGCGGTGCCGGGTTCTCCGATAACGAACGGGTGAAGGTTTCCGTCAACCTGTCGGGCGTAACCGACACCGATACGCTGGTTTCCGCGATCAACAGCGCGATAGACAACGCCGGGAACGCTGCCTCTTCCAACGCCACGGCGTTTAAGAACGCCGGTATCAAGGCGGCCGTCGTCACGTCGGCCGACGGCAAGAAATCGCTCGGCTTCACTTCTTCCAATACGGCATTCCAGGTGGAAGCGGGAGATCGTCTGGCGAATGCGCTTGTCGGCAATGTCACCTCGTCCTCTAACCCGACGGGCCTCGCCTTGGCCAACACGGTGACCGGTGGATCCAATACCGCCGCTGCCGCTACGACGTTCGGTGCGGGGGGAGCGGGAACAGTCACGGTCCGTATCCAGGGCGCCGGACTATCCAGCCCTGTCGACGTCGCTCTGACGGTCGGAGCCGGTACGACGATTGACGCCGCATTGAGCAGCCTCTCGTCGGCCGTCGCTTCTAACAGCAACCTGCAGAGCGCCGGCATCTCGGTTACGACTGCTACCGCCGGTTCGGCGTTGCAGTTCACAAGCAAATCGGGCGAACGTTTCGAAGTGCAGGCCTCCGGCGATATCGGCAACTTGCTTGGCCTCGGCGGGTTCCGCAGTTCCGCTGGGACATCCGGCACCTTCGACTACTCGACCGTGACCGGTTCGGGCGGCGCATTTACCGCCGCGGCGGAAACGCTCGAGTTCTCGATAGGCGGAGGTGCAACTGTCTCTGCGGCGATCACCCCGGCTGGAGCGACGATTGGCGATGCAACTACGGCACTAAATGCGGCGTTTGCCAGTAACTCGACGCTGGCGGCGGCGGGTCTCGTTGCAACCAATGACGGCACCGACATCACCATCAACAGTTCCAACGGCAGCAAGTTCCGGATCAATACGGTCGGCAACTCCAACGTCTTCGGCTTTGGCTCCACAACGGTGACCGGCGTCGCTGACGCTGCCGAGGCGCAGGCGGGCAACACGGCGATCAACTCGTTTGTCTCCGCTGGATCCCAGCAGACCGGGATTCTGTCATTTACGGGCATCCGGGGCGGCGCTGACGACCAAACCGTGACGGTTGTGGCCAACGATTCGAGCGGTGCCGAGCATTCGATCGCGGTTGTGCTCCGCAACGACACGACTAGCCGCAATGCCGGAACGGTCGACGAAGCGATCGACGCGATCAACACGGCGCTCAAGCAGTCCAACGACACGACGCTGCAGAAGGTGATCGCCGTCAAGGACAAGGCTTCGGCGTCCGGCGCGGAGGGCATCCGGTTCGCCAGCACTCTCGGCAGCTTCCGTGTGGCCATCGGCACCAATGGTTCCAATACTGGCATCGGGAGCCAGGGTAGCGTCGTCACCGCATCTACAGTCGGGACGGGGTCAACAGCCGATATCACGAGCCAGGCGGGCGCGGAGCGCGCCGTCACGGCGCTGGCCGAGGCCGTCAACACGCTCGGCAATGCCCAAGCCGTTGTTGGCCGCGGTCAGAATCAGTTCAACTTCGCCATTAACCTGGCGCAGTCGCAACTCACAAACCTGGCGGCTTCCGAGTCCCGAATTCGCGATGCCGATCTGGCCGAGGAAGCGGCTTCGTTGACCAAGGCTCAGATCCTCCTTCAGGCCGGTATCTCCGCGCTCGCCCAGGCCAACTCGGCGCCGCAGCAGGTACTCGCGTTGCTCCGCGGTTAGTACTCCTGAGGGTCACCGGGAATTCCGGTGACCCTTTCTTCCACGCGATAATGGAACGTTGCCACCGAACACGGCCCCTTTCAACGACTTTGCCCGGCAATGGGAGGATGTCCGTGCGGACGCGCTTCGCGTTGTCGACGAGGTTGGACGAAGTGGATGGTACATCCTGGGCGACCGGGTCCGCCGGTTTGAGCAAGCACTCGCATCTTACTGGGGCTTCTCCGAGGCAGTGGGTGTCGCCAGCGGCCTGGATGCAATCGAGATCGCATTACGCGCGGCCGGCTTGCGTCCAGGTGAAAAGGTATTGACAACGCCGCTGTCGGCATTTGCATCGACGCTGGCGATTATTCGGGCCGGCGGTATTCCGGTTTTTTGCGATACAACCGAGATTGGTCTGATCGACCTTAACGAGGCTCGCGCGGCTCTACGCGCTATGCCCGAGATTCGTTTTCTCCTTCCCGTGCATTTATATGGCTTTCCACTCGACAGTGAATCACTGCGCGCCCTGATCGGGGAGTTCCGGCTGGTCTGCGTGGAAGACTGCGCGCAGTCGATCGGGGCCACTGAGAATGGGAGACCAACGGGTACAGTTGGGATCGCGGCGGCGACCAGCTTTTACCCGACGAAGAACCTGGGAACCATGGGCGATGGTGGCGCCGTGCTAACGTCCGACCCAGTTCTGGCTGCCCGAGCGCGATGCTTGCGCGATTACGGCCAGACGGAAAAGTACCGTCACACCGAGATTGGTTGCAATAGCCGGTTAGATGAACTCCATGCGGCGTTGCTGCGAGATGTTTTCCTACCGAGATTAGCCGCATGGACCGAGAGACGCTGTGACATCGCCGCACGCTATCTCAGCAATTGGCCATCGGCGGCCGTTCGTCCGATAGCCGCCAACCAGCCTACTTCTGGCGAATGGCGGCCCTGCTGGCATCTGTTTCCAACTCGCGTGTCGCACGAAAAGAAACCGCTGCTGATCACCCATCTGCGAAGACAAGGTATCCAGCCGGCCGAACACTATCCGTGCCTAATTCCCGATCAAACTGCAATGAGCGGCATCTCTTACGCCTGTTTTGGTCCCTTGAAACAAGCGAAGCGATTGGCTGCGGAGGAGCTCAGCTTGCCAATTCACCCCTATCTGTCCGACGGCGACACGGATGCCGTCCTGCGCGCGATCGCCGATTTCTCAGCCTGAAAAATCGATTCCGGCCTGCGGAGCCGATGACGAAGGCGCTTGCGCGTTTAGATACCGCAGGTGTTGGTCAATGGTGGAGAGATCCATAATTGCTGTCCGCCGCCAATGCAGAAACTTCTCTCCCAGGCGAATGGTGCGCCGCTGAATCTCTTGGAGCTTCTCCGGCCGCCGGCAGGATTGCACCAATCTATCGATTAGCTCCCGGCGAAGCAGCAGATGCGAGAGAATTTCCGGCTCGCTGCCCGGAACGGCGGCCAGCAGAATGGCATCGAGGGCTTCGAGTTGCTCCGCCGCGTCACGAACACTAATCGTTGTTCTTTCCATAAATTCCGACCAGGACGCTCTTGTAGCTCGCGTCGATGATCGTCTGCTGCGATTGCAGCGAGCCGAGAAGAGCATCGACCGTCTGCAGCCGTTCAGCCGTCGCCTTTTGGAGCGCAACCAGGCGATTCGACAATTCCGTGACGCGATCCGCAATGCGCTTGTCGCTTTCGTCGTACTTCGTGTTCTGAACTGCGATTAGGCCGGTGATCGGATCCGAGATCTGATTGAGCCGGGATTGCAATCCGCTGAATCCCGTCGATCCGGAACCCAGAAATGTGAAAGCGTCTTGTATCTGGGAATCAGACAGTGCGTTGAAAGTGTCAGCCTCGAAGGAGGCTTTGCCGTCGCTGCCAAAGGTTACTCCAAGCTGGGCAAGCGAGGTAATATCGCCCGTTCCCTGAAATCCGCTGACGCCACGCAATGCATCTTTCGTCTCGCGGACAAGGAAGTCGCCCGTCAAGAGGCCCGCCGATTCGCCGATCTGCGCATCGGTGCTGTCGAGAACTGCGTTATAAGCCGAGACGAAGGACTGCAAGCGGCTCGACAGAGTCGAGCGATTGGTAGCGAGCGACAGCGTTACACTTTCCGTTCCGCTGGTCGTTCCGAGTATGGAAAAGGTTACGCCGCCCACCACGTCGTTAATGAGGTTTGACGGTTTAGAAACAGGGACCCCGTTGATCTTGAAATTCGTGTTCGCCCCGTCATCAGCGGACGCTAGAAGCGTCGTCGCCGTTCCGTCGGGATCGTCAATCACGGCGATTGGCTTCTCGCCGGTTGTGTTCGACGTAATCGACAGGTAGTAGGGTGTCGCGCCGGTTCCCGTTGTGAGGATGGACGCAGTGACGCCGGACGCCAAGCCGTTGATCTTGTCGCGCAACCCGGTCAACGTGTTGTCGCTCGAGCCCAGTGTGATTGTGTGATCCGTTCCATTGAAGGAGAGCTTAATGGTTCCCGTAGCTGACACTGGCGTCGAGCCGCCGTCGGCGAATCCGGAGGAAGTGGCCGAAGCGGCGCGGGCGACCGATGTGATGTCCGTGATGGAGTAAGTGGCCGGATTATTGGCGGTCACCGTGCCGATGCTGACTTTCGAAGAATTGGATGAGCTCCCACCGAGTGCTTTTGACTTCCCCAACTCGCCGAGAGAGCTAAGCGACGAGGCAAGGCCGGCCACCACTGTTTGCAATCCACTCGCGATGGCCTTCTGTTGGACAATCTTCGCTTGTTCGGATTGCAATTGCGAAATTGGCTGCGATGCAATCGCCACGGTACGGTCCAGGATCTTTTGGAAATCCGTGGAGTAGGTGCTGACGCCGGTAAATGTAAGTGGTGCGATGGCCATGGGAGCGGCGGGGACGTATTCCCCACACTCTCCTATCGACCACGGCGCCCAAGTCTTTTAGAGGATTTTCCCGAGTGCACCCGAACGTGGGACAATGTGGGCGAGGTGTCCATCCAAATGAAACAAGCTCTCTTTACCGCCTTTGCCGCGATTGCGCTGGCAGGCGCCGTTCCGGCTGCCGAATTCAAGGGTTGGATCAGCGATTCGTCCTGCGGCGCCGGTAACGCGGGCTCCAATACCGCCGCGCGCGAATGTGCCGAGCGGTGCATTAAAGGCGGAGCCGCGCCAGTTTTCGTCTCCGAAAAAGAGCAGAACGTTTACAAGGTGAATAACGCCGACCTGGCCAAACAGCATCTGAAGGGCAAGGTCCAAGTCACCGGCGAGTTGAAGGGCGACACGCTGCACATCGCCAAGATCATCGATATCAAAGATTAACGCAGCGCCAGACTAACATAAAGTGCCGTTCCAGCCGGGCGACTGGAACGGCACTTTGCATTAGGACACCTTACTTGTTGCCGAATAGCTCTTTGAGTCCGATCTGGCTGGAGTCGCCCGACGTTACCGACCCATCCAGCGAATTGATATCCATCTGCGATAGATCAATCTTGGTCGCGAACGCCTTTTGATGGATCTGCTTGCAAACCATTCGCGCCGAGTCCTTCAGATCCGGCAATACCGCTGCGCTCGTCTGGGCGAGAACCGCGCCGTCACGGCCGCGTAGCTGTGCATAGAGCCGGCCGCCCCCCGTCGACACCGAGAGGGCGAAGCCCCGGCCCCGGTGAAATCGCGGCGATTTCTCGAGCCAACTCACCGCTTCGTTTGCCCCCGGAGAATTGTCGCTCGACAGAGTCACCGGAATCGATAGGTCCAACAGCCGGATCAAGCCGGCATTTCTCTCCATTGCATTGCGCCAAGCGACGGCCGCGCGATCCAATTGACCGCTCCGTTCCAGCGCGTGGGCCGCGAGCGCCTCCATGCGCGTCCGGAGAAGCACCTCTTCTTGCGGCAGCTTTTCTCGCGCGGCAGTCAACGCCGTCAATCCTCGTTCCCAGTCGCCCGATAGAACGAGCGACTCGCCCATCGCCGCTTGCAGGTAGGGGCGTTCGCGGTCAGCCAACTTGCCCGTCCGGTTGATCAGCTTTTCCAACTCCGTGCGGATCAACCCGCCCCCAACGGCGGCGGACAAACCAGGACGCATCCACTCCGTGATCGGGGAATCGGGCGCATACGGCCGCAGAATCCACGGTAGACGTTTCTCGGGAACGAGCAGTGCGTTCAGACGGCTGTTCGCCGCCCAGAGTTCCCGTTCTGTCTTCAGCCGCTCCCATCCGGACTGCGTCCATTCGTTCCAGGGCTCCCAGACCATCTGTTCCCGCAACAACTGGCGCTGCATCCGCAGAGTCTCCCGCCAGAGGTACAATAGCCCGATTTCCGCCTGTTCCATCGTTCCGGATGTGGTGCCGCGGCGATCCGGCTTACTGCGAATGCGGCGGACAATCTGCAGCGCCGCCTCCGGATACCCGGTGGCAAGGAGAACAATCGCCGTCGCCTGCTGGCCGTCATTCCAGCGCTGTTGTTCGAGAGTCGGGTCGGAGCGCCGATCCCATGCGTGCATGCTGCTGATTGCCGATACAGCCTCGGCCAACCGGCCTTCCGACGTGTAGAGAACCGACAGCGAAGTCCAGGGATTCGAGTAGCTCGATGGATGGAAATACTTCGTGGCGAGCAGTGTGTCGCTTTCCGCGACATCGAACTGGAGAAGCACATTGGCTACCTCAGCGCGGTTCCGGACGAGGGTCGCGATATTCACCGCATCGCGCTCGGTCAGTTCATTCTTCAGAATGGTGAACCAGCGGAACGCTTCCTCGTAATTACCGAGGGACATTTCGATGGAGCCGAGGGTATTCAGCGCGCCGCGGCGAGTATCCGGATCTTTCGACTTGAGATACTTTTGCATCAACTGGCGGGCCTCATTGTGCCGCCCGAGCTTCATCAGCGACCAGCCGCTCCGTTCGCCCATGTCCACGCCGAACAGGCGGCCGTACTCACTCACCAATTGGATCTGCTCTTCGTGCTTTTCGGTCAACCCGGCAACAAGAAGCATTTCAAATAGAATGTGCGCGTGCAGATCGTTGGTTTGGTCGTTTACGGACGGACTGAGTTCGACCAGAGTGCGCGCGCGGCCAAGATAGTAGCGCGCCAATGGAAGATTTCCCTCACCGCGCTGCATCGCCACCCCGAGGAGGTAGTTGCCGAGCGGTGAATTCTTGTTCTGCCGGAGGATTGCCTCGCCCATTTCGCGGACGCGGATGAACCGTCCGCTATCGATCCATTGACGCACAGTGGCGAGGTCGGGTGGTTGCTGCTGGGTCTGCTGAGAAAACAGAGCCAGCCCGGCGGCAAGCCAAATTGTAGCGCGGAGAAACATTACCAGTTCTGTCCGTTCCCAAGAGGCTGGGAGGGCAGCGCCGGCGGCGACTGGGCGGGCGCGACATTTGCCATGGTCGAGCGCGTGAGAATTTCGAGCGGGCCCTTCAGACACTCCAGCACAACCGTCCGCGTGTCGCCCGCGCCCGGTGCGATGACCAGACGGTGACTGAAAACAAACGGCGCCAGATACTCGATATCCTGCGAGGAGACGAAGTCGCGTCCATTCAACAGAGCCACAGCCTGCAGCGCCGGAATCATCAAGACAAGACTTCGTGTACTGAGGCCTTGCAGAACCTTCTTGTGAGCACGGAGATTGCGGGCGGTATCGACCAGACACGTATGAACGCGGGGATCGACGCGAACGTGCTCTTCCATCGCCGCGCGGGCATCGACGACTTCGTCCCGCGTCACCAGGCGTTCCGCGGGCGGGGAGCGGCGAACCTTACGTGTGGCGAGCACGTCGATCTCGGCTTCTCGCGCGATGTAATCCATGTTGATTTTGAACAGGAAGCGGTCCAGTTGCGCGACCGGAAGCGGATAAGTTCCCGCCAGATCGCGCGGATTTTGCGTGGCGACGACGAAGAAGAAGGCGTCGAGCGGGTAGGTGTGATTGTCGACCGTCACCTGCTTCTCAGCCATTGCTTCGAGCATCGCCGATTGGACCTTCGGCGACGTGCGGTTGATTTCGTCCGCCAGCAGCACGTGCGCAAAGATCGGCCCAGGGCGAAACTCGAACCGGCTTGTGGAGACATCGAAGATCGACACGCCCGAGACATCGCTCGGCAAAAGATCGGGCGTGAACTGGACACGGCGAAAAGGCGCGATGTGCTGTCCCTCCGCGTCGGTCACGGACTCGCCGAGCGCCTTGGCCAGCGTAGTCTTGCCAGACCCAGGATAGTCCTCGAGGAGAACGTGGCCGTCGGCGAAGAGGGCGGTGATAATGAGATCGATCACTTCGTCGCGCCCCTTAATGGCGACGCGCAGTCTGCGGCGAAGGATTTGGGCCGTCTCGTACGGCGCCGCGAGCGGGTGTATAGCCTGGGATTGCGGCTCTGGTGTGACAGGCGTTTGTGGATAGGATGCCATTGGATTCCTTTCGATCTTCTCAGCTCACTTTCCACCAGGACAGGGGATGGAGGGCGCCAGCGGCACGGCGCCAGAAGGGAACGCCGTTGGCTACCTTGCGCGCCACTGCGCGAGAAAGGGCAAGGTAGACCGCACGGCTGCGGGGTTTGTTACCTGCGCCGAGGGAATGGCGCAGGTGAATTTGAGTGAGTTCGTCGAATTCCGGCGCGCTCGCGGCAATCGACTCGGCGAAATGTTCGCGTGAGGCGCCAAATCCGCGTCGGAACCCGAGGTCAGCGAGACTGTCGAGCGCCGAGCGGTAGGCGGATACCGGTAGGCGGGCTTCCGTGCAGAAACGCGGCTCCATGCGGCGCCAGATCTTCATCATGTACAGCGCCACAAGCGTCATTGCCGCAAGCGGAAGCAGCATCCGGCCCATTGCCTGCAGCGTCTCCACGATGGCCTTGCGCACATCGCCATCACCGGGCGGCGGGTTTTCTTCTTTCGGCGATCCCGGTGTTTGTCGCGCCATTTCCCCAAGCATGCGCTGGAGTTCAGGGTCGGCCTTGTCCTGTTGCGGAGGCGTAGCTACCTTTTCCGGGGTTATATCGAGTACAACCCAGCCCAGCCCCTTCACGTAAATCTCCGGCCAGGCATGCGCGTCGCCGTTGCGGATAAGAACAGCCGAACCGCTTCCGCGCTGCCGGGCGTCAACCGCGTATCCGACGCTTACCCGCGAGGGCAGGCCGATGGTCCGAAAAAGGTAGGCGGCGGAGTGAGCGAGATGCACACAGTAGCCGCGACGATCCCCGAAAAGGAATCCCGCAACGGGATCGGCCTCATCGTTCGGCCGCGCGACGCCAAGATCATACGTCGTGTTCTTGTCCAGCCAGAACTTGATGGCCAGCGCCTGTGCCAGGACCATGCCGCGGAGATGTGGAGGCAGCAGTTGCCGGGCCTCGTCTGCGATTTTGCGATACCGGGGATCATCCGGCACCTGGGTGTAATGCTGCCAGACCTCGGGGCTCCATTTTTCACTGCCCACGGGACGGTGCAGCAGATCGCTGAAGTCGGTGTCGAGAACGATGGATTCGGTTTTGTACGCGCGCTCGAACCGCTTGGGATCCGGGTTTGTGGCCGGTTCGAACTTGGCTGCGTCAATGAGCGCAAAGGGTTTGGAATGGGGTGTCATCAGCGCCACGGTAGTGCGCATGCGATGCGCGAGCCGTTTCCCATTCGGCTGACGCTCCGTATCGGCTCGGTCCCGCATCGGCACCTCGACCGCTTCCGCCGGAAAGGGCACGCCAACATCCGTGTCGAGCTTCTGGCTAGCGTCCCGAATCAGACGCTTCCCGTTCCAAGTACTCAGCGCGTCCTGGCGGAAATAGAACATCCCGTAGGGCGGAGTGTAATCGTCGTGGAGATTGACGACGGCGACAGGGAAGTTTTTCCCACCCGAGCCATTCGAAGGATCCGGGTCCTGGTTTCGACCGCCGTTCTGCTCCTTCTCCTGCTGCTTTTGGCCGCCCTTCCCACTTCCACCCCCACCGCCTTTTTCCTGTTCCGCTTTGCGTTTTTCGTCACCGCTGCCGGACGCGGCCCACGCATTCAACTGGCGGACCTTGCCGTCAGGCAGGGCCAGGAACATGCCGATGATGATGGCCATCAGAATCAGCGGATCGAGAAGCGTGCGTTTTGCGGAACGGCGGCTGAGCAGCCAGATAACGAGCAGCACACCGAGCGCCGCGCCGAAGCCAAGGAAGAACGGAAGCGGATCCCAGTTGCGTTCAAGCAACCGGTCCGTGATGAAGTACGGACGGTGCAGCGAACCTTCCCGGTGCGCGGCAAAGACGCTTGCAAAGATGCCAACCAGCAGCGAGGCTTCAATGGAGAGAAAGAGCGAATAGCGCGTCGTGGATAGCAGCAGTGCCGTGAGTAATGTGGCCGGTAAGGCAAGCCACAGCGAAAACTCGGCGGCCGTGTAGACTCCTGCGCTACCCAGCAGTTTCGCCGCGGTATCACTCGATCGAAGGAGGATGCCCAACAGGATGACAGCGCCGAGCGTCGCTCCGGAGATCAGCCAAAGACGAGGGAGGCGAATCGGAAGCCGGTCCAACTGGCCGGCAATGGCGAACGCAGCCAGAACGCCGAGCAGGACGGCTAGGAGCCCCACGGACGAGGTGAAGTTATACGCCGCGAGACCGGCAGCCGCCATCCAAATCAGGATGCCGGGGATCTTCCACCAGATGGATCTAGTTTGCCCCACTCCGGTTAGCCCTTATATCCAAGCATATCGCTCAAGCTGCGTCCAGAACTTCGCTCCACCGCGATTAATTCGTTGGCTAGCCCGCGCACGGCCGCCGCCCGGGAGCGAATCTCTGCTAATGAGATGCCGTCGGGATGGCCAGGTTTCAGCAACCAACGGCTAGCCGCCTCTCGAAATCCCTTCGGAGGCGTCTGATCGGGCACAATTTCACCGGCGGCGGTGAGAATCTGAACGCGCATCGTTTGCGTAGCCGCGGACTGTGCGGCCACCGCATCCCAGGCTTCCTGGTCCGGCGGAATGAAGAGAAGGCAAAACTGATAGCCCTCGGCCTCCCGGCGTGTGAGATAAGAGGCAAGGCCGGCCGCGCGTTCCTCCGCGTGCGCCTCACCGCTACGGGCAATGATTTCAAACGCGGCTTCGCGATCGTCGTTCGCTTCGTTTAGCACACCGTCCGCGGCGAACGACCAGTCGTCTCCCAACAATCCCCGCTCAATAGTCACGCGAGCGGCGGCGGACGTGGCGTCGTCATGCGGGCTGGTGACAAGATAAGCGCAGCCGCGCTTGCGTTCCGCCACGCTTCGTTCGGGCGTGCGCACCATCATCTTTCCGCTGCGAGCATAGACTTTCCAAAGCACCATCCGCAACGGATCGCCGGGGGCGTACTGCCGCATCTCAACGCGGTCACCCTTCGGTTCAGCATAGGGATCCGAAAGGTCGTCTCCCTCGGCCATGCCAGCCGGAGGCGGCATCTGCCCGAGCATGCCCCGATAGGGGAGCACCCGCAGCATCACTTCTTCGGTCCTTCGCCACGATATCTCCGTCAGGCCGAACAGGTCGCGCACGGCAAAGCGGCGAACAACTCGCTTGACGATGCACCGCCGGCCCGGCGACGCCATTTCAACTAGATCCGTGCCTTGCTGCTCCAGTTCCACGCGTGCCGCCGTTTCGCCACCGCCGTCATTCACCCATTGCCAGTCGAGGACCGCGAACGGTATCCACCGGGGGCGGCGAAGACGGTAACCCGTCGGTTGCGGAATACCCGTGTCGAGGTCGAGCTCGCCAGGCGTCGATGCGTTCCCCGTTCGAATTCCCGCGACGACCGCCATCAGCATTGTGCAGAGCAGGAGTACGAAGAGGACGACGGCGCCGCCCAATCCGGCCACAAGCAACACGAGGTCCCGAACCAGCACCCCATAAAACCAAAGCGCGCTGGCGAATAAAAGGAGAAACGCAAGGCCTGTGCGCGTGAACGGGAACCCGCCAATGATTGCCAGAGCGGGGAGACGGAGATACCGCCGCCAAAGGCGAGCGGCTGGCGCAAACACTTTTCCCGTTGTCCTTCTAGCCGCTGCTGCCCAACGTACGGTCATTCGATGCTAAAGTTTCCTTCTCCTCTGATTTTGACGTACGATTGCCTAGTTCCGGTACGATGCCGAACCCTCCCCTCATGTTACGCCGCGCATTTCTTTCGTCCGCGTTTGCAGCAACGCCGGTTTTTTCCCAGTCCGGGCGAAGACCTAATTTTATTGTCGTCCTGGCGGACGATCTGGGATGGCGCGACCTGGGATGCTATGGCCATCCCTATCACGAAACACCCAATCTGGACGCGCTTGCGGCGGAGAGCCTACGCTTCACCCAGGCCTACGCCGCTTGTCCGGTTTGTTCGCCGGCACGAGCGTCGTTGATGACCGGACGCTATCCCGCTCGGTTGCATCTGACCGACTGGATCCCCGGCCGGGGTCAATGGCCGGCATCGAAACTTCTCACCGTAGCCTTTGAACAACAACTCCCCCTCGCCGAAACAATTCTGCCAGAAATACTCCAGCCACTCGGATACCACAGCGCAAGTATCGGGAAATGGCATCTCGGCGGGGAGGGGTTCTCCCCGGCCAATCAGGGTTTCGACATAAATATCGGCGGGGACCATCGCGGCTCCCCGCCCGGCTACTTCGGACCATTCGACCTGGTGAACCTCAAGGGCGGGACCAAGGCCGACCTGCTGACTGACCGGCTCACCGAGGAGGCCGTTCGGTTCATCGACGCTTCGGCTGGAAAGCCGTTCCTTCTGTATTTGCCGCACTATGCTGTCCATACTCCGATCCAGGCGCCCGACGCGCTTTCCGAGAAGTATCGACGCAAGATGGCATCGTTAGGCGTTGATGGCAACCCAACGTACGCCGCCATGGTCGAAACGCTCGATCAGTCTATCGGCAGGTTACGGGAGAAAGTGAAGGCAGCGGGACTGGAAAATGACACTGTATGGTTTTTTACTTCCGATAACGGCGGACTGCGTTTCGAGGGCAAGTCGCCGAAACCGGTCACCGATAACGCGCCCGCGCGGAACGGAAAAGGTCACTTATACGAAGGCGGAATCCGTGTACCGCTACTCATTCGGTGGCCAGGAGCTACCCGCGGAGGAAGTACTTCCGCGGTTCCGGTCACTACGCCGGATCTGTTCGCGACCATCCTGGACATAGCAGGCGCACGACCAAGGAATACAATCGATGGGCGTTCATTGACGCCGCTTCTACGGGGCGTCCGAATGACGGAGACGCCGCTGTTCTGGCACTACCCGCATTACAGCAACCAGGGCGGCGTACCCGCTGGAGCGGTTCGTGACGGAGAGTGGAAACTCATCGAGTTCTACGAGGATGCCCGGCTGGAGCTCTATCACCTGCCGAGCGATCCTTCGGAGCGCCTTAATCTGGTGAACAAGCATGCTGGTCTCGCAAAACAGTTGCGAACAAAGCTGGATGCGTGGCGCAAATCGGTGAACGCGATCATGCCGAGGCCGAATCCGTCCTATGATCCGGCACACGCCGACCAGGGCTTGACGGGCGCGGAAAAGCCGGTGCCCCCGATCGGCTAATGGCAAAATCTATCTACTTCGGCAGAAAGAGAAGCATTGTTGCGAGGAAGGCCAGGGCAACAACACTATTCACAAAAATCTTCTCCGGCATTAGCAGCAGAAGCTTGCGGCCTGTAAGCGCCCCGGCGATGACAAACGGAGATAGCGCCAGATTGAATAGAAGGGATTGCGAGCTGAACAGCCCCAGTTTCGTATATACCGGAACCTTGCTGAGATTGACGATGAAGAAGAACCAGGCCCCGGTCGCGACAAACTCCTCACGGGGCAGTTGTTTGCTGAGCAGGTACATGTTCATCGCCGGTCCGGCCGCGTTCGCAACCATCGTCGCAAAACCCGCCGACGTGCCGTAAAACCCCGCATGCTTCCAGTCCGATGGAGGAAGAGCAGTGGTTTTGCGCTGACGCCACAGGAAGAGGATAAGCATGACGAGCGAGATCGTGCCGACTACCGGTCGAATCAGCCGGTCCGGGTACCCAAGCATAACGGCGCCGGCCGCCATTCCCAGCATCACCCAGGGGAGCAGAGAAAAGAGCGCGCCAGCCGCCGCGTGACGCCGGTAATAGACGACGGCGAAGCAATCGGCGCAGATCAGGAGCGGAAGAAGCCACGCAGCCGAGAAACGAGCGTCGCCAACGAGCAGTACGAACGCCGGCGCCGCTAATATCCCCAGCCCCGGCACGCCCGTTTTGGCGACTCCGACGCTAAAGGCACAGAACGCGCCGAGCAGCCATTTATAGACGGAGAAATCTGGCATGCAACCAAATAGCGAAGTGGTGAGTCTATCATGCAAGGATGCATTTTCTTGGGGCGGTGTTTGTGGCCGCGCAGTTCATGGCCACACTCGAGCCGAAAACGCTACGAGCCTTTGACGGGTATTTGACGGGTGTTGACGCGGAGATGACAGCGCGGGCCACGCGCGCGGGGTCACTGGCCGGCCAGGCAGCGGGCATTTTTCGCAACGATTCAGGGAAGGAAGTGAGCCACGGCCTGGTTCATGACTGGTCCGCGGTAGCGTTCGTGCCAGGAGTAAAAAAGGCGCAGGCGGTGCACGTTCTGGAAGACTTCGCACGCCACTCGTCGATCTATCCGGAGGTCGTGGAGGGACGCGTGGAGAAACGCGAAGGGTCGCGCCTGATCGGATTCCATCGGCTGAAAAAGAAAAAGGTGCTCGAAGTGAATCTCGAGGCGCGTTACCTGGTGGATGTGCTGCCATCGCCGGCGAATCGCTATGCAAGCCGGTCCATTGCCACCGAGATCGTGGAAGTCAGCGACGCCGGTACGAAGAAGGAACACCGCCTCCCGGCCGGGCACGACCACGGTTTCCTCTGGCGGCTGCAAACATATTGGACGCTGGAGGAGACGCCGCAAGGCCTTTGGATGGAAGTGCGTTCCGTTAGCCTTACCCGCGACGTACCCACCGGACTGGGCTGGGTGGTGAAGCCGATTGTGCGGGACTTGCCACGGGAATCGCTGGAAGCGCTGATGGAAGCCACAAAAAAGGCGATCCTGACCACAAGATAGTTGCAAACGGAACTCTGCTTGTATAGTCTAACTAGGGTAGATAGACTATGGCAGAGGCTCCGAACATCCCGCCCGGCACGCTGCACATGCTCATATTGAAGACCCTTGCGCGCCTGGGGCCTATGCATGGCTATGGCATCGCGCAGTTCCTCCAGCAGACCTCGGAGGGCGTGTTGGAGGTGGAAGAAGGGTCGCTATACCCCGCGCTCCAGCGGCTGCTGCTGAAAGGGTGGGTCGCGGCCGATTGGCGCCAGACGGAGAACAACCGGCGAGCCCGCTATTACACGCTCACGCCCGACGGAAAAAAGGCGCTGAAAGCGGAAGTGAGCTCGTTCGACAAGGTCAATCGAGCGATCTCTCAGATCATTCATCCTGTGGAGGCCTGATATGGGTTTACTCGCGGAATGGAGGCGCCGGCTGGACTATTGGCGGAACCAGGACCGGTACGAAAGGGAACTGGACGAGGAGATGCGCTTTCATTTGGAGAGCGCAGGGAGCGGAGCGAAGTCTTTTGGCAACGTGACGCTATTGCGGGAGCGAAGCCGCGATGTCTGGGGATGGCCGCTGGTCGAGTCCATTGCCGTGGACGTTCGCTACACGCTGCGTGGGTTTCGGAAGAGCCCCTTATTCGCCGCGATCGCCATCGGTACTCTGGCCGTCGCGATTGGAGGAGGCACGGCGATCGTTTCCCTTGCCGAAGCAATCCTGTTCCGGCCGTTGCCTTATCGGAATGCGGACGAGTTAACGCTCATTTTTGAGGGCACGTTGAGCCGGGATCGCGTGCGCGGGGACACCTCACCGGCGACATATCGAGCCCTGCGCAACGAGATGAAATCGCTGCGCGGACTGGCCGTCTATCAGCCAAATGAAATGAATCTCTCCGGCGACGGCGAACCGGAGCGCCTGGACGCCGTATTGGCTAGCGCCAATTTCTTCGATACCGTGGGCGTGCAACCCTTCCTCGGACGATTCTTCCGCGAAGGGGAGGATGAACCGGGCAAAGACGGAGTCGTGATTCTGAGTTACGAGCTCTGGCAGCGGCGGTTCGGCGGCGATACGAGAATCCTGAACCAGACAATCCACTTGAGCGAAGCGCTCTACACGGTGATCGGCGTCCTGCCGCCGAACTTCCGCTACCATCTGGATCGCGGTGAGCTGTGGACGCCGTTCGCCCTCTCACCGGAGCGCTGGGCGAGTCGCGGCAGCCGGTATGTCTATGTGACCGGACGCCGGGCTCCCGCTGTATCGGTGGAGGCGGTGCAGGCGGAGTTGGATGCGTTAGCCGCCCGCTATCGCAAAGACTATCCTCGTGAATGCTCAGTCATGAAACTCCAGGCAGTGGATCTGCATGACCGCCTGACGGAGGAGAGCAGCACGAGCCTCTATTTCCTGCTCGCCGCGGTATTTGGATTGCTCTTGATCGCCTGTTCGAATGTCGCCAGTCTGTTGTTGACACGGGCTGTGGCGCGCGGGGCGGAGTTATCGGTCCGAACGGCATTGGGCGCAAGCAGCGGACGCCTGGTTCGTCAGTTGCTGACCGAGTCGCTGGTTCTTGCCTTAACGGCGGGAGTGGCGAGCCTGGCCGTTGCGGCGGCAGTGTTCCGGATATTACAGCCGTTGGTGCCGCCCGGAATGCTGGCGTTCACCAGGCTCCAGTTGGATTGGAGCGTGGTGGCGATCCAGTTCGCACTTGCACTTTTTTGTACGTTGGCCAGCGGGATGATGCCGTCGTTTCGTGCTGCGGGGTCGTTAACTACGCGGGCGATCGGCGGACGGCACCATGAGACGATGCGCAGCGGACTGATCGCCGGGGAAATCGCATTGGCGATTCTCCTGTTGACCGGCGCCGCGCTGCTCTTTCGGACCTTTCAGAATCTAAACGGAGTAAACCCCGGATTTCAGCCGGAACATTTAATTTCGGCGCAGACAGTGCTGCCAAGGGAGTTCTACCGCGACCCCGCGAAACGCACCCTCTTCTACACCGAAGTTACGGAGCGGCTGGCAGCGTTGCCGGGTATCACCGGCGCGGCATTCACTTCGGCCGTTCCCACAATATGGAAGGGCGGATTCTCCGCGTACACCGCGGCCGACAAACCATTTCAGCCGGGAATTTCCTCGGCAATGATGCGGCAGGTAACCCCGGAGTACTTCCGGACAATGAAGATTCCGCTGCTCGAGGGGCGGCTGCTAACCGCGGACGATAACGCACGGTCGGAGATGGTGACCGTGGTGAACCAGTCCTTCGCGCGGCAAGTCTGGCCCGGCGAAAGTCCTCTCGGCAAACGTATTCACCGGGGCGATCCACAGAGCGGGAATCCGTGGATTACCGTAGTCGGTGTCGTTGGCGATGTCTACGAACTTGGATTGGCATCGAAGCCACCTGTAATTACCTACCTCCCGGAGTCGCAGCATCCCGCAGCCACCTTCTCCTCACCCAATTACCTGGTCGCCCGCACGTCCGGCGATCCCGCGGCAATGGCGGCCGCTGTGCGCCGCATCATTCATGAGGTCAATCCCAACCAAAGCGTGGCGAAGCTGAAACCTGTAAACGAGGTCCTGGCGTCAGAGTCCGCGCAGCAGCGCATCCAAGCAACAATCACCGTTGCTTTCGCTCTTACCGCCTTGTTCCTCGCCTGCCTTGGCATCTACGGTGTTCTGTCCTATGCCGTGGCGCAACGCCGGCAGGAGTTCGGTGTCCGGCTCGCGCTAGGGGCGACGCCGCGTCAGTTGGTCTCGTTGGTGATGAATAGTGGTGTGCGGCTGACGTTAATTGGAGCGGTGATTGGCCTCACAGCCGCCGCCGGCCTCACCAGATTTATGGAGACGCTGTTATTCCAGGTACGGCCGTTAGAACCTGCCGTATTTGCGGGCGTCACGGTAATCCTCGCGCTAACGGCGATGTTTGCATGTTGGCTGCCCGCCCGGCGCGCGCGCAAAGTCGAACCCGCGCATGCGCTTCGTTATGACTGAGGAATAACTCGTTTTGTGGCAATTCTCGTTGTCTACGGAGCTAATCGGGCGCGGGTCCATTCGCCCTGGTGCTTCTCAAAAGCAAACCGGTCATGCAGCCGATTATCACGCCCCTGCCAAAACTCGACATGCTCCGGTAAGATGCGATAGCCACCCCAAAAATCCGGCAACGGCACCTCTCCGGGAAACAGTGCCTCGACGTCATTCGTCCGCTCCTGCAACTCCTCCCGGCTCTTGACAATGCGGCTCTGCGGCGACGCCCACGCCGAGACCTGATGCCCGCGAGGCCGTTGCTGGAAGTAGGCTTCGCTCTCCTCCCGGTCTACCTTCTCCACACGGCCGCTAATCCGCACCTGCCGCTCCAGCGGTTGCCACCAGAATGTCGCCGCTGCCCGCGGATTTGCCAACAGGTCCTGCCCCTTCGCGGACTCATAGTTCGTATAGAAAACAAAGCCGCGCTCATCGAAGCCGCGCAACAGCACGATGCGCACGGCCGGCACACCGTCAGCAGACGCCGTCGCCAGCGCCATGCCGTTCGGCTCATCGATGCCCGCTTCAACCGCCGTGTTCATCCACTCCGCGAATTTCGCGATCGGATCGTTCCCTACGTTCTCTTCGGTCAGTTCGCTAGACAAATAGCTGCGCCGGACCTGCGCGATTTTGTCATCCATTCCTGTCGTTCTACTCTGTTATTGCATGTTCTCATTCCCTGGCCAAACGGCACTCGTCTCAGGCGGCACCTCCGGTATTGGGCTCGCCATCGCGCGGGCGTTCGCGGCGGCGGGTGCGTCCGTGCACGCCGTGGGGCTGGGGGCGGTGCCATCCGCGGAGGAGCGCATGCGCTTCTCTTCCCTCGATGTCACTGATTCGGCGGCGTGCCGCGAGTTGGTCGCCTCTATTCCCCGTATCGATTTCCTCGTTAACGCAGCCGGCATCCTGCGGCGTGACGACGAATTTCGCGTCGAAGTCTTTCAACACGTAATGGACGTGAATCTCACAGGCGCGATGCGGTTGTGTACCGAAGCGCGTCCCAAGCTCGCGGAGTCAAAAGGAGCTATCGTCAACATCGCCTCCATGTGGACCTACTTCGGCGGACCCCGCGTTCCCGCCTATACGGCGTCGAAAGGCGCAATCGGTCAGTTGACGAAGTCTCTGGCCGTCGCCTGGGCACCCGACGGAATCCGCGTCAACGCCGTGGCGCCCGGATGGATCGCCACCCCGCTGACGCAGCCCCTGCAGGATGATCCCGTACGCGCCGCGCCAATCCTGGAGCGCTGCCCGATGAAGCGCTGGGGATTGCCGGAAGAGGTGGCGCCGCCGGTGCTATTCTTGTGTTCCGGCGCCGCCTCATTCATCAACGGCGCGATTCTTCCAGTCGATGGCGGCTACCTCGCTGTGTAGGCATCATGTCCCAATCCACTCATCCTCTTTCACCCGATCAGATTGTCGCCACGGCCGTGCCCGGCGATGAACGCGTATGGGTGCCGCAAGCGCCTGACGTTTGGTTCCGCCCGCTCATGCTGAATACGCTGCAGGGCCAGTGGTGCAACCTGCTGCGCGTGCGGAAGGCCGGTATCCTTAGCCGTCATCGCCACCCCGCGCCCGTCCACGGCTATGTGATCAAGGGCTCGTGGCGCTACCTGGAGCATGACTGGGTGGCACGGGCCGGCGACTATGTGTTCGAGCCGCCCGGAGAGACTCATACTCTCACCGTGGAATCCGCCGACGAGATGATCACCTTCTTCCACATATCCGGCTGCATGTACTACGTGGATGCGGAGGGCCGGCACACTGGTTTTGAAGACGTCTTCACCAAAATCGATATGTGCCGCAAACATTACATCGAGGTGGGCCTCGGCGAGAGTTTTGTGGACCAATTCGTCCGGTGAAAGTCCTCTATACCGCCGCTCACGGCGGCTTCGCGGGGGAGCACGCGCCGCTCGGCGGCGGGGCGGCCGTATTCGACATGCTGACGGCCGAGTGGGCAAAAACGACGCCGTTCGACTTATCGCTATGCACGCCGGAATCAGTGACCGGGCACGACATCATTGGCTTCGACACAACGTCGTACGCACGCTTTTCGCGCCAGTTCGAGACCGCATCGACAACCGCAATTCGCCGGCACAGCCCGAAAAACTGTTCTGTCCTTGTCAACGACATTGCGGAGGGTCCCGACTTTCACTCCCTCTACAATGACGGGTACCGCCTCCTCACGATCTGGCATGTTGACGTCGTCGCCTACATCGCCGCGATCTATTGCAAAAGTATTGTCAGCCCGCAGACCCTCGCGAAGGTTCACCGGCGAATCGGCTGGCTGTATCCGGATGTTTTGCAACTCATTTTTCAGAAACAATCGGACTGCGTGCACTTCAGCGCGGCGCATGCCGTGCCTTCGCCGCAAATGAAGGAGATCATCCTCCGCTGTTATCCGGACACAGATCCGGCGAAGATTCACGTTCTCCCCTGGGGCGCACCGCCCTCACTGCCACCCGCCGGCAAGGCGGAGGCGCGTGCCGCGTTGGGGATCCCCGCGGACGCGCTCGTTCTACTCACGCTCAGCCGCCTGTCACCGGAGAAGAATCAGCAGCTCCTTTTCGACGTGCTGGCGGACTGGGAGCGGCAACTCGATTTTCCGCGGCGCCCAGTGTATACCGTGATATGTGGCGGTGCCGCGTACATGCATGGGAAGAAGCACGAAGCCTTCCTGCGGACAAAAGCGGCGAAACTTCGCAAGGTGAAGGTCGAATTCCCCGGTCACGTTCACGGCGCACAGAAACAACAGTATTTCTCCGCCGCTGACCTGTATGTCTTCCCGTCGAAACACGAATCTTACGGCCTCACGCTCATGGAAGCGTTCCAATACGGCCTCCCTGCGCTGACGCTCGACCACGCCGGTGCTCGCGCCGTCATGCAGCCAGGCTTCGGTGCAATCGCCTCGCAACAAACTTTCCTGCAAGAACTCCGCCGGCTCAGCCAATCGGATCTCTCCGCGCAAGGCCGCGCCGCTCAGGCCTACGCGCGGCAGCATCCTTTTGCCGGCTCGGCAGCCCAACTCGCCGCCCTCCTCGTCCGGCTACAATCCTAAGGATGCTGCTTCGATTACTCCCGCTCGCCGCCCTGTCGCTCTTCGCGCAAAAGGACTGGGATACCCCCTTCCCGCCGCACCGCATCGCCGACAATCTTTATTACGTCGGGTCTCAAGGGCTGTCCACCTACCTCGTCACGTCCAGCAAAGGCCATATCCTCATCAACGCGAGCTTTGAGCGCACCGTGCCCATCATCCGCGCCAGCGTGGAAAAGCTCGGCTTCAAATTGACAGACATAAAAATCATGCTCTCCAGCCATGCGCACGATGACCACGTCGGCGGACTCGCGCTCATGAAGGAACTGACGGGTGCGAAAGTGTTTGTGATGGAAGGCGACGACAAGGTAATCAGCTCCGGTGGAAAGGGCCAGTATCTCTACAAAGCAGAATGGAAACCCTGCAAAGTAGACAAGGTTCTGAAGGATGGCGATGTGGTCGAACTGGGTGAAGCCAAACTTCATGCGCACCTCACCCCCGGCCACACACGCGGCAATACCACTTGGACCATGGAGGTCACCGACCAGGGCAGGAGACTCAATGCCGTCATCATCGGCAGTCCGAACGTCAATCCCGGCTTCCGCCTGGTGAAGAACGCCGGCTATCCGGAAATGGCGGCCGACTACGCGCGTACATTCCGTGTCTTGAAGTCGCTCCAATGCGACATCTTTCTCGGCGCTCACGGCGACTACTACGGGATGGCGGAGAAGTACAGGCGGCTCAAGCCTGGCGCTCCCAACCCGTTCATCGACCCCACTGGTTATCGCGAATATGTAAGCGAACGAGAGCAATACTACCTCTACACGTTGGAAAAGCAACAGAAGGAGTAGCTGCAATCGCCGGCCGCCCGCGATACGCTACCAATAGTGCAACTCCTGCTTCTCCTCCTTGCTCTGCCGCTTCTCGCGCAGACGGACCGTCCGGCGGCTGATTGGGCTCTCCAATTCGGCGGACGGGTGCGCCTGCCGAATGCAAGCACGTGGATCGGCGATCCTAGCGAGTTGCCCAAAGGCGAATTCCGTCTCGAAGGTATCGATCTTGTCGGCACAATCATCGACCATCGCGACTTGGCCAAACTCAGCCCGTGTACCGAGCTCCGAGAACTGATCCTGCCCGGCACCATCTTCAATCCCGGCGCCGGTTCCACACTCGATGCCAACGATGAGTTGAAGGCGCTGGCGACTCTGACCAAGCTCGAAAAGCTTGGCTTTTCGCTACACTTCCTGACCAATGTCAACGTGCAGGACAAGGGGCTGAAAGAGTTTGCGAACCTCACCCAACTGCGCGAACTCCGCTTCACCATGACGCGCGTCAAGGGGGAAGGGCTTGCGCCATTTGTTAACGCGGAGAAGCTGGATCTGGCGTACACGCCTCTGACCGATTCCGGCCTGGCCTCCGTCGAAGGCATGAGGAAGCTCCGGCAACTCGGCCTCCGCGACACCTTTGTCACTGACGAAGGGCTTCGCCACCTGTCGAAATTGACGACGCTCGAAGCCCTGGACCTTTACGGGCTCAAGATCACCGATCGTGGCGTGGATCAGCTCCGCGGCCTCACCAATCTTCACAGTCTCAATCTGCTCGGCGCCCAACTCTCCGACGACGCGATGGACATCCTCTCCCGCATGACACAGCTTACCGAGCTAAACCTCTATCGTTCGCAGATCACCAACGCCGGACTCGCGAAGCTGAAAACCCTGAAGAATCTCTCCACGCTCGACCTCCGATACACGCGCGTCACCCGGAACGGCATCGAAGATTTCCGCGCCGCTGTGCCGGGTGTACAAATCGCGTTCCAGGACTCGGCGCCGCAATCGGGTGATCCCACGTTGCGCAGTTCGGCGCCAACGGCCAAATCTCCGAATGCCATGGCGGCCTGGATCGAACGCCTTGGCGGCCGCTCCAGTTCGGAAGCCGGCCAGATCCGCTCGGTCGATCTCTCCCGAACACCGGTCGCCGAAGCCCAATTGGCCCATCTCGCCGCGCTTCCTGCACTCGAACGGCTCCGTCTGAACACCACGGAGATTGGCGACGGCGGCATGGCGAATATAGCGAAATTGACGCGCCTGCGCGATCTCGATCTCGGCCACACGATGGTATCCGACAAAGGCCTGGCGTCCCTCGCCACTTTGAAACAGTTGCAGCGGCTGACCGTGAATCACACGCTGGTCAAGGGCCTAGGCTTGGCGGCGCTACCCACCTTGGAAGATCTCGACGCCGCCAATGCACCCATCAACGATGCCGGGGCCGCGGAGATCGCCAAGCTTCCTAACCTGCATCGTCTCCGCCTTGCCTATACCGACATCACCAGCGCCGGTGTCCAGTCACTATCCGCGCTGAAAGGCCTTCGTAAACTGGATCTGTTGAGCACAGACATTGGCGACGACACAATGAAATCGGTCGGCGCACTCACGGATCTCGAGTACCTCAATATCAGCTACAACAAAATCGGAGCGAAGGGCCTTGCCCACCTCGCCGGTTTGACGAAACTGTCGCATCTCGAAGCCGCGCGTACGCGAATCGACGACGAGGCCATTCCGCACCTCGCTCACTTCGCCGCACTGACACAGCTCAACCTGGACTACACCGCCATATCCGACAAAGGATTGGCGCAACTCCAGCCGAGCCTGCCGAGACTCGAACTCCTTCGCATGGACACCGCGAATCTCAGCGATGCGGCGGTCGACACGCTTTCGAAATTCTCCGCGCTTCGCGACCTGAATATCTACCACACGCTGATCACGGAGGGCGCCTACAGCAAGCTGCAAAAGGCGATGCCGCAATGCCGCATCGTCTTCGATGCCGCGTCCGCATTGCCCACCCGGAGGAAGAGCTAGCCATGTGGACCGCAACCCTTCTCCTTGCCGCCGCGTTAGGGCCCATCGATTGGGTGAAAGAAGTCGGCGGAACCGCGCAAACAAACGCCAAGGGCGAGATTGTCGTCCTCGATCTTTCCCGTACCTGGATCACGGATGGCGATTTGCGCCGCGTCGGCCAGATCCCCACGCTCGAACGCCTGGACCTCTCCCACACCCGGGTTACCGACCTCGGTTTCGCGCATCTCAAACGCCTGAAGAACATCACGCATCTCAACCTCTATTACGCCGAGCTCACCGGTGACGGCGCGCTCGCCGTAGCGAAAACATGGCCGAAACTCCAATGGCTAAATGTGCGTGGCACGAAACTCACCGATACCGGGCTGGCGCACCTCGCAAACCATCCCGAACTGGCTTGGATCGACGCGGGCTTCGCCGAAATGACCGACAACGGCGTGGAATACTTCACCACGATGCCGAATCTGCATTCCCTGGCGTTCGGCGGCAACAAGATGACCGATGTCGGCCTGACACCCTTACGATTGATCGCCGGTCTCAAGGAGCTCGACCTCGGCGGACTCCAGCGAACGGACTCCGGCCTGTGGCAGGTTACCGTTACCGACCGCGGCGCCGAAACGCTCTCCGCCATGTCACAGCTCGAAGTGCTGAGCCTGCGCAACAGCAAGATTACCGACGTTGCGGTCGATCACCTCGTTAAGCTCAGGAATTTGAAGCGGCTCGACGTAGTCAATTCCAATCTCACCGATGCCGGCGTCGAACGTCTCCGCGCGGGTCTTCCATCAACCGAAGTCCGTTCCGGCAAAGTGAATCAGGTTCGCAGATAACCAACATGTCTATCACTCGACGGGCTGCCATTGCGGCTCCATTTTTCATCCGTAATCTGATCTCCGCTCCGCCAAGTGGCCGCGTGCGGCTCGCCTCTTTCGGCGCCAATGGAATGGCCTGGTCCACGCTGCGCGGTATCGCCACGCATGAGTCCGTCGACCTCGTCTGCGCCGCCGATATCGATACCGCCCGCGGCGAACGCGTCAAGACAGCCTATCCGAAAGCGGTCCTGTATCAGGATTGGCGGAAGATGCTCGACAAGGAGTACAGGAACCTGGACGCCGCCTGCGTCGGCACCCCGGACCACATGCATGCGCCGCAAGCGATGAGCGCCATGCGCCGTGGGCTCCACGTCTACTGCCAGAAGCCGCTCACCTCGCACGTCGCGGAGGCCCGCCAGCTCAACAAGTATGCAGCGTCTAAGCGCCTCGTCACGCAAATGGGCATTCAGGTTCACTCCAACGCCGAGTACCGCACAGCGGTTCAACTCGTACACACGGGCGTGATCGGCAAGGTGAAAGAAGTCCATGCCTGGAGCAATAAGAAGTGGGGCGACACCGCGCCACGGCCCGCGGCGAACGACCCGGTCCCCGATTCCCTCGACTGGGATGGTTGGATCGGCGTCGCGCATCTGGAGAGCTACATCAAGGGATACTGCCATCCGGGCAACTGGCGAAAGCGCCTCGAATTCGGCACCGGCACCTTCGGCGACATGGGCTGCCACATCTACGATCCCGTCTTCGGCGCTTTGGCGCTTACCGCGCCCCTATCGGTCCGTGCCGAGGGCCCCGCGCCGGGTGAGCATAGCTGGGCGATCAACGCCATCGTGCAGTACACGTTTCCCGGAACCCAGTACACCCATGGCAAGACGGTCAACGTCACTTGGTATGACGGCGACGAACGCCCTCCGCTGGAGATCCAGGCGCTAATCGAAGGTGCACGCTTGCCCGGCCAGGGGTCGATCATTATCGGCACCAAGGGCGTCATGCTGATACCGCACGTCGCCTTCCCTTCTCTATTTCCGCTGGCGGCATTCAAAGATTTCAAGCTGCCGGAAGTGAAGGCCAACGACCACTATCACGAATTCGTCGACGCGATCCTCGGCAAGGGAACGACGTCCACAGGCTTCCACTATTCCGGCCCTCTCAGCGAGACGGTGCTCCTCGGCAGCCTGTCCACGCGCTTCCCGAAGACAACGCTGGAATGGAACTCGGCGAAGCTGCAATTCCGCAATGAAAAGCAGGCGAATGCCTTCCTCAAGCGCACCTATCGCACCGGATGGAAGGTAAAGGGTTTAGGGTAATTTGGCGTCGCGGTAGTTTAGCGGCGGCTTCGCCCCGGCCGGGATGCGCGATTGATAGGAGAAGCCGGCCCGGCGCTTGTCGAAGGCTTCCCGAATCGCCGTCAGCGACTGCGGATCTTGGTAGATATCCATGGCCGTCATGGCCAACACCTTGGCCGCGAGCACCATCCCCTTCCGCCCGATTGACATCCCGGCGCATGCGGTGGATTGCCACGTGTGCGGAGATATGCCCGGTGCCCAGGTTGCCACGTCCAATTGCGATGTAGGCACCACCCAGGACACGTCTGACGCATCCGTCGACGCGGCGATCGTTCCCTCTTGTATCTTCTGAATCTCCGCTTCGCTCCCAAGCGGGAGCTCCGGATCGGTGAAGAGCGTCTTGCGCAGCTTCTCCGCAAACCCCCGTTCCTCCGCCGAATAGTGAATCCCGCCGGTCTTGCGCAGATTGCGGTCGTACATCGCAGCCAATGCGTCATTGGGCAGCATGTTATACACGCCTCCGATCAACTGTTGTTCTGCCTTGGTCTCCGTGGCTAGCGCCGCGCCCTCAGCCGCCTTTTCAATCCGCTTCCAAACACCATCCAGCACCTTCATCGACGCATGGCGCGCCGTGATCGAAACCTCCGCGAACTCCGGCACAATATTTACCGCGCTCCCGCCCTGCGTCACGATGTAGTGGATGCGCGTATCGGATGGCACATGCTCGCGCATCAGGTCCACCGCATGGCCGAACAGCATCACCGCGTCCAACGCCGAGCGCCCCTGTTCCGGCGCCAGCGCCGCATGTGATGGTGCGCCGCGGAATCGGAACCGCGCGCCGATGTTGGCCATCATTGTCTTTAGGCTGCCGCCGTTCGCATCCGCGGGATGCCACGCCAGCATCGCTTCAATACCCTGGAACAACCCCTCCCGGACCATGTACACCTTTGCCGAGCCGCCCTCTTCGGCCGGCGTCCCAAACACCTTCAGCGTCCCCGAGAAGCCTTCCTCCTTCAGCGCAATCGCGGCCAGCACCGAAGCCGCGCCCAGCAGATTGTGCCCGCATCCGTGCCCCGGAGCGCCCTGCACGCGTGGCGACCGCTGCGGCACGTCGCTCTGCGACAACCCAGGCAGAGCGTCGTATTCGGCCATCAGCCCGATCACCGGCTTCCCCTCGCCGTACGTCGCAACAAATGAAGTCGGAATCCCGGCAACTCCGGCCTGCACGCGGAAGCCCGCGCTTTTCAGCTCCGCCTGCAACAACGCCGAGCTCTTCGTCTCTTTGTAGCCAACTTCCGCCAGTTCCCAGATCTGTCGCGAGACTTCCCCAAGGCGTCCTGCATGCGCATCAACACGCACCGCCACCTCCGCGTGCAGTAGAGGCGCAATCAGCAAAACGGCGAGTCTCATAGGTCTATCAAAACACGCCCAGGCATATAATCGGGGACGAATCGCGTGTCCCACTGGTTCCTATTCGCGCTCTCCACCGGCCTGCTCGCCGCCGACATCTCGGTGGACGCGCCCGCTCTTCTCGCGCGCCGTTGCGGAGGTTGTCATAACGCCAAAGCCAAGACCGCGGGCCTCGATCTCTCAAATCGGGAGACCGCCCGCAGCCGGGGCTTTGATCGCATACTACGTCGTGTCCAACTCGGCCAGATGCCGCCGGACGGCGCTCTCTCCGCGGATGAACAACAGCTACTCGCCAAATGGATCGATGCCGGAGCACCGTGGAAAACAGAGAAATGGTGGTCGCTGCAGGCGCTCCGCCACACTCCGGGGACTATTGACGCCTTCGTCAACGCCAAGCTCCGCGAAAGTGGTCTGGCCATGTCGCCGCCCGCGGACCCCCGTACGCTCATTCGCCGCGTCACGTTCGACCTCACCGGCCTGCCTCCCGCGCCCGAGGAAGTGGAAGCGTTCGTCAACGACAAATCACCGGCGGCCTATGAGTCGCTAGTCGGCCGTCTTCTCGCCTCGCCCCGCTACGGCGAACGGTGGGCGCGGCACTGGCTCGATGTTGTGCGCTTCACGGAAAGCGAAGGTTTCGAGCGGGATGAACCCCGCGAACATGCCTGGCCTTATCGCGATTACGTCATCCGCAGCTTCAATCAGGACAAGCCCTACATCGATTTCGCTCGCGAGCAAATCGCGGGTGATCTCATCCACCCTGGCTCGCGCGATGCCGTCATTGCCACCGGACTCCTCGTCTTCGGCCCGACGGACGCCGTAGGACTCACCTCCGCTGTGGAACGGGAGCGCGAAGCGGTCCGGGAAGATCAACTGGAGGAAATGGCCGGTGTTGTCTCCCAAACCTTCCTCGGAATGACGGTAAACTGCGCCCGTTGCCACGATCACAAGTTCGATCCCATCCCGCAGCGCGACTACTATCGTTTCAAGGCCGCGCTTTCCGGGGTTTGGCAACCGTTCGCCGATCCCGCCTCGACCGAGTTATTTCCCGATGGCCGAGTGCTCGATCCCTCCTATGACGCGAAAGTCACCGCGCTAAGAACCCGCATCCGCGACGTCGAATCGCGCATCGCCGCGCTCCACCGGCAGACTCGCGACTGGTCGGCGCCGAAGCCCATCGCGCAGTGGACATTCGAAGTCGACGCGCACGATCAGCTCGGCGGCCTCCACGCCAATACCACTTCCAAAACGGAATTCCGCGACGGTCATCTCATCGGACCTGCATCCCTGATCACGGCGCCGATCGCCGCCAGCGTCACCGCCAAGACGCTCGAAGCGTGGATTACCGTCCAGAAGCCGCTCGAGAAGGAGATCAACGTCTTCCAAATCTACAATCGAAGTGGTTACCGCGGCGCAGCTTCCGACGGAATTCAATACGCCGGCGGCACAAACAAGCAGTGGCGCAATCTCAGCACCGCAAGCTTTCGTACAAACGACGTGGGCGGTGCAAAGGAATCGGCCAACGCTGGCGAACGCATCCATCTCGCCATCGCTTACGATGCAAACGGCACCATCACCCTCTACCGCAACGGCACAAAGTATGGCGAACCCTACCGCCCCAACAATGGAGCCAACGGCTTGACGCAGACCTACGCTGCCGGCGATGCCGTTCTCAAATTCAACGCGTCCGCCGATCTCTCCATAGACGAGGCCCGTCTCTACAACACCGCCCTCACCGAAAACCAAATCGCATCCTCGTACGCCGCGGGCCCCGCTCCCGCCCAAAAGCCCGTGCCAGGCGCGCATTTCGACGAACGTCTCACACTCCATAAAGAGCTCGAATCGCTCCCTGCTCCCGACAAAGCGTTCGCTGCCTCTCCGCGCGATCCTGGCATCACGCGCCTCCTCCTGCGCGGCGACGTGAATCGCAAGTCCGATCCCGTCGCTCCTGCTGGCCTCTCCGCGCTTCCTAATTCCGATTTCCATCTCCCCGCTGACGCCCCCGACGAAATGCGCCGCCGCAAGCTCGCTGAGTGGATCGCCAACGCCGATAATCCCCTCTTTTCCCGCGTCATCGTCAATCGCATCTGGGCCCACCACTTCGGCGGCGGCATCGTTGAGAATCCCAACGATTTTGGAGCCAATGGCGGCTCTCCTTCGCACCCCGAGCTCCTCGACAGCCTCGCCGTCGAACTCATCCAGTCCCGCTGGAGTCTCAAATCCCTC
This sequence comes from Acidobacteriota bacterium, assembly GCA_016185425.1. Lineage (GTDB taxonomy): Bacteria > Acidobacteriota > Terriglobia > Bryobacterales > Bryobacteraceae. Next base: position 279,139 of record JACPNQ010000034.1, on the reverse strand, counting down.
CACCGGAGAATCGTTCTCTCCGCCGCCTACCGGCAGTCCTCTACGTTCAACAAGGAGGCCGCCTCCAAAGACAGTTCCAACCGCCTCCTCTGGCGATACACTCCACGCCGCCTGGAAGGCGAAGCGGTCCGCGACTCTATGCTCGCCGTCTCGGGGAAACTGAACGACAAACCCGGCGGCCCGAGCTTCCGTCCGTTCAAAGTCACCAAACCCGGCGGCTCCTATGTGAAGTACGAACCCCTGGATGGCGACGACGCCAACTTCCAGCGCCGTAGTATCTATCGCATGAACGTCAACACCGGCGGCGACCCCATGCTCGAGTCGCTCGATTGTCCCGTGCCCGCCGTCAAAACTCCCAAACGGCCTACAACCACAACACCCCTCCAGGCCCTCAGCCTGATGAACAACCCGCTTCCCGTGCGCCTCGCCAAGGCTTTCGCCGAAAGAGTAGCCGCGGAGACCACGAGCGTAGACACGCAAATCGATCGCGCCTTCGCGCTCGCTCTCGGCCGATCGCCGAAGGACCACGAACGCGAGGCCAGCCGAATGCTCATCAAGGATCAAAACCTCGAAGCCCTCTGTTGGGGACTCTTCAATGCCAGCGAATTCTTGCAACTCGAATAGTTCCCGCCGCCATCTCCTTCTCGATGCCGGCTTCGGTTTCGGCTGGCTTGCCGCATCATCACTGCTCCAGGCCGCACCGCACTTCACGCCAAAAGCCAGGCGAATCCTTCAGATCTTCTGCGTCGGCGGCATGAGCCACATGGATTCCTTTGACTACAAGCCGGAGCTCAACATACGCGACGGCAAGCCGTTCGACATGCCCACCTTCTTCGGCCAGGCCGGCAACCTCTACGCAAGTCCGTGGAAGTTCCAACAACGCGGCCAGAGCGGCCTCTACGTCAGCGACCTTCTCCCACACCTCGCCACGCAAGCAGACAAACTTACCGTTATCCGGTCCATGGTTGCAAAGAGCGCCAACCATATGCCCGCCGTCGCGCAAATGAACACAGGCTTCATTCTCTCCGGCTTTCCCGCAATGGGCGCCTGGGTCACCTACGCGCTCGGTACCGAGAACCAAAACCTCCCCGCCTTCGTCGTTCTCCCGGACCACCGCAATTACCCATGGGGCGGCACCCTGCAGTGGTCCAACGGATTCCTCCCCGCTGCCGTTCAGGGCACGGCATTCAAAAGCACTGGTGACCCTGTGCCGGATCTCACCAGTCCTTCCGATCAAACGCGCGCACGCCAATGGGTCGGTGCCATGAACCGCACCTACGCCGAACAGCACCCGGGCGAATCGGATCTTGACGCGCGCGTCCGCAGCTATGAACTCGCCGCACAGATGCAGCTCAGCGTCCCGGACGCCGTAAACCTCGATGGGGAATCGGAGGACACCAAACGCCGTTACGGCTTCGATCAAACCGAAACCAGCCACATGGCGCGCCGCTGCGTTCTCGCCCGCCGCCTCATCGAACGCGGCGTTCGTTTCGTGCAGGTCTATCACGGCGCGTCCGGTGCCGATTGGGACGCCCACGGCGACCTCCTCGGTAACCATGGCAAAATGGCCCGCGAATACGATCAACCCGTCGCCGCGCTGCTCAATGACCTCGCCGAACGCGGCCTCCTAAAGGACACGCTCGTCATGGGCGTCACAGAATTTGGCCGCACACCCGTCGCGCAAGGCGCCGGCAAGAAAGGCCGCGATCATCACCCCAACTGCTTTACCTGCTGGCTCGCCGGCGCCGGCGTTAAGCCCGGCATTGCCTATGGCGCGTCCGACGATCTCGGCCATCAACCCGCCGAGAGTCCGGTGACCATTTACGACTTCCACGCCACCGCGCTCCATCTGCTCGGCCTCAATCACGAAAAGCTCACTTACTATCACAACGGCATCCGCCGCCGCCTCACCGACGTGCACGGCCACGTGGTCCAAGGCATACTGGCGTAAGTTCAAATATCTTGAATACCCCCTCGATTCCGAGACGCCGTTCTGATACCGTCGCGCCATGTCAAGGCGTCTTTATCTCCTCGCCCTCGTCGCCACGCTGCTAAGCGCCCAGGACTTCCGCTCCACTCTCCAGGGCACCGTCTCCGATCCTACCCAAGCCTCCGTCGCCAACGCCGCCATCACTCTCCGCAATGTCGATACCGGCCAGAACCGCACCACGACAACCGACGCCGAAGGCTTCTACATATTCCAGTTCCTCCCGCCCGGTAATTACGAGCTCACCATCAAATCCACCGGCTTCCGCACTTCGGTTGAAAAGGGCATCACGCTTGCCCTCACCCAAACTCTCCGCCAGGACGTCTCTCTCCAACTCGGCGACACAGCCGAAACCGTCAACGTCGTCGCCGGCGTCGCCGTCATCGAGACCGACACCACATCCCTCGGCACCGCTATCCGTTCCGAAGTCCGCGACAATCTCCCACTAAAAGGCCGCAGTTCGCTCTTCATGTTCACCCTCACCCCCGGCGTCGTGAACAACCGCTACGGCGAAGACACCCGCCCCAACGACACCATCACGAATATCTTGTTCTCCGCTAACGGCGCCCCCGTCGCCGCAACCGACGTCTTCGTCGATGGAGCCGCCAACACTGTCAACGTAAATCGCGGCGTCAATATCTCACAATGGGTGCCCGCCGTCGATTCCATCGCCGAATTCAAACTCGAAATGGGAACACTGTCCGCCGAGTACGGCCGCAGCGGCGGCAGCGTCACCAACATGGTCATCAAGAGCGGCACCAACTCGCTCCATGGCACGGCATACCACTTCTTCCGCAACTCCGTCCTCGATGCCAATCTCTTCTTCGCGCGCGGTCAGGGTCGTCCCCTCGCCGCATTCAGCGCCAACACATATGGCTTCGCTCTCGGAGGCCCCGTCTGGTTCCCCAAACTCTACGACGGCCGCAACAAGACATTCTGGTTCACCAGCTTTGAAGGCGCGCGCGAAGGCAACGGCCAGGACAACACACTCACCGTCCCCACCGCGAAAATGCGCACCGGCGACTTCTCCGAAGTAGCCCAACCCATTTACGATCCCTTCTCCGTCGCCATGGTCAACGGCGCTCCCACCCGCACTCCGTTCACCGGCAACATCATCCCCGCCACCCGCCAGGACCCCGTCGCCCAGAAGATCATGCCCTTCTGGCCCACTCCCAATCGCGCCTCCGCTTCCCCCACCCAGCCCTGGGTCTCCAACTACGGCTTCTCCGGCAAATGGCCCCGCAACTACGACATGTTCGTCGCCAAATTTGATCACCGCTTCAATAACGCCTGGAACACGTTCTTCCGCGTCAACAAGGGCAAAGGCCTCCTCATTTTCCCCAACGACTTCAATGGCATCGCAACCCAGGGCCGAAACGTCGTCACCCGCCCCAACCTCGGCTTCTCCTGGGGCAACACATTCCTCCTGAGCTCCAGCACTACTTTCGACGTCCGCCTCGGCTACGCCCGCGGAATGGAGGACAACGTTCCCTGGTCCGACGGCTTCGACCTCGCCTCCCTCGGTTTCTCACCCCAGTTCATCGCCCTCACACAGCGCGCCGCATTCCCCACCATCGGCATCACCGGCTTCACCGGCCTGGCCAACAGTCCTCTTATCAAGGACGTCGGACACACCTACGTTCTGCAATCCAACATCTCCCATCAGCGCGGCAAGCATGTCTTCAAAACCGGCGCCGATCTACGTCTTCTCTACGGTAACTTCTTCCGCAACACCAGCCCCAGCGGAACTTTCTCGTATTCCAACTCCTGGTCCAACGGCCCCAACGCGCTCACTCCCGCCGGCAACACCGGCTTCCCCATGGCGTCGTTCCTCATGGGCCTCGGCGGCGGCAGCCTCGACAACAACACTGGCGTCTCCATCATCAACAAGTACTATGGCTTCTTCTTCCAGGACGACTATCGCGTCACGTCGAAGCTCACTCTCAACATGGGCCTCCGCTACGAGTACGAAACGCCCCGCACGGAGCGCTACAACCGCGCCACCCGCGGCTTCGACTTCGCCGCCGCCAGCCCCATCAAACCCGCCGGCCTCACTCCAACCGGCGGTCTGCTCTACGCAGGCGTCAACAATCTCGATCGCGGCATCTACACTCCCGACACCAACAATATCGCCCCACGCTTCGGCTTCGCCTTCACGCCTTTCGCGAAGACGGTTTTCCGCGGTGGCTATGCCATCCACTACATGCCCGTCGTCGGCTCGGTCGATCCCGTTGGCTACTCCACCACCACCAGCGTCGTCGCCTCACTCGATGGCTTCACACCGAGGGATCGCCTCAGCAGCCCCTTTCCCTCCGGCCTCGCCGCGGCGACAGGGAATTCCCTTGGCCTCGCCACACTCGCCGGGCAGAACATCTCGTTCGTAAACCCCGGCGACGTCACACCTCTCCTCCACACCTGGAACTTCAACATCCAGCGCGAAGTCTTCTCCAAATCTCTTCTCCAACTCGGCTACGTAGGCAGCCGCGGCATACACATCACCAGTGACCCCCAGGTCGGCATCAGCGAAAACATCAACCAAGTCCCCGCCCAATATCTCTCGATGGGCCGTGCCCTGCTTGACTCCGTGCCGAACCCCTTCGCCGGCATTATCCGAGTCGGCCAACTCTCCGGCGCTACCGTGCAACGCCAGCAACTTCTCCGCCCCTATCCCCAATTCCTCAACATCACGCGCAACCTGCCCACCTTCGGCAACACGGTCTATCACTCCTTCCAGGCCAAGTTCGAACAGCGCCTCTGGCACGGCCTCACGACCATCGTCAGCTACACACTCTCAAAAAACATCGGCGACATCGGCCCCTATCAGAACTATTACAACCGCCAAGTGGAGCGCGCCGTCACCACTTTTGACGTCCCCCATCGCCTCACAGTCACCACCTCCTGGGATATGCCCGTCGGCAAAGGCCGCAAGTATTTCGGCAATGCATCCAAGGCCGTCGACTTGATGATCGGTCAGTGGAATATGGCGACCTTCAGCACCTTCCAATCCGGCTTCCCGCTCAGCTTCGGCGTCAACCAAAACACACTGTTCCTCACCGGCGCCGGCGGCCAGCGCCCCAACGTCCTCAGCGATCCCAACGCGGGCATCGGCGGCAGCATCACCAATCGCCTCAACGCCTACTTCAACACCTCCGTATTCGCCCAGCCTCCCGACTTCACCTTCGGCAACGTTGGTTCCCGCGTCGGCTGGCTCCGTAACCCCGGCATGAACAACATCAATCTAACGCTCACCAAGCAATTCGTCATCACCGAAAAGTTGAAGGCGAGTCTGCGCGCCTCCTCCTTCAACCTCATGAACCATCCTGTCTTCAGCGGGCCCAACACCACCTTCGGCGCACTCGGCCAGTTCGGCCGCATCACCGCCCAAGCCAACCTCAGCCGCCAAACAGAGCTTGTTCTGCGCCTGATATTCTAATGGCGCCATGGCCACCATCGCACAATACCCGGCGGCCGCCTCCACGGAGCGGTCGCCTCTAACCGCCTCGAATCGCCTCATCAGCCTAGACGCCTTCCGCGGCTTCATCATGCTGATCCTCGCCTCCTCCGGCTTCGGATTGGCCGTATTGAACAACTACCCGCAATGGACATGGCTCGCGTATCAGTTTGACCACGCTGCCTGGGAAGGCTGCACGTTCTGGGATCTCATCCAGCCTGCCTTCACCTTCATGGTGGGCGTCGCGATGCCTCTCGCCATTGCTCGCCGCATGGAGCAAGGCGCGTCCAACGCCGCGCTCTTCAAACACGTTCTCTGGCGTGCATTCCTCCTCATCCTCCTCAGCAACATCTACTCCAACTGGGGCACCACGCAGCCGCTCAAATTCCAGCTCATCAATGTCCTCAGCCAGATCGCCATCGGCTACGTCCTCTGTTTCCTCATCACACGCCTCCCCTTCCAACAGCAAGCCATCACGGCCGCCGCAATGCTCGGCGCCTACTGGGCGCTCTATGCAATCCTCCCCGGCCCCAACGGCCCCTTCTCCCAAACCGGCAACGTCGGCGCCGTCCTCGATCTCAATCTGCTCGGCTACAACTACTCCGGCTACTACACGACGCTTAACGCCGCCGGCAACGCCGTCACCATACTCTTCGGCTGCTGGACCGGCCTGCTCGTCCAATCCACCCGTACTCACGTCGAAAAACTGAAGATCCTCGCCGCCTGTTCCGCCGCCGCCTTCGCCCTCGGCCTCGTGCTGCAACCCTACAGCCCAATGGTCAAGCGTCTATGGACCGTCTCCTTCACCTTCTTCAGCGCCGGCTGGGTTATCGCGATGCTCATCGTCTTCTACTGGATCATCGAGGTCAAAGAATACCGGAAGTGGGCCTTCCCCCTTACCGTCGTCGGAATGAATTCCATCTTCATCTACTCCCTCGGCCAGATCGGCATCAAAGGCTGGCTCGACCGCGGCCTCACTGCCTTCACCCGCAAATTCTCTTTCCTCGGCGACCTGGGCATCATCCCGCACCAAATCCTGGTTCTCCTCTGCATGTGGTACGCCTGCTACTGGCTCTATCAGCGCAAAATATTCTTCAAGGTCTGACATGACTCGCCGCCATCTCCTGGCAAGCCTCGCCGTGTTGCGCGCCGGCCAGCGACTGAAAATCAAAAGGCTGACAACCCGCAAACACACCATCGGCAATCGCGACTATCTCTTCCTCGAAATCGAAACCGATGGCGGCATCACAGGCATCGGAGAAGGCTCTGTCTCCGGCCGCGTCGATATCGTCGAACAAGCCATCCAGTTCTACTCGCCCTATCTCACCGGCAAGGACCCCGCCGGCATCGAAGAACATTGGAATCGCAACTATTTCCAACTCTCCCGTTACCGCAACGGTCCCGTTCTAATGACGGCCCTCTCCGCCGTCGACATCGCTCTCTGGGACATCCTCGGCAAATCCCTCGGCCAGCCCGTCTGGCGCCTGCTCGGCGCATCCGAAGCGAAACCGATGCGCGTCTATTTCAGCCACTGGAGTCACGATCTCCGCGACCGCTCCCCCGCAAACATCACCGCACTCGCCAGGGAAACCCGCGACGCCGGCTGGACCTGCATCAAGTGGGTTCTTCCCAAAGGCGGCACCGAACAGGAGCGCCTCCGCCGCCTCACCGCTGAAGTCGAAGCGGCGCGCAAAGGCGGTGGCCCGGACATGGAGATCGGTCTCGAAATGTGGGAGACGTTCTCCGTTCGCTCCGCCCTCGAATTCGCCCGCGCCGTCGCTCCGTTCAAGCCCATGTTCATCGAAGAGCCCTTCTGGCGCGAGATGCCGCAAGCGCTTGGCGAGCTCGCCGCAAAGAGCCCGGTCCCTCTTGCCGGCGGCGAAGGCCTCATCTCCCGCTTCGAGTTCAAACAACTCCTCGACGCCAGGGGCGCGCAAATCATCCAGCCCGACGTCATCCACTGCGGCGGCATCTCTGAGATCCGTAAGATCGCCGCGCTCGGCGACGTCTACGGCGCCGAAATCTCTCCGCACATGTACTATGGCCCCGTTGCCCATACCGCCTCTCTCCACTCCATGGCCGCCATCCGCAACTTTCTCATTCAGGAGTGGGACGCCGGCACGGTCCCGATGTTCGGACCGCTAACCAACGGCACCTTCCCGCAAGTCGCAAAAGGAGAAGTCACCCTCAGTGAAACGCCCGGGCTGGGCCTCGAGATGAATTGGGACGCCTGGCAAAAGAACCACCCCTACAAAGCCGCCAGCCTCCGTCCGCCCGGTGGCCGCTGATGACCCGCCGCCAACTCCTCGCGGCGACAACAACCCTCGCCGGGCAAGCAACGCAACGTCCGCCGAACATCGTCGTCATCCTCGCCGACGACCAAGGCTATGGCGACCTCGGCTGCTACGGCTCGCCCTACATCCGCACGCCGAACATCGATCGCATGGCCCGCGAGGGTGCGCGGCTCACTGACTTCTACGCCCAGCCGCTCTGCGGCCCCTCCCGCGCCGCGCTGATGACGGGCTCGTACCCCGCCCGCAACAGCCTGAATTTCAATCATCTTCCCCGCGCCAGAACCGGCATCCACCCAAACGAAGTCACCATCCCCGAGCTCCTCAAAAAAGCCGGCTATGCCACCATGATGATCGGCAAATGGCACCTCGGCGATGCCAGGGAATTCCTTCCCACGCGCAACGGATTCGATGAGTGGTTCGGCCTCCCGTACTCCAATGACATGTGGCCATATCATCCCAAAGTCACTCGAACCGGCGCCGAAAACGAAACCGCCAAATTCGTTCGCCAGCGTGCCGAGCTCACCGGTTACGACGGTCAGGGCCAGCACTACCCCCCAGACTGGTTCCCACCCCTCCCGCTCATGCACAACGAGGAAGTCGTCGAGCTCAACCCCGATCAAACCAAACTCACCGATCGCTATACCGCCGAAGCCCTCCGCTTCATTGACGCCAACAAGTCGAAGCCCTTCTTTCTCTATCTCGCCCACGCGATGCCCCATGTCCCGCTCTTCCCCGGCAAGGACTTCGACGGCCGATCTCTCCGTGGGCGCTACGGCGACGTCGTCGAAGAGCTCGACGCCGGCACCGGCCGTATCCTCGCCCGGCTCCGCGAGCACAACCTCGAAAACGACACCCTGGTCATCTACACCTCCGACAACGGTCCCTGGCTCCCCTACGGTATTGATGCCGGTTCCGCCGGCCCTCTCCGCGGCGGTAAGGGCGGCGTATGGGAAGGCGGCATCCGCGTCCCCGCTATTTTTCGCTGGCCCGGCCGCATCCCCGCCAACACAGTCGTCTCCGCCGTCGCCGCCACAATCGATTTTCTGCCTACATTCGCCGCCGCCGCCAACGTCCCGCTGCCAACGGACCGCGTGATCGACGGCCACGACATTCTCCCCCTCCTCACCGGCGAATCAAACAAAAGCCCGCACGATTTCTTTTATTACTTCGACACCGCCCTGCAATACACGCCCCAGCAAGGCCGGCCCGCCAGCAACTCCAATCTCCTCGCCATTCGCGCCGGCCGCGGGAAACTGCACCTCAACACCGGCGAATTCTACGACCTTCAATCCGACATCGGCGAAGCGCACAATGTCGCCAGCCGCTTCCCGAACCGCGTTGCCTCGCTAAGAAAACAAGCCGCCTCATTCCTCGCCGCACTCCGCGCCAACATCCGGCCGGTCGGTACCCTCCCCGTATAATTGATTCAATGCGGTTACTCCGGGTCTTCCTGTTAGCCTTCGCGCCGCTGCTCGTCTACGCGCAGCAGCCCAAACAGGCGCCCTCTGAACAAAGTACCGAACGCCGTACGGATCTCAATCTCCTCAACAAAACCGACACCGCCTCGGGCGAAAGCCGCCGCAACGAAAACGTTCAGTTCAACCTCATCGATAACAACGCGCTCAAAGAGCTCAATATCCGCCTCGGCACTACCGCCACGTTAATCGATGACGTCAAGGCCGACCGCAACTATTTCGGCGCGGAATACGGCAACAAGCCGCTCAGCCCCATCCATCTCGCACCCGCCAAGCTATCCAACTTCCACGGCTCGCTCTTCGAAACTCACGGCAACAGCGTCCTCAACGCCCGCAGCTTTTTCACCGTCGGCGCCCTTCGTCCCGCGCACGACAATCAATACGGCGCCAACGTTGTCTTCCGCCCCTGGAAAAGCGCCGCCATGACCATCGATCTCGGCCAGCAGAAACTCCGCGGCAACGTCAATGGCAACATCGTCGTCCCCAAGGCCGATGAGCGTACCCCGCGCACCACCAGCCCCGCCGCGCGCCGTCTCATCCAGCGTTTCCTCGATGCTTTCCCAAAGGAACTTCCTAACCGCACCGACATCAACGAACGCGCGCTGAACACTAACGCCGCGCAGAACATCAACGACAACAACGCCTCCACCCGTCTCGATCAGCAGCTCACGAAAAAACACTCCCTGAATCTCCGCTATCAGTTCACCTCGCAAAACGTCGACGCCTTCCAGCTCGTCGCCGGCCAGAACCCGGACACCACCACGCGCGCCCACACCGCGCAGCTCTCCTGGAACTACCTCCGCACCGCCAACACCGCCATCAACGCCACGGCGATGTTCGATCGTGTCGGCTCCCTCTTGGTACCCGAGCCCAACGCCGTGGGTCCGCAAGTCAACTTCTCCAATGTCGTCACAACGCTCGGTCCCGGCTCCAACATCCCCATCGACCGCGCGCAGAATCGCTTCCGTTACGGCATCGCCATGAAGCAAACCCGCGGCCGTCACAACTGGTACGCCGGCGCCGATTACAGCCGCCGCCAGCTCAATGGCACCGAAGCATCCAGCACGCGCGGAAACCTCTACTTCCGCAACGATTTCGGCCGAACCGTCATGGAGAACTTCCTCCTCGGCATTCCCAGCCGTTTCAGCGGCTCCGTCGGCAGCATCCACCGCGGCTTCCGTAATAACGAAGTCGCCGCCTTCGCCGGTGACGACTGGCGCATCAATTCGCGCCTCACTATCAACTACGGCCTCCGTTACGAAATCGTCACTGCGCCTACCGAAGTGAATAACCTCAATCGAATCCCATACGATTCCGATACCAACAACCTCGCCCCGCGCTTCGGCCTGGCCTATCGCATCGGCAAAGGCCTCATCCGCGCCGCCTACAGCGTCCACTTCGGCGAAATCTTCCCCGTCACCTACTCGCAAATCCGCTACAACCCGCCGCTCAACACCAAGTTCGAAATCCAGGCGCCCGACATCGCAGCGCCCTTCGGTCAGCTCAATGTCCCCGCCGATCCCAACGCCCGCAGCACGCTCCTACGCATCTCGCCGGACCTGGCCACTCCCTATGCGCACTTATATAACCTCTCCTGGGAGAACACACTCGCCAAGGGCTGGCGCCTGCAAGTGGGCTATGTGGGCAGCCGCGCGCACAAGCTCCTGCTCCTGCAGTACAACAATCGCTCCATCGCCATCCCCGGAATCCCGCAAACTACCGCCACCATCAACGATCGGCGCCCTGAATCCCGCTACTTCGACATTCGCGACGCAGTCAATGGATCTCACGGCTACTTCGATGCCGGTCGCGTCACCCTCGTCGTCCCGCGAGTGCGCGGCATCAATTTGGAAACGTCCTACTGGTTCTCAAAGGCCATCGATAACGGCGCTGGATACACCAACACCGCCACCGGCGACGACGGCCGCCAAAGCCAGTCGCAAACCGAAAAGAACATCTGGGCGGACGTGAAGGGCGTTAGCAGCTTCGATCAAAAGCACGGTTTCCTCACGCGCGGCAGCTATGCCACTCCGAAAGTCCCCTGGCTCGGCCAGTGGGATCTGAGCGGCGTCTGGCTCGTCAAATCCGGCACGCCCTTCAGCATCATCACAGGCTCCGACGCCCCCGGTTTCGGCAATGTCGATGGCGATCAAGGAGACCGCCCCAACATCGTCGACCCGTCGATCCTCGGCCGTACAGTCGGCCATCCAGATACCTCCCGCGCGCTACTCCCCCGCTCCGCCTTCAGCTACATCACACCCAACGAAAGCCGCGGCAGCATCGGCAGCAACACCTTCCGCAAAGCCGGCATCGCCAACGTCAACGCCTCCATCTCGCGTTCCTGGTCGGCCGGCGGCGATCGCAAGCTCTTCTTCCGCGCCGAAGCCATCAACCTCGGCAACACCCCCCAATTCGCCGAGCCCTTCCGTGAGCTCTCCTCCCCCAACTTCGCCTTCATCACCAATACCCTCAACGACGGCCGCGCCTTCCGCTTCCATCTCCGCCTCTCCTTCTAATAGGGGGACAGTACACTCAATTCCCTAATTGGCCGGACTCCGGCTACACCTTGACATCCTAGGCATTCTGGGCGCATACTACATCTCGAATGGCTAGGCATACAGAAAAGGCGCCCGGCGACGCCGAACTCCTCCAGGGAACCCTGGACATGTTGATTCTCAAAGTCGCCGCTCTCCGTCCCATCCACGGATACGCCATCGTCCAGCGCATCCAGCAGATCTCCCGCGAAGCGCTCCAAATCCGCCAGGGCTCCCTCTACCCCGCCCTCTACCGCCTCGAAAACCAGGGCCTGCTGAAATCGGATTGGGGCAAGACGGAAACGGGCCGCGAGGCCAAATACTACAGCCTCACGAAGGCCGGCCGAAAACATTTTGAAGCCGAAACCGCCGGCTGGAAACGCCTCTGCGACGCGGTCTCGCTCGTGCTTGAATCCGCGGAGTAATGGAAATGTTCAAACGCCGCAACTGGGAAGCGCGAATGAACAAGGAACTCGAGTTCCACCTCGAAAGCCTCATCGCGGATTACAAAGCCCAGGGCCTCACCCAGGCACAGGCCGAACAACAAGCCCGTCTCGACTTTGGCGCCATGGAACTCGCCAAGGACGAATGTCGCGATCAAAAACCTGCTAACTGGCTCGACAACCTCACCCGCGATATCCGCTACACGGCACGAACTCTCAGCAGGAACCCCGGCTTCGCCATCGCCGCGATCCTCACATTCGCCCTCGGCATCGGTGCCAATACGGCCATCTTCAGCGTTGTCTACGCCGCCTTGATTAAACCGCTCCCCTACGCCATTCCCGATCAAATCTACAGTGCCGAAGTCGCCCTCCCTGAACGTCCCAGCATGCCCGTCCCCGTGCAGGCATTCCTGGAGTGGCGCAAGTCCGAAACCGTGTTCAGCGCGATCGCCGCTCTCCGCCCCTGGGAATGCAGCCTTAGTGGCGACGGCGAGCCGGAGCGCCTAGGGGGCGCAAAAGTCTCCACGAACTTCTTCAGTTTCCTAGGCGTGCCCGTCGCGCGCGGCCGCGACTTTGCCGCCGCGGAAGAACAGCCCGGCAACGATCGCGTCATCGTCATCAGCGACGCATTATGGCGCCGCCGCTACGGTGCCGGCCCCGCCGTCATCGGCAAGTCCATCGACATCAACGGCGAGAGCCACCAAATCATCGGCGTCGCCGCCCCCTCACTCCTTGTTCCCACCGGGACTCTGCTCAACCCAATCCTCGCATTTGCCCCCCGCGTCGACATCTGGAAGCCCATCGCTCCCACTTCGCGCGACCTGCAGAATGAAAGCTGGGACCACGGAATCTTCGTCCGCCTCCGCCCGGACGCCCGTCTCGAGCAGGGCCGCCAACAGTTTCAATCCATTCTCACCGCGTTCTACCGGACTGTCGCGCCCGGCGCGAGTATCACGTTCAAAATCAACCTCCTGCCCGTCCGCGAAGTCTACGCGGGCAAACTCCGCCTCCGTCTGCTATTCGTCCTTGCCGCCGCGGCCCTTCTACTTCTCACCGCCTGCACCAACATCGCCAACCTCTTCCTCGCCCGGCTTGCCAGCCGGTCCACGGAATTCGCGACTCGTGTCGCTCTCGGCGCAGGCCGCGCCCGGCTCCTCAGCCAGACGCTCACCGAAACTACCGTCCTCGCGCTAGCCGGCGCCGCCTTCGGCATCATCCTCGCCACCAACTCCGCCGCTCTACTATCCAAGCTCGCCGGTGAGGACCTGCAACTCCTCGCCGCGCCCCCGCTGAATCTACCCGCGCTCCTCTTCGCTCTCTTCGCCGCCGTTGTCACTGGTGTGGCTTGCGGACTCTTTCCGGCCTTGCACACACCGAACATGCAGGATTCAGCCCGTATCACTGGCACGTCCACGCGCTTCCGCCAGGTCCTCATCGGCGTCGAAATGGCCCTCGGCACCGCGCTCCTCGCCACAACCGGCCTCCTCATTCATAGCTTCGTCAAAGTCATCAATGCCGATCGCGGTTATCAAATCGAACGCATTCTCTCCGTCGATCTCTCCCTCTTCGGCCCGCGCTACGGTCCCGCCGCAAGCCGCGTTGCCTTCTATCGCGACGCAACAGACAACCTCCGCGCTATCCCTGGCATAACAGCCGCCGGCGCCATTAGCGACTCCCCCGCCGCCAACTCCTCCAGCGGCGCCAGCCGGACGATATTCCACCCCACGGACACCGACTTCCAACACACCGTGTTCATGCGCCCCGTCGCCATGGTCCGCGCCGTCACAAGCGGTTACTTCGCCGCCAGCGGCACCGCCCTCCGTGCCGGTCGCCATTTCGAATCGCAAGAACCGGCCCCCACGGCGCTCATCAGCGAATCGCTAGCCAGGAACCTCTGGCCCAACGAGCCGCTCCCAAGCGTCATCGGGCGCGGCATCCGTCAAGGCAACGTCACTGGCCCAGTCATCACCATCGCCGGCGTTGTTGAAGATGTGCGCCCCGGCGCGGCGGACCGCGAATCGCCGCCGGTCATCTACCGCCCGCACAGCCAATGGGCGAGTGGCCCCGCCACGCTCTTCATCCGCACCGCGCAAGACCCGGCAACGCTCGCTCCGGCTGTCCGCGAAGCAATCCGGGGAATGGATGCCAACCTCCCCATCCCCGCCATCCGCACGATGCGTGAGATCGTCCTCGAATCGGTCTCGCAACGCCGCTTCCAATTGATCCTCACCTCTCTCTTCGCACTCCTCGCGCTCCTACTCGGCGCAATCGGAGTCTACGGCGTGGTCAGCTATTCCGTCGAGTGCCGCACACGCGAAATCGGCCTCCGCATGGCCCTCGGCGCCATGCGCGCCGACATACTCCGCTGGATCATCTCCACTGGAATGAAACCTGTGTTCATCGGTCTCACGGTCGGCCTGGCCGCGGCTATCGTAATGGCCCGCCTTCTGCGAAGCCAACTCTTCGGCGTCACCCCAACCGATCCGATCTCGCTCGGCGCCGTCGTCCTCGTACTCCTGGCAACCTCCACCCTCGCCTGCTATCTGCCCGCCCGGCGCGCCGCCCGCCTCGACCCCCTAACCGCCCTCCGCCACTAATAGCGGGACAGTACACTCAATTCCCTATTTCCAATCCTCTCCGGAAACGAGCTCTGCTATCTTAGACCTGAGCGCAGCAGGGCGCCTCCGGTCCGTGGAAAGGGATTTTCCCGCCTGGCAGTACACCCAACCTGATCGAACCTTCTTTCTGCCCTTCATGCGGACACTGGGCCCAATTGGAAAGGAGGTCGTATGTCGACCAATCTCGAATTCTATCGGAAGCAGGCCAAAGCCCTGCTCAAATCCGCGCAAGCCGGTAACGCGGAGTCCCTCGAGCGCATCGCCCGTCAAACAGGCCGAACCACGCCCCTGCAACTCCACCATGCCCAACTCACCATAGCTCGCGAACAGGGCTTCGCAAGCTGGCCACGTTTCCGTTCCTCCAACGTCGATCACATCACCGAATTCATCGACGCGGCGGTATCCAGTCGAAAACGCGCCGAAGAACTCCTCACCGCCCACCCCGAGCTTGCCACAAACACAGGATTCTATGCCGCCCTGGTCCTCGGCAACGCGAAACAAATCGCGCGCGAGCTGAAAACCGCGCCCGAACTCGCCACCGCCAAAAGCGGCCCGCAAAACTGCGAGCCCATTCTCTACGTCTGCTTCTCCCGCCTGGCTAACAAACCCGGCCTCGCCCAAACCGCGCAAATTCTCCTCAGCCACGGCGCCGACCCAAACACCGTCTACAAGGAGGACGGCCACACTCTCCCCTGCCTCTACGCCGCCACCGGCCTCAACAACAATCCCGCGCTCGGCGATGTGCTCCTCAACGCGGGCGCCAATCCCAACGACGGCGAGTCGCTCTACCACTCCACCGAACACGCCGATCTCACCTGCCTCAAACTCCTCCTGCGGCACGGCGCGAAGCCGGCCGGCTCCAACGCCCTCAAACATATGCTCGACCGCGAAGACATGGAGGGCCTGGATCTCTTGCTTAACGCCGGCGCCGATCCCAACGAAGTAAACGGCCGCAACGAAACCGCCCTCCACTGGGCGGCTTGGCGCGAACGCACTCCAGCCATCATTGGCAAACTCCTCGACCACGGCGCCAATCCACAAACAAGGCGCGACGACGGCCGTACAGCCTATGCCATCGCCGTCCAAACCGGCCAAGCCGATGTCGTCCAATTCATGGAAACACGCGGCGCTGCTACCGAAGTCTCCGCTCTCGACCGCGCCCTCGGCGAGCCAATACCGCAAAGCGTTCCACTCGACCCGGCCAACCACCGCCTCCTCCCCGATCTCACTGCCAGCCACCGAACCGCCGCTGTCCGCGCCCTCCTCGAAGCCGGAGCGCCTCTCGATGCTCGTGGCGAACTCGGCGCCACCGCCCTCCATTGGGCTTGCTGGAAAGGGTATGCGGATCTGGTCGAACTCCTCCTCCAGCGCGGAGCCCCGCTCGATATCGAAGACGAACAGTTCCACGCCGATCCTGCCGGCTGGCTTGACCACGGCCGGGAGAACTGCGGCGAGCCCGGAGGCGACTACGCCGCCGTCGAGTCTCTTCTCAACCAAGCCCGAAAAACTATATACTAAGCGGCAATTCTCATCGAAGGAATTTGATCATGTTTTGGTGGGCGCCGTTCCTGCTCTTTCAACTACAACCGCTCGTAGATATTCCGGACAAGAACCCCTATTCGTCCGCCAACGACATCGCCCAAGGCAAGCGGCTCTACATGGGCCGCTGCGCCGGTTGCCACGGCCCCACAGGCGACGGTGGCAAGGGCGCCAACCTCGCCGTGCCCAAACTCCCTCGCGCCTCCGAGGACCGCGCGCTCTATCGCATCATCCGCTTCGGCATACCCGACACCGAGATGCCCGGCTCGCTGATGGACAATCACGAGCTTTGGCAGACAGCCGCGTTCGTTCGGACACTCGGCCGCCTTGAATCCGCGCCCGTCACCGGCAACGCGCAGGCCGGCGAAAAGATCTTCAAAACCACCGGCGGATGCCTCAATTGCCACGCGCTAGGCAGCCAGGGCGGCAACATCGGCCCCACTCTCACCGGCATCGGCGCGCGCCGTAGTAGCGCTCACCTGAAAGCCAAAATCCTCGATCCCGCAAGCAGCGTCCCCGACCAGTTCCGACTCGTCCAAATCACCACCAAGGCCGGCAAATCCCTTCGTGGTATTCGCGTCAACGAGGACACCTTCTCCATTCAACTCCGCGACGCCAATGGCAATTTCCAGTCGGTCTGGAAGGACGAGATTGCCAAACTAGTCAGCGAAAAGAAAACCAACATGCCCGCATACAAAGGCCGCCTCTCCGACGAACAGATCAACGACCTCGTCGCCTTCCTCTCCGGCCAGAAAGGTGACCAATGAAAAGCGCCATCGTCCTCCTCGCCGCCATCCCGCTGTTCGCGCAAGTCACTCATCAGCGGCTGCTCAACGCGGCCAAAGAACCGGGCAACTGGCTGACTTATTCCGGCAACTTCGCCGGCCATCGCTACTCCCCGCTCAAACAGATCACCGATCAGAACGTCGCCAAACTCCAGCCTGCCTGGGTCTACCAGTCGAACTCCCTCCAAAAGTTCGAAACCACGCCCATCGTCGTCGATGGCGTCATGTACATCTCGGAAGCGCCGTCCCACGTTACCGCGCTCGACACCCGCACCGGCCGCACGTTGTGGCGCTACCGCCGCACAATGCCCGATGACGTTCGCGTCTGCTGCGGCCAGATCAACCGCGGCGTCGCCATCCTCGGCGATCTCGTCTACGTCGGCACAGTGGACGCCCACCTCGTCGCGCTCGATGCAAAGACCGGCGCCGTCCGTTGGGACACCGTCGTCGCCGACAACAAAACCGGCCATTCCATCACCGTCGCGCCGCTCGCTGTCAAAGA
This sequence comes from Acidobacteriota bacterium, assembly GCA_016185425.1. Taxonomy (GTDB): domain Bacteria; phylum Acidobacteriota; class Terriglobia; order Bryobacterales; family Bryobacteraceae. Next base: position 261,511 of record JACPNQ010000034.1, on the reverse strand, counting down.
CAAAATCATCATCGGCATCGCCGGCGGCGAATATGGAATCCGCGGCTTCCTCGACGCCTACGACGCCAAAACCGGCAAACTCGCCTGGCGTTTTTGGACCGTCCCGGCCGCGGGCGACCCCGAAGCCAAAACCTGGGCCGGCGAAAGCTACATCCGCGGCTCTGCCGCCACCTGGGTCACCGGCGCCTACGATCCCGAAACGAATCTCCTCTACTGGGGAACCGGCAACCCCGGTCCCGATTGGAACGGCGAAGTCCGCGCCGGAGACAATCTCTATTCGGACTGCCTCATCGCCCTCGACGTCGACACCGGCAAACTCAAATGGCACTTCCAGTTCACCCCGCACGACGTCCACGACTGGGACGCCACCGAAGTGCCGGTCCTGATCGACGCCGACTTCCGCGGCCAGAAACGCAAGCTCCTTCTCTTCCCCAATCGCAATGCATTCTATTACGTGCTCGACCGCGTCAGCGGCCAGTTTCTCCTCGGCAAACCATACGCCAAGCAGACCTGGGCCAAAGGCCTCGACGACAGCGGCCGCCCCATCCGCCTTCCCGGCACGTTCCCAACCGTCGAAGGCACGCCGGTCTGGCCCTCGGTAGGCGGCGCCAACAACTGGTACAGCCCAAGCTATAGCCCCGACACGGGCTTCCTCTACGTAGCGACACGCGAATCCGGCTCCGTATACTTTTTCGGATCGGCCGAGTTCAAAGCGGGCGAGCAGTTCAACGGTGGCGGCTTCCGCAGCGTCCCTGGAGAGGAGGAGTGGGGCGCCATTCGCGCCTTCCATCCAACCTCCGGCGACCTCGCCTGGGAGTACAAACTCTTCGCGCCGCCATACTCGGGAGTACTATCGACAGCGGGAAACCTCGTTTTCGGCGCCACCGAAGGCCAGATGATCGCCCTGAATGCGAAGACCGGCAAGCTCTTGTGGCGCTTCCAGGGCGGCGGCGCCATCCGCTCCAATCCGATGACCTACACAAGCGACGGCAAACAGTACGTCGCCATGACAATCGGCAATTCTCTCTACGTCTTCCACGTACAGTGAGTTGATATACTCCCTGGGATGTTCCTGCTCCGTCTGCTTGCGCTAACTGCCGCCCTGTGCGCGGCGGCCGATACGAAGGAGTCGATCCTTGCACTCGACAAGCAGTGGAGCGACGCCATCGTCAAAGGCGACACCGCGACGCTGGAAAAGTTGCTTGCCGACGATCTCGTCTACGCCCACGCCACCGGCATCGTCGACACGAAGGCCTCCTATATCGCCAAGATCAAGGAGCGCCGTCAGATCTACAAGTCATTCGAGCAGCGGAATCCCACGGTCAATCTTTACAAGGATTCCGCCGTGACATTCTCGTGGGTGCGCGTGACAGGAACCAATCAGGCTGGCGCCTTCGACGACAAGATCATGCTCATCCACTTCTGGGTGAGGCACAATAACGCGTGGCGACTCGCCGGCCATCAAACCACCAAAGTCGACAAGCTCCCTTAAGCCCATGCCCATCATCGACACCCATCACCATTTCTGGAAGTATTCCGAGAAAGAATACGGCTGGCTCAATGACAATATGAAGGCCCTCCGCCGGGACTTCCTCCCCGAGGATCTTTACAAGGAAATGAGAGCCGCCGGCGTCGATGGCGCCGTATCCGTCCAGGCCCGTCAAACAGTCGAAGAGTCCGACTGGCTGCTGGGCATGGCCGAAAAGAACGACTTCCTCAAGGGTGTGGTCGGGTGGGTAGATCTGCGCAACAAGGGAGTCGACAAGGACCTCGAACGCCTTGCGAAACATAAAAAGTTCAAAGGTGTCCGCCACGTCATCCAGGATGAGCCCGACAACAACTTCATCCTCGGCGCGGCTTTCAATGAGGGCATCAATAAGCTGTTGAAGTACGATCTCCGCTACGACATCCTGATCTACGAAAAGCACCTGAAGCCGTCGATCGCCTTTGTGGACAAGCACCCCAAGCAGATCTTCATCCTCGACCACATCGCCAAGCCGCGCATCAAGGAACGAATCCTATCCCCCTGGCGTGAGAACATGATGGATCTCGCTAAGCGGCAAAACGTCTACTGCAAAATCTCCGGCATGGTCACCGAAGCCGACTGGAAGAAATGGTCCGCCGCCGACCTCGCCCCCTACTTCGACACAGCCCTCCAAGCTTTCGGCCCCAGGCGGTTGATGCTCGGCAGCGACTGGCCCGTGATGCTGGTAGCCGGCAAGTACAAGCAGTGGGTCGACCTGGTGAAGCAGGCAGTCAGCCGCTACTCCGCCGCCGAACAAGCTCAAATCCTCCAAAAAAACGCCATCGCCGCCTACAAACTCTAATAGGGGAATAGGGGGACAGTACACTCAATTCCCTATTTCCTCCGTCGCCAGCCAGGCGCAGTATACCGATACCCACAGCACCTGCGCCATCAGCAGATGGACAATCTGCATCCACCCCGGTGCGGCCAGGGCGATATTCGAAAATCCAATAATCACCTGCAGCCCTACCAATAGCAGCGGCCACCGCAGCAGCGTTCGCATCGCCGGGTCTCCCGGAAACTGCCGTTTGATCGATGCAATGACGCCGCTCAAAAACGCCGCCGCAAAAAACGCCACGAATGGATGGATCACGCGTAGTCTCACCAGAAAATGCTCGCCCGACGTAAGGTCATCCCGAACCCGCCCAAACAGCGCCCCATCCAGCATCGGCTGAATCGGAAAGAGCGTATCGCCCAGCGCAGTCACTGCGCCGGCCATATTCGTCACCACCAATACTCCAATCGCCGCCGCTAACAGTCCCCGCGACACAATCTTCGACGCAACCACAAATGGCGCCGCCCGCCAGGCCATCAATGTCGCGGCCGCCACCAGCAACATCGTATTCACCAGGTGCAGCCCAATTACCACGGCCCGGCTCATCGACGCGTCGTTGGCCACTAACTCTTTCTTCACCAGCACTGCGCCGATAAACCCTTCCAGCAGCACAAACAACAGCGTCGCTAACGCCGCCCGCAGCAATACCCTGTCCCGCATCCGCCACGCCGCGTACACAAACGCCAATCCAAACACGCCGCACAACCCGCTCGTCACACGGTGCGTAAACTCAATCAGCTTCTTCGTCTGTGGTGCCGTCGGCAGCACCTCGCCATCGCACAGCGGCCAATGATTCCCGCACCCCGCGCCCGCGCCCGCAATACGCACCCACGCCCCGAATAGGATGACTGCAATCAGGTACGCAACAAACCACCAGGCCAGCCGCGAGAATGTGTGTCTCAAACGAGAATCTTATCGTGAATCACGCCCGCTACATCCGTCAGCCGGAAATCGCGCCCGCTGTAACGGTACGTCAACTTGTCGTGCTGCATCCCGAGAATATGCAGAATCGTCGCGTGCCAATCGTGAATGTGCATGCGATTCTCCGTCGCGTGATACCCGATCTCGTCGGTCGCGCCGTAGATGAACCCAGGCTTCACACCGCCACCCGCCATCCACACGGTGTACCCGTACGGATTATGGTCGCGCCCGTTCCCGCCTTGGCTGATCGGCGTCCGCCCAAACTCGCCAGCCCAAATCACCAGCGTGTCTTTCAACAGCCCGCGAGCCTTCAAATCCTTCAGCAACCCCGCGATCGGCTTGTCTACCTCGAGCGCGTTCTCCGTATGCTTCGCGAACAGGTCGCCGTGCTGATCCCACTTGTAGCTGTGCGTGCACTGCACAAACCGCACGCCCTTCTCACAAAGCCTCCGCGCCAGCAAACACTGCCAGCCGAAATCCGCCGTCTTCGGATCGTCAAGCCCATACAGCTTCTTCGTCGCATCGCTCTCACGGTCGACCGCGAAGATCTCCGGCGCCTGCGTCTGCATACGGAATGCCAACTCAAACGCCTGAATCCGCGCCTCCAGATTCGGATCCACCGTCCGCACCTCTTGATGCTTCCGGTTGATGTTCTGGATCATGTCGAGCTCAAACCGCTGCTGCTCCGGCGTCAGCCCTTTATTCACCAGGTACTGAATCGGCTCGCTCTTGATCTCATCGACCTTCATGCCGCTATGGCCGATCGGCGTGCCCTGATACGCGCCCGGCAAAAACGCCGAACCAAAATTCTTCGCGCCGCCGTGCGACAGCGTCGGCTTGATCGTAATGTAGCCCGGCAGATCCTGATTCTCCGTGCCCAATCCATACACCGTCCAAGCGCCGATGCTCGGACGCACGAATGTCGACGACCCCGTAAACGTCTGCAACAACGCCGCGCCGTGATCCACGCCTTCGCCAACCAGCGAACGGATCACGCACAACTCGTCCACCATCTCCCGCACATGCGGGAACAAATCACTCACCGGAATGCCGCTCTGCCCGCCACTCTTGAATGCCCACGGCGACTTCATCAGCGGCCCCGGCGCCTCGTCCGCGAACGCGAGCGGCCGCTTGATCGGCAGCGGCTTCCCGTGATCGCGAATCAACCGCTCCTTCGGATCGAACGTGTCAATCGACGAAGGCCCACCGTGCATAAACAGGAAGATCACGCGCTTCGCCCGCGCCGCATAGTGCGGCATCTTCGGCGCCAGCGGATTGTTGTCGGCGGCCGACGCCGCTTCCAGCAACTGCGCCAAGCCCAAGAACCCCATCCCGCACCCAGCCGCCCGCAACGCCCCGCGCCGCGATAATCCGTTTGTTCGATTCGTCATCGTTTCAGTCCACGTAAATGAATTCATTCGACGCCAGCAGCACACGCGTCATGCTCTGCCATGCATCGCCATCAACTGCCTTCGGGAACCTCTGCCGGAAGCTAGCCGCGTAGCTCAACGCGTTATCGACCTCCGCCGCGGATGGCAACCTGTTCAACACTCGCAGATACATCCGCTCCACCTTCTGCTTCGGTTCAAGCGAGGCATCCGTCAACACGCTCTTCGCCACCGCATCGGCCTGCTCGGAGACAAACTTCGCGTTCATCAGGAAAAGCGCCTGCGGAGCCACGTTCGTGACCACTCGTTTCCCATTCGGCGTCGTTGCATCGCCGAAATCGAAGAGGTTCAATAATGCGGGTAAATTGGCCCTTCGAAGGGGTAAATACACCGTTCTACGCACCTGTTCTTCAGGGCTAATGCTTAAACGGCCGTTTGAATTCTCGCCATCCGTCCCGAACCCCTTCTGCATCGTCCCACCCACCGTGAGATCAAGTTTCCCGCTGATAGCGAGCATTCCATCCCGCATCTCCTCCACCAATAACCGCCGCCGCGGGAACCTCTCGCCCTCACCGGTGCTCGCCATCTGGTAGGTCGAAGAGTTCACCATCATCCGATGCATCTCCTTCATACTCCAGCCTTTAGCGACGAATTCCGACGCCAGATAATCGAGCAGTTCCGGGTGCGTCGGCCGCTCTCCCATCCGTCCAAAATTATCGGGAGTGCGCACAATCCCTTCGCCGAAATGGCCCTGCCAGATGCGATTCACCATCACCCGCGCCGTGAGCGGGTTTTGCTCGCTCGCCAGCCACTCCGCCAACTCCCTTCGGCCGCTTCCGTCCTTTACAATCAGTCGATTAGCACCGGCCATCACGAGCGGGAAAGTCTTCGGCGCTTCCTCGCCGAGATTGTTGTAATCCCCGCGCAGCAACACCCTCTGCACCACGGGTTTATCGTCTTCCACCGCGCAGGCCATTTCGGGTTCCGGGGGAAGAGCGTCGCGCAACTTTTTCTGTTCGGCGCGAAGCGCTTTCAATTCAGGGTTGTCGATGGTGCGCGCGTTGATCCCGAATGGCCCGTTGTCAGCGAAAACGTCGCGGAAGAAGCCGTCCTTTTCGTTGATCAGTTTCGGCATCTCGGAGAGCATGTTCTTCTCTTCGATCTGTTTGCGCGCGACGACACGATAGCGCGCCATCTTTTTGCTCCACGCTTCAAGATTCGCCTTCGACGACTCCTGGAACTTCGCGGCGATCGTCAACGCCCCCGCTTCGCCGGCTTTGTGGAATGCATCGAGCCACGGCCGCGGCACCTCACTCTCGTTGAAGTGCTTGATCCACCGCTTGATGACTTTCGAGTCGAGACCGTCAACAGTTTCCTGCTTCTTGCGCGCGGCCATCATATATGCCGGCAACTGAGCGATCAGCTTTTCCTGCGCCTTTTGCCGTTCGCGGTCGATGACGATATCGATGTCGACGCCTTTGTTCGCAACCACGGCCTGCGCCTTCTCATACACCTCGTACTCGGCCTTCGACACAAGCGGCGTGAAGAGCAGTTTCGACACATGCGACTCAGGCGTCTTGAAACTTCGCGTCGACGCGAACATGCCGACAAGCCCGTAGTAGTCCTTCTGCGTGAGCGGATCGAATTTGTGGTCATGGCAGCGCGCGCACGCGAGCGTGACGCCGAGGAACGCCTTCGACACCGTGTCCAACTGCTCGTCCCACACGTCATAGAGCATCTTTTGCTTGTCCTGCTGCGCGATCGCCTTCGCGCCGAGCGCGAGGAAGCCGGTGGCAATCACACCGCGCCGGTTGATTTCCTGTCCCTTTTCGGGTGGCAACAAATCGCCCGCAATTTGTTCTTTCACGAACTGGTTGTACGGCAGATCGTTGTTCGTCGCCTCGATAACGTAGTCGCGATACTTGTACGCATAGGGATAACGGTGGTCTTCATCGTTTCCTGTCGAATCGGCGTACCTTGCGACGTCGAGCCAGTTCCGGCCCCACTTCTCGCCATAGCGCGGCGACGCCAGCAGCCGCTCCACCACTTTCTGAAATGCATCCGGCGACTGATCGGCAACAAAATCGCGGATCTCCTGTTCGGCGGGCGGCAATCCATGCAGGTCATAGGTCACGCGCCGCAGCAGCGCGTATTTGTCCGCCTTCGCAGCGGGTTTCAAACCCTGGGCTTCCAGCTTCTGTAGAATGAACGCATCCACCGGCGATTTCACCCAACCCGCATTCTTCACGACGGGCACCGCAGGCTTCGTCACCGGCTGAAACGCCCAGAACTTCCACTCCGCGTCCGTGAATGCTGATCCGTGTTTCCGAGTCCCGCTACTGGAAACGGTGGCGGCTCCTTCCTTCTTCTCGAATCCAGGCCACGGCGCACCCATCTTGATCCACTCGCGGATCTTGCCGATTTCGTCGTCCTTCAACTTCCCCATCGGCGGCATCTTCAACGAGCCCTGATAGCTCAGCGCTTTCAGCAGCAAGCTATGTTCGGGCGTCTCCACGTTGACGAGTGATCCGCTCGCCCCGCCCGCGAAGAACCCCGCGCCGGTCGACATATCCAGTCCGGATGTCTTCGCCTTCGCGTTGTGGCACATCTGGCACTTCGCCGCCAGCACGGGCCGCACATTCTTCTCAAAAAACTCCACCTGTTCCGGCGTTTGACCAAACACCGCTACGCCCAACATAATCAACAAGTGTTTCGACATTACGCCTCGTGATTCTAAAATATCAAATTGGACCACGATCACTACATGCGCGCAGCGCTTGAGGAAGCCCGCCTTGCCGAGTCGCTTGGCGAAGTACCAGTCGGCGCGGTGCTTGTGGCCGGCGGTGAGATCGTCGCCCGCGCCCACAACACACCCATTGAGTCGCACGATCCCACGGCCCACGCCGAGATGAACCTGCTCCGCCAGGCTGCCCGCGGCTTGCAAAACTACCGCCTCGAAACCACCACTCTCTATGTCACGCTGGAACCGTGCGTGATGTGCGCCGGCGCCCTTGTTCACGCCCGCGTAAAGACCCTGGTCTTCGGGGCCCGGGATCTCCGGTTCGGCGGCGTCCGCTCCAAATTCCAACTCGCCGATTCCGATTTGCTCAATCATCGCGTCGAGATTGTCGAAGGCGTCCTCGCCTCCGAATCGACCGCGCTCCTCCAGAACTTCTTCCGTACCCGCCGCTAAAATACGGAAGGGGCCGGCGTCCCTGCCAGTCCCCTTTCCGTTCTCCGCGCCAAGGTTCAGGCAGCCATCGGCGGCCGTAGTGGTTTCGGGCCCTTCTTTTCCGGCATCCTGGCCACGACGTCCCGGGTCGCTCCGTAGAAATACTCATCCAGCGGAAACAGGCCGTACGGTTCCTGCTCGCGGAACTCGCGGCCCAAGCGGGCCTCTATCCGGTACAGCCAATGAAAGAAATCGCCGCGGTCCATCTTGAGTTTAAGAGTGCACAATCTCCAGTCGGCACCCATTAAGTAGTGAAATCTAAAAATGCGGTACTCAGCCTCGTCCAATACGCGACGCGCCATCAGCAAAAAATCGGCGATGTACTCCTCGTCCTTGCGGCCCCAGGTCATGCTCCGTTCACGTCCCCCCGTGAACTGCATTGTGCACTGTGACAAGTGCTTTTCCTTCTCCGCGCATTGCCGGAATTTTCGAAAGCATGCGCGAAAAATCGCTCGCAAAACGCAGTTGCACGGGACTTCCTTGCCCCGCCTGCCCAAACGCAAGCCCATTCCATGACAGGTGGTGCATTGCACGTTTGCCAACCCTAAGGTTTCCGACCGGGTCCATTCCATTTTTCTCGTTGACCTCCCTATAGCGTCCTTTGTCTCCATCAAAGGACGCCTCAATTCCAATTCCTCTCTCACTGTAATGGACTCTCACAAATAGTCAACTCAATACCCGCATGTTTAGTAGATTAAATAACATAAACGATGGTAAACAGTTGCAACATATTGCAAACGCGCGACATCTACTCTTGCCTGCTTGCGTTTTCCTACACAATCCGAAATAATTCCCGTATTCGGGTTCAGGTTTTCTTTACCCCTATTTCCCATGGAAATCGCCCCAGCTTCTTTTCACGGCTTGCAGTTTCGACTCCTCGAACACCTCCGCAAGCGTATCCGCAACGGCGAAATCACCGAACGCGGACTGGCCCGGCTCACCGGAATCTCCCAGCCTCACGTACACAACGTCTTGAAAGGGGTGCGCACGCTTTCACCCGACCTCGCCGATGTCCTCCTCTCCCGCTTCCGCCTGACCCTCCTGGATCTCTTTACGCGCGAGGAACTCGCCCGCTACCTAGCCCGCAGCACTTCTCACCGCGAATCCCGGTTTTACGCGGTCCCGGTTTTGGCCGGGCTGTTGGGCCGCAACCAGCCGATTCCGCGTAAGGGACCGCATCGGGAAGTTCACACGGTGCCGCTCCACCTCGCCGAATCGGCCACCGATCCGCTTGTCGCCTCGCTCGCCGCCGATCCGGAAATGGAACCGCTCTTCGCCGACCGCGATCTGGTGCTGCTCGATCAATCCGAGACCGCGCGGACGCTCTTCCAGCGGGAAGGCTATTATGTTGTCCGCACCGTCGAGGGGCCAGTCGTCCGCGCCTTGTTGCGGGACGGAGATACGCTGTACCTGATTACGGAACGCAATCGCGCGGCAACGTCGCAATGGGAGCGTATGACTCTAGCGGGGCGAGACCTTCTGGACATTGTGCTGGCGCGCGTCATCTGGCTGAATCGGCGGCGGCGATGGGAGGACCACGTGGCCTAAGCGCGGCCCATGGCGTCGCGGTATGTTTCCAGCACCTGCCGCGCCGTATCGTACCAACTGAACCGCTTTACCTGCTGGTGGCCGCGTGCGATCAGATCCGCGCGAAGCCTGTCGTCAAGCAGCACCTCCCGCATGCCGCGCGCGATGTCGAACACATTTTCCGGCTTCACGATCATCGCCGCGTCGCCTACCACCTCCGGCAGCGCGCTTACGCCGCTTGTCACCACTGGAGTCCCCAATGCCATCGCCTCCAGCGGAGGCAATCCGAACCCTTCATACAACGAAGGGAATACGAACGCCTCCGCGCCCTGATAGAAGACCTTCAGTTCCTCCCGCCTCACGAATCCCAGGAACCGCACCACATCATTCACCCTGGATTGGTGTACCGCGCGCCGCAGCGCCGGGTACTTGGATATCTGATCTCCAATGATCACAAGCCGCAGATCCTTGTATCGCGGGTGATCGGTCAGGTCCTGCCGCAGCAGCGCAAACGCTTCCACGATCCGCGCCACGTTCTTGCGGGGATTTACCGATCCGGCATAAAGCAGATACGGATAGCCGATCTGATACCGGTCGACCACCTCCTGCCGCTTCCTGGCATCGGTTTCGATTGCCAGAAACCCCGGGTCGAGCGCGTTGTAGATCTGCCGCACATGGTCCGGCGAGAGATTCATCAGGTTCAATACATCGCGCCGGGTGGCGCCGCTCACCGCGATCACGCGGCTGGCGCGGAGAAGGCCGCGCCGGAATTTCCAGAGGTGCAGACGGTCGGGGGTGTCGTCGCCATAACCGTAGACCAGGCTGCTCATATCGTGGATGGTCACCACATACGGCCGCGGCATGAACACCGGCACGCGGTTCAGCGGCAGATGGACAAGATCGACGCCCAGCTTCCGCACGAACCAGGGAAACGCGATGTCTTCCACGCGCGCCGAATCCTCGCGGGCATACTCCACCATCCGGAAGTTATCCGGCAGCGAGCCCAGCTCGCCAGCACCGCCTGGCCGTGCGATCAGGACAAATTGCAGCTCGCGTTCCAACTCCGCCATCGCGCGGACCAGGTTCCGGATGTAGGTTCCGTATCCGAAGTCACCGAGATGGCGAACGTCGATCGCGACTGTCGCCACTTAGCCTCGTGCCGTGGCGGCTTGTTTCCACTCGTACAGAGGGAACCGGCTGGTTAACTGTCCCACCTTGGTCCGGACGGCGGCCAGTGCGTCACCAGCGCCGTCGCGCCCGTTCGCGGCAATCGCATCCAGCACTTCGGCAATCAGCGTGCCAACGGTAGTGAACTCCGCTTCCTCGAAGCCGCGCGTGGTGCATGCCGGGCTACCGAGGCGAATCCCGCTCGGGTTCAACGGCGGATTCACGTCAAACGGAATGCCGTTTTTGTTCGCCGTAATGTAGGCCTCGTCCAGGCCCCACTCGGCATCCTTACCGCGCACACCTTTGGCGAAGACATCGACGAGCACGAGGTGCGAATCGGTGCCGCCGCTGACAACGCGATACCCCGTGTCGATCATGGATGCCGCCAGAGCCTGCGCGTTCTTGATGACCTGCTTCTGATATTCGATGAACGACGGCTGCAGCGCTTCGAGGAAGCACACGGCCTTCGCCGCGACAATATGCACCAACGGTCCGCCTTGCTGGCCGGGAAAGACGCAGCGGTCGACGGCGGCGGCGTACTGCTCGCGGCAGAGTATCATGCCGGAGCGCGGCCCGCGCAGCGTCTTGTGGGTGGTGGTGGTCACAATGTCGGCCCAATTGCACGGATTCGGATAAAGCCCCGCCGCCACCAGCCCCGAGAAATGGGCCATGTCGACCAGGAAGATCGCACCGACGGAGTCGGCGATTTCGCGGAATTTGGCGAAGTCGATGATGCGCGGGTAGGCACTGGCGCCGGCGATGATCATCTTCGGCTTGGACTCTTCGGCTTTCTGGCGCAGGGCATCGTAGTCGATGCGCTCGTCCTCTTTGCGGACACCGTAGCCGACGACGTTATAGAGCTTGCCGGAGAAGTTGAGTTTGTGCCCGTGCGTCAGGTGGCCGCCGTGCGCGAGGTCCATGCCGAGAATCGTGTCGCCGGGATTCAACACGGCCATATAGGCCGCGGCGTTGGCCTGCGACCCGGAGTGCGGCTGCACGTTGACATGCTCCGCGCCGAACAGTTTTTTCGCGCGCTCACGGGCGAGGTTCTCGACAACGTCCGCGTATTCGCAACCGCCGTAATAGCGCTTGCCGGGATAGCCTTCCGCGTACTTGTTGGTGAAAACGCTAGCCGCCGCTTCCAGGATGGGTTCAGAGGTGAAATTCTCGCTCGCGATCAGTTCCAGGCGGGAGTTCTGCCGCGCCGTCTCGTGCTGAATCGCTTCAAATACCTGCGGATCCGCTTCCGCGAGCGTACGGTACTTCATCATTTCTGCTCTTCCTGCTCCAGTTTGTTGATCTTTTCAATGCGGCGCGTGTGCCGCCCGCCTTCAAACGGCGTCGTCAAAAACGTGTCCAACAGCGCGCCCGCCGTGGCTTCGTCGGTGTATTTTGCGCCAAGGGCGAGGATGTTCGCGTCGTTGTGCCGGCGCGTGTAACCGACCTCGTCGGTATTCGTGCCCAGCGCGGCGCGCACGCCGTGAATCTTGTTCGCCGCGATGGACATGCCGACACCGCTGGAACATACGAGCAGCCCCGCTTCGGCTTCCTTTTTTCCCACCGCCCGGCCTACGGCGGCCGCGAAGTCCGGATAGTCCGTGGACTCCGTCGAATGCGTGCCAAAATCCACTACCTCATGGCCTTCGGCCTTGAGTTTCCCTAACAGACGCTCTTTAAGGGCGTACCCCGCGTGGTCAGCGCCTACCGCTATCTTCATGGGCTCTTTTTCAATCCTAACATGCTCTCGTTATACCCACGCCCGGCAGTCTTATCTCATGCAAAATGAGCCTGAAGGAAAGGATGATTCTCACACAAGATGAGCCTGAAGAGGGAGAGGTGGCGCAAGCTGGGGATTGATCATCAGCATCCATAAGGTGGCGAGAAGTTGAGCCTGGAGCAGATCCGGGCGTTGCTGGAAGCAAGCCGGGAAGGCAAAGAGCTCTTGCGGAGCTACGTGGCCAAGATGACTGGGCAAAGCCGGGCGCAGATCACGCGACTCTTCGGCAAGTACATAGCCACCGGCGAGGTCCGCCCAACGGTCTACCGGCGGCATCGTTTCCCGACACGCTACACCCGCATCGACGCAGCCTGTTTAGCGGCCGTGGACGAGGCGTACGACACGATGAGCGGACCGGTAACCCGGAAGATTCTGGAACGGAAGTTCGGCGAATACGGCAAGAGTGAATACGAGCGGTTGGCCTGTATCACGGTGGCCCATTTGTATCGGCTGCGGAAGAATAAGACCTATCGCACGCGCCGGGCAACATTTACCAAGACGAAGCCGACACCGGTGGTGATCGGCGAACGGCGTTTCCCGGAGCCGGAAGGACGCCCCCGGATAGCTTCGCGTGGAGACCGTCCACCAAGGAGACCGGGACGGAGTCAAAGGCATGTATCACATCAACGCATATGTGCACATTGCGGCGCCGCACGGGATCACGGTCAGTGCCGATAGAATGCAGTCCTTGCGATTCCGCGGCGGCAAGGGTGGAGCCGCTTCCGGCGAACCGATCGTAGACGATACCTATCCCGAGAGGAAGCGCGGCCCTTACGATCTGCCTCATAAAACGCTGAAGTTTTGAGACGGATGCGGTGCAATTTCTCTCGACGCCGCGCGTCGGAGAGCAAAGAATCGGCGGAATTCGCCATACCCCTCCCCGGCCCGACCGAAGTTTTTTGTAATCCTTGTCTTCATACTCCCGCAGGCCATAAGGCGGATCGGTCACAACAGCATGAATGGAATCTGGAGCAAGATCGGCAAGCCATTGAATGGTATCGCCCAGAATGTAGGTAGCCTTTGTCAGAGAGGTTTTCGCGGCGTTGATCGCCATTCAATTCCACTCTGGCCAACAGCTCCGCTTCCTCCTGGCGCAGCGACGTCATCCAAGCCGGTTCGCTCGCGTTTGGTTAGATTGATCTCCCTTTGGCTACCACTGCCAGTCCAGCCATCTGCTCCTCTATCTCTGAAGATTCATTATCGGTTCCCTCAGAGTTGTAACACAATTGGCCGGTTTTGTTTAGAAACACAGCTAGACCCTCTACGGTACTCATCGGAAAACGATTTGGCGCCGTTAAAGGAAATAGGTGAGTTTTTTGGCTTCTCCGGCGGCGGGGTCCGCCGCTCGCTGAATCGGTACAGTTTGTCGCTGGCGAAGTAAGATGAGGAGTTCGTATGAACACCGACTGGTCCCAAATCCGCGCCCGATATCCGGCTCTCCGGAACTATACCTATTTCAACTCCGCCACCTTCGGCCTGCTTTCCACGAATACGACGCAGGCCGTCAATGCGCACTTCGCGCACCGCGACGACCTTGCCTGCAATGATTTCCTCGAATGGTTCGACGACATCGACGGCACGCGCGCAAAGGCCGCGCAGCTCATTCATGCCACGGCCGAAGACATCGCGTTTTCCGTCAACGCCGCCACGCCGCTGTCGTTGCTGCTCGGCGGCACGCATTGGTCTGCCGGCGACCGCATCGTTACCCTCACCAATGAATTCCCCAATCAGCTCTACTATGCGGCTCTGCTGAAGGAGAAAGGTGTCGAATTCATCGAAGTCGAATGGCCCGAGTTCTACGACGCGATTACTCCCAATACCCGCGCCGTACTGTTGAGCCAAGTCAGCTACACCACGGGCTTCCGGCCGCCGCTGGAACAAATCGGCGCGTTCCTAAAAGAGCGCGGCATTCTGTTCTATGTCGACGCGACGCAGGCGTTGGGCGCGTTGACGCTGAACGTGAAGCACGTACAACCATCGATGCTTGCCGTACATGGCTACAAATGGCTGCTCTGCCCGAACGGCGCGGCGTTTTTCTATGTAAGTCCGGAGCTGCGAAAGACGCTGGAGCCAAACATTATCGGCTGGCGCAGCCATGAGGACTGGCGCAACGTCAACCGGCTTCATCACGGCGCGCCCGTCTTCCGCGACTCCGCCGAGAAATATGAAGGCGGCATGCCGGCGTTTCCGTGCCTATACGCGATGGACGCGGCGCTGACGGAATTTCTGGAGATCGGCGCGGAGAAGATCGAGCGGCGCGTACTTGCCCTGACCTCCGCGCTGCACGAGCGATTGCAAGAGCTCGGGCACGTGACGGTGCTCCATCGACACTCGCCGATCACGGCGGCGCACTTCCCCGCCACCGATCCGGCGCTGCTCGTTCACCGGCTGAAGGAGAAGCGGATTCTCGCCAGCGCGCGGCACGGATGCCTGCGGCTGTCGATGCATTTTTACAACGACGAATCGGATATTGACCGGTTGATCGCGGCCCTGCGGTAACGCCTTCTACGCCTTCCGATATCCGCTCTCATCAACCCCCGCCACCCATCGGACATCCGCCTCCATCCCCTCAAATATCTGCCGCAAATGATGCTGCATATGCGCCACATAATCGGCCGCGAGAAACTCCAGCGTCACCGGGGCGTGACCGCCGATGGAACACTTTGCGCCGAGCCGCTCGTCCGGTATCAGTCCGATCAGCCGCGCGAGGAACAGATTGAAACTCTCCCATAGCGCAATGATCTGCACCGGGTTCGCGCGTCCGAACTGCTGCACGCGCACCATCGCCACCTGATCATACCCGGGCCATTCGATGTCGCCCTCCGCTATCGCACGAACAAATCGCTGGTGATTGTTCGCCGCTGAATCGACCAGGTGGCCGAGAATCTCGATCCTCGTCCACTTCCCCGGCGCGCGCGTTCGCGTCCAGTCGCTCACACCCATTTGCCGGAACACTCCGCTCGCCGACGCTACCAGCCGCGTCATCTCCTGGGACAACTCTGCCATGCGCATACCCTTGGTGTAGCACACGCACAAAAGCGATGTATTTCCTGCCAATTACGGTCCGAAAATAAACCAAGGAATACACCAAGGAATAAACCAGGGAACGAACCAACGCCAGGCCCCACCGATTCGCCGATTTCGCGGACGCCGAAAAGTACGGTCACAAAACTTCGAAATTTATATTTCCTTTGTTTCGAATTAACTAGAAATTCCAGTCCGCCGGTTGCTGGGCGCGGCCCTGTCACCCTCGTAGCGAGAGTGAACTTTCCTATGCCGTTTCGTTTCGCCGCAACAAATTTGGGCCCGCTCGCCCAACTCGCCGGAGGCCTCGCCCTCCCTGCCTCGCTGCAACTCACCGCCGAGGAGCGCCACCACATCTGGACCCTCGTCGATCCGGATCAATCTCCCGGTAACCGGAACGCTTGGGCGCTGCTGCCCGCGACGTCCAATACCCCTCTGCCGTTGGTGCCGCGCTTTGAGAACGTGGACGACTGGCTTCCCGGCATGACGGTGCTGTTCCAGCGCTCGTCCAACATCTCGGCCACCGTGTCCGCCGAGGTCTCCGCGCTGTGGACCAGTATCGCCGCACCGCTGAAAACCGCCCTCACCGGCGACATCGGCCTCGACCTCGATCTCGGTATTCAGACCCGCGCGGAATGGCACGCCGCCGGCGATTGCTGGTGGTCGGTACAACGCCCGGACGCCGCGCCCGTGCTCCGCGTGCGCCTGTGCTCGGCGAAGAATGCGGCACGCTCCATCCTGGTGAAGGCCAACGCCGCCGCCGGGCTGGACCAGGCTACGCGGAACGCTCTTGCCGCGCTGTTCGGGCAGCATCGCACACAGGTGCTGCAGTATCTCCGCAGCGGCGGATGGAGGGCACTGCCGAAACTGCCCGCCCCCATCACGAAGATTCAGGAGTTCCTCGACGGCTGGCTTGCCCTGCCCGCCGGGACGCAGGCCGAACAGTGGCGGAATCCGGTGTCGCCGCTGCTTGCCGGGCTCAAGCAGCTCATCGAAGGCATGATGGACGCTACGGTTGCAAATGCCGATCAACTCACGGCGCGCCTGGAATTCGCGGCCGTGCGCGCCACCGAGGGGAAGCTCGAAGCATCGCTCACAGCGCTCTTCGACCGGCGCCAATGCAACGCGGCGCTGCTCGACGCCTCTTTCGATTTTGCGGCGAACCCGGCACTGCACGACATATTCCATCAGACCCTGGATGGCGATCTGCGAGCGCTGCTCGCGCATCCGGCCAGCGGCGTGACGCTGCACAACAGCACCCTCACCGAAGATCTTTCGCATCGCCAAACGTTCGCGTGGCGGCTGCCGTTCCTCAGCGGTTTCCGCAGCAGCCGCGACCGTCTGCACACCGCCATGGAGGCTCTCGACGATGCCTCCGGCCGCATCGTTCGCGGCCATGTGCGCGCCGAGGCCGAACGCCGCACGCGGCAGTCCGCCGCTCTTGTGTCTATAGAGGCCGCCTTTGCCGCCCAGTTCGCGGGCGATCTGGTGGTCCACAATGCGGCCAGTTGCACGGCCCGCTTCGAGCTAGTGCTGAAGGCCCGCCGTCCGGCGGCACTGGAGCCGCTGCTGAAACTCTACGGCGCCGGCCCCATCCCGCCCGGCGCGCCGGTCTGCAAATTGACTGTCTCCCTTCCACCCGAGGCCACGGCAGAGTGGATGCAGCCGCAGGACCCCTGCGATATCTCCCGCCGCATCCAACGGCTGTGGCGAGCTCTGCTGCCGGCGTCGGTCAGCTTCGACTCGCTCGACCCTCAGTCCGTCGCGCCGCTGCTGGTGTGGGCCGCCCTGCCGGTCAGCAGCGCTATTCGCCGCAACGGCAAAGGCCTGGACCTCGATCGCGCGGATGCACCTTACTGGGATTGGACCGATGCGCAGCTTCGTGAAGCGATGGTATGGAATCCGCGGACGCGCGCCAACCTGGACACGCTGCTCGCGGCGTTGAGCAGCGGCTCCACGGCGGACGAAACACGGCGCTCGGTAAGCCAGCCGATCGGCGCGGCGGTCTTCCAAAGCCTGCTCTATGTGGAAGCGCAGATCGTCGACCGCGTCACCGCGACGCGCAAACGCTTCGCCGCCAGCCGCCTGCCGCCGGCGGAGACGATGCGAAATGTCGGCGGCCTGCTTGCCGGGATGGCCGATGTGTTCGTCCACAAGATGACCTCCATCTACGGCCCGGACACGGCTCGCGCGCTGGGCCCGCTGTTGATCAGCGCCGGTTCATCGTACCGCCCGGCGGCCGAGGTCACATGGACCCCCTGACCCTATGTGTCGTTGTCGCTGCCGGTCTCCATGCCCATCTGGCCAAGCCGGTAGCGCAGCGCATTCCTCGTCAATCCGAGCAGCCGCGCCGCCTGGCTCTTGTTGCCCTGCGCCCGGCGCATCGCCTCCCGAATGATCACCTCTTCGTACTGGTCGAGCGTCATTCCGTCGGGCAGGAACATCTGTTCGGCGCTACCCCCGCCCGCCGTCCGCAAGCGCGGAGCCATATCGAGCCGGATATCGGCCGCCTGCAAACGGCCGCCCGTCGCCAGCACCAGCGAACGTTCAATCACGTTTTCGAGCTCACGGACATTACCCGGCCAATGGTATGCCGTCAGTTTTTCGGCGGCGTCGTTCGAGAGTTCCAGCTCGCCGGTATCCAGTTCCGCCGCATGTTTCCGGATGAAGTGTTCGGCCAGGTAGGGAATGTCCTCGCGCCGTTCACGCAGCGCCGGAATGTTGATCGGCAGAACGTTCAGGCGGTAATAGAGGTCTTCGCGGAAGGTGCCTTCTTCGAGCGCGCGGCGCAGGTCGACGTTGGTCGCCGCAACGATTCGTACATCAATGTGGCGCGTCTTGTTGCTGCCAAGCCGTTCGAATTCGCGCTCCTGCAGAATGCGCAGCAGCTTCACCTGGATCGGCAGCGGCACGTCGCCGATTTCGTCGAGGAAGACAGTGCCCGTATCGGCCTGCTCGAACTTGCCTGGCTTCGTCATGTTCGCGCCCGTGAAGGCACCTTTTTCGTAGCCGAACAGCTCGCTTTCCATCAGGTTTTCCGGGATGGCGGTGCAGTTGATTTTGATGAACGGCCTGTCCTTGCGCGGCGAGTGATAGTGAATGGCGCGCGCGATCATATCCTTGCCGACACCGCTCTCGCCCGCCAGCAGCACGGTGGCGCGCGTCGGCGCGGCGCGCAACACCATCGCGAAGACCTCCTGCATCACCGCGCTGCGGCCAACGATGTTGTCGAGCTGGTAGCGTCCGCCGAGCTCTTCCCGCAGGCGCTTGTTCTCCTCGCGGAGGTCCTGCACCTCGATCGCCTTGCCGACCACCGCGGTCAAGTGATCCAGCGAGAACGGCTTCACCAGGAAATCGGCGGCGCCTTTTTTCATCGCCTCAACGGCCGTTTCCACGCTGCCGAAGGCGGTCATCATCACCACCGGCAGACCCGGACGGGACGAGTGCATCCGTTCCAGGAACTGTAGGCCGCTCATGCCCGGCAGGCGCAGGTCGGTCAGCACCAGATCGGCGCGCTCCGCCGCCGCCACGCCTTCTTCGGCGGTGGCCGCCATCTCCACGTCGTAGCCGGACGTCTGCAACTGCAATTGCACCACGCGGCGAAGTTTCTCTTCGTCCTCGATCACCAGGATCTTTCGGCTCATAGGGCTATGATCCCTCACACGGGCATTTGCACGCGGAAGACGGAGCCGTGGCCCGGTTCGCTCTCCACCAGGATCCGTCCGCCATGTTCATCGAGGATCTTCGTTACGATGGCCAGGCCCAGGCCAACGCCGCTCGGCTTGGTGGTGAAGAATGGGTTGAAGATGCTCTCACGGTGCTCCGGAGTAATACCGGACCCGCGGTCGATGACGGCGGCTTCCACAAAGCCGTTCGCCATTCGCGTCTTCACGGTGACGCTGCCGCCCACGGGGCTGGCCTCCGCCGCGTTGCGCAACAGGTTGTAGAACACGCGCTCCATCCATTCGCCATCCAGCGAGACGGGGCGCACGGCGGGATCGTAGTTCTTGTAGATACTTACTTCGGGACGATCCGCGCTACGTTCGTATTGTTGTACGGCGCGGTCGATTACTTCGTGGATATCGGTGGCGGCGGGCTTCAGCGGCAACGGCCGCGCGAACTCCAGGAATCGCGTCACCAGCGAATTGGCGCGGTCCACTTCGGAGGTGATGTACTCGATCATCTCCTTGCCAAGGCCCGACTCGTCATTCGTCGTCTTCTTCAGCATCTCCGCCGAGGCGCGGATGGTGCCAAGCGGGTTGCGCAGCTCGTGCGCCAGGCCGGCCGTCAACTGGCCCAGCGCGGCCAGCCGTTCCGAGCGCCGCACAGCCGCCTCAGCCTTGACGAGCTCCTCATTCGCCCGCGCCAGCTCTTTGGCGGTTTCCTGGCTCTTTTTCGCCTCCAGCCGGTTCGCTTCGGCCAGTTGGTAAGTCAGCAGGCCGACCACCGGGTAGAAGACCGCGCGAAGGAACAATTCTTTCCAATCGAGAATAAAGCGGCTCAAATCGGCGAAATCCAGGAAAAACAGGAAGCTCAGAAAGCTGAGCATCGCGAGGGCGGTGACGATGACGGTGGCCCAGCCGCCCATCGTTGTCGCGGCACCCACCACTGGAAGGAGGAGGATCAGGAAGTAGGACGAATTCAGCGCACCCGTATAGCCGATCAGGAGGTAGCAGAGCAGAATCCTGATCCCGGCCGCGGCGGCCTTGCCGCGGTGCGTCTGAAAAGCCTGCATCCGCGGCTCCAGAAATTGAAAAATTCCGAGCGCGGCGAGCATCGTCAGCGTCGGGGTATCCTGTATTGGACCGGCGATCGCGATCGCCGCGAACACCAACAGCCAGACGATTCCCATCCCGCCCATACTAACGGGCTTTGTGCCACAATGGGTGGAGTCTCGCGTATTGTCCTCATGAACCCAGCAAATCCTGTCGACGACCCCATTGAGGAGTCGGCTCCCCAGTCAACCGAAACGTCTTTCGGCGACATCCTGCGCCAGTTCGAACGGGAGCAGTCTGCCGCCCCGGCGACCAAAGCCGCCGATGCGCCCGGCCCGATCAAGGGCAAGGTAATCGGAGTGACGGAGGACTCGGTTTTCGTTGATATTAAAGGGAAAGCCGACGGAATCCTGCCGAAGTCAGCGCTCACACCCGAAATGGCCGAGATCGCTGTCGGAGACCTGGTGGAGGTTACGGTAACGGGCCGCTCCGAAGAGGGGCAGGCAATTCTTTCTCTCCTGAAGGTGGAAAAGCCGAAGGATTGGAGCGGTTTGCTGGCGGCGTTCGAGGAAAAGCGCAACGTTGCCGGCAAAGTGACTGAGACGGTGAAGGGCGGCGTGCGCGTCGATATCGGCGGACGGGCGTTTATGCCGGCGTCCCGCTCCGGCACGCGCGACGCGTTTGAGCTGCAGAAACTGGTTGGCCTGGACGTGGAAGTCCGCATCCTTTCCATCGATGTGGAGAAGGAAGATATCGTCGTCGACCGGCGTGTGGTGCTGGAAGAAGAAGCGGCGAAGAAGAAGGAAGTCCGCTTCCAGGCGTTGAATGAAGGCGATGTGGTGAGAGGCCGCGTCCGTAGCGTTACCGACTTCGGCGCGTTTCTCGACCTGGACGGCGTGGATGGCCTGCTGCACGTCGCCGACATGAGCTGGCATCGCGTTGGCAAGCCCGCCGATGTCGTCAATATCGGCGATGAGCTTGAAGTCAAAATTCTCAAGCTGAACACGAACACGCGCAAGGTATCGCTGGGATTGAAGCAGATGCAGCCGGATCCCTGGACGGTGGCCGCGCAGCAGTTCCAGCCGGGGCAGAAAGTGACCGGCAAGGTGGCACGGCTGACGGATTTCGGCGCGTTTGTCGAGCTTTCCCCCGGTGTCGATGGCCTGGTGCACCTCTCGCAGATGTCTTGGTCGAAGAAAGTGCGCAAGCCGGCCGATCTGCTAAAGGTTGGCGATCTGGTGGAAGTGGTGGTGCTCGGCGTGAAGCCGGGCGACAAGCGAATTGAGCTGAGCCTGAAAAACGCGCTTGGCGATCCATTCGTCGAGGCGATGGAGAAGTACAAGAAGGACACGATCGTCGAGGCGCCCGTCACGTCGATCCAGGCTTTCGGCGCGTTTGTCGATCTCGGCGACGGCATCGACGGCATGATCCATATCGGGGACATGGCCAACGACAAGCGCATCGATCATCCGCGCGACGTGGTGAAGGAAGGCGAGGTTGTCCGGGCGATCGTGCTCGACATCGACAAGGACCGCCGCCGCATTCGCCTGGGCCTGAAGCAGTTGCAGCCGACCAAGGTCGACAACTTCATCGCCGAACATCAGATCGGCGAGACGATCAGCGGACTGATCACCGATGTGCGCGGACACAACTTGAAGATCGAAGTTTCCGAAGGCGTGCTCGCCGACTGCAAGGTCGACGAGCCGAAAAAGGAAGAGGCGAAACCGGTCGAAGTAGCCAGTGCCGCGGACGTTGGTTCGCTGGCCGCGATGCTGAAGGGCCGTTGGAAGGAAGGCAAGGGCGCCGACCCCGCGCCAAAGGCCGCGAGCCTGAAACCGGGTATGGTGCGGTCGGTAAAGATCACCGCGCTTGATCCGGAGCACAAGCGGGTCACGGTGGAATTAATCGCCTAGTGCATTTCCAGCACGATCATCGTGCAGTCATCATGGAGCAGGTCCTCGCCGGCCTGCTCTTTTAGTTTTTTGACGACACTGCGCTTCAACTCCTCCGGCGAGGCTTCTCCGGCCTCCGCCAGCCACGCGGCCAGTCCCGCCGTGTCCAGCATCTCATCACCTCCCGACGGGCACTCGGTGACACCGTCGGAATAGAGGACGATGCGGTCACCGGACTCGACCGGAACGCGCGCCTGATCGTAGCGGGTGGTCGCCAGCACACCGAGCGGAAGGTTGGCAGGACCCGCCGGACCGTCGGCGATGGTCAGCGGCGTCCATTGCTCACCCCGTTTTCGCAGCAGGGCCGGCGGGTGGCCGGCATAACTGTAATAGAGGTGACTGTCACCTGCATAGTGACTGACAAGCACAGCGGAGGTTAGCGCCTCGAAGCCGCGCTCGCGGACCAGCGTGTTCAACTCGGCCAGCACGGTGGCGCCGTCCAGGCTGTTCATGCGTTTCTCCAGGCCTTGATAGATCCATTGGCCGATCTCCGCAGCCTCCGCCCCATGGCCGCGCACGTCGGCGAGCAGGACGCGAGTCAAAAGATCGTGCGAACAGAGCGAGAAGTAGTAGATGTCGCCACCGGTGCCGCCCTCGCTGGTGTGAGAGAAAAGGCTGGCGGTGACGCCGCGTGTGCAGACGTCGAAGTCACTGCGCGCGTTGCCGCCCCAGACCTCGGCGCAGCGGATGCGCTGCATTTCGGCAGTCATAGGCGGCCGCCGCCGAGGATCGCGCCTTGCCCTGGTTCCTGCAGGAACGCGACGACGCGCCACGGTCCGCCCTCCGGCGGCGGCAGCGTCAACGTATGTGTCACACCCGCCTCCCGTGTTGCTGTACCGGCCTTTGTCAGTGAGCGGACGATGGCGACATGATGCAACGTACGGCCGGCATTCTCGCCGCGCGGCACGTCGGCGGCGCCCTCCGGCCGCACGAGCGCGACCCAGAGTTCCGCCTTGCCCCGGGCGAGCGGCGGCGTGGTCACGGTGATCCGGTCGCCTTCGCGTGCCAGCGTCACCGGCACCTTCGCGGGCTTCGCCGCCTCAGCGATGACGCTCCTGGCCTTGCGCCCATCGTTGCCGGCAAACTGCACGCGCCCGTCGACAACCATCTGCGGCGTGTACGGCCCATCCTGTCCAAACCGCCGCGCGTATCGTTGCTGCCGCGCGCTGAAGGCGGCCGACGAAAATGGATCGCGCCATCCGAGGTAGTTCCAATAGTCGACGTGCTCGCTCAACACGATCACGTTCGGATCTTTGTCCAGCGCGGCCAGAAGCGCATCGGCCGGCGGGCAACTGCTGCAGCCCTGCGAGGTGAACAACTCCACCACAACCACCGCCAACACCATCACGGCCGCACCCCCGGAATCTGCAATCGGATTTTGATGCCAGCGAGCGTCAGCGAATGCTTATCCGGAAACGTTGGCGCCGCCGGCGCGGACGCGCTCAGTGCCAGGCTCAAGAGTGTCAGTGGAATGGTCTTCATGGATGTCGTTCTCCTTTGTCAGAACACCCATGAAATCCGGTGCCGTCACCTTGTTATTCCCGATATTCTCCGCGGCGGCGCGCAATAATTCGGCGACGCTCCAGGCCTGCGCAAAACAGCCGCGCGGCGTGTGCGGCAGATCGCCATCGGCGATTTCCGACAACTGGCCTATGCCCGCTTCCCGCAGGTGGCCGCGCATTCCGTTCAACAACTCCTGCAGCCGCGGTGAGCCCGGATGCACCCGAGCATAGGCCGTCAGGAACGGCCCCATCAGCCACAGCCAAACCGAGCCCTGATGATAGGCGGAATCACGCTCCCGCACGCCGCCGGTGTAGTGGCCGCGATATGCCGGGTCGACGGGCGAGACGCTGCGCAGCCCGATCGGCGTGAGGAGATGCCTTTCGACGGTATCGACAACCGCCGCCGCTTGCGCGGCATTGAGCATGGAGTAGTGCAGGCTCACGGCAAAAATCTGATTGGGGCGGATCGACGGGTCATCTGTGTTGTCGAGCAGGTAGCCGCGCCCGGGATCCCAAAACTGTTGCAAGAAGTTCGCTTTGACCCGCTGTGCCAGGTCTTCGAGATCCTCGGCGCGCTTGAAATCTTCAAACCGGAGCGCAAACTCCTGCAAGATGCGAATGGCGTTGTACCAGAGCGCCTGGATCTCCACCGGCTTGCCGTAGCGCGGCGTTACTACCCAGTCGCCGATCTTTGCGTCCATCCAGGTTAACTGCACGCCCGGCTCCCCTGCGTAGAGCAGCCCATCGGTATCGGCGTGAATGCGGTAGCGCGTGCCGCGCAAATGCCAATCCATCGCCTCGACCAGGCGCGGATACAGAATCTCCCGGACGAACAGGTCGTCCTTTGTGTACTGCAGATAGGAACGCGCCGCTTCGAAGAACCAGAGGGTCGCGTCAACGGTGTTGTACTCGGGCGCCTCACCCGCGTCCGGGAAGCGGTTCGGCAACATGCCCTGGTCGAGCGCCCTGGCGAACTCGCTGAGAATGCCGCTCGCCACTTCGAAGCGTCCGGTAACAAGAGTCAGACCGGTCAGCGAGATCATCGTGTCCCGCCCCCAGTCGCCGAACCATGGATAGCCGGCGATAATGCTGTGCCCGTCACCGCGGCGCACGATGAACTGATCGGCCGCTTCGGTGAGGTCTTCGAGGAAAGCGTCGGCCACGGGCGCATGGCGTCGAAGCGCCAGCCTGCGCATCCGCTCCTGCTCGCGGAGCGCGGTGGCCTCGTGCGCCGGGATCGCTTCACGCGAAACAATCACGACGGCCTTCGGCGAGTTGGCGAGATCGAAATGCAGGACAAAAGGCTGGAACAGATCTTCCTGATAATCGAGGCCGCGCGCCTTTTCTTCCGCATACTCGAAGCGGTTATACCAGTAACCGGTTGGCTCGCAGCTCCAGTAGTCCGCCCCGAAGAACACACGCGGCAGACCGGCATACGGCTGGACGGAAACGAGCCCCTCCTCTTCCCATTCGAAGCGGCGATCGAGAGCGTCGTTAGAATGCGTCGTGGCGTGATAGTCGCGATAGGCCACCAGCGGCCGCACTTCGAGATGACAATTCTTGCAGAGCCCTTTGATCTCGTATTCGACCACAGTTGCGTCCTGGCCATGGACCATGAACACGCGCTTCTCAACGAGCACATCGCCGATCTCGTACACCCACGTAGGGAATGGGTCGAGGCGAAACTCCCGCAGATACTCATAACCCTGCGGGTGCACGGCGCCGTCATAGCGATTGGCCGATAGCTCCACGCGGTACCCGTCAACGACGAGGGTGTCTTCAAACTTCGCCACAAGCAGCATGCGGCCCACCGGCGGCTGCAGCGCCGCGGTCAACAAACCGTGATACCGGCGCGTGTGAATGCCACTCACGGTTCCACTCGCGAAGCCGCCGAGGCCATTTGTCTCGAGCCACTCCAGGCGGCTGCTCCGCTCGAGATCCTGACAGGTCATCTCATCGAATAGGAGTTTCATCGCATTTCTCCGCTCTGCTGAAGCATTTTCGCGACCAAGCCAGTCCAGCCGGTCTGGTGGTTCGCGCCGACGCCGGAACCGTCGTCGCCATGGAAATATTCATAGAACAGGACCAGCTCCCGCCAATGCGGGTCAGTCTGGTAGCGGGCATCTTGGCCGTGAACAGGACGGCGGCCTTCGGGGCTGCGGAGAAAGATTCGCGTCAAGCGGCGCGACATTTCGGCAGCGACTTCCCAAAGTGTAATGTAATTTCCAGAGCCCGTGGGGCATTCCACAGTAAACTCTTCTCCGAAGTAATGGTGGAACTTTTGGATCGCCTCGATGAGCAGGTAGTTGACCGGCATCCAGATGGGTCCGCGCCAGTTGGAATTGCCGCCGAACAGGCCGCTTGACGATTCGGCCGGCTCATACGCAACCCGATACTCGGCGCCGCCAACGCGCAGAACGAACGGGCTATCCCGGTGCGCCTGCGAAAGAGCGCGGATACCGTACGAGGAGAAGAATTCGGTCTCGTCGAGCATGACGCGCAGAACGCGTCGAAGCTGCTCAGCGCCAACGATCGAAAGCAGCCGGCGATTGCCCGTGCCTTTCGAATTCATGCAGGCGACGTTTTCGGTCAGATCCGGCCGGTTGGCGACGAACCATTCGAGACGGCGTTTGAAACCGGGAAGCCTCGCCAACAGCGAAGGTTCCAGCGTTTCGACGGCAAAGAGCGGAATCAGCCCGACCATGCTGCGGATCTTCACCGGGAAGTGCGCGCCATCGGGATTGTGCAAAACGTCGTAGAAGAAACCGTCGGTCTCGTCCCACATGCCTTCGCCATCGCGGCCGAGATGGTTGATGGCGTGGGCGATGTGGAGGAAGTGTTCCCAGAACTTGGAAGCGACGTCCTCATAAGCCGGATCTTCATCCGCCAACTCCAAAGCGATGGCCAACAGGTTCAACGAATACATCGCCATCCAGCCGGTGCCGTCGGCCTGTTCGAGGTGCCCGCCTGTAGGGAGCGGAGCGCTGCGGTCGAACACGCCGATGTTGTCGAGGCCCAGGAAACCGCCCTGGAAGATGTTGCGCCCTTCGGCATCCTTCCGGTTCACCCACCAGGTGAAGTTCAGCAGCAGCTTATGAAAGATTCGCTGTAGAAATGTGCGATCGCCAACGCCGCGGCGCTTCTTTTCGATCTTGTACACACGCCACGCGGCCCAGGCATGCACCGGCGGATTCACATCTCCGAAGGCCCATTCGTAGGCCGGGAGTTGTCCGTTCGGATGCATGTACCATTCGCGGACCATGAGCATCAATTGCTCCTTGGCGAAATCCGGATCTACGAGGGCCAGGGGAATGCAGTGGAAGGCAAGGTCCCAGGCCGCGTACCAAGGATACTCCCACTTATCTGGCATTGAGATGACATCCGCGTTATAAAGATGCCCCCATTCGCTGTTTCGTCCATGACGGCGGGAATCGGGCGGAGCGGGCTGCGCCGGATCGCCGTTGAGCCAGTCCTTCACGACATAGTGGTAGTACTGTTTCGACCACAACAGGCCCGCGAACGACTGCCGCATAACATTGACGGCGTCCGGAGACAGATCGGTGCCAATCACGGAGGCGTAAAACTCGCCGGCCTCTCGCCGCCTCATCGCCACAACGTCTTCGAAATCGACCGGCGCCTGTTTGTCAGTGAGGCGAAGGCGCAGGACAATGCTCTCGCCGGCGGGAACGTCGACTCGATATAAGGCGGACGCCTTGGTGCCGGTACGCATCGGATTCACTGCGCCGGCTCGACCGTTGACGATGTACTCGTGAATGCCGTCCTTGGCGTAAACGTTGACATTCGGCGTGCCATACAACCGCTGCGTGTTCGTCTCGTTCTCGGTGAAGAGGATGTCCGCGGCGCCTGCGCATTGGAACCAGCGCTGGCCATAGTGCGGCGCGTCGAGCATGACGGCTTCCGCGCCGGCCGAAGCAAGGTGCGGCTTCTGGCCGTCGTTGTGCCAGGACCAGTTATTGCGAAACCAGACTGTGGGCAGCAGGTGCAGCGGCGCGGCTTCAGGCCCGCGGTTCACGGCTTCGATGCGGATCAGAATGTCTTCGGCGGTGTTCTTGGCGTACTCGACGAAAATGTCAAAGTAGCGGTTGTCGTCGAAGACTTCGGTATCGGTAAGTTCGAACTCGCGTTCTCCGCGCCCGCGGCGGCGGTTCTCCTCAGTCAGCCGCTGATAGGGATAGGCACGCTGCGGGTACTTGTACAGGTACTTCATGTAGGAGTGCGTCGGTGTAGAGTCGAGGTAGTAGTAGCACTCCTTCACATCCTCGCCATGATTGCCTTCGTTGCCAGTGAGGCCGAAGAGCCGCTCTTTGAGAATAGGATCTTGTCCGTTCCACATGGCGAGCGCAAAGCAGATGCGCTGATGGCGGTCACAGATGCCTGCGATGCCGTCTTCATTCCATCGAAAGGCCTTGGAACGCGCGTGGTCGTGCGGCAGCGACTCCCATGCGGTGCCATACGGCGAGTAGTCCTCACGCACGGTTCCCCAAGCGCGCTCGCTGAGGTAGGGTCCCCATCGCTTCCAATGAACGGCCCGCGAACGGGACTCTTCCAGCCGTAAATCTTCCTGTGTCATCCGGTCACTCCAAGGCAATAAGGCCAGAAGCCGTTCCGGTTATTCCAGCCGGGTGCAATCAGAATACGCGAGCCGGCCTCTGGTGAGAAGTGTCAGCAGCCCGGCAACCGCGAGACCGGAGAGAGCGAGAACGCGTTCGGGCGAAGGCGATTCGCGCATCGGACCGTCCCCGATGAGCATGCCAAGCCAGCGCGAAGTGGTATTAAACAGGGCGTGCCCGACGATCGCGACCACGATGCTGGACCGGGAAAAGTTGAACAGGAATGCGAGGAGGATCGACTGCCCAATGACGATTCCGTAGTAATCAATGAGAGGGCTGCTGATCCAGCCTTTGCATAGGAAAAGAGGCAGGTGCCAACTCGCCCAGATCACGCCCAGCAGAATCGATCCTCGGACTGGACCGAGCAGAGCTTGTAGTCGCGGAAGCGCGAAGCCGCGCCAGCCGGGTTCCTCGCCGAGCGGTCCGCCGATCAAGGTGGAGTAGTTGAAGACGGATAACGTGGCGAAGGCGCTCCAATGGGGATTTGGTGTCAGAACGCTGGCAGGTATCGCGCTGTAGGCGAGCGGCATAAGTATGACGGCACTCAGAATGCCTGCGAGTAGATACCGCAGATTGGGCCATTGGAAGTGCGGCCACCGATCTTCGGTTATTCGCAGGGTTAGCAAAGCCGCTATGGACGGTCCGGCGGTGGAGAGAACCACGAATAGCGGTAGCGACAGATTCGCATGGATCCATCCCAGGCCGGCGTTAGACAGAGCGAGGGGAATAGTGAACAACCAGGCGAAGCCGAACGCGATGGTTAGATAGATCCCGAGCGCCTTCATTGCCGTAACGCCGCGGCGATCAACGTGATCAATTCGCGCGAACGGGTCAACCGGGTTTGCGTGAAGAAGCCGTGATGCATGTCGGCATAGTGATGGGCGTCTACCGTTACGCCATTGGCTCGGAGGCCATCGGCGAAAGCGAACGCTTCATCGCGGAGGGAATCAATTCCCGCAGTGATGAGTAGCGTCGGCGGAAAAGTGCCAAGATCCGACATGACGGGAGTGCCACCATAGAGATCCCAGCCGCGTTTCATGTCTTCGCCGCTCGGCCACGGGCCTTGCCAATATTCGTGATATGACTCTGTGGCGCAGCCGGGGTCGAGCATTGGGTAGATCAGAATCTGGCGTTCCGGCTTCAATGCGATTGAGGCTAATGCGGCCAAGTAGCCACCGGCGCTATCGCCGCCGATTACTAAGCGCTGCGTCTGCGAACCCACCAGCCATTGGCCGGCCGCGATCGCATCCTCCAGTGCAGCGGGGTGGCGATGTTCTGGCGCGAGGCGGTAATCGACGGCACAGATCCGGCAACCGGATTCCACGGCCAACGTCCGAAGCGGCCAATCGTGCGATTCCAGGCCGCCGCTAAAGAATCGGCCGCCGTGAAGATACAGCAGAACGGTTTCGCTTGCCGGGCCGTAGACTCGAACCGGGACGCCATCGGCGTCCGCGTCGAATGCTTCGATTGACGGCGGCTCCAGTTGCCACCTCCGGCCCACGAGCATCGCATGGCGTGTCTCCTCAACAGTCATCGCCGAGCGGGGCTTCGCACCGGATTGGCGCTGTGCCTCCAACATCGCCACAACTTCGGGATGTAGCGGCTCAGAGACCGCGCCTGTCATTTCGCGGCAGTCTTCCGGGGTGATGTGTTCTCAAACAGGTACGCGCCCGACTTTCCGCCAACAGCGAAATCGAGATCACCGTCCCCATCGAAATCGGCGACGGCAATCTGCATTCCCGCACCCGCAGAGGAGGAATAGTCGATGACGTGGCGCACCCATTCGATGTCCTTGCCATTCTTACGCCACTCGTACCAGTAAATGCCGAGCGGTTCCTGCGCGCCGGGATCGTGATCATGCGCCCAGAAGCGTTTGCCCGCGATGAAGTCCTTTTTTCCGTCGCCGTTGATGTCGACGAATGCCGTGGCATGTGCCTGGCTCCACGCGTCGTCGATTTTGAATTCGGTGAACTTGCCGTCGGCTTCCTGGCGAAGCCAGAAGATGCCGTAGTCGTGGGCGTGCGGATAGAAGACATCGTTGCGGCCGTCGCCGTCAATGTCGACGACGTGCAGGAAGCCCGTGTGTTTCTTCGCGGTCCAGGCGGCGTGCAGCGTCCACATCGCGTCGCCCTGCTTGGCCGGCGCTTCCAGCCATCCCTTCGGCGTGAGGATGTCGACACGGCCGTCTTTGTTCACGTCGCCCGCGCCGATGCCGTGGCCGAAGTTATCGGGATGGACGATGTGGCGGACGAAGGCGCCGTTTTTCAGCTCGTACCAGGCGGTGGGGCCCTTGCCGCCGAACTGCGGGAGCAATTCCTGCGCCTTACCGTCGTTGTTGATGTCGACCAGGAACATGAACTCGACGTTCCACTGGTCTTCGATCATGTGCTCTTTCCACGGAGCGCCGTCTTTGCCGGGGTTCTCGTACCAGGAGATTTTCTTGCCAAACCAGGTGCAGGTGACGATGTCGATTTTGCCGTCGCCGTTGACGTCGAGCGGGAGATCGCTGAATGCGTCGATGTAGTTGCTGAAGTAGCCGAGCTCCCGGAAACGGTGTTTCTTCCACTCGCCGCCCTTCACTTTGGGGTGTTCGTACCAGTTTTCGCCGTTGACGATATCCAGTTTGCCGTCGCCGTTGATGTCGGCAAACGCGGCGGTTTCATTGGCGCCGGCATCGAGCTGAATCTTTTTGAAGGGTACGTCGGCAGGCCGTCCGGCGGCAAAAGCCGCAACGGAAACAGCCGCCAGGAGCAAGAGAGTGAAATGCATCGAAACGATGATATATTGGGTCTAGTCCGTGGCGCCATCGTCTAAGGGTTAGGACGGAGCCCTCTCAAGGCTCTAATAGGGGTTCGAATCCCCTTGGCGCTACCACTATCGAAAGTCCTACGCCACCGCCAACTCCAATGTTGGCTCCGCTTCCGCCCCTGCGGGACGTTTTGGCGAGCGGACGAAGAGGCCGCTGAACTGCATCGCGTTGACAACGGACTGGCCGCCGCCGTCGTTGGTGAAGAAGCAGAACGTGCGCTCCGCGATGCCGCGGACTTGCTCGACGCGGTTCTTCCAGTCGTTCAGCTCCGCCGGAGAATAGGCGTAGCCCCGATGGCTGCCGTTCTGTGGACGGGTGGATTGCCTGTATTCGTTCCACCACCACGCACGCTGACGGCCGTGCAGGCGGAAATAAGCAATGGGGGAGGTGAGATACGCCGTGGGGGGCATGGCACGGACGTGTTCGGGCTGATCAAGATTGCAGAAGCCGACGCGGTAGTCGATCAAGGTACCGACGGCCTCGGAGGACATCCAGCTCTCATGCCGCATCTCCGCAACCAGCGGGAACTCGTGGAACGCACGGCGGAGCTCGATGAAGTAATCGCGGTTCTCCTTCGTGAATCGAAATGACCAAGGGAACTGCATGACAACCGCGCCCAGCCGCTTTCCATTCTTCAATTCGCGCAGGCCGACTTTGAAGGAATCAACCGCCGCCGCATCCAATTGCCGCTCATGCGTGAAGCGCCGGTGCATCTTGGCCGTAAAGCGGAAGCGCGGGTTCGCCTGCACCTTCGCCATCCAGAGCCGTGCCAGTTCGGGACGAATGTCCGTCTCGAACGATGCCGAAATCTCGACGGCATCGAAGCTCTGCGAGAGAAAGTCCAAGGGATGGAATCCACGAGGACGCTGACGTGGATAGATAACGCCGTCCCAATGCGGATAGTGCCAGCCCGAGGGCCCAATCGCCAGCGGCGCATCAGATACTGCCAGGGAGAATGGAAGGGATGAAGACGTGACCATGGGGCGCCTCGGATTCGCTATTTATTCGCCCTCAGTATGCAGGATATTTCTGGCAGCGTCAAGCGCTTTCTTCGCTTTTTGTTCGCGGTGCGCCTAAGTGAAGGAATTTTTTCGCAGCCGCCGTAACCTTCGCTTGCCGGGCAACGCTATACGTTCAATCCCCGTTACGACAGGCGGGCGCGCTCACCCCTACACCCAATAGCGCCCGCCTAACAAAAAACACCGCCCTTGGGCGGTGTTTTTCGTTTACAGAGGCATTTGGGACAACCGTCTAGTCGTTGAACATCCCCTCGTAGAGAGCGCTGGTGAGATAGCGCTCGCCGGAATCGGGCAGGACCACGACGATCGTCTTGCCGGCGTTGGCCGGATCCTTGGCGATCCGGATGGCCGCGGCAGCGGCCGCGCCACAGGAGATACCGCACAGAATTCCTTCCTCGGACGCGAGCCGGCGCGCCATGGTGATCGACTCTTCGTTGGTGACCTGCTCCACCTGATCCACCACCTTGAGATCGAGCGTGTCCGGCACGAATCCCGCGCCGATGCCCTGGATCTTGTGCGGTCCGGGCTTGATGGCTTCGTTGTTGAGCGTCTGGCTGATGACCGGACTGGCGACGGGCTCCACGGCGATCGACCGGATCGCTTTACCCTTCGTACCCTTGATGTAACGCGACACGCCGGTGATGGTTCCACCGGTACCGACGCCGCTGACAAAAATATCGATCTTCCCGCCGGTATCCTCCCAGATTTCGGGCCCCGTGGTTTGTTCGTGAATGGCAGGATTGGCAGGATTCTTGAACTGCTGCAGGAGGACATATTTGGAGTCGCTGTTGGCGATCTGTTCCGCGCGGGCGATGGCGCCTTTCATCCCCATGGCGCCTTCGGTAAGAACCAAGGTGGCACCGAACGCCTTCAGCACTTTGCGCCGCTCAATCGACATCGTCTCGGGCATCGTCAGCGTGATGGGATAACCGCGCGCGGCGGCGACAAACGCCAGCGCGATCCCGGTGTTGCCGCTGGTAGGTTCAATCAATTCCTTGCCCGGTTTCAGCACTCCGCGCTTTTCGGCATCCCAAACCATCGATGCGCCGATACGGCACTTCACCGAATAGGCCGGATTGCGGCCTTCAATCTTCGCCAGCACCGTAACCGGAGCACCATCGACGACACGATTCAGCTTGATCAACGGCGTGCGGCCGATACTCAACGAATTGTCTTCAAAAATCATCTGCCTCTCCTTTTGGCTGGGACCAGAGTGGAATTATATCTCCCAGTTCGGAACGTACTTACTCTGGCGATCTTTCCAGGTGCGGGCGAGGTCGGCGAAGGTAGTATGGTCGATGACGGCGGAGATGGAGCGATCGACACGGCTCCACATATCGGAAAACGGCGTTTCGACGCGTTTCCGCGAACGGGCGCCGGAGTTGCGCGCGCCTTCGATGTGCCGCAGCACCTCGCCGACGGTGATAGCGTCGGCGGAGCGTGCAAGCAGATAGCCGCCATCGGCGCCTCGGCGAGATTCGACAAAGCCACCCTGTTTCAATCCCGACAGAATCAATTCCAGGAACTTTTGTGGAATCTTCTGGCGGCGGGCGATATCGGCGATCTTTACCGGCCCACTCGCGTCCTGCGTAGCCAGATCGAAAAGCGCATGTAGGGCGTATTCACCTTTGACCGAGGTCGTCACTGTCTGAAAATGGAATCCCTAGTTCCTTATCGAGATTACCGTATTTCAAGCAGTCGCCGCACGCGAGGCACGGAGCGGAAGGCCGCGTTCGGCGAGCGATTCGAGCATGGCGGCATGTGTTTCGGCGTCGAGAAGCCAGTAGCTGCCATCGGTGTCATCGATCTGCGTAGCGTGACCGGAGGCAGTGAGCGTTAGCAGAAACTGCTCTTCGCCGGGCGAGAGATTGGCGCGGTTGATGCGTGCGAGGCCGCCGGGCGCAGCGGACACTTTGCGCAGGAGATCGCGCGTAAAAACCTGCCGATCGAGCGATTCGAGCGATGCGGCGGCGGTGGTCATGCGCTGCTCGGGCGACCCGGCCATGTATGGTCCCGAGGCATAGGCGAGCAGGAAGATGATGACATCGATGAACGCGGCGAGAACGAATGCGAACGCATGGCGCGGGGTCGGCGCGGCGATCAGTTCGGAGAATGCGAGGATGAGATCTTCCTGGCCGCCCGATGTTTGATCGACGAACTCGGCCAGCGGCGGGATATCCGGTTTCTCCTGGCGGCCGGAGTGAAGCGCGTCATTGACTTCGCTCCACGGCACAGCGTCAAAAGCGGTGTGGAACGAACGAAGCTGTTTTTCGGCGGCTTCGTCCGGCTTTGTGGAGGTGCGCCAGTTGGCGATAGAAGCACGCGCCGTATCGATAGATTGCTGCGACTCGCGAGCCAGCCGGGCATGGCGTTCAAACGCGGTGTAGCGCACTCCCGCGCCGGAGCCCTCCCGATAGGCATCGCCGACTCCCTGCGCCTCGCGAGCGACGGATTCGCGGATGCGGTTCAGATATGGATCCGCGTCGGCGGCACGCGAGATGTGGCCGTGAAGTTTCTCGGCCTGCGTCATCTCTTCGAGCGCAAGCGTGTGTTTGCGTGACTCCGCCGAGGCGGACGCGAGGACGGCGTCCGCTTTCGCGGCGGAATCCGATAGGCGGTCATAAAGCTGCCGGCGCACCTGCGCGGGCCGTTCGCGTTCGGAGAACCAGCGATAGAGGCTGACGTAACTGAACGCGACCGAGACCACCGCCGTGATGCCGTAGACAACGTAGAGCGGCACGCGGCGCGTGCGGCTGAACCCGATCAGCCACGCGACAAAGAGAAGCGCCATTTGCACGCCTAGGGAAGCGAGCAGCGCGAACCATTTGGACAAGTAGAGCGACATGCCCTCGAACGTCGTGTACCAGGACACGACGGCGAGCATGGCGCTGGCCACGAACAGACCGCTAATCAGCGGAGACGCATTTTGACGCGTCGATACGGGCAGCATGGATTTGTCGACATCCCCCTTGCCGGGTAAAACGAAATCCGCGAATAGAGAGTTCCGTAAACTTCGCGGCTACTGCCAGTGAGGATTCGGGATGTCTTTCTGCACACGCGGTTTCGTACGCGCCCGTTGGCAGATCTCTTCCAACTTCTTCGCCACGGTTGGGAATTTGGCGGCCAAATCGGTTTTCTCGCCTATGTCCTTCGACAGGTCATACAGTTCCAGCGCACCACCTGCTTTCGGACGCACGCCTTTCCAATTGCCCATGCGCACAGCCTGCATCGGCACGTCATCGGCGAATGTGCCGCTGGCCTTGTCGTACTTGGGAAGTTCCCAGTAGAGATACTCGTGCTTCTTCTGCGTGCCTTTGCCGAGGAGAGTGGGCACGATAGAGATACCATCGATATCGGCCGGGGCTTTGGCACCCGCAAGTTCCGCCAGTGTCGGCATGACGTCGGCGAAATACCAGGGGAAACCGCTGACGGAACCGGGCTTAATGCGGCCTTTCCAGCGGACGATCATCGGCGTGCGGATGCCGCCCTCGTACATGTTCGTCTTGTGCCCGCGGAACGGCCCCGCGCTGTTGAAATAGCCCTTATCGTTCCAGAGCGGCGCGGCGGTTCCGTTGTCGCTGCAAAAGAAGACGATGGTGTTTTCCTCGAGCGACAACTCCTTAAGCGCCGCCATAATATCTCCCACGTAGCGGTCGACGCGCGACACCATGCCGGCGTAGGCGGTTCGCGGCTTGTTCTGATGAGCGTAGTGATTGCGGGGATCGTGAAAAGCGCCATCTTCGATAATTGTCTTGTCGTAGGGCTGCATGGAATCGGACGGCACCAGCAGTTCCAGATGCGGGAGAGTCAACGGCACGTAGAGGAAGAAAGGCTTCTTCTTCATCTTCCCTTCCAATGGAAACGCCGCCGCCTGCCGTGCCATCTGGTCGTTAGCGTAGATCTCCTTGTAACCTCCGTTGTTATCGCGGTACGGTTGCACCTCACCGTTGTAGTAGAGGAATCCCGGGTACTGATAGTGCGCGTGAATCTGGTGCAGGAAGCCGAAAAACGTATCGAAGCCCTGCTTCCACGGCACGCCGTCGGAATTGATATCGCCAAGCCCCCATTTGCCGAATCCGCCGGTGAGATAACCGGCCTCCTTCAACACTTCGGCCACAGTGACGTCTTCGGCGAGCAACGGCACGCCGCCCGTATTCGCCCGCACCGACGTATGGCCGGTATGCTTGCCCGTCATCAGCACCGAGCGGGACGGCGCACAGACGGTGCATCCGGCGTAGCAGTCGGTGAAGCGCATGCCCTCAGCGGCCAGTTGGTCGATGTTCGGCGTTTTGATCAGCTTCTGGCCGTAGCAGCCGAGGTCGCCGTAGCCTAAATCGTCAGCCATGATGAAGACGATGTTCGGCGGCTGGACGGTCTGCGCCTGCAACGCTGCGGCGCCCGCGGCGAAGCGGAGAAACTGACGGCGGGAGGTATTGATTGGCACTTCTCGGATTGTACTAATAGCGCGGTACGGAGGCGTCTATCTCGGCGCTCCAGCGGTCAATGCCGCCCGCCATGCTCTGGCAGTTCTCCACACCGTTCTTTCGCAACCAATAGACGACATTCAGACTACGGACACCGTGATGGCAGTAAACAATCAAAGGCGTAGAATCCGCTTGCATCTCCAGTTCCTGAAGCCGTGCGGGCACTGTGTTCATCGGTACGAGGTTCGCTCCGCCGATGCGGCAAATGTGCCATTCCGCGTCCTCCCGCACATCGATGAGGCATAGCTTCTCGCCGGCGGCGCGGCGGTCTTCCACCTCGCGCGGCGTTACTTCGTAGCTTAGTTCGTGTTCGGCCATTAACATTTCTATTGTATTGCCGCGGTGTGAAAACGAATAGAATAACGGCGAGGGCGCTCCGATGGTTCGGTCTATCTGCTTGGCGTTTGTCGTTGTGGCATCGTTTCTGCTGGCGCAGTATCCCGGGGGTCAATATCCTGCGGGTGGACAGTATCCGCAGGGTGGCCAGTATCCCCAGGGACGTTACCCGGGCGGCCAGTACCCCGGCGGGGGCGGCGGAATGGGAATTCCGACTATCAAACTGCCGAAGCGCGGGCAGAAGGACAAGGACAAAGAAAAGGATACCAAGGCGAAGGTCGAGACGAAGACGAACTGGAAGTCGATCGACGGCTTGCTCACGTTGCTGACGGAAAAATCGCTGACGATGGAATCGACGTCAAGAGGAACCGTCGTATTCCGGCTGCTCGCCAAAACGAAATTCGTTGACGCGGATAACAGTGCGATACGCGATTCGCTGCTGAAACCCGGCGACGAATTGAAGGTCTCCTACGATCCCGACGATACGGACACGGCCGTGCAAGTGATGTTGACAAAGGCCGCGGCAGAGGCCAAGCGCGAATCTGCCGATAAGGAACCGCCCGCCGCGGCGGAGACGGCGTCACCGGCCAAACCCGAACCGGAGAACTCGGTGCGCACAGCGTCCAAGGACGACGACCGGCCGGTTCTAAAGCGTGGTAAGCAGCAGCATCCTGGCCGAAAAGACGGCGAGGATCCGCTCCCGTCAAAAACCGAAGCGGAAAAGATCGACCCGGGCGAATATAAGGAAGTCCAAACGACGGCTGGCGCCATGGGCCTCAACGTAGACCCGATTATCGCCGAGGCGCGCGAAGTGGCAGGCCAATTCACCGAATCGCTTCCCGACTTCATCGTCCAGCAGCACACCACGCGCTACATCACCGAAGTGAAGCCGTTCCAGTGGCAGGCACTAGACATTGTGACCGCCGAAGTGGCGGTGGTCAACGGCAAGGAAGAATACAAGAAAATCTCCGTCAACGGCAAGGCGGCGAAGACTCCCATCGAGAAGACTGGCGCGTGGTCGACCGGCGAGTTCGCGTCGACAATGCAGGACATCCTGGCGCCCTTCACCGCGGCCAAATTCGTCAAGCGCGGCCAGCAGCGCTATGGCGGACGCGATGCCATCGTCTACGATTACACCGTGAAGCAGCCAAATTCTCACTGGAGGGTCATCCCGCAAGGCACGAAGAGCTACAACCCGCCGTACAAAGGCGCCATCTGGGTAGACCAGGAAACGAAGCGAATCCTGCGTATCGACCAGAAAGCCACCTACTTCCCCGAAGATTTCGAATTCAACCGCGTGGAGACCACGCTGGAATACGCCTTCGTCCGCATCGGAACACGATCCGTGCTGCTGCCGGTCCGCAGCGAGAACATCATGTGCCAAACCGCTGGAACGGTATGCAGCCGCAATGAACTGAACTTCCGCAACTACCGGAAGTACGGAGCGGACACCTCCATCACGTTCGACAAGATTCAGTGATCGCGCGCCGTAATCAGATCGGTCACGCTGAATAACGCGCGCTGATAGGCCGATTCGGGGAACTCGTTGATCAGCGTGCGTGCGCGCTCCGTGAAGTGCTGCGCGCGTTCCATAGCGCGCTCCACGCCGCTGTAGCGCTTCAGAATTCCGGTGATCTCTTCGAAGCGTACGCTCTGATAATCCTGCTCGCGGAGTACGGTGGCGACCTTCTCACGTTCCGCCGCGGTCGCGTCCTGCAGGGCGTAGACCAGCGGGAGCGTGACTTTGCCTTCGCGCAGATCGTTGCCAACCGGCTTGCCGAGCACCTTCTCGCGGGATGTAAAATCGAGCACGTCGTCGACAAGTTGGAACGCGATGCCGAGGTTCCAGGCGAACTCACCCAGACGCGTCTCATCCACTTCGTTCGCGCCGCCGGTCATGGCGCCCAGTCGCGCACAGATACTGAACAGGCTCGCGGTTTTGCGGTCGACGAGTTCCATGTAGTCGGTCTCGCTGATGTCGATGCGGCCGATGCGTTCGAGTTGAAGCAACTCGCCCTCAACCATCAACTGCGTGAGGCCGATAAGGAGATCCAGGATGCGGAAATTACGCGCCCGCACCGCCACCTGGAAGGCTTGCATGTAGAGCCAGTCGCCGGCAAGAACGGAGGTCTGATTGCCCCACAGAGCGTTCGTAGACGGCTTGCCACGGCGCGTTTCCGCCGCGTCGATGACATCGTCATGCACCAGCGTGGCCGTGTGGATCATCTCCACGACCGCGGCCATGGCAATCGCCGTGTCCGTGAGCGGGCCGAAGAGCTGCGTCGACAGAAGAACCAGGGTAGGCCGTAAGCGTTTCCCGCCGCTCGCCTGAATATGCCGATTGATGGCTGAGATCGCGTCGACGGATGCGACCGATTCCAGGCGCATAACCTCTTCCACCCGGCGCATATCCTTCTCGACAAGCTGAAGGATCTCCCGAGCCGTTAAGGCTTGACCAATCCGGCTGATACCCATGAAATATCCCAGTGTAACGCAGTCAACGCCGCCATCACTTATGCAGATGCCGCGGCGGGGAACAGGCGCACGAAGTTTTCACTCGTGTAGCGCGCCAATTTTTCCGGACTTACATCGCGCAAACCGGCCAGCATTTCGCCAGTGCGGACCACGTAGGCCGGCTCGTTACGCTTACCGCGCAGGGGAACAGGAGC
The DNA here is from genome assembly GCA_016185425.1 of Acidobacteriota bacterium. Taxonomy (GTDB): domain Bacteria; phylum Acidobacteriota; class Terriglobia; order Bryobacterales; family Bryobacteraceae. The sequence continues at coordinate 221,998 of JACPNQ010000034.1, read as the reverse complement.
GAGATACGGGCAGTCCGTTTCCACCATCATGCGATCCAATGGTGTTAGCATGGCGGCTTCTCGCACCTCGGGAGCCTTCGGATACGTCACGATGCCCGCGAAGCTGATGGTGAAGCCGAGTTGCAGAGACCGCTCCGCCTCCGCCGGTCCGCCGGAGAAACAGTGCATCACGCCGGGGAGGCCGGTGGGAAACCAATGCTTTTCGATGAGAGCAAATGTGTCGTCCCATGCCTCGCGCGTGTGGATCAGGATGGGCTTGCGTGCTTCCGCCGCGATCTCCATCTGTTCGATGAAGACACGCTGCTGCACGTCGCGGGGCGAGAAATCGTAGTGGTAGTCGAGACCGATCTCGCCCAGCGCCACGACACGCGGATGGCTCATGCGCTCGCGCATTGCCGGGCCACAGTCTGGTGTCCATTTCGCCGCGTCATGCGGGTGGACGCCGGCACTCGCGTAAATGCAGCCGTATCGTTCGGCTAAGCGGATCGCCACGTCGAGATCGGGCGGGCCATCGCCGGTGCCGATGGTCAACATCTTCGTCACACCGGCCGCCAGCGCCCGCTCGATCACCGCTTCGCGGTCGTCATCGAAGCGGTGGCCGTCGAGGTGGCAATGCGAGTCGATCCACATCTTTACTTCAGGCGCGCGCCGATGGGGACGTGCTCGAGGAAGCCGGAGAGGATCGGCTTGCCGCCCTCCAGCGACGCGGCGACAATCATGCCCCGGCTCTCAATGCCGCGGAGCTTGCGCGGCGCGAGATTGGCGACGATGACGACCTTGCGGCCGATCAGCTTTTCCGGCTCGTAGACAAGCGCGATGCCCGCAACGATGGTGCGGGGTTCGGTCTCGCCGATATCGACTTTCAGGTGCAGCAGTTTGTCGGCGCCCTTCACGCGTTCAGCGAACTTCACTTCGCCGACGCGCAAGTCTACTTTGACAAAATCGTCGATGGTGATCTCGGGCGAGAGCGGGATCGGCATCCCTTCGTCAGCGGGCTTCGGTTCTTCCGCCGTCTTGCCCAGCAGCGCCGCCTGGCGCGCCGCTTCCTGCTGTTCCAAGTCGTTCAATTTATCGATCGTCACTTTCATGTCGAGCCGGGGGAAGACAGGTTCCACCGGCGGAATGGTTCTTGTATCGGTATCCGCGGGATCTTCCAACGCGCCCAGCCGTTGATCTTCCACTGCCGTCGCGAAACCGAGCAGCTTCCAGATCCGTGCGCAGGAATCCGGCAGCACCGGCGCGGCCAGCACCGTCACGACACGCAGCGCGTCATAGACATTCGCCAACACAGCGTCCAACTGGTCCGCGGCGCCCTCGGCCTTGGCCAGTTTCCACGGCGCCTGCTCGACGATGTACTTGTCCGCCGCACTGATCAGGCTCCAGATGCTTTCGAGCGCCTTCGAAAAATCCAGCCGTTCGTAGCCCTCGATGGCCGCGGAGATCGTCGCACCCAACGGCAGCGGCTGGTCGCCGCCATTCGTCTTCACCGTTCCGCCGCGGTACTGGTGAATCATGCTCAGCGTGCGGCTGGCCAGATTACCCAATCCATTCGCGAGATCGGCGTTGTAGCGCGTCACCATCGCATCGTAGGCGAAATTTCCATCCGAGCCGAAAACGATTTCGCGCAGCAGATAATAACGCAGGGCATCGGCACCCATCGCCTGCCGGATCGGCTCCGGCCGCACGATGTTTCCGCGCGATTTCGACATCTTGTTGTTATCGAACAGCAGCCAGCCGTGCGCGAAGATCTTCTTCGGGATCGGCCACTCCGCCGCCCATAGAAACGCCGGCCAGTAGATGGCGTGGAAACGCACGATCTCCTTGCCGATCATGTGGATATCGGCCGGCCAGAGTTCGGTGCCCTCGACAGCGCTCATGTACGTCGTCAGCGCGTCGAACCACACATAGAAGACATGATCCGGCTCATCCGGAACCGGAATACCCCATTTTATCGTCGAGCGGCTGATCGACAGATCCTTCAGCCCACCTTCCTGCTTCAGGAACGCCAGCACTTCATTCCGGCGTGTTTCCGGCTGCAGAAAATCGGGGTTGCGCTCGTGGAATGCAATCAGTTTTTCGGTAAAGGCCGAAAGCTTGAAGAAACAGTTCTCCTCCGTCACCAACTCGAGCGGCTGACCCGTCTCCGGATCCACGTCGCCTTCTTTGGCGTCCTGCACAAACGCTTCCTGCACCACCGAGTAGTAGCCGGTGTAGGAGCTCTTGTAGATGTATCCGTTCGCCTTGCAGCGGCGATACAACTCCTGCACCTTCCTGGCGTGGCTACCGGAGGTCGTGCGCTGGAAATAGTCGATGCCGAATGCAAAGTTCTCCCAGGTCTGTTTGAACTCGGCGGCAATCGTGTCCGTGAACTCCTGCGGCGACTTTCCGGCCTTTTTCGCGCTCCGCTCAATCTTCTGGCCGTGCTCGTCGGTACCTGTCGTCAATCGCGCATCGAACCCCTGCATGCGCTTGTACCGCTTCACGACATCGCTTGCGATGGTCGTGTAGGTATGCCCGATGTGGGGCGCGGCGTTGACATAGTAAATCGGCGTTGTAATGTAGAACTTTTCCATTCGGCCTAGAACTCTTTCCAATACGCAAACTGGGCTTCGGCCAGCACCTTCTTCAGCGGCACGCCCTTTTCAGCGGCTAGCGCGCGGCAGTCGTCATACTCCGGGCTTGCGCCCTGCGGCGTGACCTTCATTCGCACCTTGCCGTAGGGCGTATCGACCGTCACTTCGCTGCGCGACTGCACCCGGCGTTCGGCGGTGAACATGCGCAGACCAAGCGTTGTGGTCTCCTCGAGGATGACCTTCGCCAGGGCTTCCTGCTCTTCGGGACGCGTGATCACCGACAGCAACGAACCAGGCCGGTTCTTCTTCATCAGCAGTGGCTGAATGGTCACGTCAAGAGCACCGGCCGCGAACAGCCGGTCCATTGCATAACCGAGCATCTGCGGCGTCGAATCGTCGATATTCGCCTCGATCACCGTTACCGTGGTCGATTCAACGGCGTGGGTCCGCTCCCCGATCACGGCTCGAAGCACGTTCGCCTGGCCTGGAAACTCCTTCGTTCCGGCGCCGAAACCGGTACTGATGATCGACATGGCGGGCATCGAGCCAAACCCCGACGCCAACGCCGCCACGATCGCCGCGCCCGTCGGCGTCGTCAATTCCATCTCCGGACCTTTCGAGTAGACCGGTTTGTTCACCAACAGTTCGGCTGTCGCCGGGGCGGGCACCGGCAGCGTGCCGTGGTCGGTCTCCACCGTGCCGCTGCCGACGTTGATCGGCGAGCAGTAGATCTCACCAACGTTCAACAGCTCGAGGCCATAGCAGGCGCCGACGATGTCGGATATGGAATCCACCGCGCCGACTTCGTGGAAGTGCACCTTTTCCAGCGGCTGATTGTGGATCTTCGATTCGGCCGCGCCGAGCGCATTGAACACGGCGAGCGAGCGTTGCTTGGTCTGGTCACTCAAACGCGCGGCGTTCTCGATGATCCGGACAATGTGCGGCAGGTGGCGATGCGCTTTCTGCTCACCGCCATCGACATGAAACTTGGTGGCGGCAATGCCGCGCCGTTTGGTCTTTTCGAAGGAGTAACTGGCGCCGAGATTGAGCGAATTGAGAGCGTCGAGCAGAGCCGGCCCATCCGCGCCGGCGTCAAGCAGCGCCCCGACGGTCATATCGCCAGAGATGCCCGAAAATGCGTCAAAATAGCAGGTTTTCATACAGATACGCCGAAACCACTATTATCGCATGAGGGCACCGCCGGCCGGCTAATTGGCGCCTACTCCTGCAGGGCTAATAACACGGCACCCGCGAGCAGATCGCGGCCTTTCGGCGAGGGGTGAATGTCGCAGGTTGTCGGACTTAGCCTTACTAGAAGGCCCGCCTCGCATGCATCTCCGCCGCTTGCCAGCGAAGCAAAGTAGAAGGCCGCAAAGCCATCGGCGAACCTGGCGTTAAACTGCGCGCCCACGGCGGTCATCACCTGGTTCAGCTCCTGGACCGTCTGTTGAAACAGCGGGTCCGCGGATGGCGAATAATACTTCAGCAGCACCAATTTGCCGTTGTACTTTCCCGTGAAGCGAATCCCGGAGAGTATTTGCGTCAGGTTCTGGCCGTACAGGTTCAGAACCGTGGGCAGGCCGGCTGCCACGCATGCCGCGAAATCGGGGCCCTCGCATGACGCCTGCAGCAGGGACAGATCGTTGCCCCCGATGCTGAGCGTGACGATGTCGATCTTGCCGCTGTCCAATAGCTCCGAAATCGCGAAACTAATTTGTGTACCGTCATACCGTGTATGCAAGCCGACCGCGGCCTTGAAAGGGTCACATCCGATGTCGACGCCGGGGGCAAGAAACGTCGCGCTCGACTGGCCGGGACATGCGCCGTTGACATGCTTGCCGGACTGCAACAAATTCAACTTTGCGGCGACGGTCTCCGGATATCCTGTATACCTGTCCGGAGTCGGATCGGTCACGGTCGGATCGTAGCCAAAGGCCACGGAATCGCCGAGAGCAAGATAGCGGTAGTTCTTTTCGTTACCGCCGTAAACCAAATTGGGCAACAATCCAATCGCCAGAACGGTCGCTTTCGCAACCCAGGTTGTGGTCATCACGGAAGTCCTTCTGTTCGCCGCATTGCCGGAATTGGGCCGTACTGCGGCGGACAAAGGACTGATATCGCGGAGACCCCAGTCGTTTCAGCAAATTCCAGCCCGCGCGCAGACGGCGGGCTGGAATGTGGGACGCGGGCTTCGTCACTGGGCCGGTTCGATGCGCAACAGACCGAGCAGGGAGTTGTCGGTCCGCATGGCGATGACTTCGCCTTTGGCGGAGACAGCGAAGATGTACGGTGCGGTCTGCATCACCACAGCTCCATCCTCGTCGGCGGCTAGCGGCGTGGCGATCTTCAGCGTTCCGAAGCCAGCGCCGTCGGTAATGTAGCTGCCTTCCACCGCCTTCGACTCGCTGATCGCGTCGCGTTTCACCACAAGTTTGCCGCGCATAGAGCCATCGGCCTTCATCGTCAAAAGGCCTATTTGCGCGACCTTCTGGCCCGACGAACTCGTACCCTCGTCGGCCAGCGAGAATGTGCCGGATAGCGACGTCGCGCTGGAGGCCGGAACGACCTCGGCTACCGCCGCGATGGCTGTGTCGCGGCGGATCAAAGAAAACCCGCTCGCCTTGGCGCCAAGGAATTCATAGACGGCGCTGACAGCCGGAGCGTAGCCGTCGTCGGTGACTACCTGCGTATTCAATGTCAGCACGCCGCTTCCGTCGGTGGCGATGGTGTAGTTGCCGGTCACCGCGATTGACATCGTCAATCCGGACGATTGGACATATTCGGTGCCGGCAACAGCGCCGGCGGGGTCAAAGGTTAGGATGGCGAGGCTCGTAGCGGTAGAGCTCTCTTCTGCGAGAATGAACTTCCCATTGAGAACCGGTGCCTGAGCCCAAACAGCGGACGCGAGCGCGGCGAGGCACACGAAGTTGCGAATCATCGTAAATCTCCTGAAGAAATGTAGCGGGCCCGGCCAGGCGCACCTAGTCAAAGGCGCGAGCGCTGAGTAAGTTGTCCACGACTAAGTCAAGAAGTGTAAAGGCGCGCTGAGTTACTGGAGTAACATGGCGCGAGCGGCGCAAGCCATCTCGACGGCCGCGTCGACAGTATCGGCCATGGCGGTCACATGTCCCATCTTGCGGCCGGGCCGGGCCGACATCTTCCCATAAAGGTGCAACTTCACGTCCGGATTTGCGAGCGCGGCCGTCCAGTTCGGTTCGCCTTGATCCCACAGATCGCCCATCAGATTGGCCATGGCGGCGGGGCGCAGCAGGGCGGTAGAACCGAGCGGCAGTCCACACGCCGCGCGGAGCTGCTGCTCGAACTGCGATGTTACGCAGGCGTCAAAGGTAAAGTGTCCGGAGTTGTGCGGGCGCGGCGCCAGCTCATTGATCAACAACTGGCCGCTGCCCGTCACAAAAAACTCAACGCACAGGACACCCACAACATCCAGCTTTTCCAGCACCGAGCGAGTGATTTCGACTGCCTGCTCAGCCAGCGCCGCCGGCACACGTCCGGGTGCGCGCGTGAAATCCAGGATGTGGTTCTTGTGGTCGTTCTCCACAACGCCATAATGAACGAACGAGCCGTCCGCTCCTCGAACGGCGACGACGGAAACCTCTTTTTCGAATTCGATCCACGCTTCGAGCACGCACTCCTGGCCCTTCATCCGGCGCCATGCCTCCTCGGCTGCCGTTAACGCATGGATCTTGATCTGCCCCTTGCCGTCATAACCGAATCCCGCGGTTTTCAGAATCGCCTTCGGGCCGATCTCCGCCAAGCCCTGCGTCAGATTCTCTAGCGACCGCACCTCCCGGAACGGCACCAACGGGAAGCCATGCGTGGCCAGGAAGTTCTTTTCGCGCAGACGGTTTTGCGTGGTATGCAGGACTTCGCCGCGCGGCCGCACGCATGAGTACTCCGCGGCAGCGGCAGCGGTAGCGGCGGGAACGTTTTCGAACTCAAATGTGACTACGCGAACCTGCTGCGCGAAGCGGCGAACCGCGTCGAGATCTTCATACGGCGCGACGATCTCGAGATCCGCTACCTGCCCTGTCGGAGTGTCGGTGTCGGGCGAAAAGGTGTGGACCCGGTACCCCATACGCCGCGCGGCGATGGCGAACATGCGGCCAAGCTGTCCGCTGCCCAGTACGCCGACAGTCGCTCCCGGCAAGATGACGCGAGGGGTCATGAGAGGGACTGGCCGTGCACCATTTCGTTCAATTCGCGCCGATAGTCGTGGAGGCGATCCCGCAGGGCCGGCCGTGTATTCGACAGGATGGCGATGGCCAACAGCGCCGCGTTGATCGCGCCTGCCTTCCCGATCGCCATGGTCCCGACCGGTATTCCGCCCGGCATCTGAACGATGGAGAGCAGTGAGTCCATGCCTTTCAGCGCATGGCTCTCCATCGGGACTCCGAGTACCGGCACGACCGTTTGCGCCGCGGCCATTCCCGGCAGATGCGCTGCTCCCCCGGCGCCGGCAATGATTACTTCCAGGCCGCGGCTCTCCGCCTTGGAGGCATATTCCGCCAACAGTTCGGGAGTCCGATGCGCGGAAACAACCCGGCACTCGTGCGCAACCTCAAACCGCGTGAGTATCTCATGGGCATGCTGCATCGTCTCCCAATCGGACTTGCTGCCCATGATGATCCCGACTATCGGTTTTTCCACTTTCGTTGCCGTGCCCGTAACCTTCTACGATAGTTCGGCTTGCAGGGACCGGGCAACTATTGTCAGAAAGGCAAATCGTCCTCAGCGACTCCATCGGCCTGGGACTGGGCCGTGATTGTTCGGTTGAAGTATATGTTGGAATCCTCGCCTTTGGTGACCTTGACGACTTCGAGCTCGACCCCTTCCAACTCCTGGACACGAGCCTTCAGGTCTTCAAACCGGTCCAACCGCAACCCGCAGATTTCCAATTCCTTGCGAACAAAACGCAGCGTATTCTCGGTTATCGCCGAGTGCTTGCGGAGGATGCGGTCCCGGAACGTCGATCCGGTGATGCGGAACACCCAGCGAATCATGGGATTGCCGCTACGCTGCGATTTGGTCAGCGAGGCTTCGGCGACGACGACTTCGTAGCGCCCGTCCGGGATGAGATTGGACATCGGGGAGGAGTCCGTAGGCGGCTCCGTCCTGTAGAGAGTGTTGAAGCGGGAAAGATCGATTTCTTCTTCGAAGGAGAAGGATGAGTTCATGGCCGGAGCCTCCTGCGGTCGAAAGAGCACGAACTCTGCCAATGCTATTCGTCAATGGAATCAAGGATATATACCCGGCGCAGGTTGGCCTCGTTCCGATCCGGCGCACCAGACCGGAACACGCGTCGCAAATCAGGATTCAATGCAACGGCCGGAAGGCAATTCCTGCTCGCCTGAGCCCGGCGAACTGGGCTCTGGTCACGCACGCAATAATGCAGTCCTGTCCAAAGAGATCGTAATAAAGATAGATCTTGGATGGGTCTGATTTGCCGAGGAGGTCGATAAAATGGCTGAACAACTCCGAATCCACCCAGTCGTCCTTCACTTCACAGTTAATCTGAACATTCTGGCCCCGATAGTCAAACGCCAGCCAGGCACTGCGGCCCTCCACGTCGACGTGATCGCGGATGTTTTCGATAGGCAGGGACCCTTGGGCCAGCATCTTCATTCGCTCTGCAATCCGGCAGTAGTCGCCGTCGTCTTCAATGCACTCGGCATCGAAATGCCACGCATTGGCGCAGTGGTTCCGCCAAGGCGGCTGTTCTTCCGTCATGGCGAGGCCAACCAATACCAAATCGAAGCCGCGTTTCTCAAAATCCTCCCGTTTCCATGATTCGAGTAAATCCGCAACGGTGAACGGGGCTTCGAGCTTGAGCCCGCAGCCGGCGAGGATCTCCAGTTTCCGCTCAAGACTCAATGGTTTCGCGGATATTTTCTGAACGAACACGGCCAACGCGCCGAGTATCAGGCGGATCCGCTTTATCACGGCAACAGGCTAACATGCCGCAAGACATCGGCGTAGGCGAAGGTGACTGCGCACTCCGCGGTGTCGCAGCGCCGGTAACGATGGCGCCAAGAGGCGTCTCGGACACGTCCAGCCGTGGTTTGCCGATTCCGTTTCGCGCTCTAGAACGGAACGTCGTCGTCGCTGATGCCGGCGGAATCGAACGGCGAACCGCCACTCGCGGGAGTGGGAGTAGCCGGGGGCCGTGCCGCCGAGCGTGGCTGCGAAACCATTCGCGGCTCCTGGCTATATCCTCCCCCAATCTCACCACCGCCTTCCCCGCGGCCGCCGAGCAGAATTACGTCGTCGGCAACAACTTCCGTCGCATACTTCTTCTGCCCATCCTTATCTTCATAGCTCCGGGTCTGCAGACGGCCCTCCACATAAACCTGTTTCCCCTTCGTCAGGTACTGTGCCAGGTTCTCCGACCGCCACAGCGAGATGTTGTGCCAGTCCGTTTCTTCCTTCCACTCGTTCGATTGCTGATCCTTCCAGCGGCGGCTGGTGGCCACGGAAAACCGGGTGACGCTTGCCCCGGAAGGTGTGAATTTCGTCTCGGCATCTTTGCCGAGGTGCCCTACCAAAATCACTTTGTTGACGCTACGCGATGCCATACACCCTGCACTCTAGCACACGGTTTCGGACCTCTTTGGTACTACCAGCCAACTCCAATTGAAAAATTAGGGCCACTCCCCATTCCATCCCAACACTTTCTGGTAGATAATACAGCTTATCTTCGGACTGGAAACAGTTCGGTGACTTTCCGATTCTCTCTTAATGAGGGCTGAGCAGCGTGGGACACTCCCAATTGCTAGGCAAAATCGGCGGCCGGGCAACCCTTCTCTGCGGGTTGCTTACCGGTGTGTGCGGGGTTGGCTCCGCGCAAAATGTGATGACCGGGAGCGGCGGCACGGTGCGCCTGTTCGGCACGGATCAGGCGATCCTCGAGGTTCCCGAACCTCGCAAGGACCTGCCCTGCGCGGTGATTCCGACGAAAAGCGCGCAGGTCGGGTTCGACCTGAAGTTCCACGGCGGCTACGAAGTTTCGGTGCCGATGAAAGAACTCTCCGGCCAGGAGAACCTGCTGACCATCATCTTCCGCGTCACGCCCTTGAAAGGGGACGCGACCTATTTTATCCAGCGCATCCGCGTCCCGGAGATCGAAGAAGATGCGAAGGGGGAAGCCTCCTTCTATGGATCTTTCGATATTGGCGAGGGTAAGTATAAGGTTGACTGGCTGATGCGCGATCGCGCCGAGCGGGTCTGCTCCAACTATTGGGACGTCGATGCGCAGTTGAGCGACAAAGATAACCAGATGGCGCTCTCTATCACGTCAGGTGCGGTCCGCCAGACGGAAACCGAGTTTTTCCGTCAGGAACCGCCGGTTGAGCGCGACTCCGATCCAACAACGGTAAAAATCCTCCTCAATTACGCCCCACAGAATCCGCGAAGTTCGGTGATGCGGCCTGTGGATACCTCCGCTCTGGTTTCGATCCTGCGCAATATCTCCCGCGATCCACGTGTTTCCCGCTTTTCCCTGGTCGCGTTCTGCATGCAGGAGCAAAAGATTCTTTACAGACAGGAGAATGCCGAGAAGATCGACTTCCCCGCCCTGGGCGATGCACTGGCGAAGATTCAACTGGGCCGCGTGGACCTGGCGCGGCTGGCCGACAAAAAATCCGACATCCGCTTCCTTACCGATCTGATGCGCAGTGAGCTGGGCAACACCGAGCGTCCGGACGCCTTTATATTCGCCGGACCGAAGGTGATGTTGGACCGTAACATCGAAACCGACGCCCTAAAAGAGATCGGCAATCTGGATGCCCCGGTCTTTTACATGAATTACAATCTGTTCCCGCACGCGATACCGTGGCGGGATACAATCGGAAACGCCGTAAAATACTTCAAGGGTCTGGAGTATACGATCTCACGTCCTCGCGATCTTTGGTCAGCGACCGCGGAAGTCGTCAACCGGATACAAAAATCCCGTTCGGCTCGAATTGCCCAGAACGCAAAGTCGAACTGATACGTCCCAATGGTAAGGAACTCGCTGCCCGCCATGACTTTTACTACTTCCCTTCTCGCTGCATTTGTTGCATTGCCTGTAATGGCGCAACCGATCGGCCAGCGGATGGCGCCCTACGTGCCGACACCGCAGGAGATCATTGACCGGATGCTGGAAGTGGCGCACGCGCGCCTGGGGGACACGGTGATCGATGTTGGCTGTGGGGACGGCCGGATTCTGGTTACGGCGGTACAGAAGTTTCAAGCCAAGGCGATCGGGATCGAGATCGATCCGAAGCTCGCAGCGCAGGCGAGTGACACGATCATGCGGCTGGGCCTGAAAAACAAGGCCCGCGTGCTCCGCGCCGACGTTTTTGACGCCGATCTCTCGCCCGCCGATATCGTGACGATGTATCTCACCACCAGCTTCAACGAAAAGCTGCGGCCAAAGTTTGAAAAATCGCTGCGTCCGGGGACCCGTGTGGTTTCTCACGATTACGGGATTCGCGGCTGGAATCCTGTCGAAGTGGAGGAAGTTTTCGTCCACGGCCGCCGCCATCGTATTTTCCTCTACGTCGTGGAGGCGAAGAAGAACTGACCGGGCACAGGCTGTGCTACGGTAGTCCTTCGGATGCCTGATTTTGACGTTGTCGGCGTGGGCTTGAACGCCACCGACACTTTAATCCTTGTTCCCCGCTTTCCAGCATATGCCGGGAAAGAGCCGTTTGTGGATGAGATGTACAGCCCTGGCGGGCAAGTCGCAAGCGCCATGGTCGCCTGCGCCAAGTTGGGGTTGCGCACGAAATACATCGGCACCGTCGGGGACGACGAGCGGGGCCGGATTCAGATCGAGAGCCTTCAGGGCACCGGTATCAATCTGGACCACGTGCAGATCCGCAAAGACTGCGCCAACCAGTCGGCCTACATCGTCATCGACCAGTCCACCGGCGAGCGCACCGTTTTCTGGCGGCGTTCCGACGGTCTCCGCCTGGAACCTTCCGAGATCACACCCGAAATGATCACCTGCGCACGGCTACTTCACATCGACGGGCACGATACGGCCGCCGTCGGCCGGGCCGCGTCCATTGCGCGGCAGCACAACATCCCCGTCACGGTTGACGTCGACACGGTCTATCACGGCTTTGACAAGGTTCTGCCGAACGTCGACTACCTGATCACGAGCTCCGAATTCCCGGTGCGCTGGACCGGTGAAGGCGATCCGTTCCGCGCGCTCATTATGATTCAGGAAGAATATGGGATGAAGGTGGCGGCGATGACCCTCGGATCATTCGGATCCATAGCGCGCATGGACGGCAAGTTCTGTTATTCGCCTGCGTTTGTCGTCAACTGCGTCGACACCACCGGCGCCGGCGACGTGTTTCACGGAGCCTATTGTTACGGCGTGCTGCGGGGCCTCGGCCTGCGCGACACGCTTGACCTCTCGAACGCAATGGCGGCTCTCAATTGCACCGCCATCGGAGCACGCGGCGGTATCGAGGATCTCGACGCCGCCAAGGCGCTGATGGCACGCGCGGAACGCCGCTCCAACCGCGACTTTGCCCAGCGCGCCGTATGATTCCCCTTCGCGACACACAGCCGAGCTATACGTTCCCGTTCGTAACGATAGCCATCATCGTGCTGAATGTGGGGGCCTTTCTGTATGAGTTCATGCTCGATCCGTACGAGCTGAACCATTTCATCGCAACGTACGGGCTGATCCCCGTGCGTTTTCAGCCGATGGACATGCTCACCAGCATCTTCCTGCATGGCGGTTTCATGCACCTGATCGGCAACATGTGGTTTTTGTGGATCTACGGTGACAATATCGAGGACATTCTCGGCCACACGCAGTACCTGATCTTCTATCTGCTGTGCGGGATTGCCGCTTCGGTGGTTCATCTGATGTTCAACACGGATTCGCGCGTCCCGACGATCGGGGCGAGCGGAGCCATCGCGGGCGTTATGGGCGCTTACGTCGTCAAGTTCCCCCATTCGCGGATCACGACATTGGTGCCCGTCTTTGTGTTTCTAACGACGATGGAGATCCCGGCTTACTTCATCCTGCTCTACTGGTTCGTGCTTCAATTCTTCAGCGGCGTCGGCTCCATGGGCCATTCGCATCTGTCGCAGGGCGGCGTGGCGTGGTTCGCGCACGTCGGCGGATTCCTCTCCGGGATTGTGCTGATTCTCGTCATGCGCACCGGGGAGCGCTGGCGGCGCCGTCCCGAATACCGATGGTAACCGTGCGCTTCTATACGCGCCACGGCTGCCACTTGTGTGAGACGGCGGAGACGGTCTTGCGCGCGGAGCGGCAACAAAAGGCGTTCCATCTGGCGGTCTTCGATATCGATGCCGATCCGGAACTGCGCGACCTCTACAACGTGCTGGTGCCGGTCACCGTTCTACCCGATGGCGAGGAGATGCACTATCGCGTCGACGTGGAACGGCTGCGGCGCGCGCTGGCTACATCGTGAACGTGTGGTGGATGTAGTAAAAGACCGGGTTGCGGTTCGGTGACGCGGCGCGAAAGAAGGCGCCATTCGCAAAAGCGCCCACACCGCCTCCAAGCGTCATGAATTTACGGTACGTCCAGTTCACGTACCCGTCGAACTCCTGTCCTGCATAACGGTGGGCGGTGCCCGCCGAGTCCCGCACGATCAGCCGATTCTGCGTGCTAAACACCCCTACGCGGGTATCCACCAGCCAGTTTGCGTTGTACATGAAATTCACCGCCAGCGCCTTCACCGGCCGCCAAGTGCCAAATGCGCGGAAGTTGTGCAGGTTGCGCCAGGCGAACAGGTCCTCGTGGCCAAGCTTGTCATGGGCGGCCGGATACATCTGGTCGAAGCCGGAGGAAGCGAATTTATACTCTACCGACGCATCTACTGTCCGGATTTTTCTCGACAGATTCACCGCCACCGCGCCTTCATTCGTTGATACGGCACCCCGCTTGACCCGTTCCGATACCGGCTCAATAGTCAGCTTGTACTTCCGCAGCGGCGCGATCAGGCGGCCGCCCGTCACAACGCTTTCCAAGGTGCCGGGCTGTTGGTGCCGCAGCACGTATAGTTCCGCCCACTTGCCGAACGTGTTGTATGTGCCCCAAAGGTGCTCACGCAGGATGGGCTTGTTGAATCGGTTGATCTGTATGCTCGTCGGCGAGGCGAAAAGAAACTCGAATACCGCCGGCTTTGACTTCCACTGCGCCCTGGCCATGTCGTAGGTTCGGGTGAGATTAGACCATTGCGGTGATCCAATAAATCGCGTATCGCCGTAGCTCAGCGTCGACCGACCGGCGCGCATTGCGAATCCGGTCTTTCTTTTGCCGAATAGTTCGACGTAAGCCTCGTACAGGTCAGTGCCATCACGCAGGGAGTTGGGTGCGTTAGTCCCGTAGAGCGGCGCCCGCGCATCCTGGCCGATCACACGAACTTCGACGTCGCCGGACGGGCGATACGAAAAACCCAAACGTTGCCGCAGCAACGCGACGTCATAATCGCGCGCCGTCCCGAACGCGACACCGCCGCGATCTTCATAGCGGAGACGGCTCTCCCCTACGAGAGTCAATCGGCCGTCGAAGAAGATGTTTGGCTCCGCGGCGGGTAGTATCGCGGCCAGTATGGCGACCAGGAACAATGGCCGCACGCGCTAATCCTGCTTCAGCGGCGTAACGGGATCGATGAACGGCCAGACGAAAGCGCCACAAAGATAGACCCCCGCCATCACTGTCAGCACCTGGTTCCAGTCGTTGTTGGTATAGAGCAGGATATACGGCGCGATAAGCGGTGCGGCCAACCCCGCGAAGTTGCCCATCATATTCATCGAGCCGGAGAGCGTACCGGCGAACTTGCCGCCCACATCCATACACGCGCCCCAGGCGTTTGGCATGACCAGGTCATTACAGAAGCTGGCCAACCCCATGGCGATCATGGCGGGAAGGGCGGCGCCCATCTGCGTAGTCGTGTACATAAACGCGGCCGCGCCGGCAAACCCGAGCGTCGCCATGATCCGCCGCGCCTTGCCGGTGCAACCGATGCGAGCCGCCAGGCGTGGCGAGATAAACCCGGAGAGCAATGCGCCAATACCGCCAAAAAACAACGGGAAGATCTGAAGCCTGGAGGCATCTTCCCCATTCAGATGCCAGTGTTCCTGAAGATACGTCGGCAGCCATGTGATGTAGAAGTACCACGGATAGGACAGCAGGAAATACTGCACCCACAGCCCCCAGACACTGCCGCGTCCGATCAGCTTGCCCCACGGCACGTCGCCGTGGCTCTCCGCCTTCTGCGCCGACGCCTGGATGATATCCAGCTCGCCCTTGTTCACCGACGGATGCTCCGCCGGGTTGTCGCGATACCAGCGGTAGAAGAAGAACGCCCACACGACGCCGATCGCGCCAAAGACGGCGAACGCATTCCGCCAATTCATCAGCTTGAACACCGCGATCACCAACGGACCGGTGAACGCCCCGCCCCAGCGCGCCGACAGCCAGGTAATGCCCTGCGCCCGCACCTGCTCATTCTTCGGCAGCCACGTTGTGTACGCCTTGGTCAGATTCGGAAAGCAGCCCGCTTCCCCCGCGCCGAACAGAAACCGCGTGACCCACATGGACCAGAAGCTGAACATCCAGCCTGTGGCGACAGTAAACGCGCTCCACCACATCACGATCCGCATCAGCACCTTCCGCGCCCCCATCCAATCGCCCATCCAGCCGCCAGGGATTTCAAACAGCGCGTAGGCAAAACCAAAGGCGCCGAAAATATAGCCCATCTCGGTCTTGCTGAAGTTGAGGTCCTTCGAAATGAACGGCGCGGCCGTAGAGATGGCAACGCGATCTATATAGGACAAGATCGCAAGTGTAACCGCAAAGACAATGACGTAATGACGTGACTTGGTCGGCTGCATGGCTCGACCCCCTTATTAGATTTCCGGCGGGCTTAATTCTCGATCCAACCACTCCAGATACGCCGGCCAACCATCGACCACCTGGATCGCGATCGCTTCCGGAACTTCGTAGCTGTGCATACTCGCCAAGCGCTCCAGAAGCCGGCTCAGCAGATCCCGGCGGCTCTTCGCCACCAGCATCACCTCATCGCCCTCGTGCACGCTTCCCTGCCATTGGTAGATGCTGAGGATGCCATCCACCACGTTCACGCAGGCTGCTAAACGCTCCTCTACCAGCCCTCTGGCAATGCGTTTAGCCTCCTCTCTCGAGGGGCATGTCGCAAAGACAATCACTTTATCTGTCATGAGGGCTTGGAATTTAGAGCAAAAGCAGATTATAAACAAAGGTAAGGGTTTGTTGGTGCAAGAAGAAAAAAAAGTGAGCTGGAAGCGTCTGATGGCCATCGCGGCCACCGGCGCCCTATCGGCTTACACCATCGTCACGCTGCAGGGGCCGCACGGTATCGGCGCGCTCCGCATGAAACTGGCGAAGATCCAGGAGTTGCACGAGCAACAGAGCAACCTCTCCAAGGAGCTTGCGGAGAAGAAGAAACGGGTCGAGTCGCTGGAGCGCGGCCAGAATATCGATATGGAGATGCGCCGCTTCGGCCGGACTATGCCCGACGAAGTGGAATATAAGGTCGCCGAACCCAAAGTGGAAACTCCGCCCGAAGACGCGGACTCCTCAACTCCCTAATTAGCCGGCGCCCAGCCGGTCCCGTTCGGCTTTTCGGCGCGCATGGCCACGCCTGCCGGCACCCACTCACAGTATTCGTTGCGGTTGTTGACGCACGCCGTCGCCGGCGACGCCTGCACACGCTGTGTCAATGCGGCCAACCGCTGTGAATCGGCGGCTGCAAGCACCGCCATGTTATGGTCGGCGTCGCTGACTCGGAGGGTGTAGAGCAGACGGACGTGACGAAGGCGATCCGGTTTCCTGATGCGCGGCGCTATCGACTTGGCCGCATGCGTCAACTGGCCGGAACGGTTCATGGCGACCTCCGTAAGCGCGATCTCCACGCCACCCCTCTTGTGTTTGCCGACGCTGTAGATGGCCGTCTCATACCCAAGGAACTCGTCGCCCATGCGCAGCGTGATGGTGTTTCCCTGCTCTTGCTGTTCCTCGGTCTTCAGGATGAAGCCCCCGGATTTCAGCACCGGGGTGATCACACGCACGCGCCAACCCGGCTGCAGTTCCACAAAGCTGGGACCTCGGAACGTGGGGGCCGGCGGCAACGGCGCTCGCGCCTTGTGCGCGCACCCGGCCATGACGACCGCCATCCCCGCCAGCAGCCACCTCATGCAGCCAACAACCCCCATGCCGTTTGATACAGCTTTTCCGCCGCACCCTCCGTCTTCGCTTCCACGGCCAATCGTAGCAGGGGCTCCGTATTCGACGCGCGCACGTGCAGCCAACGGTCGGCCCAGATCAGCTTCAATCCATCCGTGCGATCCGCTTCCGCCTCCGGGAATCCCTCCTCTAAAGCCTGCATCAACCCGCCCAGCCGCCCGTGTTCAAACGCAACCTTGCCCGACTTTCGCACATATTGCGGCAGCGCGGTCACCAGTTGCGACACTGTTTTCCCCGTCTCCGCCATCAGGTCCAACAAAAAAGCCATAGCCGTGAATGAGTCCCGGCACAACTGCACCGCCGGAAAAATCACGCCGCCCGCCGACCCCTCCCCTCCAATCGCCGCCTTCACCGCCTGCATCGTTTCGACAACGTTCGCCTCGCCCACCGGTGTACGGTACACACGCCGCCCAAACCCGAGCGCGATATCGTCAATCGCCGCTGACGTCGTCAGATTCACAACCACGTCGCCCGGCACCACCGCCAACGCGCGCAGCACCGCCAGCGCCAACACGTCATCGTTATCCAGCACGCGCCCCTGTTCATCGACAATCGCCAGCCGGTCCGCGTCCGGGTCCTGCGCGAAACCTACCTCCGCGCCCGTCTTCCGCACCAGCGCCGCCAGATCGCCCAGCGTATCCGGCCGCGGTTCGGCAATGCGCGGGAACACCTTTGTGGGATCGATCGAGATCGCGTCCATCCGGCAGCCGAGGGAATCCACCAGAAATCCCGGCGTCATCACAGACCCCGCGCCATTCACGGCATCGAGCGCCACACGAAAACGCCGCCGGCGGATGCGCTCCACATCCACTTTTGCCAGCACACGGTCGATGTGCACACCCTTCGCCGTACCCTCGTCCCGCGTAACCTGGCCGATCTCCGCGTTTGTCGCCTGCGCGAAATCGCTCTGGTGGTACAGGTCGATCAACTCGTTCCGCTCGTAGTGATTGAAGAACTGGCCCTCTTTGTTGAAGAGCTTCAGGGCGTTGTACTCCGGCGGATTGTGCGACGCCGTCAGCCCGATCCCTCCCCGCGCGCGGATGTGCTCGACGTAAATCTGTATCGTCGGGGTCGGCAGAATACCAACATCCACTACATCGCAGCCCGCTGCCAGCAATCCGCACTGCACGGCATGTTGCAACATCGGCCCGCTGGTTCGCGTATCTCTGCCGGCAACCACCCGTCCCCGCCCGACATACGTCCCGAACGCCTGCGCAAAATGCAGCGCCAGGGCAGGCGTGAGGAACTCCCCCACTACGCCGCGGACACCGGAAACGCCAATCTTCAACAAGTGCTCGCGCGGCATCAGCTATAGCTCCTGGCTTTGTCCATCAACGAATCGAACAGTTCCTGCGGCGGCGCGCCGCGCTGCTCGCAGATCACCCGGATAATCGGCTCCGTATGACTGACGCGCACATGAAACCATCGGTCCGGCCAGGAGACGCGCAAGCCGTCCGAACGATCGATCTTCCCATCCGGGTACGACTCCAGCAGATCCACCAGCAACTCCGGTACACGCGGCGATTCCAACCGTACTTCTCCCTTCAAAATCGAATACTGCGGATACTCACTCAACAGTGCTCCCAGCGGACGCCCGCGTTCGCGCAACATCGTCAACACCGCCAGCATCGACGCAATACCGTCATAGATAAACCGGAACTGTGGCATCATCACCGCGCCTGTGCCCTCGCCCGCCACCGCGATCTGTTCTGGCCGGTGCGCCGACAACGCATCCATCGCCGCCTGCCTGCCTACCGGCACTCGCAGCACTCTCCCGCCGTGTTTCCCCGCCACCTCTTCCAACAGCGCCGAACTCGATAGGTTCGTAATCACGATCTTTCCAGGTCCACGCGAAAGCTGATGATCCGCCAGCAGCGGCAGCATCATCTCCTCCGATACGCCGCGCCCCTGCTCATCGGCCATCGCCACACGGTCCGAATCGACGTCGAACAGAAAACCCGCATGCGCGCTCAACGGCTTCATCAGCGGCCCGAGCTGCAACTCCACCATCCGCGCCGAAGTGGTCGGCTCATGTGCAAACTGCACTCCCTCCACACGCTCATTGATCAGCACAAAATCCAATCCGTACCGGTCAATCATCCGCCGCAGAATCAGCGCCGATGTGCCATTGCAGCAGTCGACCACAACGCGAAAACCGCGCAATCCAGGTAGATCAAACACCGCGGCCAGGTCATCGATATACCGGTCCAGCGCGCCTCCATCGAAGCGCAGTTCCCCCAGCTCGTCCCACTCCAAAAACCGGAACTTTCGCAAGTGGTAGATGTCGAGCAGTTCTCCCGCTTCCGCCGTCGATAGATAGGTTCCACGCGGACCAAGGAACCGAAGTGCATTCCACTCCGCGGCGTTGTGGCTGGCGCTGATTGCAATCCCACCCGCCGCATCCAGCTTCTGGAGCGCGTGCTGCACCACCGGCGTCGACACCACGCCAAGGTCGATCACTTCATGCCCGCACGCCATCAACGCGGAGACAACGCCCTCCCACACCATCCGTCCGCTCGCCCGCGGATCACGGCCGACAACCACCGGCCGCCCCGGCTCCAGGAACGTTCCAAACGCCGCCGCAAAATCCAGGATATGACCGGCCGTCAATCCCCGGCCGACGATGCCACGCAAGCCGACATGAGAGATGCGAAGTCCGCTATCCCCCCTCATTTCTCAACCAGCCGCAATCGGCCAAACGACTCCGGCACATGATAATTCCGCGCACCCGTCGGCTGCCACGCAAGCATACGATGACCATTCGGTTTTTTGCCCTGCATGCGGTAAAAGTTGATCCGCATCTCGCTGCCCGCTTTGGCTGTGGCGCCGTTGATACTTTCAATCGGAATCTGGAACTCGCCGTACCAGATTTTCTTCTCTTTATCGATCCGCGCTTTCACCTTGTATCCCGAGTTCCACCGCATTCCGCCCTCGGGTAGGGGATTCTTGCGATCGATATCGAGATCGATCCACTCTCCCTGTGGAGAGACCTGGTACTCACGGTAGTGCCATATCTTGTCCATCTCGGCACCAACGAAGACCTCCGCCACGTCCCATTCCCACAGCCGCCACGTGTCCTTGGTCAGATCCGGATCGGCCTTCAAATTCAGCTCCTCATATGGACAGCTATAGAGTAGATACAGATTCTTGTCCGTCCAAAGCGAGCGGACCTCCGTGCGATGTCCCGGCACGGGATCGCCTGTCGGGCCGTTTTCCATCACTGCGGGAACGGCATTCTTCCAATGCCGCGCCTTCGGATCGGCCGTCAGCGGCAATTCCTTCTCGACGTGCAAGCTCTGAATCACGCCCTTACCATCGGCCCAGAGCGGGGCCATGCACAGGAAAATCCACGCTAGCTTCTTCATTTCTCTGACACTATCAGGTTAAATGACGTTATGCCTCACGTGCGGTTTCTCTTAGTCTCGCTTCTCACCGCATCGGCGCTCTCCGCGCAAACCGCGCCAACCCCGGTGCGTTTGCCCGCCGGCGTCCAACTTCAGGAAAACGTTCCCTACGACACCCACCCAGAGACCGTGATGGACATTTACCGCCCCGCTGGAGCGGGCCCCTTCCCGGCCATGATCGTCATTCACGGCGGCGGCTGGACCGGCGGCATGAAGTCCGGCATGGTCGCCAACTGGGTGCTGCGCTACCTCGAAAAGGGCTTCGTCGTTGCCAACGTCGAATACCGTCTGGCCGCGGTCGCCAAAGCTCCCGCCGCCGTCGAGGACGCGTTAAAGGCTGCAAACTTTTTCATCGACAACGCGAAGAAATACGGCGCCGATCCCAAGCGTGTCGCAGTCACCGGAGGCAGCGCGGGCGGTCATCTCGCGCTGATGGTCGGCATGGCGCCGAAGAGCGCGAAACTCGGCAAACCCGTCAAGGTTCGCGCGGTCGTTAACTTCTACGGCATCACCGATGTGGACGACCAGCTTCACGGCGCGAATGAACGCAAGTACGCCGTCACCTGGGTGCCCGAAGGTCCCGATCGGATGGCGCTCGCCCGCCGCGTCTCCCCAATGACCTACGTGCGCAAAGATGTTCCGCCCATTCTCACCATTCATGGCGATGCCGATGCAACAGTTCCCTACGAACACGGCGTCAACATCACGAAGGCCCTGACCGAGGCGGGCGCGCACGCCGAGATGATCCCGGTTCCCAAGGGCCAGCACGGCTTCCCCAAAGAAACCAGCGATCAACTCTATCCCAAAATATTCGAATTCCTCAAAAAGCACGGAGTCATGTAGTGCGGCTTTTCCTTCTGTCCGCTCTTTTGCTGCAAGCCCAACAGCTTCAACTGAACGAAACCAAGGTGTACGGCCGCGATGCCTGGATCCTCTCCAACGGCCTTATCCGCGTCGCACTCCTGAAGGGCGGCGGCCATATCGCCGAGGTCCGCCAAACTACGGGCGATCCGCGGCGCGACATCAACCCGATGCGCGTGCCGCATTACCCAACGATGGACCCGCAGCTCTTCAACGTCAGTAAACACGGCGCCATCTACGGCACGTCACCGCACAGCCGCCTCTCCGCCGGTTACCTCGGCCACCTGCTCTGTTTCCCCTTCTACGGCCCCGTCTCTTCCGACGACGAAGCCAAGGGCGGCCTGGGCAATCACGGCGAGGCGCCCGTCGTCGAATGGCGCAAGACTCGTGCCGACGTCACGCCCCAAGCCGTCATCTTCGAATACGGCGCCGACCTCCCGCTTACCCAATACCGCGTTTGGCGCCGCGTCACGTTGCCGGCCGGCCGCCGCCACGTCAACGTCGAAGAGTGGGTGGAAAACCTCACCGGCATGGACCGCCCCATGCAGTGGATGCAGCACGCCACTTTCGGCCCGCCCTTCGTCGAGCCGGGTCGTTCCCGTCTGCAGATCTCCGCCAAGGACCCCGCGCTCCGGGACCGCGTCATGCCCGAAGAACGCGGCGCCGGAAGTTACACCGCCATCCGCCTCGATCCCGCGCGTCCACAGCAGTTCTTCGTCGTGTCCAACGCCGACTTCCGCGTCCAGATCGGCTACATATTCCCTTCCAGTCAGAACGCCTGGGCCGGCGATTGGATGGAGAACCAAAAGAACCAAACCCTGCCGTGGAGCGGCCAAGTCATCGCGCGCGGGATTGAGTTCGGCAACAGCCCCCACGCCGAAGGCCTCCGCAAAGCGATTGAGCGCGGACCTATCGACGGCACTCCCTCCTTCGGATGGATCCAAGCCCGCCAAACGTTGAAGAACGAGTTCCGCATCTTCCTCTCCGAACCCGGCTCCACGGAGCCGCCCACGCGTTAGCCGAGCGAGTTGAAGAACGTCTTCACCGGCCCGGCGATAGCCTCGGCCAACTGTTGATTCTGCTTCTCATCCATATCGGAGATCACATACGCCAGGAACCCTGCCGTTTCGAATCCGGCCATCCGGAAGCGTTGCGCGCTCTCCTGCCGGATTCCATTGTTCGCAAACGTCTCGCCAGTCCGCTTTTCCGACATCACCAGCGACACCAGATTGCCTTCCGTGCTCATCATCGCCATGTGAATGTACTTCCGTCCGCGCGCCGTGCATTGATGCGCCGTCAGGACCCGGTAACTGGCTGGAATGTTCTGCTTCACCAGCGTCGCCACGGGCCGGTACTTCGGCTCCATCTCCTTCACGATTTCATCCAGCGGCGGCGACTGCTTCGGCCACTTCTTGAACACCGCGCAGTGCACGTGGTCAATCAGCCCCACACGCATGATGTTGCTGACTTTCTCGGAAATCGACGTGACATACGCTTCCTGCTGTTGGTACGACAGTCGCAGGTGGCCGAGTTGGTAAGCAACTGTGCCACTCAGCCCGATTACGACGGCGGCGGCGGCAGCGGCATACTGCCATTGAAAACGAAACCCGCGCCGGGCCTCCATCCGAATCATTGTCTGCACGCGCTGTTCGAATTCCGGCGCCGCCGCCGGCTTCCGCAGCGCCTGCCGCAGTTTTGCCCGCAATTGGTCGCGGCGCTCCGCCTCCGCCCGGCAGCGTCCGCATTCGGCAACGTGCGCCTCCATCGCCAGCAACTCCGCATCATCCAACTCGCCGTCGAGCAGCAGATCCAGCCGGGCCAGCGCCTGCTCGCACGAAAGAGCGTTCGGGGGATTCGTCTTCATGCGTCTGCCTCTTTCTCCATCGAAATTCCATAGCCGAACTCGGCCGCAATCCCGCTCAGTTGTTCCCGTAAGATCTTTCTCCCGCGGTTCAGCCTCGACATCACGGTGCCGATCGGCACGCCCAGGATATCGGCGGCATCGCGATACGCGAACTCTTCCACGTCCACCAGCAGAATCACCGCCCGGAAGTCGCTCGGCACCTTGTCCAACGCCGCCACAAAATCTTCATCCGTCAGGTGCTCCGGAATCGGCGCTGTATAGGCGGCGGTAGCTTCCGTGTACTCGTCCATCGGTTTCACGACACTCAGGCGGAACCACTTCCGGCGGTAGTGATGGATACAGTGGAACAGAATCTTATACAGCCAGGCGCGGCAATTTGTCCCGGTCTCAAAACGCGAAAACGACTTCCAGGCCTGCAAGTACGCCTCCTGCACCACGTCCTCAGCCCGCGTGCGGTCACCCATCAGTCGCGACGCGGTACGCGTCAAGTCCTGTAGATGCGGCATCGCTTCCAGCTCAAAACGCCGTTCCGCGCTCAGTCCCTGGGGCCCGTTTACTGCCAGCGGATGATTCCCGGCCTGTTCGGTCATGGCATTCTCCATCCAGCCCCCTAGTGCCTTAATTCCGGACATCGCATCCTTTACATGCCTTCCCGGGGGTGGATTATTCCTCAATTCCAACATTTTCCGATCCGTTCGGCTTGCCGCACACCTGTAGCAATGTGCCGACACAACGGCATCTCGCATCGCTCACAAAACACAGTGCTTCCAATCTGGCAATCCAAATGCCCCTTACCCGCCATGGCACTCCCATCTTGGGCTGGCTCCGTCGCGCTGCACCTGGCTGGAATCGCTGCTCTCTTCCTCTTCCGGCCTGCCGAAGTTCTCAACGCCCCAAAACTACTGCTCTCCGTCGACATCGTCCCCCCACAAAAACTCGCCGCCCCGCCTGCGTCAAAAGCGATCGGCGGTGGAGGCGGTGACAACGCCACCAAACCCGCCAGCCGCGGCCGTCTGCCGCGAATTGCCGATCTCGTCTTCGTGAAACCGGCAACAAAACCGACGGAAATCGAACCTGCGCTTGCCATTGAACCCGCCATCGTCGCCGCCCCTCCTATACAAACCGCGGCCATCGCGCTCGGCGATCCCCTCGGTCTTCCTGGCCCGCCTTCCGATGGCCCTGGAAAGAAGGGTGGCATCGGCCGGGGCGGCGAAGGCGGTGTGGGCAACAAGACCGGCCCGCGCGCCGGAGATGGAGACAGCATCAGCGGAGCATTCTCACTCAGAGCGGTTTCCACGGCCCCTGCCCTGATTCACAAAGTCGATCCCGAATACAGCGACGAGGCTCGGAAAGCCCGCTTCAATGGCACCGTTCTTCTCCGCATCGTCATCGACACCAACGGCCTGCCGACCAATGTCGAAGTCCTCCGTTCGCCGGGCCTCGGCCTGGGCGAACGCGCGGTGCAATCGGTATCGCAATGGCGCTTTCGACCAGGCCGCAGGGACGGCAAACCCGTTCCGGTGTGGGCCACCGTGGAGGTGAACTTCAGCCTTCTGTAGACGTCTCTACTTCACCGGCTGCGAATAGCTCGCCTCACCCAGAATGACCTCCGCCCAGGCGCAATAAACCTGGACCTTGGCAATGTTCGGCACGTAGCCCGGAACGACAATCTCACGCTTCTCGCCGCCCTTGATCTTGAAGGCGTCGAGCGTATAGATCGTGCCCTTGTTGTCCACCACGCGCCATGTCGGCGCCGGTGTGTCGGGCACCTTGAAATCATCGGTCACCTTCAACATGCTCTTGCCGTTCACGGTTGTGTGAACCGCCATGCCGGTGTTGGCCTTCGGGCCTTCAAATTTCGAGGTGGTGTGTGCCCCGGAGTCTTTCGCCACAATCATCATCGCGCCCAGAGCAAGGACGGAAATCAAACTCTTAATCACGGTTTTCATCGGTTTTCTCCATAGGTTGAATTGGTTCGGCGATCTGAATAGCGTGGCCGTCCGGATCGCGGGCTGTCAGTGCCTGCCGGTATTCGGAAGGCAGTTGAATAAGGCCGGGCGACACAAAACTCGCCCGGATCTTCCGGAGCGCACGGCCGGCGGCGTCCGCCTGCCCGCTCAGAAATCGCGTGTGATAGTGCAGTAGGTCGTTGGGCTTGGCTTCGGCGGGATATGCCCGTCCGTCGCGTGGAGCCATGTACTCCAACAGTTCCACCCCCGGTCCGGACTCCCCGCGCAACGCCGTAATCCGCAACCGCGCGCCGAACACGTTGTTCAGCCGCTCCTGCTCCGGTCCATAGTTCTCACTAGTGCCGGCGACACGCAAACCCAATGCATCGCGGTAGAACCGCAAACTCTCCTCGGTATCGCCCACGGTGATCGCCGTGTGGTCGATACCGGGAAAGAGCCGATCGCTCGCCTGGTGCCATTTCGGGAGTCCCTTATCAGCCGGAAACTCCAAAACTTCCAAGGCGTGCCCATCTGGATCCCGGAAGTAGAATGCTTTTATTCCCGCCGCGTTCACATTCCATGCGGGCAGCGTCTGCGGACCTGTCGACGCATGGCGCACGCGGTGCTTCCGCAGCAGCGCATAGGCCTCGTCCATGTTCCTCGTGATAATCGCGACATGCTGGAACCACCTGTCATTGGCGCGCGAGGTTTCTGGAAATGCCCGCCCTTGCGGCGCCAGGTACTCCGTCAGTTCGATAAACTCATCGCCCAGCCGCAGACGCGCTGTTCGCGCACGCATCCCGAAAACGCCGTGCCAGTGTTCATACGCCTCGCCTGCATATTCGCGTTCGGAAACCCTCTCAAACGTCAGCACCCGCGTGTAGAACTCCACCGAACGGTCCAGGTCCGACACCGTGATCCCGATCGAATCTACACTGGTTCCCGCAAACAGCGCCGCGCCAAACAACAGCAGCAGCCGGATCATGACAGCCGCTCCTTCAAGTGGTCGCCCACGCGCATGGCGTTGGCCATAATCGTCAACGCCGGATTCACCGCCGACGACGACACAAAGAAACTGCCATCCACGACGTACAGATTGTCCAGATCGTGCGCCTTGCAATTCGTGTCCAGCACCGACGTCCGTGGATCGCGGCCGAATCGCAGTGTTCCGCACATGTGGGCCACTTTCTCCAGGGGAATTTTCTTCCCGATGTAGTAGTGGCACGGCAACAAAGTGTTCTTGCAGCCGATCTCGGCGAGGAGCCCCTTCAACTTCGCGGCCAGACGCTTATGTCCTTCCACGTTGTTGTCCGTATACTGCAGCCGCACGCGCCCGTTCTCATCAAGGAGTACACGATTCTCCGGATCGGGCAGGTCCTCGGAAGTCAGCCAGAAATCAAGCGCATGAAGCGCCATCTCCTCAAACGTGAAGTCCGGTCCCGGCACCGGTGCGCCGCTCTTCAGCGTGTCCGCGTCGGACTTGTTCACCATCGATATGTGGCCCAGCGGAAACTCGAAGTCCTCCGCGCCGAAGTAGTAATCGTTCAGCCCGATCGTCTTCTGAAACTTTGTCGGATTCGGCTCAAACGAAATCGCCAGCAATACCGAATTGTTGTGGCACATATAGTTGCGCCCGGCCATTCCAGAGCCGTTCGCAATCCGTGATTTCAGCAGCAGCGCCGCCGAGTTGATCGCCCCGGCAGACACCACCACTACGTCTGCTGTGTAGCGGATCATCTCCGCGTCCCGCTCCACGTGTACCGCCGCAATCCGCTTCCCCGCCGGATCAGTCTCCAAGCGAGTCACCAGCGCATTCGTCAATAGCGTCACGTTCCGATGCTGCAGCGCCGGGTCCACCGCCACCACCTGCGCATCCGCCTTCGCATTCGCCGCGCAGGGAAACCCGTCACACGTATTGCACCGTATGCACTTACTCTTGTGCGGATTCTCCGCATCCAGCATCACACCAACCGGCAGATGAAACGGCCGATGTCCCACCCGCTCCAGGTCATCGTGCAACTTCTGAATCCGCGGCTCATGAGCCAGCGCCGGGTGAGAGTACGGCGCATTCGCGCACGGTTCGGTCGGATCTTCCCCGCGATTCCCGTGCACCTGGTACAGATGCTCGGCCTCCGTATAGTAAGGGGCCAGATCGTCGTAATCGATCGGCCAGGCCGGTGAGATCCCGCCATGGTGACGCAGTTCGCCAAAATCCTCCCGGCGCATTCGCAGCAGCGCCGCGCCGTACATTTTCGTGTTTCCGCCCACGTAATAGTGAATGCCCGGATGAAACGGCTTGCCCTCCTTGTCGCTCCACTCCTCATGCGCCTTATACCGTCCGTCGATGAAGACAGCCTTCGAGCTCCAGTTCTCCTTCTCGCGGTGCAGGTAGCCGCCGCGTTCCAGCAGCAGAATCCTCTTGCCCGTAGGCGCCAGGCGATGCGCCAGCGTGCCGCCGCCCGCTCCTGTGCCAATGATGATGACGTCGTAATGATTCATAAAATGCCCTTACCGTGTAGAAATCAGTTGGCTGAAACGGCAGTGAAAGATACAACGCCCTCTGTTGCCGTGATGTAGCTTCGCGCAAAACACCGTGCCCCAAAGCCGGTACAACAGCGCGCCTGTCTGCATGCCCATAACCGGCGCCGCAAAGTAAATCCACAAGGACGCCAGATCGCCGCTGAAAATCGCCGGCGCGAACGATCGCGCCGGATTCATACTCGTCCCCGACACGGGGCCCTCGAACGCGATGAAGAGGGCCACCAGCGACCCTGCAAAATAGGGCGTCAGGCGGAACCATTGCGGATGGTTCGATACTGTCAACACCGTCGCCATCAGAAGCGCTGAGATCAGAACCTCGGCCGCAAACGCCGTCAGATCGCCTGCCATCCCCGGAACCGTGGCAGCGAAGTGCACTGCTTCGTGCGCCAGCGGCGGTCCCGCGACAAGAGTAGCCAACGCCACGCCCGCGGCCGCTCCCGCGAACTGCGCCGCGGCGTACCAGAGCGCATCGCGGCCGCCAATCTTTCCCAACGTCCAGTACGTAAAGGTCACAGCCGGGTTAATATGCGCTCCGGACCTCTGTCCCCACGGCGAGCAGATGATCAACACCGCCGTAATTCCCATCGCCACGCCCATCAGCACACGCCGCAGGAACGCATCGTCAATCGCGTTGTGCAAAGGAGAAGACGGATGCTCCAGCAGCACTGTGCCAATACAGGCCGCAAACAGAAATGCGCCCAGCCCGAACGCTTCAATCAAATACTCCGGCCAGTGAATCTTTGTTTCCACGGCCTCTGAATGCCTGCAACTCCGCGGCCTATTCCACGGACATGAAAAACGATTGCGGGAATATTCCGCCCGTCAAATCGGATTCAGCAACCGTGCAGGCCCTACTCGAAATCAACATCGATCTGTTGCGGCAAGCCGTTCGCCTCCTCGAGTCGATGGACGACATGCAATACCGCTCCGCTGGCCGCTTCGGTCCGCAACTGCGCCACATCCTTGAGTTCTACGAATGCTTCCTCGCAGGCCGGCCCGCCGGAATTGTCGATTACGACGCCCGCCGCCGCGACGAATTATTGGAAGCCAACCGGGAGGAAGCCGTCCGCAGAATCAACGCGCTCATCCGGCATCTCTCCGTCATCAACGGTGACGGCCCACTTCAGGTCCGCATGGAAGAGGCGCTTCTCCCCTCCTCAGCGAGCCGCGAGCTCCAAGTCCTCGCCAGTCATACAACGCATCACTTCGCGTTGATCGCCATGATCGTCGCGCCCCTTGGCCACGAGCTGGAAAAGGACTTCGGCGTCGCCCGTTCAACGCTTCGCTACCGCACACAGGCCGCTCTATGTGCACAGTAAGCTGGCTCCATCAGACGGCCGGTTATCTGCTGTTGTGCAATCGCGACGAAAAGAGGACCCGCAAAACAGCCGAACTGCCCCGCATCGACGAGAAGGATGCCGTACGATTTCTAACGCCGCGCGATGGCGGCCAACGCGGCTCCTGGATCGCTGTCAATGAATTCGGCCTCGCGCTGACTCTGCTCAACGGCGCCAGTCCAAAGTCCCCTCCCGCCCGCAGCCGCGGTCTGCTTTTGTTGGACTGGATCTCTGCGAGGAGCGCCGCCGAACTCGCGCAGCGCGTGGAGCAAACGGACTTGACGCCGTACGCCCCCTTCACCATCGCGGCGCTTCAGCCCGGAGCCAAGGCAACCGTGCATCGCTGGAACGGTGTCAAAAAAACCGCGGTTGAAAACGGCGAAGGTTGCATGCCGCTGACGTCGTCGTCCGCCGACGCCCCAGCGGCGCAATTCCATCGCCGCATGGAGTTCCGCCGTCTGCTCGCGCAGACGGGCCGCCTCGATGCGCACCTTCTCCGTCTCTTTCACGAATCCCACCGCCCCCACCCCAGCGCGCTAACAGCCTGCATGCACCGCGACGATGCGCAGACCGTTAGTTTCAGTCGCGTGTCCGTCGACGATAAGGCCGTTCGTCTCTTCTACTCGCCGGCGCCCCCCTGCCGGCACACCGCCGGCGTTCAGTTGGACCTGCCTCGCCGATGACGCCCTTCCTCGCCCTCGCCGCGGCCACCCTAATATCGGAAGACCTCACATGCATCGCCGCCGGCACGCTCATCGCCACCGGCCGCATCGGATTCCTCGAAGGTACGCTCGCCTGCCTCACCGGCATCTTCCTCGGCGACCTCTTGCTCTTCTTCTCCGGCCGCCTCTTCGGCGCAACGGTCCTCAAGCTGGTCCCCAATCTCGCGCTCCGGGAAAGAGCCGCTAATTGGCTGGAAAAACGCGGCGCCGCGGCCGTGCTGCTCAGCCGCTTCACACCCGGCCTGCGTTTGCCCGTCTATCTTCTCGCCGGCCTTACCCGGCAACACTGGCTCCGCTTTACCGCATGGTTCCTGGCGGCCTCAATCCTCTGGACGCCGATCCTGGTCGGTGCTTCAGCGCGCTTCGGTGAGGCCGTCATCCAGAAGACGCTGCCCTTCTCCGGCATCCTCCCCCTTTCTCTGGTTCTGCTGCGCTACCTCCCCTGGCGTAGGATCCGGCACTGGGAATTCTGGCCCATCTGGGCTGTGTACATCCCGGTCGTTCCCTGGATCGCGGTGCTCGCCGTTCGCTATCGGTCTCTCCGGCTCCCCACGCTTGCCAACCCAACCATTCCCACGGGTGGCCTGACCGGGGAATCGAAATCCGCTATCCTCCGTCACCTCCCCAACGTCCCCCCATGGCAACTGGTCAAACCTGGCAACCAACTCCGTTCCGCGCACTTTCCGGTCGTCGCCAAGCCGGACGTAGGCGAACGCGGCAAAGGCGTTACAGTCCTTCACACGCCCGGGCAACTCCGTCGTCATCTCTCGCAGATCAAGGAACCGATCATCCTCCAGCATCACGTTGCAGGCTTGGAGTTCGGCGTCTACTATTGCCGCATGCCGTGGGAAGAGCGGGGCCGCATCTTATCTATTACGCACAAACAGTTCCCGGTAGTAATCGGCGATGGCCGCGGCACCGTCGCCGCGCTGATTGACCGCGACCCTCGCGCCTGCATCATCGCCAGCGTCTATCGCGCCAACGTGGCAAACGTCCTCGAAACCATCCCCGCGATCGGTGAGCGGATCGAGCTAGCCATACTAGGCACCCACTCCCGAGGCAGCATCTTCATTGATGCAACCCATCGCAACACCCCCGCTCTGGAATACGCGATCGACCAAATCGCAAGCTGCCACCCGCGTTTCCATCTCGGCCGCTTCGACCTCCGCGTCCCCTCCATGGAAGCCTTCCAACGCGGCGAGGACCTCAGCATCCTCGAATTAAACGGCCTCGGCGCCGAACCCACCCACATCTACGACCCGAGCGTCGGAATTCTCGACGCCTATCGCGCCCTCTGGCGCCACTGGACGCTCGCCTTCAAAATCGGGGCCTGGTATCGGAAGACCGGGCAAGTACCGTCGCCATGGCGGCTGATATGCGGCGGTCCTTTGCACGCTAACTGGCGCAAGGCTTGACTCCATTTCGTAGGAACGGCAAACAGTCATAACGGACACCGAGGCAAAGAGTTTTCTCGAATACGATTGGTTTTCAGGGCCAATTCCGGAACTCCAGTCGCCGTATGCCGCTGCAAGACCGGCCCGCACAGCCCTATGCGACATTGTCTTTTCGCCAGCGCGAGGATATCTTCAATAAGGGCAAGCCCATCTTGCAATAATGAGGATGCTGATGAATATATCGTGCGACTTTCTCTCTGCAATTTTGCCGATCTGTTCATTTTTAGTCCATCCCCTGATCTCCGCCCCCGAATTGTCCCTGCGGTCAGGAAAGGCTGTCGTCGTTTCTAATCGTCAAAATGGCGCACCCTGGAGCGGTTCGGCTTTTTTCACACCGAACTCAGGGCTCCGCCCATCGGAAGCAGAGTACATTGCCAGTGGACGCTCATTTTCTTTGGAGTTGACCGACAACGCCATTGTTATGAGTTCCTTTGAAGGCGCGTCACTGCGAATGGAACTGCCCTCCACCAAGATGGAGGGGCAGGACCGGTTATCTGGCGCGAGTATCTATTCATTCGGATCTGATCCGGGTGCATCGCGTCTCGATGTTTCGCGTTTCGGGCGCGTTCGCTACCTGTCGCCATTTCCTGGAATCAATTTGGATGTCTATTGGGGAGGAGGCGAAGTTGAGTATGACTGGATCGTCGAACCCGGCGCAGATCCATCTCTCATACACTTCTCGTTTAGCGGCGCAGAACTCGTCCGCTTGGACAACAACGGCGACCTGGTAATTGAGACGCCTACCGGCCATGCGCGGCACCGAAAGCCTCTCATCTACCAGGAGGTTGATGGGGTCCGGCGTGAGGTGGCTGGAGGGTTCCGACTGGATACGAGCGGTACGGTGCGCTTCTGGATGGCGGGTTATGATCGGCGCCGGCCGCTGGTAATCGACCCGCAGATAGTGTGGGCCACAGGGTTTGGCGGTACCATTCAAGCCGATGTAGGGACGCTCCACCCGCGAATTAGCGACTTCGCATCGGGCATTACAGTGGACCGGGCCGGCAACACCTACGTGACTGGTACAGCCGTGTCTTCCCAGATCCCTCTTATTCATCCTCTTCAGTCCGTCTGTGAAAGCAACCATTGCGTATTCGTCACGAAGATAGCCCCCGATGGAAAGACTGTTCTCTATTCGACATACCTCGGCACTCCGGCTAGTGTTTTCGGCTTCCCGCTATACGATGGCAAAGCCCCGATCCCCGCGGCGATAGCAGCCGATCCGGATGGCAATGTGTATCTGACGGGGGCGGCCTTCCGGCTGCCTCGATCAGACGGAGGCATGACGCAATCGGCTGGCATCAATGACGTCTTTGTTGTGAAACTCGATACCAACGGAGTGCTGAAAGCGACCTTATTAATTGGAGGCAGCGGCGATGATGCGGGGACCTCAATCAGCCTGGGACCCGAGGGCTACCTCTACATCGCTGGTACCACGCAAAGCAATGACTTCCCTATTTCGCCCGGCGCCTACCGGGCCCCCGTGTCGGGGCCTACCCGATTCTTCAGTCTCAAAATCGATCCAAAGGCCCTCATTGGCGACACGCAGTTCTCGCACGCTGTTGCTTACGCGTCCGTATTTGGCGCCTATTCCCAGTCGTATTCGAACCGCGATTCCCGCTTTTCTCCACCTCAGATTGGCGCCGACGCACAGGGCAACGCCTACATATCCGTGTACACCGATTGCACCGGGATCGACGCGACACCAGGTGCCCTCCGCACAAATTGCCGGCCAGACCCATTGAGCAGCGTTGGCGTCGTGGTGAAAATGAACCCCACTGGAACAAAGCTGCTCTGGGTTGCCATGCCCACTGGTTCGGGGAGGTCGTACATCAACGGGCTCGCTGTTACTGCGCAAGGGTTTACCTACATGGCGGGGACCACCCAATCGGCAGATTTTCCCATGACTCCAGGCGCCTTCGATACAACGCTTAAGACTCTGAGCGAGTCTAGAGCATTTGTGGCCAAGCTAAGTCCGGAAGGAACGGGCCTTGCGTACGCAACCTACCTGGGCGATCCAGGATCGATCAGTGTCCTTTCCGGCATGGTCGTGGATCCTGCCGGAAATGCGTATGTTGCGGGGGAAACCGCCTCGACGCAATTCCCCACGCTGAATTCGATGCAATCCCCTCTTGGAAACTGTTGCTATGGGTTTGTTACCGCCATCAAGCCCGATGGGAGCGGGCTCGTTTGGTCGACTCTCCTTGGGGCAAGCGCCAGGGCAGACGCGGTCACGCTGGATGCAAAAGGAAACGTGTATGCCGCCGGCGACGGCATCGATCCGTCGGGGAGTGTTTCCACTTTTAATTACGGCTCGAGCATAACCGTCGTTAAGGTCGCTCCGGGCGGGCTGCCATTTCCGATTGACGGCATCACGAATGCCGCCTCATTTCAGCCTGGATTGCCTTTTCCTGGCGGGTTAGCCAGTATGTTCGTCCATGACTTAGATATATCTGGTACGGTTCAGGCAGTGGGCGCACCGCTGCCTTTGGATTTAGCCGGAGTGTCGATCATCGTGAACGGGGTTCCGGCGCCGATTTTGTCTGTCAGTAACTTGGGAATAAGAGGAACAAACGGAAGCCAACAGATCAACTTTCAAGTACCCTTTGAGGTCTACGTAGGGAGGCGCGCATCCGTGGAACTGCGCTACCAGGGAGTATCCTCATTCGGTATGCCCGTCGCTGCGCCTCCCGGCATTTTTGCGCAGCCAGACGGCTCAGGCGCTATACAACATGCTTCGGACTACAATCTTGTGACTCCTCAAAACCCGGCCGCGCCAGGGGAAGTGATTATCGTCTATGTTACGGGGCTCGGACTTGTGCGGCCGGCAGTCTCCACCGGCTCGGCGGCAACAACGCCGGCGCCCATCGTAGGGTACTGCTACATGCTGCCTACGGTCAACGTTGGCGCGGTTCTCTATGCGGGTTTGACGCCCGGTTTCCCTGGGTTGTACCAAATGAATGTTCGCTTGTCATCCAACATTCCATCGGGTAACGCGCAAGTGTACATTACCTGGACCAACTGCGAGCAACCAAACATCCGATCTCCGTTCCTGTATGTCACATCGAGGAGCAATTCTGTAGTTCTGCCGGTTCGATAGGCTTCGTCGAGAAATCAGTGAAATAGTCCCGGTGCGCCCGCATCCGGTGCTGCGCCTCGCATTGCAGTCAGTCCGGCAATTCGCGTATCGTGGCCCAAAGAGCGCGTATCCCCATGACCCTCCATCACCTTCCCTACAACGCCTCTCTCGATCAGTACCAGCAACAAGCCGCCCAACTCCTTGCCGCCCACCACGCCGCCGACCCCGAAGCCATCGACCTCTTCCACCACTGCCACCCCCGATTCCTGGACGACAAGGTCGTCTGGCTCCCCAAGGACCTTCCCGAAGGCGAGATTGAAAATGCCGGGATAAACCTCGCCGACGCACAGCTCGCGCTGGCCCGTTGGTACGACTTCCGGGACTGGCAAGCCCTCACCGAATATGTCGATGCCGTCATCGATCCCAACTCACCCGTCGCCCGTTTCGAAGCGGCCGTCGAGGCGGTCGTGAACGGGGACGCCGCAACCCTGACCCAGCTCCTCCAAACCCATCCCGAACTAATTCGAGCCCGCTCCACCCGCATCATGCATTTCGACCCGCCGCTCCACGAGGCCACCCTCCTTCACTACATCGCCGCCAATGGCGTCGAAGGCCATCGTCAGAAAACTCCCGCCAACGCCGTCGAAATCGCGAGAATCCTGCTCGAAGCCGGTGCGGAGCCCGACGCTCTCGCCGGCATGTATGGCGGCCGCTGT
This sequence comes from Acidobacteriota bacterium, assembly GCA_016185425.1. GTDB lineage: Bacteria > Acidobacteriota > Terriglobia > Bryobacterales > Bryobacteraceae. The sequence continues at coordinate 187,220 of JACPNQ010000034.1, read as the reverse complement.
ACCACTATGTCCATGCTCGTCTCTAGCGGCCACCCCGCTGAAGCCGGCCTGCAGGCGAAACTCGCGGAAACACTTCTCGACTATGGAGCCTCTATCAACGAGATGGGCTCCGGAAACTGGCAGTCGCCGCTCATGACCGCGCTTGTGTTCGGGTACCAGAATACGGCGGAAACACTCGTCCGCCGCGGCGCAAGTGTGGAGACGCTCGACGCTGCCGCCGCCCTCGGCCGGCTCGCCGGCGTGGAACGGCTCTTCGCGTCCGCCAGCGCCGAGACTCGTCATCGCGCCATCGCTCTCTCCGCGCAGCTCGGCCACACCGATGTACTCAGGTTCTTGCTGGACGCCGGCGAAGATCCGAATCGCTACAACCCGCCCGGCACCCACGCACATTCCACGCCGCTCCATCAAGCAATCTGCGCCGGCCATCTCGACACGGTCAAACTTCTCGTCGAACGTGGAGCCCGCCTCGATGTCCCCGACACAATCTACAAAAGCACCCCTATCGGCTGGGCTTCCTATCTAAAGAAAACGGAAATCGAGAACTATCTCCACAGCGTAAAATCGCGTTCCGGCGATTCACCAGTGGGATACTAAAATCAGGAGATCCAACATGGCAAGTGAAAATGGCGACAAAGTAGTTTGGTTTCTGGCCGGCGCGGCGATCGGAGCGGCTATTGCGCTGCTCTACGCACCGGCGAGCGGAGAAGAAACGCGGGCCAAGTTGCTGGAAAAGGCAAACGAAGGCCGGGACGTTCTCGGCGACCGCGGCAAAGACCTCATGGAACGCGGTCGCGAGCTCTACAACAAAGGAAAGAGCATGGCCGACGAAGCCGCCGATATGTTCGAACGCGGCCGCAAACTCGTCGAGGGGTAACGTATGATCGCGCCGGCGCTTCCGGCCTACGCTAACGAGGCGTACGCCGATTTCAACGTGCCTGCCAACCGGCAGCGCCAGCAGGAAGCAATCGCCGCTGTCCGCGGTCAACTCGGCCGCCAATACGAAAACTGGATCGCGGGACGGGCGGTGCAGACGGGCGAATGGCTGGAGTCCGTAAATCCGTCCCATCCCTCCGAAATCATCGGCCGGCATGCAAAGGCGAACGCGGAACAGGCTCGCCAAGCCGTCCAGGATGCCCATGCGTTCTTTCCGCAATGGGCGCAGACGCCGGTCGAGCAGCGCGTTGCGATCCTCACACGCACCGCGGAGGTCCTCCGCCGCCGTAAGTTCGAATTCAATGCCTGGCTGATCCTCGAAGCCGGAAAGTCGTTCGCGGAGGCCGAGGCCGACACCGCGGAGGCGATCGACTTCTGCGAATACTACGCGCGCCAGATGCTGCGCCTTGCCGACCCCGATCCCATCGTCCAGCTCCCCGGCGAAAAGAACGAAATGGTCTACCTGCCTCTTGGCGTGGGCATCGTCATTCCGCCTTGGAACTTCCCTCTCGCCATCCTTGCCGGTACCACCGCCGCGGCCCTCGTCTGCGGCAACACCGTCGTCCTGAAACCCTCCAGCGAGACGCCCATCATCGCCGCGAAATTTGTCGAAGCGCTCTTCGAGTCCGGCCTCCCGGAGCGCGCGCTCAACCTGTGTGTCGGTAGCGGCAGTGAAGTCGGTGACACGCTCGTCACCCACCCTCAAACCCGCTTCGTCTCTTTCACCGGATCCCGCGAGATCGGCCTGCGTATCAATGAGCTCGCCGCGCGCCCGCAGCCCGGCTGCATCTGGATCAAGCGAGTCGTCGCCGAAATGGGCGGTAAGGATGCCATCCTCGTCGACGACGACTGCAACATCGAGGCCGCCGCCACCGGCGTCGTCCAGTCCGCCTTCGGATTCCAGGGCCAGAAATGCTCCGCCTGCTCCCGCGCCATCGTGCATCAGGACATCTACGAAAAATTCATCGGCGTCGTTAAAGCAAAGACCGAAGCGCTTACGCAAGGCCCCGCCGAAGATCCCGGGAACTACATGGGCCCCGTGATCTCCGCAAAAGCCAAGCAGACCATCAGCAATTACATCGAAACCGGAAAAGCCGAAGGCCGCTTCATCACGGGTGGGGCAACGTATACGGGCGATGGCTACTTCATCCGGCCGACCATCATCGCCGATGTCGACAGTAAAGCCCGCATCTTTCAAGAGGAGATCTTCGGTCCAGTCTTGGCGATCACCAAGGCCATGGACTTCGACCACGGCCTCACGCTCGTCAACGACAGCGACTACGGCCTCACCGGCGCCGTCTACACGCGCGACCGCAACAAGCTCGACAAGGCGCGCCGCCACTTCCACGTCGGCAATCTCTACCTCAACCGCAAGTGCACCGGCGCCATGGTTGGCGCGCACCCATTCGGCGGATTCAATATGTCCGGCACTGACTCCAAGGCGGGCGGCCCGGACTACCTGCTCCAATTCCTGCAGGCCAAATCCATCGCCGAGAAAATCCCTTGATCGCCGTGTCATACTGGAAGTCCCCGATGCGAAGGGGACTGCACAATTCCGAACACAAGGTCAAACCCGACCGACGTGCCGAAAGGGCGTTCCACTCTGGAGCGCCCTTTCTACTTTCGCGCCGCGCGCTGTTCGGACTGCCATTCGCGGCTCTCGCGCAACAACGTAGCCGGCCCAATGTCATCGTCTTTATGACGGATGACCATGGCGCCTGGGCCACTGGTGCTTATGGATGCGGCGAAATCCACACACCCAACATCGACGCACTCGCCAAAGGCGGCGCGAAATTCACACGCGCCTTTGCCTGTACGCCCGTCTGCTCGCCCAGCCGCATGACGTACATGACCGGCTGCGTGCCATCCGCTCACGGAGTGCAGGACTGGCTGCGGCCGGAAGACAGCTTCGGCGAAACCGCAAAAGCGTGGCTCGATGGCTTCACAACGTTTCCCGAAGTCCTCGCGAGGAACGGCTACCGCTGCGGCATGGTTGGCAAGTGGCACATGGGCCATGACGAACAGGCGCAACGCGGCTTCACCTATTGGGCCACTGTCCCCGGCGGAGGCGGAACATTCAAGAACGCGACGTACGTGAAGAACGGCAAGCCCACTCCCTACTCCGGCTTCAAGGAAGACGCCATCGGCGACTTCGCGCTCGAGTTCCTCGACCACCAAGACACCGGCACGCCGTTCTACCTGCACGTGCCCTTCTACGCTCCTCACACTCCCTACGATTTCCAGCCCGAAGAGGATCGCAAGCACTACGAGAAGGCCTCGTTCTCCTGCTATCCGGACACCCCGAAACACGCCAACCAGAACCCCGGATTGGGGCAACATCATGCAAATAATGCATCAAAAATGAGCTATTTTGCGCTCATTTCGGGTGCGGATCGCAACATTGGACGCGTTTTACGACACCTGGAAGCACGCGGACTGCGCGAAAACACGCTGGTTGTGTTCACCGCCGACCAGGGTTGGAACGCCGGTCATCACGGAGTCTGGGGCAAAGGGAACGGCACATGGCCGTTTAATATGTACGAAGAATCCATCCGCGTGCCGATGATCTGGAACCATCCCGCGGGGATAAAGCCAGGCCAGACAATCACTTCCATGGTGTCGTCCTATGATTTCTTCCCGACGATGCTCGACTACACCGGTCTCACCGCCCCGCCCGACCGCCGCCGCGTCGGACGAAGCTATGGGCCGCTTCTGAAAGGCCAGAAGCTGGGGCGCGAAGACAAATTGTTCTTTGAATACAGCTACGTACGGGGAATCCGCACACCGACGCGCAAGCTGATCGTTCGCGCGGAAGGCTTTCCATCGGAGTTTTACGATCTCGAAAAGGACCCCGGCGAGACCGCGAACAAGATCGACGATCCGGCGTATGCCAAAGAAATCAAAACACTTCAGGCCGACTTGGAGAAGTGGTTCGCAACGGCTGGCGCGCCGCCTATTGAGAAGTGGAACTCCACCACCAAACAGCATCTCACCGAATACGGCCCCTTCCCGGCGCGCAAGCAATAGCTCTAAACAATTCGCCGGCCTCGCGCGTCTAGTAGTGGAGAGGGACTGATACACTAGCCTATGATGCACCGCCCGTTTGTCTTTGTCTTCGCCGCTGCCATGCTCGCGGGGGCGCAAGAGAAGCCCAATCTTTTCAACGCGGCGCCGCCGGAAGTCGACAAGGCACTCCGGGAGCGGGTGTCCGGTTTTTATCAGGCGTACGTCGATGGGAAGTTTCGCAACGCCGAACCGTTCGTCGCCGAAGATACCAAAGACCTGCATTACAACCAGGAAAAGACGAAGATTCGCGGCTTCGAGATCATCAAGATCAACTACGACGACAGCTTCAAGAAGGCTTCGGTCGTTACGTTGATCCAGACAACGCTGCAGATGCGCGGGCAGGTTATCCCCGCTAACGCACCGATGGCGACGCATTGGAAACTCGAAAACGGCAAGTGGTGCTACTATTACGATCCCGCATTAGGCCGCGAGACGCCGATGGGCCGGATCACGCCGGGTCCGGGCAATAAAGAAGGCATGAAGATCGAGGACATGATGAAGGACCCCAACATCATCCTCAATCAAATCAAGATCAACAAAGAGAAGTTCCTGGTGAATAGCTGGGAGAAGTCCGCCGACACGATTGTCGTGACCAACGGCATGCCCGGTTCTGTGACGCTTTCGTTCCAAACCGAATCCATTCCCGGCCTCACCTATCGCGTCGAGAGGACGGAGCTTGTGGCAGGCCAATCGTCGCAGATCGAAATCGTCTACGACCCGAAAGACCCCTCCGCCAAACCCACTCTCAAAGCGACGCTGCGCATCGAGCCCACCGGAAAAACTCTGATCATCCCGATCGTCTTCGACATTCCCGAAGAGCTAAAAAAGCAGTTGCCGAAGCAGCAGTAAGTATTTGGCCCGCCGGTTGCTTTAACACTTCCGGAGGCCATTTTGTTCGTCGTTCCACAACGCACCCCGTACACCACGCAGAGCACGCACACCGCCGCTCCGCAGCGCCAGCGCGGCACTTCCGCCGCCGCTTCATTGTTTTCTCCGTCCTCAGTTACGAAATCCACTCGCGCGGACGACACATCCGCCACGCGAGGCAGCAGTCAAAAAACTGCCACTGTCGATAATCCGGCACCGCATCCCGCCGCCGGCCAGATCGAAGCGAGCGGCATGCAGAAGCTCCTCGACACGATGAGCGCGCTCGGCATGAGCACCTCGGGAATGAGCATTTCCTACAGCGAAGAGGTCGTCGGTTATCCCGGCGGCTCGTATACCAACAAGCTGATCAACGTGACCTCGGGCGGAAAGACCGAGCACTTCTCCGCAGAGCTCACCAGCAAGAACCCTTTCGTCACGGCTTACGAGATGCAGCGCTATTTCGGCGCTGCATCTCAAGTAAGCTACAACCGTTAGGCGCCCGATTCCTATTCGGCTCGCGACGTTGCGCCGGCGATATCCGCCGCAATCATGGCGGGCCAGGTAAACGGGTTGCGTTTGATGGTCTCGCGAATAAGGCCGACATTCAGGCCTTTCGCGCCGTTGACGAAATCGAAGTGGTAAAACTTCTTATCTCCATCGTTCGGCGCCGCAAAGTACTGATATTCCGGCACGTAGACGTTCGAAACGCCTCCGCCGAACAATCCAAGTTGTTTCTTGATATCGACAGCCTCTTCCAAGGTCGCCAATTGGTTTGTGTTCATGTGTTCCATCTCCTTACTGGTCCTCAATGCAAAAGCAAAGAAGTTCACTCTCATTCCGAGGGTGACAGACCGCCGTCCAGTAACCGGAAGGGCGATCCTCCTAAGAGATTGAAAACACGAGAAATATAAATCTCAGTCCACTGTCACCGGGCAACCCGCATGCCGAGCTCGATCAGGCAACGGTCGATCCACCGCTTGGTCAACTTTTCCTGGGTGGAGTTCTGCGACAGACGCTGCCGCAGACTCGTCCAGTCGACGTGATCAAGGGACTGATCCTGGTTGAAGCAGGAAAACACCACCGTTTCCTTCCCTGTCTCGGGGTCGCGGTGGAGTTGGAGGCACTGCGCGCAGATCTCTTTCATCATGCACTGCATCGGCGAATTGATGGAGCCGATGCCTTGCGGACGCTTCGTCAGGTATGGCGCGAGCACGTTGTGCCGCGCGCGGGCGACTGCCGCCATCATGCCGTCGGAGCCGATGGCAATCACACGGTCGACATCCTGCAGCTTCAACACGGTCTCTTCCATGTCGCCATGCAGCGCGCCCTTACCGTACGCTTCCATCGCGGCGACAATGTTGCCTACAAACGCGCGATCCTGTACGCGGGTCGGCGTGAAGCCGGGCGCTTCATCGCAGCACCACACGATCACGTCCGCCGCGCGTTCGATCTCTTCCACCTTGTAGCGGTCGATCGCCTTCTTGTAGCCGGCGAAGTAAATCACCTGGCTGCCGTTCCTGCGCAGCGTCTGGCCGATGGAGAACAGCACCGCGTTGCCCAATCCACCGCCAACCAACAACACCGTTTCCGTGCCCGGCGTCTCCGTTGGCGTTCCGGTGGGACCCATCAGCACGACCGGCTCGCCCTTCCGCAACAGCGAGCAAAGGTCCGACGACCCGCCCATTTCGAGCACGATCGTTGAGAGCGTCCCCGCCTCGCGGTCGACCGACGCGCCGGTAAGCGCAAGACCTTCCATTGCCAACACGGTTTCCGGGGTGCGCGGCGCAATGGTCTCGAAGTTCTGCAGGCGATAGAACTGGCCGGGGTGGAATGCCCGCGCGGCGAGCGGTGCCTTCACCACAATCTCGACGATCGTCGGTGTCAGGCGGACAACATCGGCGACAACCGCGCGCATCTCCTTGTTCAGCCGGTTGATCATCTCGGCGCCGCCGATGCCTTCCGGCTTGCGGCGCGCGGCGAGGATGCGGCTGACAACGGGATACCCCTGCTTCGCACTGCCCATCGCCTTCACGACGTTGCCGCTAAACGACGGGTGCAGATCGCCGAAAAAGCTGATGGCCTTGCCGTCCGGACGCAGCGATGTCAGTACGCGGGTATCGTTCGGCTTGGCGACACGCTCCGGTTTAACGGGGTCGCCATTCTCGTCGAGCGCCTGGAAGTACTTCCCGTCCAGCATGAAGTTCACACTGTCTTCACGCTCGAGCACGGTATTCGGCTGCGTACCGGCGGCGACCAGAATAGACTTCGCGGGGAGCGTGGCGGTCTCGCCGGTCGCGGCCAGTTTCTTCGCCTCCACGTCAAACTTCAGCTTCGACAGCGTGATCGACGCGGCATGGCCGAAGCGGTCGACACCGACCTCTTCCGGCGAGAGACATTCGGCAAAGTGGATGCCCTCTTCGAGCGCCTTCGCTACTTCCTCGTGATTGAGTGTGTAGGAGGGCGAATCGATCATGCGGCGGCGGTACGCCAGAGTGACGCCGCCCCACGACTGCAAAAGCCGCAAGTAGACCGGATTGCGTCCTTCGCACGCGGCCGCGTCATCCTCGGCGCGAATGGCGCGGGCGTGGGCAATGAACTCGTCGGCGATGAGGTTCTCTTCTTCGTTCCAGATCGCGCGCACGGCGGCCTCGCCGTTGGCCGCGCAGAGCGACTCGTAGCGTTCCAGGAACTTCTTCACCTGCACCGGATAATAGGCAAGCGATTCTGTGGCCGTATCGATGGCGGTCAAGCCGCCGCCGATGACCACCGCCGGCAGGCGCAGTTGAAGATTGGCGATGGAGTTGCCGCGCGCGGCGCCGGTCAATTGCAGTGCCATCAGGAAGTCCGACGCCTGGCGAACGCCGCGCGCGAGCCCGTTCTTCATTGGAATGACGGTGGGCCGGCCGGCGCCGGCGCAGAGAGCGATATGGTCGAAGCCGAGTTCGAACGCGCTGTCCACGGTGATCGATCCGCCGAAGCGCACACCGCCAAACATGGCGAAGCGCTGGCGGCGTTCGATCAGCAGGCGAATGATCTTGAGGAAGTTCTTATCCCAGCGAACGGTGATGCCGTACTCGGCGACGCCGCCAAAGCCCGCCATGACGCGATCGTCGAGCGACTCGTAGATCTCGTGAATCTCGCGGATGGCGCGGAACGGCTTGCGGTTGCCGTAGGCATCGACGCCGGAGAGATGTTCCGGCAGGGGCTCGATTTTGAGGCCGTCGACGGCGCAGACCGTGTGGCCATCGTTGAGCAGGTGATGCGCCAGCGAGTAGCCGGCCGGGCCGAGTCCGACCACCAGCACCTTGTATCCGGTATCCGTCTTCGCCAGCGGGCGCTGGAAGTTCAGCGGATTCCAACGCGTGAGCAACGAGTAGATTTCGAAGCCCCAGGTGAGGTTCAGTACTTCCTTCAGCGCACGTGTTTCCGCCTGCGGAATATTCACCGGCTCCTGCTTCTGGAACACGCATGACTTCATGCAGTCGTTACAGATGCGGTGGCCCGTGCCGGCGCACATGGGGTTGTCGATCGTAATAATGCCGAGCGCGGCCACGGTGTGGCCCTTCACCATCGCGGCGTGGAACTCGGAGATTTTTTCTTCGAGCGGGCAGCCGTTCAGCGTGACACCGAAGTGCGATTTCTTGAACTCGCCGGTCTTCTCGCGGAGCCCTGTGGAACAGGAGTCCTTCCCCTGGTTATGGCAGTGGATGCAGTAGTTGGCTTCGTCGAGGGCGCCCGTCAGATCGGTGCCCGGGTCGGTGAGTCCGAAGCCTTCGCGGTGGCGCCACTCATGCTGCGGGAAGACGAAGCGTTCCGCATTATTTTCAGTGATGGTCTCCACGTGGACCAGATTTTCAAACTCCAGCTTGTGCGGCTTCTTGAAGAGAATGCCGGCCTTATGCTTTTCCTTGCCCGGCCTGGTGAAGTGTGCCCAGGCGGCGTACTTGGCGGCGATTTCCAGGTGGTGCGCATGGCCGGAGGGATCATCGAGCCACTTGGTGACGGCGCGGGCGTAGGCCAGCTCCGTCATCCGCTCCCCCATGTAGGTTTCCAACTCGCTCTGCAAGGCTTTACCGTGCAGGTGTTGCGCGTCGGCTTCCTTAATCGTCGCAAGAGCCTTGCGCTGGACGAAATTGCGCTTCACCGTATAGAGTGGCGACAGTTCTTCGTGCTTAAGCTGCAGCCCGCGAATTTCCTTTTGAATCTGGAAGAGTTCGCCCAAAAAGTCTTCGAGATGCGGAGCGATCGCGAGGAGCAGGCCGGACTCGGCTTTGCGGTCGAGGGACTTCGGGTCGACGCGCGCGGCCAGCATTTGCGGCAGCAGCGCGGCATCGCCGGATTCCAGAAAACGTTGAAAGGCTATGTCGACTTTGGCCAAGCCCTCCGGTGTGTAGAGCTCTTCAAACTGCAGACCAAAGGAGAGAGAAAGAGTATCGCCAGACTTCATTTGGGTGTGTGGTTGGGGGAAAGGCAGGAAACCCTTATTTTCGCACGTTTGCCAAGATGGGAATAATCGCGGCTTGCCGGGACATTTACCACAGCAAAGGAAACGAGTCAGTCATGGAACGCCTGAAAGGCAAAAACGTACTTATCACCGGAGCGTCCTCCGGCATTGGACAGGCTATCGCTATCCGGTTCGCGCAGGAAGGCGCGAATATCGGCATCAACTATATCGGTGGACCGGAAGGCGCCGAGCAAACACAACAGCAGGCCAAGACGGCCCGCGTGAGCGACGGCCGCGAAGTACTTCTGAAGGCCGACGTTTCGAACGAGCAGGATGTGAAGGCGATGTTCGATGCGTTCACGGCGGAATTCGGCTCCGTCGATGTACTGATCAACAATGCCGGCATTCAGAAGCCGAGCCCTTCAGATCAGATGGAAGCCGCCGATTTCGACCGCGTTATCGCCGTCAATTTGCGCGGACCTTTTCTCTGTTCGCGCGAGGCGCTGCGGCATTTCCTAAAGCAAGGCAAGGGCGGCGTGATCCTAAACAATTCGTCCGTCCATGAAATCATCCCCAAGCCGCACTACGTCAGCTACTCGGTCACCAAGGGTGGGATGGAGAATATGACGAAAACCCTCGCACTGGAGTATGCCGATCGCGGCATCCGCGTGAACGCCGTCGGTCCGGGCGCGATCGTGACGCCGATCAACTCGGCGTGGATCAACAATGAAAAGGCGCGGCAGGAGGTGGAAAGCCACATTCCGCTGGGGCGCGCCGGTGAAGCGCGGGAGATCGCCTCGGTTTTTGCGTTCCTGGCTTCGGACGAGGCGAGCTACATTACAGGGCAAACGGTATTCGCCTGCGGCGGACTGACCCTTTGCCCTGAGTTCCGCGTCGCCTGGTCCTCCTAAAGGAACCCCTATGCCTGCCGATCTGATCGTGGGCGCGATGGCGTTATATGCGGGGCTGGGGTTCTGGTTCGCACTGGCCTTCGTGACGATGCTGCTGCCGCGCCACGATCCGGCGGCCCGGAACACCTCGATTGCTTTTCGTCTGCTAGCGTTTCCAGCGGCGATGCTGTTGTGGCCGCTGGTGGCGTGGGCATGGCGGAGAAAGGCGGCGGAATGATACGGCCGCTGCGGCGCGCGCACTATTGGGTCTGGTTGGTGTTGCCCGCGGTGCTGTTGGCGCTGCTGGCGGCGGGCGTTCTCAGCCGCGTGGATCCACAACCATGAGCGTTCACTATCAGGCGGTCGGCTGGAGCCGGCAGAAGAAGATTTATGACGGCGTGGCCGCCGGCGGAACGTTGCTCTATCTGGGTGTGTTCGCTGGCCTGGGAGCGTTAGCGCATCCGGATGCCACGGCGGAGACGCTGCTGATCCGCGCATTCGGGACTGGCGCATTCCTGCTGCTGCACGTCGTCCTCGCTATCGGGCCGTTGACCCGCCTGGACAAGCGCTTCCTGCCGCTGCTCTACAACCGCCGCCACCTGGGCGTGCTGATGTTCCTGCTGGCGCTGACGCACGGTTTGCTCTCGCTGATTCAGTTTCACGCGCTTGGCAATGTGGGGATGCTGACGAGCCTGGTGCAGTCGTTTCCGAGCTTTCAGTTGCTCGGGGCGGCGGCACTGTTTTTGTTGTTTGCAATGGCGGCCACCAGCCATGATGTGTGGCTGCATTGGTTGACTCCGCCGGTGTGGAAGCGGCTGCACATGGGCGTCTATCTCGCTTACGCTCTGCTGGTGGCGCATGTAGCGTTCGGCGCGCTGCAGTCAGAGCCGCACTGGTTCAATATCGCGGTAGTGTCGGCGGGGGCAGCCACGCTCAGCGCACTGCATATAACGGCGGCGCGGAAGGAGCGGGACACGCCTTCGAACGAAGCAGATCTGCGCGTCGGCCCGGTTGACAGCATCCCCGATCAGCGCGCCGTCATCGTCTGCGCGGGGAAGGAACGCATCGCGGTTTTTCGGAACGGAAACCAGGTTCATGCCGTCTCGAACGTATGCCGCCATCAAAACGGTCCACTCGGCGAAGGCAAAATCATCGATGGCTGCATCACGTGCCCCTGGCACGGGTACCAATACGACCCCGCCACTGGCCGTGCGCCAGCCCCGTTTGACGATCAGGTCGCCGTATTTCCTATACGCATTGAAAATGGCACGGCCTTCGTAAGCACCAAAGCGGAGGCCCGCTAATGGAGGAGTTTTATGTCGGCTATCATCCGCAAGCACCCCCGCGGACTGGGCGTTATGTCCGTCTTTTGGTCATTAACCTGCTGGTTGCTGTTCTTCTGCTGGCTGCTGGGCTTGTATATTCGCAGCGGCGCTTCGCGCGGAGCCGGTTCGAGTTTGGAAATGTAAAGGCGCATGAGGGCTGGGTGGATTTGAAGCCTTGGCCGGCGCTGGTGGAGGGCGACGGCCGGAGCCTGTGGCTGGTGGGCGCGGGGAAACGCGGCGCGGGTCCGGTACCGTCGGGACGGGTGCGCGTGCAGGGCTCGCTGATCGAGCGTGACGGCGTGCGGATGCTGGAGATCGCGAGCGTCTCGGCGCTGGATGGCCCGGCGGGCGAGTTGGCGGAGAAGGACCTGGGATCCGCTACGGTGACGGGTGAGCTGGTCGATACGAAGTGCCACCTCGGCGTAATGAATCCGGGCGATGGAAAGGTCCATCGCGACTGTGCCATTCGCTGTCTGCGCGGCGGCGTTCCCGCCGCCATGCGTACGCGCGACGGACATCTTTACTTTCTCGATGGCAAGTTTCCGCTCGCGCCGGCCGAGCCATTGACGCTCCGCGGGCGCTTGGTGCAACGCGGCGACCGATTCTTGCTTCGTTTGGAATAACAGCCGCGCCGGCTGGCATTGAAGAGGTGTGGAAAAGACACACATCCTCAACGCCGCCTGGCCGCACGTCGCGCACCTGCCGCAGTGGATGCAGGAACCGCTTGCGCATCTTACGGGGCTCGCGCGCGCCAAGTCCGTTTACGAGCAAATAGGCGGTGCATGTCTGGCGGAACGGTTGTTGCACTTGCTCCGCGTCGACACGTTGGTTACTGAGGCCGACCTCTCGCAGATCCCATCGGCGGGACCCGCCGTCGTTGTAGCCAATCATCCGCACGGAATACTCGACGGCGCCGTGCTGCTGGCGATGCTACGGCGGCGCAGGTCCGACGTGAAGTTCCTCGCAAACCACGCTCTTCGCGCGTTCCCCGAGCTGCGGGATGTGGTTGTGCCTCTCGATCTGGAGCCCGGCGCCCGGAATATTTCTGCGCTACGCGATGCAGTGGAGTTCGTGCGGCGCGGTGGGATGCTAGTGGTCTTTCCGGCTGGTGAGGTGGCGCAAGGTACTGCCGATGCTCCTTGGAATGACGGCACCGCAAAGCTCTTGGATCTCGTACACCGCAGCGTGGAGTTCCCGATCGTTCCCATTCACATCGCCGGCCGTAACAGTTTGCTGTTCCATTTGACCGGCCACATTTCGAAGCGCCTCCGCACGGCCATGCTGTTCCGCGAGTTGTGGAACAAGGAAGGACGGAGCGTGGAAGTGCGCATTGGGAAGGGCACGTCCGCCGAACGAGTGCTGCGCAAGCGCACGCCCGCACGAGCGATTCAATATCTGCGCTGGCGCGTGGAGTTGCTGAGTAAACGCACACCCTATCGCGCGCACACGTCCCGGCCGCTGCACCGAGGGACGGAAGCCCTTGCGCCGGTCGCGCCGGCTGTCGATCCGGCGCTGCTGGAGCGAGAGATCGATGCGCTTCCCGCGATCGCGGCGAATGGGAATCTGACCGCACACATCGCCACCGCGTCCGAGATTCCCTTCACCCTTCGCGAGCTCGGCCGGCTGCGTGAGTTGACCTTTCGCGCGGCCGGAGAAGGCACCGGCAACACCCAGGACATCGACGAGTTCGATGCGCACTATTTGCACCTCTTCCTGTGGAATGCGGAGGCGCGGGAGATCGCCGGCGCCTATCGCATGAAGCCTGTGACGCCCGGTGTCACGCGGCCGCACGACCTCTACACGTCGACGCTCTTTCGCTATGGCGACAAATTCCTCCATGGCCTTGGCGCGCCGTCTCTGGAGCTGGGGCGATCCTTCATCTGCGCCAACTACCAGCGCTCCTTCTCCGCCCTGCTCCTGTTGTGGAAAGGCATCGGCGCGTGGGTGGCCGCGCACCCGCGGCACCGCGTGCTATTTGGCCCCGTGAGCATCAGCAACGCTTACTCCACCGAGTCCCGCAAGCTGATGCTCGCTTTTCTACGGCGCGCCGCGTGGATGGAAGGGACCGCCCGGTGGATCCATGGCCGCGTTGTACCGCGTTGGCGTACCGAACCCGATAGCGTCAATGACATTGACGATCTGGACGATGCGCTCACGGAATTGGAAGGCGCAAAGGCGCCGATCCTGCTGCGGCAGTATCTCAGGCTCGGCGGCAAGCTCGCCGGCTTTCATCTGGACGCGGCATTCTCCAGCACGCTGGACGGCATGATCGTCGTCGATCTGCTGCAAGCCGATCCGAAACTGCTGGACCGCTATTTCACCAAAGAAGGCGCCGACGCCCTTCGCGCCTGCCATCGAAAGGAAAACACATCGCTATGTCCTACCTCAGCCTCGGCCTCCGCATCGTAACGGCGGTCATTCTGCTGCAGACGCTCTATTTCAAATTCACGGGAGCGCCGGAGTCGGTTTATATCTTCACGACGCTCGGGATGGAGCCGTGGGGACGGATCGGCACGGGAGTCGTTGAACTCATCGCGTCGATTCTGATTCTCTATCCGCCCACGGTGGCGATCGGCGCGGCGCTATCGTTCGGCGTTATCACGGGTGCTGTGGTGAGCCACATTACCAAGCTCGGGCTGACGATTCCGCAGGTGGGCGATCACGGCGAACTGTTTGCGTTGGCGATGATCGTGCTAATGGCGAGCTCCGCGGTGCTGTTACTCCATCGCCGCGAGCTGCCGGTTATCGGCGCCCTGCTGTAGGGCGCGAAAAGCGGTCACTTCCAGCCTGTAGCCATCCGTGAGAAAGCGGATCTGGCCGCCGCGGTCGGTTCGCAGCACGCGAATTCCACGCTGCTCCAGGCGCGCCAATACGTCCGGGTGCGGATGACGGTAGAGATTATCGAGCCCCGCGGAGATAACGGCAAAACGCGGTTTGGCGAGATCGAGGAACTCGGCCGTGGACGACGTGCGGCTGCCGTGATGGCCGAGTTTTAACACGTCCACCGGCTCGACGGCGTGCTCATCGACGAGACGCCATTCGATCTCCTTTTCCGCATCGCCCGTCAACAGAAACGCGCGCGCCCCGAGCCGCGCGGTCATCACCAGCGAGTCGTTGTTGCGGGGAATCACGCCGGGCACCTGGTCCGGAAACGGCGCCATCACGTGGAACTGCGCGCCCCCGAGCGAGAACGTTTCGCCAGCGTGGCGGGGCACGATCCGCACACCGTGCTCCCGCGCCACGGCACGAAGGCGCTGCCAGACGGGGCTTTCTCCCATCGCGCCGATCCAGAGCTCCTTCGGGCGAAAGTTGACGATGAGCGAGGCCAGGCCGCCGCTGTGGTCTTCGTGCGCATGGGTGAGCGCAAGCACGTCGATCCGCTGCATGGACCGCGTCCAAAGATAATTCGAGATAACGTCCTCGCCGATGTCGAGCTTCGGTTTCGGACGGCCTTTGAAGCCCGGCACGCCGCCGCCGTCGACGATGATGGTCCGGCCCTCCGGGGTGACGACGAGCACCGAGTCGCCCTGGCCGACGTCGACCACCGTAACTTCCAATTGGCCTGGCGCAATCCGCGGTGCGAACGGATGCGCGACGAGGGTGGCGAAGAGGATACAGACCGCGGCGAAGGCGGCGCAGCGCGCGGGCGAGGCACGCCGCGCCACGATGGCGAGTGCGATCAGGGCGGCCGTGAAGGCGAGGGCTAGCCAAAGAGGAGGATCGGGGATGCGCCAATCCGGCTCCAGGCCGGAGAAGAACGCGGCAACGCGGCGGGAGAACTCCAGCAGCGCCCCGGCGAGCCAGGCCAGAGGTCCGAGATTGGTTAGGATGGCGACGAACCCGATGACGACGACCGCATTCATCACCGGCACGATAAGGACATTGGCCGCCATACCGCTCAACGAGACGCGGTGGAAGAAAAGCGCCATCGGCAGAGCCAGAGCCACCTGCACGACGGCCGAAAGCATGAAGATCTCATAGAGATGGAAGAAGGTGCGAACTACGGTGGAGACAAACGACAAACAGAATCTTTCGGGAATGCGCGTCCACACGGCGATGGTCTGGGCGAACAGCCGGGCCTCGACGCGCATCGAACAGATCCGCCATTCGAGGTCGACGTCGTTCTGATCGCGCCCGAGCTCGGCAAAGCCCAGGACGATGGGCCGCGTGTAGGCCTCAAACAGCGGCCCCGCCAATGCGCCGATGGCGAGCACACTGAGGACACTGAGCAGAAAGCTGCCTTCGAAAAGCTGGCCGGGATCGATGAGCAGGAAAGACACGACGACAACGGCAAGCGCGTTCAGCAGGTGCGTTTGCCGGTGCCAGAAGCGGCTCATCAGGAAGAGTGTGAACCCGCCCGCAGCGCGGCCGATGGGCGCCGTCATCCCGCTCGCGCCGGCATAGACCCACGCCGCGAGGAGCGCGAGGATCATCGAGAGAACAGGCCGGCCGGTTGTATAGCGCAGCAGGATCAACAGGTATCCGGCGAGCACCGTCAGATGCAGGCCGCTGATCACCAGCGCGTGATACGTGCCCGTGCGGCGGTAGTGTTCGGTCCACGCCTTCTCCAGCCGCGTGCTCTCGCCGGTGAGAATCGCCTGCATCATGATCGTCTTGTAGGCGTCGTTCCGGTACAACGTCTCCAGCCGCTCCAACGCCGCCGAACGCAGCCCGAATAGCCAGCCTTCCAACCGCGATCCGCAAACGCCGTCGAGCAGTGTCACTTCGGCGCCGGTGCGCGTGGAGATGTTCCAGTAGATCTGCCGCCGCGCCAGGTAGCCCTCAAAGTCGAACGCGCCGGGATTACCGAAATTGTGCGGGGCGCGGATGCGGCCCTCGAACTCCACGCGCTGCCCGTAGCGCAGTTGGGGAGGCATCTGGCCTTCGCGCAGATTCAACGATACCCTGCCACGGGCGCCAGGGACGAGCTCAAGCGTGAACTGCTCGCGATTCTCCGAGAAGACACTGGGCTCGACGACGCAACCTTCAACAATCACCGCCTCCGACGCCGCGGCGTCGATCACGGGCGGCGGACCGGGCCGGTGCCACACGGCCGTCGCGACACCAAGGGCACAGCAGGCCATTCCGGCGGCGATTCGACGGCGGATCGCCGCGCCCGGGATGAGCGCCAGCCCCGCAAACAACGCGCCCGCAACGCCCGCTTCCACGAGGGGGAACGACGCCAATCGTTCGACCAATACACCGCCCGCCACACCGATCGACGGGATCAGCACCGGCTCATTCCATACCGCTCCCTTCTCCGCGGGTCTTGCTTCGGGCATATGGAGGTAGTGCGTGCGCGGTCCGAAAGCTCTCAGAAAAGTACACTGGTAGGGTGAAGTTGCTGCTATTTTTCTGCATTGGGCTCGCGGCCCTCGCGCAAGTTACGACGGGTACGCTGACCGGACGCGTGCTGGACCCTTCCGGAGCGGCCATTCCCTCGGCCACTGTTTCGCTGTCCGATGCCGACCACGGCTTCAAGCGCGAAACTGTGTCTGGGCCCGACGGATTGTATCGGTTTTCCCAATTACCGCCATATGCGTACGTGCTGAATGCCAAGGCGGATAAATTCTCGAATTTCGCCCGGACTGGTGTCGTCATCACGCCCGGGCAGACGCGCCGTGAGGACGTATCGCTGGAAGTCGCGGGCGCTCACACGGAATTGGAGGTGGCCGACTTGACCCGCACCGCGTCCGAATCGGCGCAACTCGGCCTGACGCTCGACGCCGACCGCATCAAAAGCCTGCCGCTGAACCGCCGCGATTTTTTGCAGCTTGCACTCTTGTCGCCCGGCGTGGCGCCTCCGGTGCAGGACTCCGAACTCTCCTCCCGCGGCGCGTTCGCCATGCATGCTTCCGGTGCCCGCGAGGAGTTCAACCAATATCTGCTCGACGGCGTCGACAATAACGATCCCTACAACAACCGCTTTATTTTGCAGCCGCCGATGGAGACGATCCAGGAGTTCCGCGTGGAAACGAACAGCTACGGCGCCGAATTCGGCCGCTCGGCAGGCGGGCAGATCAATATCATCACGCGCGGCGGGTCCAACTACTGGCATGGCGAGGCGTACGAGTATTTTCGGAATCGCGCGCTGGATGCGCGAAACTATTTCGAAGCGCCGGCGGAAAAGGCGCGCTATCAGCGGAACCAGTTCGGTGGCGCGCTGAGCGGGCCGATTCAGACCGACAAGACATTCTTTTACGGAAATTTCGGCGGATTGGAAGAACGGCGCGGCTTTTCACGGTTGGGAGTTGTACCATCGGCGGCGTTGCGCACGGGCGACCTGACCAGCCTCGGCAGACCCGTCATCGACCCCTTCGCACAGCGCCCCTTCCCCGGCAACATCATCCCGGCCAGCCGCATCCATCCGCTCACGAGCCGCGTTCTGGATCTATTTCCCACTACGAATCTCTTCCAGCCGGTTCTTCGCGATTCCCTGCCCCAAGGTAGCGGCCGGCTGGACACGCACGGCTTCAACTTCCGCTACAGCTACGGCAGGCAGAACCTCTTTGAGCCATATGCCGAGGAGACACAGTCGATCCCCGGATTCGGCAACAAAGTGATCAACAATGGGCACAACGCGATGGTCCATCACGTGCATGCATTCAGCCCCAGCATCTTGAATTCGTTACGCGCCGGATTCACCCGCAGCTTTCGCCAGGTGTTGCCGGAGAACAATGAACGCAATGTGGGGCAGCAGTGGGGAGTGAATTGGTTGAATGTGCGCCCGCGCGACTTCGGCTATCCGCTTTTCAACGTGCAGGGGTTTAGCTCCGTCGGCGATGCGACGCCGCTGCCGATTGAGCGGTATTCGAACACGTATCAACTCACCGAGAGCCTGCAAATCCACCGCGGCCGGCATCTGCTCAAGCTAGGCGCCGATGTGCGCCGGCAGGAGGTAAACGGGTTCCTGGATTACTTCGCGCGCGGACAGTTGACCTTCGGCGGGGCGCTGACGGGTTCGGGCATCGGCGACCTGCTGCTGGGGTTTCCGCAGACGGCCATTCAGGCGCAGTTCGATAATCCGCAGACGCTGAAGAGCTACTTCACGGGCGTCTGGTTTCAGGACGATTGGAAGGTGTCGCCACGGCTGACGCTGAATCTCGGACTCCGGTATGAATACTTCACGCCGCCCGTCGACCGGTTTGACCGTATGTCCGCGTTCGACCCCGCGACAGGGGTGGTCTCGCGGGTTGGAACAAATGGCGTTCGCCGCGGCGTGATGGCGCCGGATCGCAACAACTTCGCGCCGCGCCTGGGACTCGCCTATTCGGTGAATTCGAATACCGTCGTCCGCGCCGGATACGGCCTGTTTTATGACGCGGGGATGTTCGTCGTCAATTCGTCGCAGTATTTCAATCCGCCCTATTTCTCCATCCGCGTCTGGTTCCCGACCGCGACCGTTTTCCCATCCCTGACGAACCCGTTCCCGTCAAACGGCGGCATCGTTCCCCCGGCGACACTCAACACGGTCGGCCCCGACGCCCGCACCTCTTACCTGCAGCATTGGAGCTTCTCTGTCGAGCGGCAGATCACGGCGTCCACAACGCTCTCCGCCGCGTATGCCGGGTCGAAGGGGACGAACCTGGTGCGGTCGCGCGATCTGAACCAGCCGCTCCCCGCGGCGGGCAACGCGCAGGCCAATCGCCCGCGGCCGAATTTCGGGGGCATTTTCTTTATTGAGACGGGAGCGAATTCGAACTATCACTCGCTGCAGGTCAACTTGAACCGGCGCCTCGCGAGCGGACTATCGCTTCTCGCGTCGTACACATACAGCAAGTCGATCGACAACACGTCCAGCTTCATTACCAGCGGGCCCGACAAGAACTTCCCGCAGAACAGCCGCAACTACGCCGCCGAACGCGCACTTTCCAGCTTCGACATGCGCCAGCGCCTGGCCGCAACTGCATCGTGGACATTGCCCGGTACACACGTCTGGACGCGCAACTTCGAGCTTCGCGGCATTTTGACGGCGCAATCCGGCCAGCCGTTCTCGCCCTACTTACGGTTTGACAACTCCAACACTGGGAATACCGGCGGGACGTTCGGGTACGACCGTCCCAACGTTATCGGAGACCCCAACCTGAGCGGCAAGTCGGAGGAGCGTTGGTTCCGCACCGAGGCCTTCGCCATGCCCGCCCGCTACACCTTCGGTAACGCCGGCCGGAACATTCTCACCGGTCCCGCGCTCGCCACCGCCGACGCCTCCGCCGCCCGTGTCTTTTACCTGAAAGAGCACTACCGGCTCACCGCTTCGCTCGAGGCTTTCAACGTGCTGAACCGCACAAACTTCGAGCTGCCGGAGCGATTCCTCGACGAGCCCGCCACCTTCGGCCGCATACTCTCGGCCAAGCCGCCCCGCCAGATCCAGCTCTCGTTGCGGTTGCAGTTCTGATGCGACTTTGCGGCCGATGGCGATAATCGATACCGGCCTCCACGGCAGGAGTTTGTCGACGCGCCGCCACAGCCAGACGAGCCGGTCGAAGTTCTTCAACTGAAAGCGGCTGATCTCGGTCCGGTTGAGAATCTTGCCGTTGAACCACCAACCGGGCCGCGACATGCGGTTAAAGCGGATCATCTCTTCGACGACGAAGCCCGCGCCGGACATTTTTTCGCGCAGAAGGAGTTCCGAATAGCGGAGATGATGGCCCAGCGCCTCGTCAAGCGAGCCGTAAATGCTCTGTCCCTCGGGTACCAGGATGATGGCCCGGCCGCCCACCTCGAGCGCGGAGTGGATATTCCGAAGCGCGCCGAGGTCGTCCTTGATGTGTTCGACCACGTTTAGGCAGACGACTGTGTCCATTTGCTCGCGAAGCCCGGTGAAAAACTTCGGATCGGCCGCGTCCATCCACTGAATTTCGAGCGCGGGCCGGTGCGAGAGGCGAGTTTTCAGGCGCTCCAGATGCTCCTTTTCGAGGTCCGTGGCGACGTAGCGTTTGCGGCCCGGAATCAGTTGGCGGGACAGGTTACCCATCCCCGCACCGATCTCCAGCACGCGCTTGCCGACGTACGGCCCGATGGTATCGGCCATCCAGCGGTTGAAGTTGGGAGCGTCGGCGAAGGCGTCGAGGATCGATTTGCCGGAGTCGGCGTAGATGTCGGAAGTGAATGCGGTGCGCATCACCACCCAGAACGCCTCGAATGCATCTTTCAGTCCGATCTTCTTGCCCTCTTCATACGTGCGGCCGTTGTAGCTGATGGGGACTTCGAAGATCTTGGCCTGGCGTTTGGCGAGCTTGATGGTGATCTCCGGCTCAAAGCCGAACCGCTGCGAACGCAGGGGAATGCTCTGCAAAAGCGGCGTGCGGAAGGCCTTGTAGCAGGTCTCCATGTCGGTGAGGTTTAGATCGGCGACGACATTGCAGAGTGTCGTCAGCATCCAATTGGCGAGAGAATGCCAGTAGTAGAGGACGCGGCGCTCGGTGGTAGGAAGGAAGCGGGAGCCGAACACGGCGTCGGCACGGCCATCGACCAGCGGGCCCAGCATTCGCGGATATTCGCGGGGATCGTATTCGAGGTCGGCGTCCTGGATGATGGAGAACTCGCCGCGTGCGAGTGAAATCGCCCGGCGCAGCGCCGCGCACTTCCCCTCGTTTCGCGCCGCGATGGAGAGGCGGATCTTCCCCGGATAGAGTTCGGCCATTCGCTCTACAATCTCAATCGACCCATCCGTGGAACCGTCGTCGGCGACAATGATCTCCCGGTCCATCCCCTCCGGCAGCGGCGCTTCGAGCACTCGTTTCAGCAACGTTCCGACGAACTCTTCTTCGTTATAGAGAGGGACGAGGATCGAGAGCAGCATCTCCCGGTCTATCGGCGGTTCCGGCGTGAAGGATTACAATGGAGACGAAATGCCAACAGGTCCCTGGTGGGTCGTCGAGGCTGCCGCTTTCGGGGCGTTTGTCCTTATGCTCGCCGTCGTTCTGCCGAGTTACGCGGGTCTGCTGGAGACGATTCCCTCCCATTTCCACCTGGACGGCCAGCCCGACGGATACGGTGGCAAGTGGTTGTTAATACCGCTACTTATTGTCGGCGCGGCCGTTTTCGTGACCTCGTCGATGATCCGGACAGCGCGGGGCGAGGCGGAGGGGGTTGGACGAGTTGTGCCGCCGGTCTTCACGGTCAGCCTGCTCGCCACGGTCGCCGCCGGCTTGTACCATAACTCCCGCAATGTCAGCTAACTCCCGCCGCCTGGAGACCGCGGCACTCCTTGCGCTAGGCCTGCTACTCGCCGCCGTCATCTATTACTGGGAGATCGTCCAGCGCGAACACGCCCGCAACAACAACACGCTCGGCCAGGCGAACATCCACGTGCCCACCGCCGACCTCTTTCTCTGGACCGCCTTCGCTCTTGGCATCTACTTCGGCACACGCTTCTGGGCCGCCATCGCGCCGCGCGTTTTCGAGCTCTCGGCGGCCCGCGCCGAGGCGTGGCGCAGCCGCCTGCAGTGGGTACGGCTCCTCGCGACGCTCGTTTTCCTGGGCCTCACCCTACAGACGATCTCCACTCACGTCCCCAACTTCCTCCAAAAACTTCCCTTGCCCTGAGCTCCTCCGGCTACAATTTCTCTTTGGGGTCATGCTGGTCGAACTGCACATCGAAAACTTCGCCGTCGTCGAGCGCCTTCGCCAGCGCTTTCACCACGGCCTGAATCTCCTGACCGGCGAAACCGGCAGCGGCAAATCGATCATCGTCGATTCGCTCGGCCTGCTGTTCGGCGGACGCGCCTCCGCCGAAGTCGTGCGCTCCGGCACCGAACGCGCCCGCATCTCGGGTATCTTCGACGTCCCCGACTCCCCCGCCTTCCGCGCTCTCCTCGCAGACGCCGGCATCGAGCTTGAAGAAAACGAGCTGCTCATCGAGCGCGAGATCCTCGCCAACGGCAAGTCCCGCGCCTTCGCCGCCAGCCGGCCGGTCACAGCCGCGCTGTTAAAGCAGCTCTCGCCGTGGCTTGGCGACATTCACGGGCAGAATGAGCAGCAGCAGCTCTACGATGCCAGCGCCCAGCGCGAGATTCTCGATGCGTTCGCCAACGCGCACGATGCGAGGAGCGCCGTCGCGGAGATCTATCGCGCCTGGAAGGACTGCGACCGCGAGCTCGACGAGATAGCGCAACGCGAGCAGGAACAGCTTCGGCTGGCCGATCTCTGGACATTTCAGCGAAAGGAAATTGAGTCGCTCGACCTGAAGCCGGGCGAAGACAACGATCTCGAAAACGAGAAGCGCGTTCTGCAAAACGTCACGCGCCTGAGCGAACACGCCGAGGCCGCGTTCACCGCCCTCTACGATGCCCCGGACTCCGCCCTGGCCCAGGCCCGCATCGCGCAGCGCCACGTTGACGAACTCGCGCGCATCGACGCCCAGCTCGGTGACGTGGCGGAAATTCTTGGACCTGCGGTGATCGCGTTCGAGGAGGCCGGCCGCACACTCCGCGATTACGTGACGCACCTGGAGGCCGATCCTGCGCGTTTGGAAACGGTCGAAACACGGCTGGCGGGGATCGAGAAGCTGAAGCGGAAATATGGCGCAACCATCGACGAAATTCTCTCGTTTCTCGCCGATATCCAGGGCAAGATGCGGACCGTCGAGACGGCTTCGGAATTGCGCGCGGCGATCGAAGCGCGGCGCAGGAAACTCGCCGGCGAGTATGAAACGGCTGCCGCCAAGCTGACCGCGATTCGCAAACAGGCGGCGCGCCAGTTGGAAAAACGCGTCGAGCAGGAACTCACCGCCCTTGCCATGGCCGGCACCACATTTCGCATCGCGTTCGCCGAATCGGCATGGACCGAAGATGGCCGCGACGCCGTGGTCTTCCTTGTCTCGGCGAACCGGGGTGAGGAGCCGCGCGAGTTGTCGAAAGTGGCCAGCGGGGGCGAGGTCTCCCGCATCGCGCTCGCCATCAAGACGTGTGTGGAGCGCGAACGGCCCGCCGGAACGCAACATCTATTGGTGTTTGACGAAGTCGATGCGGGGATCGGCGGTGAAGCGGCTGAAGCGGTGGGGCGAAGGCTGAAGGAACTCAGCCGGGGCTATCAGGTGCTCTGCGTGACGCACCAGGCGCAGATCGCGTCGTTCGCGGCGTTTCACTACCGCGTAGAGAAGAAGGAGTCGAAGGGCCGGACAGTTGCCGTCGTCGTGGAGTTGGAGGGTGTGGAGCGGACAAAGGAGATCGGACGGATGTTGAGCGGTCAGCGTCTGACGCCGGAGGCACTGCAGCACGCCGAACAGTTGATCCGCGCAGGTTCGATGGCCTAGTCTTCGTCTTCGCTGACGAAGTTGGAATGGAACGCCTTATCGAGGATCTCGTCGTTCAATTCCATCGGTAGCCGTTCAAAGCGGATAATATCGACCGCGTGCGACAGCACATCGCGCGGATGACAGCGCCGCCGGGCCTTCCCGGTCGTCCGGTAATGCCGGTCGATGAATCCATTGGCCAGCGCGCGCGGACATGTCAGTCCCTTGCTCTCGGCAAACCGCACGAAAATGTCGACGAACTCGTTCTCGGCGGGACTCTTCATCAGCATCTTGTACTGGATGCGGCGCAGGAACGCTTCATCGCCGAGTTGATGCGGTTTCAAGTTCGTCGAGAAGATCAGGAAGCACTCGAACGGCACAGTCATCTTTGAGCCATTCACAAATGTCAGGAAGTCGACGCGGCGTTCCATTGGCACAATCCACCGGTTCAGCACTTCCGCCGGGGTCACCTTCTGCCGGCCGAAGTCGTCGATCAGGTAGATGCCATTGTTCGCCTTCAACTGCAAAGGCGCATCGTAATACTTCGCCACCTGGTTGTAACTCAAATCGAGCATCTTCAGATCCAGTTCGCCGCCGCTGACTATGAACGGCCGCCGTGTCTTGAACCAGCGCTTATCGTAAGTCGATTCGGTGGTAAACGCGGATGGTTGATCGGTTTCCTCGTCGACCGGGTGGTGATACACCGGATCGAACATCTGGATGATCATGCCCTGGCACTCGATCGCGTGCGGCACGTAGATGTGCGTTTCGTCGACGTTGAACAGCGCTTCGGCCAGGAACGTTTTACCATTCCCCGGCTGTCCATAGATCAGAAAGGACTTGCCCGAGTTTACTGCCGGCCCGATCGCGTTCAGCAGCTCCTCTGTCACCACCATGTGCCTGTAGGCGTCACGTAGCGCGTCCATGGTGAGCCATCCATCGCCCTGTTTCTGCTGCCGTACCAGGTCCGCGTATTGATACAGCGGCACCGGAACTCTCCCGGAATATGCGCAGGCAGAAATGTATTCCTTCGCCAGCTCGCGGCCGTTTTCGGTGAGCAAAAAGCGGGACGAAATGGCGCCCATGCCGAGCGAGCTCTTCACACCCAGCAGGTTGTTGCGCTTCAACCCGTCCATCATTCCTTCGATAACGCTGAACCGCAGCCCGAGGTCCGACGCCAGATCCCTGCCGACTATCTCGCCCTTGTAGTAGAGGTCCTTCAGGATCAGTTGCTCAATTAACTGCTGCGGAATCCCCGTGTGCTCAACCGTTTCCGGAACGGGCGGCACAATGGCATCCGGCCCTTCGTCAGCGCCGCCGCTGTAATCGGCGTATTCGTTCAGCCCTTCCAGGTCGGTAAATGGCATCTCCCCCCTTAATCGGCGGGTGGGCGCGTGTTCTATAGAGGAATTCATGCAAAAATGAGGGTTCGGGAGCCAACCATTATGCCGACAACCCGCCGCCATTTCCTCCAAGCAGGATCCGCCACCACGATGCTCGCTGCCGCCGCACCGGCACAGACGCCGAAGGGAGCCAACGACAAAATCAACGTCGCCTGCATCGGCTTCGGCATCATGGGTCAGGGCGACGTTTCCACGGTCGCGACTGTACCGGGCGCAAAGCTCGTCGCCGTCTCCGACGTCTACCAGGGCCGCCTGGACAAGGCTAAGGAAGTCTACGGCAAGGATATCTTCACCACGCGCGACTACCGCGAAGTCCTCGCCCGGCCCGACATCGACGCGGTCATCGTCGCCACCCCCGACCACTGGCACCAGATCATCGCCTGCGACGCGATGCGCGCCGGCAAAGATGTGTACTGCCAGAAGCCGATGGTGCAGAAAGTGGAGGAGGGTGCCGCGGTCATCCAGGCGGAGAAGGAAACCAAGCGCATTCTCCAGGTCGGCAGCCAGCGCGCCAGCTCGATCCTTTACGCCAAGGCTCGCGAGGTGATCAAGCAGGGCACAATCGGCGATGTCCGCATGGTGGAGGCCTACTGGGATCGCAATTCCGCGCAAGGGGCATGGCAATACTCCATCCCGCCCGACGCAACGCCGCAGACCGTCGACTGGGATCGCTTCCTCGGCCACGCGCCGAAACGCCCCTTTGAGCCGATCCGCCTCTTCCGCTGGCGCAACTATCAGGACTACGGCACCGGCGTCGCGGGCGACCTCTACGTGCATCTGTTTACCGGCATCCACTACGTGATGGATTCCAGCGGCCCCAACCGCATCATGTCCACCGGAGGCCTCTACTACTGGAAGGATGGCCGCGACGTACCCGATCTCATGCTCGGCATGTACGACTATCCCGACACGTCCTCCCACAAGGCGTTCCATCTCAGCCTCCGCCTTAACTTCGAGGCGGGCGGCGGCGATGGCTCCGGCTTCCGGTTCATCGGTACGGATGGCGTGCTCGATCTGGCGGTCGGCGGCGCGCTTGTGTTGAAGCGTAAGCCCAAGGACACGGAACCGGGCAATACCGCCGGAACATTTTCGAAAGCCACGGCCACGGAGATTCTGCGCGAATACCGCGAGAAGTACCCGGTCCAGCGGGCGTCGGCGGACGGCATGCGTGCCAACACCGAACAGCGTTGGGTGCTGCCTCCGGGCTACACCGAACAGTATGCGCACCACGAAAACTTCATCAACGCCATTCGCTCCCGGAAGGCAGTCATTGAGGACGCGACCTTCGGCCTCCGCGCCGCCGGCCCCGCCCTTCTCTCCAACGTCAGCCACTTCACGCGCAAAACGATGATGTGGGATCCGGAAGCGATGGTAGTCAAAAGCTAGCGAACGCAGTACCCCGGAGGGGATGCTCATGCAGTGGTGGGTTTGGCTGGTCGCCGCGGTCGCGCTGCTGGTGGTGGAGATGCTCACCCCGGGCGGTTTCTATTTCTTCTTCTTTGGAGTTGGCGCGCTGGCGACCGCGCTCGCCGCGCTGGCCGGCGTCGAGAACCTCGTCACGCAGTCGATCATTTTTCTCACGTTGTCCATCGCCGCGGTGCTGCTCTTCCGTAAGCCGCTACTCCGGCGCTTTCAACCCGTGGTCCCCTCCACCAGAGTCGATTCTCTGATCGGCGAAACGGCCACTCTGGCAAACGCGCTGCATCCCGGCGAGTTCGGCCAGGCCGAGCTCCGCGGCAGCAGTTGGACCGTGCGCAATATCAGCGGTACGCCCATCGAGGCCGGTCAGCGGTGTATCGTAGAACAGGTCGACGGCCTCACGCTGTATATCCGCGCCGCCGAATAAGGATAGCTATATGACTGAGCTGATCATCGCGGCCGCGTTTATCCTCATTGTGTTTATCATGATCGCGAAGACCGCGATCGTCGTGCCGCAGCAGAGCGCTTACGTCGTCGAGCGCCTCGGACGTTTCAGCGGCACGCTCGATGCCGGCTTCCACGTCCTTGTGCCGTTCCTCGATGTCATCCGCTACAAGCACTCACTCAAGGAAAGCGCCATCGATATTCCGGAGCAGATCTGCATCACGCGCGACAACGTCCAGGTCGGCGTCGATGGCATTCTGTATATGCGGGTACTAAGTCCGGAGCGGGCTTCGTACGGTATCAGCGATTACCGTTTCGCCATCATCCAGCTCGCGCAGACCACGCTACGCAGCGAAGTTGGCAAGATCGAGCTCGACCGCACATTTGAGGAGCGCACGGCGATCAATATCTCCGTCGTCACCGAGCTCGACAAGGCCACCGAAGCCTGGGGCGTGAAGGTGATGCGCTATGAGATCAAGAACATCACGCCGCCGGCTGACATTCTCGGCGCGATGGAGAAGCAGATGCGCGCTGAGCGCGAGAAGCGCGCGACCATTCTCAATTCCGAGGCCGTTCGCGAAGCGGCGATCAACAAGGCCGAGGGTGAGAAGCAGATGGTGATCAAAGCGTCGGAGGCCAAGCGGCAGCAGCAAATCAACGAGGCGGAAGGCGAAGGCTCGGCGATCCTCACTGTGGCGAAAGCGACGGCTGAGAGTATTGAGCGCGTCGCCGCGGCGATTCAGAACAACGGCGGCCGCGACGCGGTGCAACTCCGCATCGCGGAACAATGGATCACGGAATTCGGCAAACTCGCGCGGTCGAACAATACGATGATCGTGCCCGCGAATTTGACGGATCTGAGCAGCATCATCGCCAGCGCGACGGGAATTCTAAAGCACGTCAACCAGCCGCCCCCACCGCCGCCGCCTCCGGCGCGGTAAAGATAAACTCAAAGTATGAATTGGGCAGACTGCAAAGCCGAGCTCGGAGGCCAGTGGTGTTTTGCGGGTACGCGGATGCCGGTCGCGTCGTTGTTTGAACATCTGGATGAGGGTTCGACGCTGGCGCACCATCTCCGGCCTCATCTAGTCACATGGGCCGGGCAATTAGGGTGGCAGCGCTTCGCCGCCAAGAACGCAATAATGATCGAGTTCATGCAACGAGGCCAGGTCCGGCGTGTGGATGTCCACACTCTCTAACGCGTGGAAACGATAGCCTCACCCAAGCCCAATACCCGCGCAAAGCTACCCCCCAAACGCCTTCCGCAACACTGCATAGCTCTTCGCCACCGCGGTCTGCGGATCTTCTTTCCCTTCCATCTCCAACGACACCCACCCCTTAAACCCGGCCTTCCGCAATATCCCCGCAATCCGTGGATAGTCCAAATCCAGCGTGTACCACTCCCCGCCGCCGTAATAGGTCTTCGCCTGCACAATCGTCGCCAACCCTGCCAGCTTCCCGATCCCCTCATACGGATCGCCGGGATAGTTCCCGGTGTCCATATTGATCCCCAGCCAAGGCGAGTTCACTGCTTTCCAAATTGTCAGCAGGTTCTCCACCTTCGTCGTCAGTCCCCAATGGTTCTCCAACGCCAGCATCACTCCCTCTTTTTCGCAGGCCGGCAGGCACTTCTGAATCGAGTCGATGCACCACGCAAACGCATCCTTGTCCGTATACCCGGGCAGCGCCGGCTCATCGCCTTTCACCTTCATCAGATCGTCGAACAACTTGATGGTCTTCCACCGCCCGCTATTCAAACGCACGCACGGAATCCCCAATCGCGCCGCCAGTTGTACGCACCGCACCGTGTGGTCGATCATCTTCTGCCGCTCCGCCGCATCCGGCGAAACGAAGTCCTGATGAATCGACAGCATCGGGAACGATAATCCACGCTCGAACGCCATTTTCTTCAACTTCGCGCAGTATGCCGGCGACTCGTCCGCCATCTGCCGGTGAAGAATCTCCACACCATCAAACCCCAGCGAGGCGGCGTGTTCGATCACCTTCTCGATCGGATACTTTTCCGTTTTGAAGTGCCAGTAGCTATAGGTCGAAACTGCCAGGGGAATCCGCCCCGTAAAAGGCGCCGCCGGCAACCGCACACCTGCCAACGCCATCGAACCAAATAAAGCGCGACGAGAGATCATAAACCTATTCTCGCCCAACGGCGGTCGTAGCTAAATGAATTCCGGCGGCGGTCCGGCCATCACCTGGCGGACTTCGATACCCATGTTCAACGGCACACCGCCTCGTCCCGGCGCGGCGGAAGCACGCGCGGCGATTGCGAAGGCACGTTCCTTGTCCGGCACTTCCACGATCCAATAGCCGGCCAAAAACTCCTTCGTCTCCGGGAACACGCCGTCGGTCGCAGGCAGCCCATCCTGGTTGGCGCGAACAAGCACCGCTTCCCCGGCGCCGGCCAATCCTTCAGCGGTCACCAATTCTCCGTTGGCGCCCAGTTCCTTGGCGAAGCCGATCATGAAGGCGATGTGCACCTTAATATCCTCGGGCGGCCAGGTACCAATCGGGTCACCGCCCGATCTTCCGTGAGACATCAGCAGCATGTATTTCATTTTTCTCCTCTTCGCTTCGCATTCATTTGCGAGCTTTCATTGGTATGTCGGAGCCCGCCGCGGGTTCTCTACATGCCGGGACAAAAAATCATAATCCTATTCTCGAAGCCTGCCGATTAGGTAAACAGTCCTATCCGGCGTGGTACACCCCTGTCTGTTAGGCTAGAGAGACTGTCCCAATTATGGAAAGTACCGCAAAGGGGGTAACCCCCATCTCAAAGGCTCGGCAGTGGAATTGGGTCACAATTCTATTCCTGGCTGTATTCCACGCGGGCGCATTGGCGGCCCCGTTTTTCTTCGAGTGGAAATCACTGGCCGTAATGGTTCTGCTCTATTGGATCACGATTGGCTGGGGCATCGGCATGGGCTACCATCGCCTGCATACCCACCGCTCCTATATTGTTCCCAAGTGGATTGAGTATCTCTTCGCGGTTTGCGGGACGATGACGCTCGAAGGCGGACCCATCTTCTGGGTCGCCACCCACCGTATCCATCATCAGAAATCGGACCAGGAGGGCGATCCCCACTCGCCGCGGGACGGTAAGTGGTGGTCCCACATCGGCTGGATCATCTTCGGCGAATCGAAGCACAACAAGACCGATGAGCTCGCCCGCTACACTCCGGACCTTGCCAAGGATCCCTTCTATCGCTGGCTCAACACCTGGCACTTCATCCCCGTCACCGTATCCTCTCTTCTGATCGCGTACTTCGGCGGGTGGTCGATGTTCCTCTGGGCTGTCTGCCTGCGTATCACGCTCGGCCTGCACTCCACGTGGCTTGTCAACTCAGCGACGCACCTCTGGGGCCGCCGCCGCTTCGACATCCGCGACGACTCCCGCAATAGCTGGTGGGTCGCCATCCTCACCTTCGGCGAAGGCTGGCACAACAATCACCACGCCCACCCTAACTCGGCCCGCCATGGCCTCACCTGGCTCGAAGTCGATATGACCTGGATGCAGATCCGTTTTCTGCAGCTTATCGGCGTCGCCTCCAAGGTCAAGGTCGCTACCGTGGACATGGAGTCCTCGCTCGCCCGCAAGGTTGCCTAAGCAATTTACAAGGTAAAAAGGGGGGTGGCTCGCGCCGCCCCCTTTTTGTTTTTCTAGTACCCGCTCTTCTTGTCCACCATGTTCGTCAACGGCTCGCCGCCTTGAAACCGCCGTAAATTCTCCAGGAAAAACTGCATCGCCTCATCGGTCCATGTGGCCGTATGATCGGCGCAGTGCGGCGATAGCAGCACATTCGAAAGACCCCAAAACGCATGGCCCTGCGGCAGCGGCTCTTTGTCGAACACGTCAAGCGCGGCGCCCTTGATGACCCCATCCTTCAGCGCCGCGATCAGCGCCGCCTCATCGATAACCGGCCCACGGCCGACGTTGATCACCACCGCCGATGGCTTCATCGCGCGCAGCTCTTTCTCGCCAACAAGGCCTCGCGTCTCGCCAGTCAACGGCGCCGCCAGCAACAGGTAATCGACACCGGCCATCATCTCGGCGCGCTCCGCGATCGAAAAGCTCTTCTCCACAATCGGATCTTCATCCGACAACTGCGGCCGCCGCCGGATGACGTGAATCTTCATCCCCAACGCATGAGCCCGCACTGCCGCGGCCCTCCCAATCTCTCCATACCCGATCACGCCCAGCGTCTTTCCCGCCGCCATCTCCACGTCGAACTGCTCCCACCGGGCCGCTTCCTGGTTTCTAACCATCCGCCGCAGGTCTTTCGCGAAATGCAGAATCGAAGCCACCACAAACTCACCGAGCGAGTCCTTGAAGACTCCGCGCCCGTTCGTCATCGGCACCGTGCTCTCCGCCAACGCGTGGAACAGGATGCTCTCCAGGCCGGCCGACAGCGAATGCACCCACTGTACCCGTGGCGCCAGATCCCATACCGCCTTCAATGAAATCCCGGGCCCCATACAGTACAAAATCGCATCCGCGTTCTCGGCAAGCCCGGACAGCGTCTCCACCGTATTCCCGACCACGTAATTCACATCGGCGGGCATTTCGCGCAGCCATTTCAAGTACGGCGCGCTTGGATTTGAAACCACAAGCATCGTCATCGAAGACATTGACTCCAACGTAACACGCCGCGTTTATGACACACTGAAATCGTGGCCGATTTTTGTACCTGTGGCGCAGAGCTGCCGTCCGGCGCCCGCTTCTGTCACCGCTGCGGTAAACCCCAGTTCGCCGATCCTCCCCCTGAATTCAATCCCGAGTTCCAGCATCCGTCTAATCTGGAGCACTCCGGCGACGATCTCCGCGCCCTCGCGACGGAGGCGCAAGCAGCGCCGGCGACGGGTCCGGCTCCGATCAGCTTCCACAATGCCAACGCCGTCCGCGCCGGATTCGTTGCCGCAATCATCATCTGGCTGCTGATGATCATCCCCATCGGCGGCGTCGCCGGCATGTTCCTGAAACTCTTCGTGCTGTTAGGCGGCGGTTCCCTCGCCGTGTTCTTCTACTCCAAGCGTACCGGCCAGGTGCTCTCCGTCTCCGCCGGCGCGCGTCTCGGTTGGATCACCGGCGTGCTGTTCTACGTCATTTGGATTCTGTTTTTCACGGTGACGATCATCGTCCTGCAGGACCAGGGCGGCATCATCGAGGCCTACCGCAAACAACTGCAGGAATCGAACGCACCGGCGGATACCGTAAAACAGCTCACCGAAATCATGCAATCCCCGGAAGCCTTCGGAGCCCTTATCGTGATGATGCTGGCGATGGTCTTCGTTGCCTTCACCTTGCCCATGATTCTGGGCGGCGCGGTAGCGGCCAAGGCCCTCGAGCACGACTAATCCAACGCGGCGCTACTCCCCACGAGCCTTCCGGCGCACGACGTCTTCGTATGCCGCATTCAACCGCGCCAGCACCGGCGGCCCATTCGCCGCGGCCGCCATCCCCGGCAAGTGATCCCGCCGTAGCTCTTCCATAAATTCCTCCCACAGCGCCGGACCACCCCCCTCCAGCAACTGTGCATGGATCGATAGCTCCTCCGGCACCGGCAGACGCCGCCGGCCCCAGGCGCCAATCATGGCAAGGACCGGCACCAGTTGGATCGACTTCTCCGTCAGGCTGTAGATCACCTTCTGCTTGTGCGCCGGGTCGCCCCGGCGCACAAGCAGGCCGATCTCCACCAGATGTTTCAACCGCGCGGCCAGAATGTTCGACGCGATACCTTCCGTCGAGTTCGCCAGCAACTCCCGGAAATGCCTCCAATTACCGAACATAATGTCCCGGATGATGATCAGGCTCCAGCGGTCGCCAAGCACTTCCATGGTGAGGTTGATCGGGCATCCGGAACGTTGATCGAGACTCGGACGGTGGTGCTCCAAGTTCAGGCCCTGGACGCGAAGTCGATCTTGGATCGAGTTGAGGACTTGGCGGAAGCGATGGGTATCGGCCTGCGGAACGACATTCGCACGGCCGCCGGCGCGGTTCAAAACCTTGTCTTCGGCTCCGCTGGGGCCTGATCTTTTTGAAGAGTCGGCGTTTGTCGGCCCCTCATACGCTGAGCATTCACGGCAGGATCCTTCAGTCCTTCCGTACTCTATACTCTGTAACACAGCAAAGCTCCGTTTCAAGCTAGTTTGTATCCGGTATGAGCCAAACCAGATTAGGAAACCGGCTGAAACCGGAAGCCGGTCCTCCTGGCTGCCAAATACGGCGTGATAACCGGTTGTTCCCCGACCGTATTGCCTCTAGTTCATCTTTTCCCAACTATCGCTGTTGGCGGGAGATAGCTGTAACCGTTGGCTCACATTTCATACGAGTTTCGGACTGGTGCTGGTTCTGAGCCCTCCTTACATGATCCGTTATTATTCAAACTTTATTTAATATTTATTTGCATTGCTCGCAGACAATTTAATTGACGTTTATCTAGGCCAAACGTACACTGAACTATCGCCGTAGCAGTACTACAATAGGGTCGGGGCGGCTCGAAGATTTCGGTTAAGCGACACGCTTTAAGTGTCGTTATCAAGGATGCACATTATGTTGATGAGACTGATTGCTTTTTGTTTTCTGACTGTCACAGCTCTGCTCGCGCAGTCCGACACCATCCCTCCACTACTACCGGCGGAGAAAGATATAGTCAGGGAGTCCATCCGACGCGCCCGAGCCACTAGGTTTAATGTACGCGTCCCATTTTCGATGATTGAACCAGCCCCCGGCCGAACTCACCCATTTGTAAAGGTATTACATGAGGAGCAACCCGAGTTACCGTATCAGGCGGCGGATACAATCATGATCGGCGACATCGTAGATCTCCAACCTTTCCTAAGTTCTGACGGCAAAGGACTTTACACGGAGTATTCCGTGTCCATCACGACAGTGCTAAAGTCTGGCACCTTCCCGGTCCCTATTGTCGGCGACTTAGCTACCATTTTTCGAGAGGGCGGAATTGCCCGGCTGCCCAACGGGAAGGTCGCCAAGCATAACATACTCAACGACATTACGCCGAGGCGTCATCAAACGTGCCTCTTCTTCCTTACCTCCGAATCCGAGCTTGAGGGGTTTTCCTACCGGAACTTTTGGCTCATTGAAAACGGGTTAATGAGGCCGGCTTATCCGGAGGATCTCGCGCTTGGCTCACGCTCCACGATCGCAGGCAGACCGGCCTCAGATATAATCGCTCTCTTAGCAGCACAGATCAAGAAGTAAAGGTGTAACAATGAATACCAGAATAATTGGAACGATCCTATCGCGCTCAGTAAGCGCCCTCCTTCTCTCGTCGTACCTACTAGACGCTCAGCCTTGCGTTGTGGGAACCAACCAGGCGGACTATTTAATGAACGGTGGCGATCACGTGGCTTGGCCAAAGAATGGCTCCAGGGTTCAAGCTGGAGCTTCCTGGATCAGTATGCCGGCGAGTGGTATCCAGTATGTTTACTGCCCAGCCTGGCCGAACCCAATATGTGCGTCGCCTGGCGGAGGTGATGCTAACTTTACCGGCTCACAGCAAACCTCTATGGAGAGCGCATTCTCAGCCTGGATCAGTGCTAAGACGGCTAACGGGTCGAACCTTAGTTTTAACCAATTATTCTCCAGCACGTATGGAACTGATCCCTTCGTGATAGCTATCAGGAGCATGAGTCCGACCTCAATGGGCACTGCGCTCGGGAGGTTTGTAACGCAAGGAATGGCCCTAATGGATTACAACAACGACGGCGTCGGTGACGAGGACCGACTTGCAGACGCGGTAATTGAGATTAGAAGCAATGTGACTACACAGATGACCGCTGTGCTGGTTCATGAGCTTGGCCACACATTTGGTATGGATGACTGCGTCCCGTGCAACTCCACAACTATAATGAAATCGACAGTAACGACACTCACTGCTCCTGCAGCATGCGATAATGCCAAAGTCGCGAGCATTATGTAAATAACACCACCGCCGGACCAAGCTGACCTATTGAGCCGTTTCTGGCTTCACGCGAGTCAATTCGGAGAGACATTCGTCTCGAGAAGATAACCCATCACAATTGAGATATCGCGGCTTGGGCTGGGGCCTCGCTCAAACTCCAGTTCCAGACCGACCAGCGGTGAGTCCTCCATCTCCCAGCCTACCCGCTCCGCCTCTGCCTCTGCCT
Source organism: Acidobacteriota bacterium (assembly GCA_016185425.1). Taxonomy (GTDB): domain Bacteria; phylum Acidobacteriota; class Terriglobia; order Bryobacterales; family Bryobacteraceae. Next base: position 152,031 of record JACPNQ010000034.1, on the reverse strand, counting down.
CGCAAACCACAACACCTTCATCTTCACGATGAATACACCCGCGAATATCACCGCCATTGCCGCCGCCTCCCTCTTTCCAAACGGCTCGTCATAAAACAGTTTCCCCAGCGCCACCGCCACAACCGGATTGACAAACGTGTAGAGCGACACGAGCGAAACGGGAAGTGTCTCCAGCGTGTAAATATAAGCGCAATATCCCACAATCGATCCGAACGTCACCAGCCAAAGCACGCCCGCGATGCCTGTGGCCGACATCATCACCGGACGCTCCGGAACCACCAGCGCGGCGGCCAGATAGACCACTCCGGCCGCCGTCTGCTGCAGCGCACCCGTCAATAACGGATGCGTCGTCGGCCGCCATCGCCTCTGCAATATCGATCCCGCGTTCCAGGAGAACGATCCCACCTGCAACACCACAAAACCCTTCCACAGATTCGGCCCCAACTCCATTGCGCCGCCACCCGGCAGCACCAGCAGCACCACTCCCAGCATGCCCACTAGCAGTCCAATCGCCACCGCCGCGGTCAACCTCTCGCCGCCCGGTGTCAACGCGTCCATCCCCACCAGCCAGAACGGCGATGTCGTCAGAAACAGCGCTGCCAGACTCGATGGAATCCACGTCTCCGCAAACGTCAGCGCGCCGTTCGCCACGCCCAATAGCATCAGCCCGAACAGGCACGTTCGCACCAGCTCCCGCCGCTCCGGAAGTACCCATCCCTTCCATCGCGCCCACAAAAGCAACACCAACCCCGACGCGAGAAACCGAATCGCCACCAGCAGCAGCGGCGGAAAGCTCTCGAGCGCCATACGTATACCCAAGTACGTCGTGCCCCAGAAGAAGCACACCGCCAGCAACGCAGCATACGGGAGCAGATGCGCTCGCGACCCCATTAGTCATCGTAGCATCCGCCGATTTAACGGCCCGTTGCTATGATATGGGCTTGATTCTTACGCTCACACTCAACCCAGCCATCGACCGCAATGTTCAAGCCGACCGGCTCGTGTTCGAGGATCGCGCCTATATTCTCTCCACCGGTGAAACCCCCGGCGGCCGTGGCATCAACGCCTCTATCGTCCTCCACGCCTTCAACGCCCCCACCAAAGCCATCGCCTGCTCCGGAGGCAAAGCCGGAAAACGATTCGAAGAGCTTCTCGCCGATTCCGGCTTTCCAACCATCTTCGTGCGAATCCGCCACAGCATCCGCGGCAACCTCACTATCGTCGACAAACAGGGATTGGCCGTGAAGCTCAACGAGCGCGGGCCCCATATCCAGGCCGCCGAGCTCGCCCGCTTCGAAAGGACCGTCGCCGAGAATCTCGACGGCGCCGGCTGGCTGATGATCTGCGGCAGCCTGCCGCCCGGTGTGCCGGCGGATTTTTATGGGCGCCTGATCCACCTGGCGCAAAAGGCCAAAGTGAAGACGTTGCTCGATACCGACGGAGACGCGCTCCTCCACGGCCTCGAAGCCGGGCCGACCGCCGTCGCGCCAAACCAGGCGGAAGCCGAGCGTCTGCTTAATCGCGCACTCATCACGCAGGCGCACTTCCGCGAGGCCGCCCAGCGTATCGCCGCCATGGGCGCTGAATCCGTCATCATGTCGCTCGGCAGCCGGGGCGCCGTCGGCGCGATCGGCACTCGTATTGTGGAGGCGATTCCTCCCGTCATCGACGCGGTCTGCCCGATCGGCGCCGGCGACGCACTCGCGGCGGCGTTCGTATGGGCACTCGCGGACAACCAATCTTTCGACGATGCGGTCCGCTGGGGCGTCGCCTGCGGCACCGCCTCCGCCGCCCTGCCCGGCATCGCCTTCCCAACGCTCTCCCAAACCGAGAAGATGTTCGCCCGCGTCGAAACGCGCATTATCTCCGCCTGAGACCCCGTTTTCCTCGGGGGCGCGAACGGTCTCCACTGCTTGCAAGGCCGGCAGCCGTTGTTTTCCGCCCGGCGCATACCGGCCGGAACCCGAAAGCGCACGGCGATTCCGGCATCGTCCTTTTCGGATGCCCTCGCTTGCCGCCCGCTGCCGGTCGAGTCGGCCATTCAAACCCCATAACCGGGTCTCGCCGCGCTTTCGGCGTACGGCATCGGGCCCCGATACAGGCATTCTCGCCCCGAATTCTCACCTCCGCTCTCATAGAGTCACACGACAGTTGTATTTATTTTCTGGCCAACAACCTGCTCAGCATCAATCACTTAGAGTAGTTCGTCGCGGACAGCGGCCTCGCGATTGCTAGTATCGGGGGCCGTACAGTGAAGATGCAATGAAACAGTCTGCACTCATCCGCCGCCTGGCCCGCGCAACCGGCGTTACGCCCGCCGCCGCGGCCGATCAGCTCGACCATATCGTCGCGCAAATTGTCTCTCGCCTCCGCCGCGGACAGTCCGCGGCTATTCCGGGCCTCGGTACATTTCCGCCCGGCGATCGGGAACACTTCGACTTCTCGAAATCGGGAAAGGGAAAGCTGTGAACCGCGCCACCATGGATGAACTGGCCCGAATCCTGCGCCAGTGTCTCACCGAAGGCCGCCGCGTCGAAATCGATGGCCTCGGCACCTTCCGCGCCGACGGAGGAGAATTTCAATTCGTGGCTGACACGCGCCGCCGTGTCTTCCTCGCCTACGCCGCCGAGGACGCCGCCAAAGTCGACCGCCTCTACGAGGCCCTCGCCGTCAAAGGCTTTGAACCCTGGATGGATCGCCGCAAGCTGCTGCCCGGCCAGAATTGGCCGCGCGCTATCGAACGCGCCATCCGCAACTCGGACTTCTTCGTGCCCTGCTTTTCCAAGCTGTCCAGCGAAAAGCGGGGCACGTTCCACGCCGAGCTCCGCTACGCGCTCGACTGCGCTCTCAATCAGCCGCTCGATGGTATCTTTATCGTGCCCGTGCGTCTGGACGATTGCCTGGTTCCGCGCCAGATCCGCGACCAGATTCAATACGTCGATCTCTTTCCAGACTTCGACGCGGGCCTGGAGCGCATGGCCGCGGCCATGCTCCGGCGCTAGAGTTTTTTCTTGATCGATTCCACGTTCTTCGCGTCCGGCGCCAGTTCGAGGTACTTCGCATAAGCCTCCTTGGCGCCTTTCATGTCCTTGCGCTTTTCCAGGGCTTCGCCCAGACGCAGCCACGCGTCCGCCAGCCCCGGATTCCACTTCGTGGCCTCCCGGTAACGGGTCGCCGCCGCCTTGAAGTTGCCCTTCTTGGCGTAGAAATTGCCGGTGCGTACTTCTTTCTCCGCCTGCAGCGGATTGAAGGTGTACTCCTTGGGTTCCACTAATGTCGAATCTTCCTCCGGCGGCTCTTGAGCCGTCGCCGGCGGCTTCTGCGCAACCAGCGTAAACAGGCTCAAAATCGAGGAAAGGAGCAGGCGGCGTGCCACAATGGAAGTATAGCGCCCGCCAGCGTTTATGGACCTAAAAGATAAAGTCGCCCTGCTCCCGCTCTTGCCCGGCGTGTATCTCTACAAGGATGTTCACGGCGCGGTTCTCTACGTTGGCAAGGCGAAAATTCTTCGCGCGCGTGTGCGCAACTATTTCTCGGACGACAGCCTTTCCGACTCCAAAACCGGCACGCTCATCGGCGAGGCCCGCGACATCGATTACATCGTCGTCGACAACGAGAAGGAAGCACTCGCGCTCGAAAATTCGCTTATCAAGCAGTACAAACCGCGATTCAACATTCTGCTACGCGACGACAAGACGTATCCGTACATCAAGGTGACCGCCGAAAAATACCCGCGCGTCTTCGTTACTCGCCGATTGCGCAAAGACGGCGGCAGCTACTACGGTCCGTACTTTCCGGGCAATCTCGCCCACCGCGTGGTCGATTTCATTCATCGGCACTTCAAGGTGCCGTCCTGCAAAGTCGACCTTACCAGGCTGCACCCCAATCCGTGTCTGCAGTACCACATCCACCGCTGCCTCGGCCCATGCGCCGCTGGCCTCACGACGGATTTCGAGTACGCCGCCGCCGTTCGCAATGTGCGCATGTTTCTAGAAGGCCGCTTAAAGGATCTTTCGAAGGATCTCCGCCAGCGCATGGAGGCCGCGTCCGAAGATCTACGCTTCGAAGAAGCCGCGTCGCTGCGTGACATCATCCAGACTGTCGATGAGCTCGATGACCGCCAGAAGATGGCCGCTGTCTCCGGCGACGACGTAGACATCTACGCCTATTACGCCGAGCCGCCGCTGCTGGCGGTCAACCTGTTTCACCTGCGCAACGGCCGCATCGTCGACCGCCGCGAGTTTTATTGGGAGGATCAATTCGCCTTCCATCCGTCCGAGTTTATGGCCGCGCTCATCAAGCAGGTCTATCTGGACCAGACATACGTACCGGCGATCATCCACGTGCCGGCCGACTTCGAAGACCGCGAAGCGCTGGAAGAGTTGCTCACCGAAAAGCGCGGACGCAAAGTCGAAATCCATACGCCGCAACGCGGGCAAAAGAAGGCGCTTTACGATCTCGCCGGGACGAACGCCAAGCACTGCTTCGACGCGCGATTCCGCGTGCTGAAGCCGTCGTCGAAGGCGATCCTGGACGCGTTTGAGGACGCCACCGGCGTTCCGCTCAATCCGGCGCGCATCGAGTGCTTCGACATCTCGCACGTGCAGGGCACGGACAAGGTCGCCAGCATGGTCGTCTGGGAAGACGGCCGCATGAAGAAGTCGGACTATCGCAAATTCATCATCAAGACCGTCGAAGGCAACGACGATTTCGCTTCCATGCGCGAGGTGGTCACGCGCCGCTACAGCCGGATTCAGGAAGAGGGCGGCAAGATGCCGGGCCTGGTGTTAATCGACGGTGGACTCGGCCAGTTGCACGCTGCCGCGGCGGCGCTCGAAGCGATCGGCATTACCGATCAGCCGCTCGCGTCGATCGCCAAACGCGAAGAGTGGATCTACGTCTACGGCAGCGAGGAGGAACCGATCGTGCTGGACCGCTTCAATCCGGTTCTGCATCTCGTGCAAACGGTTCGCGACGAGGCGCATCGCTTCGCTGTCACCTTTCACAGAAGCCGGCGCGACGCCAGCCGCCTGCGCTCAGAACTGTTGGAAATCGGTGGGATCGGGCCGAAAACGGTCGAAAAGCTGCTCAAGACGCTCGGTAGCGTGGAGCGCGTTCGAACGGCCAGCGAAGCGGACCTCGTTCGCGAAGTCGGCCCGGTAGCCGCGCAACGAATCCGTCAACACTTCGAAACCGTGGCGCTACTGCCCGCGAGCCAGCCGCTCGGCGAGCATCGGGGGTAAGCCCGATTCGCGAATGTGCTGCTGCGCGCCGTTCAGATCGTAAGGAATGCGCCGTAGCAATATGCGGTTTTCCGTGCTGTCATAGAGCGCGCACGACGCCCGCCAGTCGCGGTCGCGCGGCTGACCGACGGAGCCTGGATTGATGAGGTAGTAGTCGCCTTCTTCCAGCTCAATCAGCGATGTCTCCTCCTCGGTTCCAACTGTCGGCAGCATCATGCCCTGGTCCTCATGGAAGCGGATGGCGCACTGCAGATGGGTATGTCCGAAGAATACCAGCGGCGACTGCATCACTTGCCGCGCCCGGATGATTTCCTGCACATCGAGCAGGTACTCGTCCTCGTCATAAGGAGAGCCATGCACTAACTGAAACTTGTCTTCAATCCACACTGGCCCTTGCGGGAGCTGCCGGAGCCACTCCAGATTGTCAGGCGTCAACTGGCCCATGGTCCACTGCACCGCCGCCTGCGCCAGGGGGTTGTAGTCATCGGTGTCGTCCAGGCCGCAGCAGGCTTTATCGTGGTTGCCGCGAATGACCACCTGGCAGTGCTCACGGGCCCAGTCGCAGATCTCGTTCGGGCTCGCGCAGTAGTCGACAAAATCTCCGCAGCAGAGGATCTGGTCGTAAAGGCCTTCGTTCGCCGTAAGCACGGCTTGCAGGCCCTCTAAATTGGCATGGATATCGCTTACGATCAAATAGCGCACAGGCGGACCAACGCAACCTCCGGCGCCGCGCCAATCCGGACAGGCACACCAACGGTGCCTATTCCGCGCGTCACAAAGATATGCGAATTCTCTTTCTCGTAATGTCCGTACACGTATGGAGTAAAGAACCGGGCAAAATTTAAGTGCTGATTCAGATACTCTACCGTGACTTGACCGCCGTGTGTGTGACCGGCGAGCGTCAGGTTCCAGCCTTGTGACACGGCCGTGTCGAAAACATCGGGGTTGTGCGACAGCAACAACTGAAACGCGCCCGGTTCCTGCAACGCCTGGGCGCCGATCAGATAGGGGCTGTGCATCTTTTGATAGTCGACGCCGGCTAGCCGTAACCGCGCCTGGCCGAAGCGCAGCGTCCGCGCTTCGCCGCGCAAAAACTTGAGTCCGAACTTCGCCGCCTGCCCGGCCGTATAGTCCTCGCAGCCGGCGTAGATCTCATGGTTGCCCAGGCAGCCATAGAGGCCGGAGTCTGCCTTCAGCCGCCGCAACTCACGCAGGCAGGCATCGAGCGGATCGCCGTCGCGTGTGATCAGGTCGCCGGTCACTACCGCAAGATGCGGTCGAAACCCGTTCGCCATATCGACGGCCGCGGAGAGATCCTCGGCGGAAAGGAAACTGCTCATGTGTATGTCGCTCAACTGCGCGATGCGCAAACCGTCGAGGTCTTTCGGCAAACCGGGGATCGACAGGTTCACTTCCAGCGGAGTCAGACGCCGCCGCTCATACAGGGTGCCGTATCCGAGCGCCAGGGCAGGCGCCGCGACAACGGCGGCCTGCGCCGCCTGCAGCAGGCCGCGCCGTCCGAGATCGGCCGGCGGCTCGGCTCGGCGCATTCGCCGCGAGAGCGCCAAGGCGGCGGTAGTGCCGCATACGCCAATCGCCCACAAGATCGCCGCGCCTCGCGCCCAGTTGAGTGCGGGCCCGGGCGGCACGAATCGCCAGACGAACGGCAGGTTGAGCAACAGCGCCGCCACGGAAATGACGCCGCTGATCCGAATCCAGGTGCGCACGGACGGGCGCTCCGACCAGCGCAACAGCACGCGATGGCAGATCAGCACCAGGCAGATGCCGAAGATTTCGGGGAGGTAGCGGGAAAACGGTGGATTCATCGCCTTCTATCAGTGTATCTGTAGGAAGTGAAGCTCTTTCTGGTTCTTCTTTGCTTATCGGCAGCGGCGCAGCCAATCCTTATTCGCGGCGGCAGGATCTTCGACGGCTCAGTGCGGCCGGCGGACGTCCTGATCGAAGGCGATCGTATTAAGGCCGTCGGCCAGGGACTCACGGCGCCGGCCGGGACTCAGGTGATCGACGCGACTGGCAAAACGGTTCTGCCAGGCCTGTTCGACCTGCACACGCACGTGCCGTATGCGACGGTCGGGGGCTCACCGCAGGACTGGGGCAAAAACTTGAAGGCGTATCTTCGCGCCGGTATCACGTCGCTGGCCGATTTCGGAACGTACCCGGAGACGTATGAGCCGGTTCGCCGGTTGCTCGCGACCGGCGAGTGGCGCGGGCCAAAGGTCCACTTCGCGGTCCGGTTCAGCACGCCGGGCGGGCACGGAGTGGAGGGCGGACGCGGCGATTTGTTCACGCAGGAAGTGCTGACGCCGCGCCAGGCGCACGCCGCGATGGCGCGTGTGCTGCCGTACAAACCGGACGTCATTAAAGTGTTCACGGACGGTTGGCGCTATGCGGCGGCGCCGGATATGACAAGCATGGAGGAAGAGACGCTAAAGGCGATCGTGGAGGACGCACACAAAGCGGGACTGCCCGTGCTGACACACACCGTCACGCTCGCAAAGGGCAAGATTGCCGCGCGGGCCGGCGTGGATGCGATCATGCATGGCATTCAGGATCAGCCTGTGGACGACGAGTTGATCCGGCTGATGAAGGCGAACAACGTCGCGTATGGGCCGACGGCAACTGTTTATGAGCCCCGCGCGGGATACATCAATGAGCCGCTGCTGGAGCAACTGCTCGAGCCGGCGGCCTTGGCGTCTTTGAAAAACCGGCCGATGCTCGCGGCGCCGGGCGCGCAGCGCATTCGCAAATACGAGCTGCTTAAACAGAACGTAGCGGCGCTGCACCATGCGGGCATTGTTATCGTTTCGGGCACCGATGCCGGCATCGCCGGCACACATCACGGTTGGGCCTCGCTGCGCGAGATCAAGCTTCTCGCCGGCGCGGGGCTCGGGCCGCTGGAGGCGTTGAAAGCCGCGACGGTCAATGCCGCGACGGTAGTGCGTTCGCCGGAACGCGGCGTTTTGGCCGAAGGCAAAATCGCCGATGTGGTTATCATCGACGGGCGGCCGGACCAGGACATCCACACGATCGACCGGATTGAAACGGTCATTCAGTCGGGCCGCGTTGTCGACCTGGGCAGCCTGTCAGAGGCTATTCGCGCGAATGGTCCGACACCGGCTCCGGCCAAACCGGCGCGCGCGTTGCTCGATGATTTTGAGGCGCCGAATGGCCGGAGCAGATTAGATACTCGCTGGGTGAATTCGACCGATACCGGGCACGACCGCACGGGGATGATTTATCAGCTTGTCGACCGCGGCAATAACAATCATGCGCTGGCGATTCACGCGCACTTCTCGGATTCGTCGAGTCCGTATGCACGAATGAATTTGCCGCTGACTCGCGGCGCGGTGGAGCCAATGGACGCGCACGAGTTCAAAGGCGTAGAGTTCGAAGTCCGTGGAGAAGGCTCTTATAACTTTCGCGTACAGACACAGAAGACGGCCTTCGAAGCAAGTTCCGGCTGGGCCGTCGTCCGGATCCCGTTCGATCCGAAAGTCGACACCAGCCGGTTGAGCTTGCTCACATTTGAAATCGCGCGGCCGGGAGGGCATCGCGCATGGTTAGAGATCGACAACGTGCGGTTGTATCAGTAACGGCGGCGCCGGTCGTAGTATCCGGAGTCGCTGCCGCCCCGCCATTTGATGTCGAAGGTGTAGCCTTCGCGGCCGCCGTCGCGGTCTTCGATTCTGATCACCGCCGGCCCGCCGCCGTCAGGGCTTCTTACCAGGTCCTGCCGGCCACGGCCGTCGACGCCGCTGAAGCGGAAGTCATACGGTCTTGCGGGCATTGGTTGGTTGCACTCGAATCGGCGCCAAGTGGCGCGCCGGCCGGAAAGTGTGCGCAAACGCGCCTGCGTGCCGTAGATTTCCACCTCGGCCGCGCCATCGACCTCAACCTCGATCGTGCACTTGCCGTCGCCGCCTCCGCCTCGAATGTTTGCGTTTCGCGTCTGGGATCCGCCGCCCCACTGCGCGAATGCGCTTAGCCCTGTTAATAATGTGATCGTTAGAATCTTGTTAGGCATGCCTGTTGGACGCGGCACGCGCAAATCCTGTTACGAGTTAAGAGGGGTAACAAAGTATACTTGCAAACTGTGGCTTCGCCGGTACGTGAGCAGCGCGCCTGGTTTGTTTACGACTGGGCCAACTCGGCCTATTCGTCGACGGTTGTCACGCTGTTTCTCGGTCCGTATCTGACGGCGATCGCGAAGGCGGCGGCGGGGCCAGATGGATACTTACATCCTTTCGGATTGCACATCGATCCGCGCTCACTCTGGGGTTACTTAGTGTCGCTGTCGGTGTTGACGCAGGTGTTCGTGCTGCCGCTGATGGGCGCAATTGCCGACTATGGGCGGCGCAAGCGCGAGATTCTCGGCGCGCTGGCTTACACCGGCGCTGCCGCGACGATGTGTTTGTTCTTTGTCGAGGGATCGAACTACCTGCTCGGCGCGGCGTTGTTTCTGATTGCGAATCTCACGTTCGGCGCGTCGATGGTGATATACAACGCGTTCCTGCCTGAGATCAGCGCGCCGGAGGAACGCGACAGCGTTTCGTCGAAAGGTTGGGGGATCGGATATCTCGGCGGCGGGTTGTTGCTCGCGTTGAATCTGGCGTTCCTGTCTTTCGCCGATAAGCTCGGCATCACGAAAGGCATGGCCGTGCGAATCAGCATGGGCAGCGCGGGAGTGTGGTGGGCCCTGTTCACACTGATTCCGATGGCAGTGTTGACGAACCGCGGCGCGCAGCGTGCGTTGCCGGCGGGCGAGTCGCTGCTTGGCGTTGGTTTCCGGCAGTTCACACACACCTTGCGGCGCCTGCGCCGGCAGCCGCGGACGCTGCTTTTTCTGGCGGCGTATCTGACGTACAACGATGCGATTCAGACAGTGATCGCGATGGCGGGACAGTTCGGCAGCGATGAATTGAAGATGCCGATGGAGCAGTTGACGCTCGCGATCCTGATGGTACAGTTCGTGGCGTTTGCGGGAGCCATGTTGTTCAACTGGATCAGCGCCAAGTTCACGGCGAAGCGAACGGTGCTCGGCGCGCTCGTCATTTGGACCGGTGTCCTCTTTTATATCTACCTGTCGGTGTCGACGGCGGCTGAGTTTTTCATCATGGCGGCGCTGGTCGGCATTGTGATGGGAGGGAGCCAGGCGCTGAGCCGGTCGCTGTTCTCGCTGATGATTCCGGTGGGCAAGGAGGCCGAATATTTCAGCCTGTACGAGATCACCGATAAAGGCACGAGTTGGTTGGGGCCGCTTGTTTTCGGGCTGGCGCTGCAGATGACCGGGAGTTACCGGCTGGCGGCGTTGTCGCTCGGCATTTTCTTCGTCATCGGCTTCGCGCTGTTGAGCCGTGTCGATATCGAGAAGGCCGCGCTAGAGGCGCACGACGATGCGGCCGCGGACCTGGCCGGCTAGGATCCGCTTCGCGGCGTCGGGGAGGGATTCGAGATCAGACTCGGTTGTCAGAGAGTCGAGGAGGTCGCGGTCGAGGTAGTTGGCGAGCAGAGACCAGATACGGCGCCGTTCGGCATTGGGGACTTCGACCGAGTTGATGCCGAGCAAATTCACGCCGCGGAGTATGAAGGGGAGCACCGTGGTGCTTAGCTTTGCGCCGCCGGCCAGGCCACACGCGGCGACGGAACAACCGTGCGCGAGCGTGCGAATGATTCCGGCGAGCGTCTCGCCGCCGACCGTATCGACTGCACCGGCCCATCTCTCGCTTTCCATGGGGCGAGTAGCGGGCGCCGAAAGTTCGGCGCGATCGATGATTTCAGCGGCGCCGAGACGCTTCAAGTACTCCGATTCTTCGAGCCGTCCGGTACTCGCGGCAACGCGATAGCCTTTGCCGGCAAGCAGAGCAACGGCTATCGAGCCGACGCCACCGGCGGCGCCGGTCACCACAACATCACGGCCGCCGGGGCGGAGGCCGTGGTGTTCGAGCGCGTCGACACATTGCATGGCCGTGAAGCCGGCAGTGCCGATGGCCATGGCCTGGCGGGGAGTGAACTCGGGCGGCAGAGGTACGACGAAATCGGCGGGGACGCGAGCTTGCTCGGCGTAGCCGCCCCAAACCCTTTCACTCAAACCGCAGCCGGTCACGAGGACGTTATCGCCGGTGGCGAACTCGGGCGATGACGACTCTGCAACGACGCCGGCGAGATCGATACCGGGAACCATGGGGAAGAAGCGCACGACACCGGGTTGACCGGTGATGGCGAGGCCGTCCTTGTAGTTGAGGCTGGACCATGCGACGCGAATTCGGACATCGCCCGGGGGCAGCCAGGCGTCGTCGATTTCGCCGAAGCGGACATCGATGTTGCCGTCCGATCTGGTGATGAGCCAGCCGCGCATGGCGGATTACTTCTTGGCCTTAAAGTAGTCGACTTCGTTCATGTAGACGGAGTCGACTTTGTCGACGAGCTTGCCGTTGGCTTCGGAGGCCTTGCTCGCGGCGATCCAGTCGGGATCGGTCCGGAAGGCTTTCCAGGATGCTTCACGGGCCTCGCGGCTCGGATAGGCAAGGATGTAGATGAGGTCGCTGGAGGCGCCTTTTTCTTTTTCGGTCGGACCCCAGAAGCCGACGATTTCCATACCGTGCTTCACGAAGAGCTTATTCGTGTGCTTGCGGAAGCGGTCGTGGAGCTCTTCGAGCTTGCCGGGCGCAGCGTGATAGATGCGGAGCTCGTAAAACTTGCCGGTAGTTTTCAGAGATGGGGAAGGGGCGGGTGTCTGGGCGAAAGCGGCGGCGGCGAAGGCCGTGCACAGCAGTAACAGCGTACGCATAGGTTTCGAGTATATCGCCCCGGTACAATGGTGTCTTCTTGTGATGCAGGATACGCTACTCACTGCGCTGGGACAGGGTGCGCTTCTGCTCACGGCCAACCGGCGGTTGGCCCGGCACTGGCGGCGGGTTTATGAAGATGCGCAGGTAGCCGCGGGGCGGAGGGCGTGGGCGGCGCCGGCCGTACGGGCGTGGCAGGATTGGGTGGGCGAGTCGATCGATGCGTTGCTGCCGGACCGCATCCTTCCGAGCGGTTTTGTGGAACGGCGAGGCTGGCGGAAGGTTATCGATGGCGGGCCGCTGCTCGACGAACAAGCGACAGCGGAGAGTGCGGCGCAAGCCTGGACGCTGTGCCAGCAGTATGCGTTGCCGCTGGATCATGAGGCATTCGGAAGCTCGGAGGATACGGCGCGCTTTCGCGAGTGGGCGCGGAAGTTTGAGGAGCGCGTGGACGCCAGACGTTGGCTGCCGGCGGCGCGTAGGGAGTTGTGGCTGGCGGAGCAGATGGGGCCGATGTTTCGCGAAGTCTGGTTGGATGGGTTTGATGAGACAACGCCGGCGCAGCGGCGGCTGCTGGCGAAGTTGAAGCCGCGGAGTTACGCAGGCGCGGCCCGGCCGGCGGGGCGGATTGTTCGTTGCAGCTATGCGGATGCGAAGGCTGAGATTGAAGCGGCGGCGAGTTGGGCGCGGACGCTGCTTGAGGACGGGAAGGCTCGGACCGTTGGCGTTGTTGTGCAGAACCTGGCAAAGCTGCGGCCGGTTGTTGAAGCCGTTTTTGAAGACGTGTTGGGAACACCGCTTTTCAATATTTCGCTGGGCAGGCCATTGCGTGAATGGCCGATCGCCGGCGATGCGTTACTGTTTTTGAAGTGGCTGCCGGGATCGCTCGACATTGGGAGCGTTGGGGTGTTGTTACGGTCGCCGTTTTTTCGGGGACCGGCGGATGAGCGGGCATTACTCGATGTGCGATTGCGGGAAGACAATTTGCTGGAGGTGACAGCGTCGCGCGTACGAGCGGCCAATTTGCCGGTGTTTTCGGAATCGATTGGCCGGGCGATTACGACGTTGGCGGCGCAGCCGCGAAAGCAGTCACCGGGCGAGTGGGCGCGGGTGTTGCCGGAGTTGTTGAAGGCGGGCGGCTGGCCGGGAGCACGGACACAATCGAGTGCGGAACGACAGGTATTGGCCCGGTGGCAGCAAGTGTTGCGAGACTTTGCTTCGCTCGATCTGGTCGAGGGGCCGATGCCTTTTGCCCAAGCGGTATCGCTACTATCTGAGCTAGCGGGCGAGGCGATTTTTCAGCCGGAGACGCCGGAGATGCCTGTTCAGATCCTGGAGGCACTGCAGGCGGCCGGCTCGCAGTTCGACGCGCTGTGGGCGCTGGGTTTGACAGACACGGCGTGGCCTTCGCCGGCGAAGCCGAATCCTTTTTTGCCGCGAGTGTTGCAGAGAGAGCTCGATTTGCCGCACGCGACGCCGGAGCGGGAGTTGCGGTTTGCGCGAGAGGTGACGGAGCGGCTGGTTCGGAGCGCGGAATCGGTGGTGTTTAGTTATCCGGGGCACGATGGCGATGAGGAGTTGCGACCGAGCCGGTTGATCCTGCCCTATCCGGAGTCGGTGCCGGAGGCGCGGGTTTATCCGGGATATGCGATTGGCGAGGCACTGGAAGAGACGAGGGATGAGTCGGCGCCGGCGCTGCCCGACGAGGCCGCCGTTCGCGGAGGTACGAGTGTACTGACCTGGCAGTCGGTTTGTCCGTTCCGGGCTTTTGCTTCCGTGCGGCTGCGGGCTGAAGAGTGGACCGAGCCGGAGCCTGGCCTGTCGGCGCTGGAACGGGGGATTGCGCTTCATGCGGCTTTGGGATCGTTGTGGAAGCGGTTCAGGACGAGGTCGCAGTTGGCGTCCGCGAGTTCTGAGGCGATGGAAGCGGCGTTGCGGGACGCTGTCGTAAAGGGCTGCGCGGAGATCGAAGCCACTGGGCGTGAGAAGTTGGTTGCGTTGGAGCGTGTGCGGTTACGGCGGGTTCTGGAGGATTGGATCGAGCTTGATTGTTCCCGGCTGGAGGACTTTGAGGTGGTCGGTGTGGAGACGGAAATCGACTTGTCGCCGCTTGGCTTGCCGGTGAAGGCGCGCGCGGACCGCATCGACAGGCTGCCGAACGGTGAGTTGGTGCTGATCGATTACAAGAGCACCGCGCCGAGCAAGAAGGTATGGGCGGGCGAGCGGCCAGACAATTTGCAGTTGCCGATGTACGCGGCCGCGATGCCAAAGACACCGGCGGCGATCGCGTTTGCACAGTTGAAGCGCGGGGAGCATAAGTTCGATGGGCTGGGTGCGGCGAAGGATCTATTGCCCGGCGTGAAGGAATCCGATTGGGCGGCGCAACTGGAGGAGTGGCGCGCCGTGATCCGGAAGATATGGGCGGAGTTTCAGGCAGGGCGGGCGGACATCGATCCGAAGGAGGACGGAAAGCCGTGCGGGCAGTGCCATCTGCACTCGTTGTGCCGGATTTACGATAGCGGGCCGATGCCGGCGGGTGGTGACGATGAGACCGCCTGACGCGGACGTTCGCGAGCGCGCGCTTGCGGTCAACGAGTCGTTCCTGGTACAGGCTCCGGCGGGCTCGGGCAAGACCGAGTTGCTGACACAGCGGTTTCTAGCGCTGTTGAGCGTAGTGGAGACGCCGGAGGCGATTGTCGCAATTACATTCACCCGCAAGGCGGCCGGCGAGATGCGTTCGCGGATTAGCGGGGCGCTGCAGAAGGCGGAGGGGGCGCGGGCGCGGCAGGTGTTGGAGCGGGATGCGGAGTTGGGTTGGGGACTGCTCGACAACCCTTCCCGGCTGCGAGTGATGACGATCGATTCGCTATGCGCGTCGTTGACGGGCCAGATGCCGTGGATGAGCCGGATGGGCGGTTATCCGGCGATGGCCGACGATCCGAGCGAGTTGCACCATGAGGCGGCATTGCGGACGTTGGGGCTGCTGGAACAGGAGACACCGTTTGGGGCGCAGTTGGAGCAGTTGCTGCTGCATCTGGACAACAACCTGACTCGGGCGGCGGAGTTGTTGATGCAGATGCTCGCCAAGCGTGATCAGTGGCTGCGGCATATTGCGGGCGGGCTGGAACGCGAGCGGCTGGAGGCGAGCTTGCGGGCGATTGGCGAGCGGGCAGTGGAGCGGCTTCGACCGCAGGTTCCGGCGCTGGCTTGGGAGTTGATGCGGAGCGCGGGGCGGGAGGCGGAAGGGGATTCCGAGTTGGATCGGCTTCGTGCGCTTTCGGACTTCCTGCTGACAAAAGACGGCGAGGCGCGGAGACGGATCACGAAGAATGAAGGCTTTCCGCCTGGCCATCCCCGGAAGAAGGAGATGGAGACGCTATGCGGCGGGTTGAGCGAAGCGCTTATTGCCGGCCTGTTTGCCATTCGCTCCGTACCACCACCAACTTATACGGATGCGCAATGGAGCATCATCGAGGCGCTATGCGGCGTGCTGCAACTTGCGGTGGCGCAGCTTCGGATGGTGTTTCGAGAGCGGAGGATGTCGGACTTTGTGGAGTTGACTTTGTCCGCGACGCAGGCGCTTGGCACAGACGCGGAGCCGACGCCGCTGGCTTATGCACTCGATTTCCGGATTCAGCATTTGCTGTTGGACGAGTTTCAGGACACGTCGCGATCGAAGCTGGATCTGCTTGAGCGGCTGACAGCGGACTGGATGCCTGGGGATGGCCGGACCGTGTTCGCGGTGGGCGATCCGATGCAATCGATCTATAGCTTTCAGGAGGCGGACGTTTCGTTGTTCGCGAAGGTTCGGGAATTTGGGTTGGGCCGTTTGCCGCTTACTTTCCTTGTGCTCAATGCCAACTTTCGATCGTCGGCAAACCTGGTCGATTGGTTCAATGACGTATTTCCGGCGGTTCTAACGGGGGACGTGAGGTATTCGCCGAGCTCCGCGCAAAGGGGCGCATTGGATGGAGTGGCGGTCGCGCCACATCCGGTTACGGCGGAGGAAGAACCGGCGGCTGTGGCGGATGTGGTGGCTGCGACGGAGGGGAAGGTGGCGATCCTGGTTCGCCGGCGGGCCGATGCGCACGCGATCGTGGCGGAGCTGAAGCGGCGCGGGATTCGTTTCCAAGCGGTGGAGATGGATCCGCTCGCGGGGCGCTCGATCATTCAGGACTTGCGGGCGTTGACGCGGGCGCTATTACATTCCGCGGACCGTGTGGCGTGGTTGAGTGTGCTGCGAGCGCCGTGGTGCGGATTGACACTGGCGGAGTTGTTGAAGATTGGCGAGAGGCCGGCGATTCCGGCGGCATTGCGGAGCTTGGAGAGTTCGCGATTGTTGCGTGTGGCGAATGTGTTCCAGGAGGCATTGGCGAATGGGCGGCGGCAGAGCTTGCGGCGGCATGTTGAGGAGACATGGCGGAAGCTGGGCGGACCGGCGTGTTTGCGGGATGCGGCAGAGCAGGAGGATGCGAATCGCTTTTTTGCATTGCTCGATGAACTCGATGTCGCCGGAGAGCTGCCGGAGTTTGCAGTGTTGGATGAGTCACTGGAGAAGCTCTATGCGGCGCCGGACCCGGGAGCGGGCGATCGCGTGCAGATCATGACCGTGCACAAGTCAAAGGGGTTGGAGTTCGACCATGTGCTGCTGGCGGGGTTGTCGAACGTGCCGAGAAGTGGCGGGATCGATCTGTTGCGGTGGGATGAGCTGGACGATCTGGTGATTGGATGCATTCGCGAGACGGGGTCGGACAACGACCTGGTTTATGCCTATTTGGGGGGGCTGGCAAGACAGAAGCGGGAGCATGAGGATGGACGGGTGTTGTATGTTGCCGCGACGCGAGCAAAACAACGGCTGCACCTGTTCGGGAGCGAGCCGAAGAAGGGCTCCTTTCTCGCGCGGCTGTGGCATGCGGTGGCGAACGACTTCCCTGCCCCGGCTGTGCAGCAGGGCGCGGCTGACGGCGCCGTTTCGCGGGGAGTGCCTTTGCGGCGCGTTCCGGATGGCTGGCAGGCGCCTGAGCCGGGACCGGCGTTGGCGTGGGAGGTGGCGGAGAATCGGGTGGACGAGGAGACGCCGGAATTCGATTGGAGCGGAGAGACGCTGCGGGTGATTGGGACCGTGGTGCATCGGGTGTTGCAACAGGTGGCGCTGCAGGGCTTGGACGCCTGGGATGAGGAACGGCTGGAGGACCGGGAACCGGCGATTCGAGCGCAGTTGCGCAGCCTGGGTGTGCCGCGCGCAGGTCTGGACGGAGCCGTACTACGGGCGATGGAGGCTTTGCGGCAGACCTTGCGGAGTGAGCGTGGGCGCTGGGTGTTGGCAGCGCACGATGAGGCTGTTTCGGAGTGGGAGTTGAGCGGGGTGTTTGGGAACGATATCTATACGCGGAAACTGGATCGCTCGTTTGTGGCCGATGGGATGCGGTGGATCATTGATTACAAGACGAGCGCGCATTTGGGCGGGGACAGGGAGGGCTTTCTGGATAACGAGTTGAATCGCTACCGGAGCCAGTTGCAGGGATATGCGGAGTTGGTAGGGAGATTGGATCAGCGGCCGATTCGCGTGGGGCTCTATTTTCCGCTGATGGACGGGTGGCGGGAGTGGGAGGTCAGCGCCGCTCTGCCAGCAGGATCAGCGACTGGCCAACCGGCAGATTGATGCCCGCCAGGAGGAGCTTCGATTCGGCTTTGAGGGGAGCGAAGAGCAGCTTATCGAGCCAGGGGGCGACGGGCCGGACGCCGCTTTGGGGCTCGCCGCCGAAGAGGGGTTCGATTACACGGAACTTAACGAGGGCGACTGGCATGAGGAGCGAGTTGGCGTAGGTGCAGCGGAGGACTTTGAAGCCGGTTGCTTCGGCGAGATGGATGAGCCGCGAACGCGTAAAGCGTTGACGTTCCATGGCGAACTTGGAGTGATGGCTGCGGAGGATATCCAGAGCCGAGGCGCGGAGCACGAGCAGGCCGCCGGGTTTTAGTACGCGATGGAATTCGCGCATGGGGTTCGATTCCTCGCCGGAGGGCATGTGGACGATGACATCCATGCTGACGAGGGCGTCGAATGCTTCGCCGCTGTAGGGCAGGGCTTGGATGTCCCCTTGCGTGAGGCGGGCGATGCCGAGTCCTTTGCCGTATTGGAGGCCTTCCCAGCCCAGGTCGAGCGGAAACATGGGCCAGTGATAGCGATGCGCGAGGGCCTGCGCAAAGTGGCCGGTGCCGCAGCCGGCTTCGAGCACACGGCCGAACTTCTTTTGGGCGGCGATGGGATCGAGGAGACCGAACATGATGTGGCGCATGCCGCGGTACCACCAGAAGTCGTTCTCGGCTTTAGCGATGTTTGCGAATTCGGCCGGGTTCATCATCTGGATGTAGTGCGGGGTAAATAATGTTCGCGGTGTTCGCGGAAGTAGGCGAGGGTGCGGTGCGCGCCGTCGCTGAAAGAGACTTTGGGCTGCCAGCCGAGCTGTTCGCGGATGAAAGAGTTGTCGGTTGAGAAGCTGCCTATGTCGATGGCCTTGTGGCCTTCGGGAAAGGGGCGGTAGCGGACTCGGGAGCCGCCTTCGTTGGCCAGAATTTCGGCCATGGCGGCGAGGGAGAGGGCTTCGATGCCGCCGGCGTTCATGGTATTGCTGGGCAGACGGCTGCGCGTACCGGCGATGAGGCAGACCTCGACGATGTCATCAATGTAGACAGGATCGCGGAATTGGCGGCCGTCACCGAAGATTTCCATGTCCTCGCCGAGAAGGGCGCGGCGGAAGAAGTGGCCGAGCACGCCTTGCTCCGGAATGTTGAGAGCCATGCGCGGACCGTAGATGTTGGTCAGGCGGAGGATGGTTGCATCGATCTCGCCGTTCGCTGTGAGCAGGCGATGATAGGATGCGGCGGCGTGCTTGTGGATGCCGTTGAAATCAATTGGATTGACGGGGTGGATTTCGTTGATCGGCAGGTACTGCGGCACGCCGTAGACCTGGCGGGTACTGGCGTAAATGACGCGAACGCCGGGGCAGATTTGGCGAAGCGCCAGCAAGAAGCGAAGCTGCTCCGCCGTATTGAGCTCGAGGTCGCGAACGGGGTCACGCATGGAGTTGATGTGGCTGATCTCGCCGGCCATGTTGAAGACAATTCCGGTGCCTTCGATGGCGGTGCGGTGGCGGTCGAGATCGCCGATGGCGGAGTTGATCCAGGTGATTTGGGAGCGGACGGGGGCGAGGTTGAACTCGTTCGCGCCACAGCCGGGGACGGCCGAATCGACCACGGTTACGATTGCGCCATCGCGAGCCAGGCGCACTGCCAGATTGCTGCCGATGAATCCCAGGCCACCCGTGACCAGGACCCGCTTCCCCGAATAACTCATAGCAGGTGCCTTTAGTCTATCGCTTCCAGAATCCGAACAGCTTCGACCAGGAGGAGCGAGCCGAAGCCACACTGGGGCTGGCGGCGATAAAAGCGGCGGAGGCGGCTTTCGACGTCTTTCCAGGATTCGCGGACTTCGCGGTAGACAACGGCCGGATTACCGCGAGCCTTCGCACGCCATTTTTCAATGCTCGCGCAGAAAAGCACGAACGCCTGAATGACGCGGAACTCATTGGCGAACAGCAGGTGGAGCACCTTCGGGTAGCGGCGGCAGTGTTGGAGGGCGGTGACGGCGTTTTCCGGATCGTAGTTATCGCGGACGGCGCGCGGCGCATCGAGGCGCGTGAGCACTTCGTGGACGGCCGCGAGAGCGTAGTAGAAGCGTTCGTCCATGCCGACGCAGGCTCGTTTGATCAACTGGCGATCGAGGACGTCGACCGCAAGCTGGTCGACGTGGCGGCCAACGACGGGAGCCGCCGATCCCCAAGCGAGCAGAGAGTGGGCTTGGGGAATGTCGGCAAGCGCATCTACCGTAGGAAGATTGGCACCGGGCAGCGCTTCGCGGAGAGCGTTTTGCAGCGCGATGGAGACATGGCGGTAGATATAGGCGTAGTGCTTGGAACGTTCGCCAGGGGCGCCGGCGAGTGCTCCGCGTGGACTGCAGACATGGCGCTTGGGAAGCTGCCTTGGCAGGACGGGCGACGCGGGTGTCTCGGCGACGAGAGTGAGCGGTGTTGTGCCACCGCCAATGGCGCGGAGGGCGAGCACGACTGCCTGATGGAAAGCCATGGACGTGAGGGGGTCGGGATCGTTGGAGCTGACGGCGTTAACGCGGCCGACGGCGTCCTGGCGGAACCGCAGGGAGTCGAGCCACTGCTCGCAGGTTTCGTCCGTCACGGCGAGGTATGGCGGCAGGTGCACCTCCACTTCGGCAAGACCTGTGGCGAGGACGGCTTTTTGGACACACGGGGGCAGCGTTTCCAGCGAAGTCAGGGTTTGAGAGACAGGCATTTCGAGGCCGCGCGAGGGCGTCTCCCGGACCCAGTGAAAATGGATTTTCGGGGCCGAAAAAATGTCGGAATTCATAGATGTCACTTTGCGCCCCGAGTCTAACAACCCGGAGGCGGAAAACGGCTTGTTGGTTTTTGTGGCGTGGGAGGCAGGGTCGACTGCAAGTGATTGATTTATGGCAGGTTTACCGACTCTGAAAAGTTATTTTCGAGTTGTGTGACTGCCCTAAGCCGTTTATGTATCGAGCCAGTGTTTTGGCATAGCTCGCCATTGGTTCGTTCCCTGGTTTGAACCTTGGTTTGTTCCGCGGTTTCTTCCCGGTTCTTTTCAGAGGATTGCCGGGGTCCGGATGTCGGGCGCGCGTGGCTTCGATCGGCGCAGGAAAACGTTGACTTCTTCGAGGGAGCCGAAGAGGCCAATGAAGTGGAGAGAGCGGCGGTCAGGGGAACGGCGGTAGCGGCTGAAGTCGGGCGCGCGGAATTGGCCGTTGCGAGCGATTACGGCGCACCCCATGGGGCGGTATTCGTGGGTGCCTTGGGCCCATGCTTCGTCGTTTGTCATCCAGACAGCGAATCCCATTTCGTTACCTGATATTATCGTGCGCATGAAACGGAGAGCTTTTCTTGCGAGTCCGGCGGCCGCTTCGTTGCTGGCGGCGGCGCCATCCCACGGACGGTTGAAACAGGGCGTGTGCGGAGGGGTGTTCCGGGGATCAAATCTGGACTTTGAGGCGCAGTGCCGCGCGCTGGCCGAGTTGGGGCTGACGGGATACGACTTACAGGGGCCGGACAAGTTTCCGGTGATGAAGAAGTATGGGATTGTGCCGTCGATGGTGCCGGGTTCGTCAAAGCTAACCGACGGGGTGAACGATAAGAGCCTGCACAAGGAAATCATTGCGAGGACGCATGAGTTGATCGATGTCTCGGCGGCGGCGGGAGCGCCGAATTTGATTATTTTGTCGGGGAACCGGCGGGGGAAGAGCGACGCGGAGGGGATGGACAACACGGTCGCTTGCTTGAATGAGTTAAAGAAACACGCCGAGGATAAGGGCGTGACGATGTGCCTGGAGCTATTGAACAGCAAGGTGAATCACCCCGATTATCAATGCGACCGAACGGTGTGGGGGGTGGAGGTTTGTAAGCGGGTGGCGTCGCCGCGAGTGAAATTGCTGTATGACATTTACCACATGCAGATTATGGAGGGAGATGTTATTCGGACGATTCGGGATAACTTTCAGTGGCTCGGGCATTTTCATACAGCGGGAGTTCCGGGGCGGAATGAGCTGGGCGCGGATCAGGAGTTGAATTATAAGGGGATCGCGAAGGCGATCGCGGATCTAGGGTACAAAGGGTATATTTCGCATGAATATACGCCGAAGGTGAAGGGGTGGAGAGAGGCGTTGGATGAGGCGGTAGCGAGTTGTAATGTGTGATAGCTAGACATGCGGATATCGGTTGCAGGGGCGAAGAATAGGCTCTCCCAGTTGATCCGGGCGATGGAGGATGGCGAGGAGGTCATCATCACCCGGAACGGAAAGGCCGTGGCGCAGTTGACTCCGGCTCCGCAGCCGTCGGGCAAGGTGCGGTGGGGAGCGTTGCAGGGAAGGATTCACTTGAAGCCGGGTTGGGACGCACCGATCACGGAAGATCAGTTTCTGAAAAGCCAATTCTGACCGGTTATCTGCGAGACAGGAACGTGGCCTGGCTGGTTCGTCGCCGGAGCGAGTGTCCCGGCCGATTCGGAAAGCAATAGAGACGGGTCCGGCGTACATGAGCGTTATTTCCTATTGGGAGGCGACGATCAAGAGTATGCGCGGGAATCTGGATGGCGGCGATCCGGCAACTTGCGCCACATCACTCGGATCCGTTTGATCGCGCGTTGATGGGCGTGGCCATTGCGGTATGCGGGCGAGGAACTGGTGGTGATTGGGTAAGAAAACCGGTGCCTGACACGGTTTTTAGCGGAGGAGGACGAGGGGATCGAGGCGTGCGACGCGGCGGGCCGGGAGATATGCCGCGAGAAGGGCGGCGAGAACGGCGATGGCGCAAGAGGAGCCGATGGCCATCGGATCGAGCGGCTGGACGCCGTATACCAGCGTCTCCATGAATCGGGCGAGCGCGATGCTGCCAGCGGCGCCAAGGACCACACCGAGCCCGGTTAGACGAAGACCTTGCCAAAGGTTTATTCGACGAACCTGACCCGGAGTGGCCCCGAGGGCTATGCGGATGGCAAGCTCGCGCGTCCGCTGCTGGACGGTGTAAGAGATGAGTCCATAGACGCCGACTACCGCGAGCAACAAAGCAATCATCGCGAACGCGGCAAGGAGAATGGTTGTGAAGTCGCTCCGCGCGGTGGATTCTTTGACGACGTCCTCCATGGAGCGAACCCGCCATGCGGCGAGACCGCCGCTTGCGGCGCGGAGTTCCCGCTGGATCGCAGGTGAAAACGAGTAGGGTTCGGCAGCCGTTTTGACAGCCCAGACGATCGGCAAAACGCCGATATCGATACGGGTCATTCCGTTCGGCACCTGGGACTGAGGAATATAGACCAACGGGGACGGCTCTTTGTTGAGGCCCGTGTCGTGCACGTCGCCCGCGATTCCGACGATCTCACGGGGCGGGGCGAAGAAATCGGGTCCGAGATACTTGTCGATCGTGATCCGCTCGCCGATTGGATTGCGGCCCGGCCAGTACTTCCTCGCCATCGCGTCGCTGATTACGGCGACGCTAGCGGACCTGGCGGTATCGCGCGCCGTGAAGAACCGGCCGCGCAGCAAGGGTACGCCGAAGACCGCGGTGTAGTTGGAAGAAACAGGCCGCATTAAAGCGGGGCCGTGCACGCGATCGACACCGAGCGGCCTGCCTTCGATGATGAAGCTGGAGCCGAAGGCCAGTTCCACAGGGAGAGTCCAAGAGCTGGCGGCGGCGATTACGCCGGGAATGGTCTGCATCTTTTCGACCGATGAATCGACAAGATTCGCTACCGCCGCAGTATCGCGGAAGCGTGTTCCTTGTAAAGACATCTGCAGCGTCAGAACCCGCGATGTGTCGAGCCCCGATTGCACCTGGCGCAGGGCGGCGAAGGAGCGAAGCATTAGCGCGGCGCCGGCGATGAGGATGACGGCCAAGGCCACCTCAACGACGACCAGGAGAGAGCTTGCCCTTGCGGCGGAGCGGCTTGCTCCGGTGCGCGCGCCACCGGATTGCATGGCTCCGGCAAGATCGATTTCCGCGGCTTTGCATGCCGGGAACAAGCCGCACATCATGGTTGCGAAGAGAGAGGTCAGACCTGTGAAGAGGAGAACGCGCCAGTCCAACGAGAGGGTAGCGAATTCACCCGCGCCGGGAATGGCTTCCGGGTTGAGAGTCAGCAGCAAACGCAAGCACATCTGCCCAAAAGCGAGGCCGAGGATACCACCGATCATGGCCAACGAGCCGCATTCAGTGAGTAGTTGCGAGAGGATCCGTTTGCGCGTGGCGCCGAGCGCGACACGCACAGCGATTTCGTGGGTACGGGAAGTTGCGCGCGCGAGCAAGAGATTCGCGATGTTCGAGCAGGCGATGAGGAGCAGGAAGCCAACCGTGAAGAGAAGAATGACCAGAGCTGTTCGAACATCTCCGGCCTGCGTCTCCCGCAGCGGCTTGGCGAGGAATCCGGCCTGCGGATTGATGAGCGGAAAGCGGCGCAGGAAGGCAGCGAACGTCAAGCGGAGCCGGGCGTTGGCCTGCTCAATTGTCACGCCCGGGCGGAGGCGGCCGATCGCGCGGAGATAGTGTGCGTGGCTGGTACTGGCGGGGTCGGCTTGTAGAGGCAGCCAGATTTGCGCGGGAGGGTTCGAGCGGAAGCCGGCTCCGGCGATGCCGACGATCGTGTACGACTCATGGCCGAGAGAAATCGACTTTCCAAGGACGTTGGATGCGGCGGTGAAGCGGCGTTGCCAAAGATCATAACTGAGTATGGCGGCGCGGGGGCCGTTGGGTTTATCTTCATCGGACATGAATGGCCGGCCGGAGTGGAAAGGGGCGCCGAGGAGCCGGAAATATGACTCGGAGACGTGGATCGCCTTCACTTGCTCGGGTTCTCCGCCGCCCGTGACGCTTACGCCCGGGCCGCTGAAATCGTAGGCAGCGACATCTTGAAATACGCCGGTTTCGGAAGAGAGGGCGGAGATGTCGGGGACTGAGAGAGTCAGACCGGCTCCACCGGGAGTGGTGAACCAGAATTGGACGAGTTTGTCCGCATCCGGGTAGGGCAGAGGCTGCAGCAAGTAGTGGTTGACGAGGGAGAAAATGGCGGTGTTGGCGCCGATTGCGAGAGCGAGGGTGGCGATGACGGTCAGCGCGAAGATGGGACTGCGCTTGAGGGTGCGGACGGCGAGAAGGAGGTCTTGTAGGGGCAAGACGGGGAAAGATTAAGGTTGGATTAAATTGGTCTTTGACACGGTTTTAGGCGAACAGGCCGGGGATTAGTTTGCCGCCGTTGGCGACTTTGACGGGACGGCCGATTGGGGTTTGGAATTCGTGGGCGGGGTCGATTCCGAATTGTGTGTACAGCGTGTACATCAGGTCTTCGGGTTCGACCGGGAAGTCCGTCACTTCCGTGGCTGTGGCGTCCGTCGCGCCGAGTATCCTTCCTCCTTGTGTGCCCCCGCCGGCGAATACTACCGACCATGCCTTGCAATGATGGTCGCGGCCGGCACCGTCGTTAATCTTTGGCGTACGGCCGAATTCGCCCATTCCGATTACGAGCGTCGTGTCCAACATGCCGCGCTCGTGGAGGTCAGCGACCAGGCCGGCGAACGCTTTGTCGAATTCGGGGAGCAGTGCCTTCTTGCAGATGTTGAAGTTGTCGCCGTGCGTGTCGTAGTTGAGCCACCCCTTCGCCACGGTGACGAAACGGACACCGGATTCGACTAAGCGGCGAGCGAGTAACGCACCTTGACCTACGGGGGTGCGGCCGTAGCGTTCCCGAAGAGCGTCTTGCTCGGCGCCTACGTCGAATGCTTTCTTGGCGGCGGGGGATTGGATCAGACTGTAGGCCTTCTTCGAGAACTCATCGAGGGCGGCGAAGTCGGGGCTGGCCTCGATGCTGCGGAACTTGGCGTCCATCTGTTTGACCAGGTGGGAACGGGAGGATAGGCGATCCCAATCGACATCGACGGGAAGTGTGAGATCGCGCTGGCGGTACCCGGTGACGTTGGGGTCGCCGGAGATGAAGGGGTTGAACTCGCCGCCGAGGAAGCCTGCGCCGTAGCTGGGGAAGGTATTGGGCACGGCGACGTAAGGCGGCATTCCGTTGCGCGGGCCTTTCAGCTTGGAGATAACGCTGCCGATAGAAGCGAATTCGAGAGTGGGGAGCGGCAGGTAGCCGGTGAGCAGGTAGTTGATGGCGCGCTCGTGGTTGTTCTCCTTGGACTTCATGGAGCGGAGAACGGTGACCTTGTCCATGATTTTCGCGGTGTTGGGGAGATGCTCACAGACACGGATGCCGGGAACGTTGGAAGAGATTTCGTTGAACTCGCCGCGGATGTCTTTCGGCGCGTTGGGCTTCATGTCGAACGTGTCGAGGTGAGGCGAGCCGCCGCTTTGCCAGAGGAGAATGCAACTCAATTCCTTCTTCGTTGTGGCTGCGCCTACATGCATGGCGCCGAGGCCGAGCGACCCGATACGGAGGAAGTCACGGCGGCCAAACAGATCGGTGCGGTTGGTGATTTCCATATGGTTCTCCGGCTGCTAGTGATTGTAGAGGAATTCTTTCGTGTTCAGAAGGGCCCATAGCACGTCTTCGAAACCCTGCTGGCGGCTTTTGGCGGCGCGAACGGCGTTGGCGGCGTTGGCACGCTCTTCGGCATCGGGGAAGCGGGCGAGGGCGCGAAGGTAGAGCTCTTCGATCATCTTGTTGTCGTCGGGGATGACGGTTAGATTTTTCGCGATGAAACCGCGGGGGTCGCTGGCCTTGCGGTGGGCGGTGTCGCCGCCGATCATGTGGAGCGCCTGATTGAGCGTCGGTGTATTCTTGCGCTCACAGACGAGCTGGCGGCTGGGCCGGTCGAAGACTTCGAGAAAGTAGCTTTCGATTTCCGGCTCTGGGAGTTGGGTGGCGCGGGTGCCGGGGTACATGGATTGGAAGTGTTCGGGGCTGGCGGCGGCGAGGGAGAGGGAATCGAGGAGCGGCTCGGCGGAGAGGCGCTTGGGGTAATAGCGCGAGTACGCCATGGTGTCCTGTTTGTTGGACTTGTTGGGCACGCTGGAGAGCTGGTAGGCGGACGATGACGTAATACGGCGGATGAGGTGGTGAAGGTCGAAGTTGTGATCGGCGAAGTCCTGCGCGAGAGCGGCGAGGAGGGGTTCGTTGGTGGGCGGGTTGGTGATGCGGAAATCGTCGATGGGCTCGACGAAGCCGCGGCCCATGAAGTTGCGCCACATGCGGTTGGCGATGGCGCGGGCGAACCACCGATTGCCTTTCGCGGTGATCCAGTTGGCGAGGAGCTCGCGACGATCGGTCAGGCCTTGGGACGGCATGTAGGGGCCGTCAAGAGGTTTGGGCAGGAAGGCCTTCTTGCTGTCGGGATTCTGGAACTGGCGATCGAAGTCGACGTAGAGAGCACGCTCGTTGTTGCGGGGGCCACCGCCTTTGTAGCGGACCTGCGAGAAGAACGCGGCCATACCGTTGAAGTCATCCTGTTTCCATTTTTCGAGCGGATGGTTGTGGCAGCGTGCGCAGCCGATGGAGATGCCGAGGAAGAGCTGGCTGGTTTTTTCGGCGAGGTCGAGCTCCTTCTTCATCAGCGGGTAGTAGTTGGTGGCGGGGTGATCGTACATGTTGCCACTGGAGACGAGGAGGTTGCGCACGAACTGGTCGTAGGGGACGTTCTTTTCGAACTGCGCGGTGAGCCAGCGGGTGAAGGAGTACGGGCCCTTGTTGTAGAGGAGTTGCTTGGTGTTATCGAGGTGATCGCCCCAATAGAGCGCCCAGTAGTCGGCGTATTCGGGGCGGGTGAGAAGGGAGTCGACGAGCTTGGCGCGTTTGCTGGGATCCGTGGATGCGAGGAAGACGCGAGCCTCGGCGGCGGTGGGAATGAGGCCAATGATGTCGAGGTGGGCGCGGCGGAGGAAGGTGGCGTCGTCGCACAGTTCGGATGGGGCGATGGAGAGGCGCTGGAGTTTGGTGTTGATGTGCTCGTCGATGAAATTCCCGACGGGGAGGACCGCGATTTTTTGCGGGCTAGGGATGACGGCGATGCGAGCAGCCGCAGTGACACCGGGGCCGCGTACGACGACGGCAGTCTCACCGCCGCGGGCGGCGGTGACGGTGCCGGAGAGACTGACGGAAGCTATCGTGTCGTCATTCGAGGAGTATTTGACGATGTTGGATACGTCGGCCTCAGAGCCATCATCAAAGCGAGCGGTGACAAGGAGTTTGCGTTTGGCGCCGGGGCCGATAAGCGAGGCCATTTCGGGGACGACGTGGAGACTTACCATCTGGCGTTCGGTCTTAGGGTCGCGGGGCGCGCCGTTGGCGATCCAGGTGAGCAGGGTCTGGTAGTCAGCGGAGTTTTCGTTGAAGAGTTTGCCGCCGCCATGAGGGACCGTGTACGAGGGCTTCTTGAGGAGCAGGCTGTTGGCGGGTTGGGATTTGTCGATGCGGCGGCCGTCGTGTTTGGCGACGATCATTTCATAGTCGGCGGCGGGTTCGTAGCCAAAGAGGGAGAGCTTGAAGCCTTTTTGACCGTTGAGTGCGCCGTGGCAGGAGCCGCCGTTGCAGCCGTACTTGGTGAGGACGGGAAGAATGTCGGCGGCGAAGCTTTGTTTGACCGGTGTCTCAGCTTGCTGGATAAGGGCGGTAGTCGTTGCGGAAAGGCCCTTGAATTGGGCGGTGATTTTGGCGGCGCCGTTTGCACGGGCGATGACTTGGCCTTTGGCGGAGACGGTGGCGGCTGCGCCAGTTGAGGCGAAGCTGGCATCGGCCGTTACGTCCTCCGTTTTGCCATTGGCGGATTCCAGGAGAACCACGGTCTGTTGCTTTGCGCCCTGGCCGAAGAGAAGCGGATTGGCGGGGAGAATGGTAAGCTTGCGAGGTTGAGCGGCGGCGACTATCGTGAGGAGGAGGAAAGGCGCGGCCGAGCGGAAATGCATGGGTTTTGGGGCCTCGGCCTTTCATGGTATACGCAAAATAGGTGTAAGTGGAGTCTAGAACCTTGGGTCTATGTTCCATAGCCTGCACGGGGTGTACGATTCGGATATCCCCTACATCTAGTTTTCGACGAGGTTTGGCATTGCTTATGCGGGTTGTGGGTTGGCGGCGATTCGTTCAAATTCTGCGACTTGAGCAGGGTCAGGATTTGATCGAATATGCATTGCTGCTAGCGCTTGTGGTGCTTGCGACTGCGTGGTTACTGGTATCCAGCGGCGTAGTCACGATGGATATTTGGGTATATGGGAATGACGTGTTGTCGAAGGCGCAGGTGGCGGCACAAGGGGACTCATCGAAGCCGTCCTCTTCGGCATCGGCAATGAGTGTCAGCAGCTCGTCGTCGAGCGGGAATAATGGGAATAACGGCGGGAATGGAAAAGGCAAGGGCAAGGGGAAGAGCTACGGGGCACTCAAGAAAGCTGAGCCATAGTCCGCAGCGAAGAGTCTCGTAGAGACTTACCAGACGGCGGGTTTATAGTGCTCTTTGATTTTTTCGTCCGCCGTGACGAGCGGGGCGTTACCGGCGTGGCGTGCCTGGGCAACGATCATGCGATCAAAGCTGTCGCGGGTCCAGGCTTCTTTGATAGCGGCGCGGGCGACTTCTGTAAAGGATATAGGGCAGAAGGCGACGCCGATGGTGGCGTCCAAATGGGAGATGATTTTCTCGGCGGGGAGTTTGAGGCGACCGATTTCGAATAGATACTCGAGTTCGAGTGCGACCATCGGAGAGATCAGCAGATAATTCCGATCAATGACGTGACGGGCCGCTTTGCCGATCTGTTTCAGGTCGCCATGAGCGAGGCGGATGACTGCGTTGGTATCGAGATATGCGCGCATTCGCCAGGGCTATTGCTTGCTTTCCCATTCGGCGGCGTTCTGGGCGGCCAAGTCGCTCAATGCCTGGTCAGTATCGGCGATAGAGGTCCCGGGCGGGAGGATATCGAGCGGTTTGAGCCTTGCGAGTTTGGATGGGGTTTCTTCGGCCACGATGTAGAACCTCTGTCCTTTATGGGTGAATGCGACCTTTTCTCCTCTGGCGGCAGCCTCGACCAGAGTGAAGAGGGACTGTCTGGCCTTGGAGATGTTGGTCATAGTTGTATTGTACATAAGCTTATGAGGATGTACAAGGTTAATTGACGAGAATTGAGATCCGGGGGGCTTCCTGCTGTTCGCCGTTGGTTATCCCGAGGATGGCAACGCGCGGGGCACGCGCTTGGGCGGCGGATTGTGCGGCGCGGATGGTGATCTCGAGAGTGGATTGCGATGCAGGGACGGTGAGGGGATCCATGGTGACGCCGGACGGGAGGTTATTGATTCTGAAAGAGATCGGCTCTTCGAAGCCGGGTTCGCGGCGGATGGAGATCGGAATTTTGGCGGTTCCGCCCCTTGGGATGTTGACAACGGAGGCGGTGGCTTCGAGGGAGAAATTGGGCTTGCGGGCGACGGTCAGGATGGCTGAACCAACGCGGGCATAGGTGGCACCCTCGCCACCGCCGCTGGAGATGCGGACGTTGCGCCATGCGGTTTCCGCGCCGGTTTTGACGATGATATTGGCCGCAGTGGCTGGCTCGGCGTTTGACGCGGCAGTGAGTTCTATGTCAGCTTCGTTTTTGCCCGAGGGGATAACGGCTGGTTTCGCGGTGATAGCGGCGGGTAGGCCTTCGACGGTAACGGGGATATCGGCATGATGACCGTCGAGGCGCTGAACAGTCACCTTCCACTTTTTTGTTTCGCCGGGGTAGATATAAGGGTGGTCGCCGCTCAGTTGGGGGGTGAAGCGGGGCATTAAGAGCGAGACGGTGAGTTGGAATGGAGTGCCTTCGCTGGGGACGGCGACTGTATTGCGAAGTTCGAGGGTGTAGGTACCGGACTCGGCGAATTTATGAGTGAGGCGCGGGTCCTTTTGGTAGAAGGCTTCGCCAGCGAAGTTGAAGTCGTCGTTGGAGGCAATCGTTTTGCCCTGGGCGCTGAGGAGGCGCATAGAGAGGTCGGAATCGGCGCCAAAGCGCTGGGAGCGGACTTCGAAGGTGAGCGACTCGCCGGCTTTGGCATCAATGGTGAACTTGTGGGGGTCACGATAGCGGGCCATGGCAGTGACTTGGGCCGGGGCCTTTAGATTGGCGCCCAAGATGGTTGGGGTGGGGTCAATGAGGAATGACGCGGTGTTGGAGCGGCCTTCGGGAGTGATGAGGGTAAGGGCTTGCGGGCCGGACAATTCGGGGACGTGGAGTTTGGCGCGAGCGGTAGCGCCATTGACGGCGATGAGTTGGCCGGTGACGGTTGGGTTAGAGAATTCGAGTTTGGCGTTCGTGTGTTGAAAGCCGGCGCCGTAGAGGGTGATCTCGCGATCGCCGGGTTCGAGGGCGAGGGGAGCAATGGTGTCGATGTGGGGGGATTGACGGATGTCGAGAGAGTAGGCGAAGTTGGGGTCGTTAAAGCGATGCGTGGGCTGGACGACGACGATATAGTCGCCTTCTTCGGCGAACTGGTATTCGAGGAAGGGATCCCAGATAAAGCGTTCCTCGCAGTGGGCGAGTTTGCGGCCGTTGGCGTCGAGGAGAATGAGCGCGGCATCGAGGGAGTTGCCGTTGCGGGCGGCGCGGAGATCGAAGAGCCAGCGGCTGCCGCGGGCTGCGTGGAAGCGGAAGAAATCGAAGTCGCCGTCGGTGTTGAGGCGGCCGAGGATTGTAGCGGGGATCGGGGTGATCTGGGCATCGTCGATAACGGAATTGGGCTCGGATTCGAGGATGTGGGGGAGATCACCGATGCGGAGGAGGACGGGGTTGGACGCGCCGCGCGGGCTGATGACATAGAGGACGTACGTGCCATAGGGGGCACTGGCGGGGGTGTTGATCCGCAGGGTAAGGCGAGTGGGGGAATGGGAGGTTAGGGAAGCGGTGAAGGCGCGGGAGGGGACGAGGATTTGACTGGCGTTGTCGAGGAATTCGCCGAGTATTTCGGCGTCGATGGTCTGGCCGGGGCGGGCGCCTTGCGGAAAGACGGAGGCGGCGACGGGGGTTCGGTGCACGACGGGATCGGCGGCGAATAGGGAGGGAAGGAGGGTGAGGATGAGGAGACGATGGAGCACTCGGGGCGGATGGTATCACGAAAAATGTTCACGGAAGTTGAGGCGAGGACGAAGAGGGATATGTAGAGGGAGAAGCTCATGGGACTGGATGTGCTGATCGTAGACGACTCCGCGGCGATTCGAAAGATTCTGCATCGGGTGCTGATCCAGACAGATATCCCACTCGGCACGGTTTTAGAGGCGGGCGATGGCGTGGAGGCGATTGAGCGGTTGAAGCGGAGCAAAGTGGATTTGGTGTTGTCCGACATCAATATGCCAAACATGGACGGGATCCAACTGTTGACGCACATTCGCGAGAATCCGAACTGGAAGAGCATTCCGGTGGTAATGATCACAACGGAAGGCAGCCAGCAGAAAGTATTGGAAGCTGTGGACCTGGGAGCTGCGGGGTATGTCCGTAAGCCGTTCACGGCGGACCAGATCAAAGAGAAGCTGGCCGGTCTGGTTTAGGAACAAAATTCGATTCAATAGAGGTGCACTATGACGACCGAAGAAATGCAGCAGTTAGTAGAGACGACCATCAAAAGGACCGTGGAGAACGTTTGCGAGACCATGCTCGGCTGCGCCGCCGAAGTAGGGGAGACGCGGCTGATGGGGCATCCGCTGCAGGAGAGCGATGGCGTGGTGGCGCTGATTGGCATGGCCGGGCCCTGGATTGGCACTGGGGCGCTGACGTGTAAGCCGGACCTGGCATGCAGGCTGGCGGAGCTGTTTCTGCTGACGCCTTACGAGAAGGTGAACGACGAAGTGTTGGACGCGGTTTCGGAATTGGGCAACATGGTGATCGGCAACCTGAAGGTAGTGATTGAAGAGCATGTGGGGCCGATGGGGCTGTCGACGCCGACGACGATCTACGGCGCGAGTTTTACGACGAAGATTGGCGGGAGCAACGAGTGGATCCTGATTCCGGTGAAGGTTTGCGATGGGGAGATGCTGGTACAGGTGTGCATACTGCCGAATCCGGATGAGGGGCGGATGCATCAGCGGCTCGACATGGTCGGCCACATGATTACGCGTAGCTAATCAGGCTTTGATTCCGTCGAAGGCGGCTTCGAGTTCGAGGCGGACTTCGGGGGAAACGGGGATCAGCGGCAGACGTGGAGTTCCGCCGTAGTAGCCATTCAAGTCCATCGCGTACTTGAGGCCGGGGATGCCGTATTTGACGGTGACGAGGCTGGCGGGGTTGGCGATGCGTGCCTGCCAGTCCATACCGGCTTCCTCTTCGCGCGTGCGGAAGGCTTCCCAAATGGTGACACAGGCATAGGGAGCGGCATTGGCGAAGGCGAGGACTGCACCGGCGGCACCGGCTTTGAGAGATGGGTATAGGGTGGGAGCGCTGCCGGAGAGGACCTGAAATCCTGTCTTCACTTCGCGGATCATCTTCATCAGCTTTTCGAGATTACCGGAGCTTTCCTTGATGGCGATGATATTTGGGTGTTCGCTGAGAGCGACAACGGCTTCGGCGGCAATGTCGATTCCCGTCGCTTGCGGCCAGTTGTAGATCATGATGGGGAGCTTGGACTGGTCAGCGACGGCGCGGAAGTAGCGGACCTGGGCGTCCGCGTTGGCGAGCAGGTTCTTGTAATAGTGTGGCGTGCGGACCATTGCGGCGACGTATCCCATTTCGGCCGCTTTGTTGGTGAGCCAGACGGTTTCACGAACACTCTCGACGCCGGTGCCGCAGAGGAGTTGTTTGCCTGCTTTGGCGTATTGGGCTACCCACTCGAACATCTGCAGCTTCTCTTCGGGCATAAGCATGACGCTTTCGCCCGTAGAACCGCAAACGACATAGCCGGAGAGGCCGACGGCATTCAGCTTTTCGATGTTGTGCTGGACTTTGGTCTTGTAGAGGTCGCCGGAGTGAGTGAAGGGCGTGGCGATGGGCGGGTAAATGCCGTGCAGTTTAAGCATGGTGGGAAGCGCGGCGGCCGGGTGACCGCCGCGCCAAGCGGAGACTAGCCCTTCACGAAGATGATGACGAGCGTGTAGAGGGCGAGCGATTCGATAAAGATCAGGCCGAGCAGACCGATACCGCGGATCACAGCGCCGGCGCCCGGATTGCGGGCGATACCTTCGGCAACACCGGCAACTGCCTTGCCCTGACCCAGAGCGCAGAGACCGGAAGCGATTGCCATGGCAAAAGCATTGGTGAGAACGATGCCGCCACCGCTGGCCTGGCCCTGGCCCTGAGCGAACATGGGCGAGGCCATAGC
This sequence comes from Acidobacteriota bacterium, assembly GCA_016185425.1. Taxonomy (GTDB): domain Bacteria; phylum Acidobacteriota; class Terriglobia; order Bryobacterales; family Bryobacteraceae. The sequence continues at coordinate 118,124 of JACPNQ010000034.1, read as the reverse complement.
GAGCAGGAAGAGCGCGAGCAAAGACAGACGAGAAAACATTGTGGACTTCTCCTTGGTTATGATTTGCGCCCAGGAGGTGGTTCCAGGCAGCCCTTGGGAGGGAGCAAGGCTCACACTGTGCGCCGCAAAATGCCGGTATGAAAAATTAGTGTTCGTGCGAGACGGCCATGCCGACGTAAATCATGGTCAGCAGCGCGAAGACGTAGGCTTGCACGAAAGATACGAAAACGTGGAGGCCCATGAAGAGGACCGGTGCGAGGAAGTACGTCATGCTCAGGAAGACGAGCGTGACCTGTTCCCCGGCGAACATGTTGGCGAAGAGACGGATGGTGAGCGAGATGGGCCGGGCGCAGTGGCTGACGATTTCGATGGGGATCATCAAGCAGGCCATAGCCGTGTTGCCCAGGAAGCCGAAGCCCATGCTGGGGCCGGCGAACTGTTTCAGGTAGCCGATGCCACCTTCGATGAAGCCCTGGATGTTGTAGTAAAGGAACGCGGTGAGGGCGAGGCCAGCCGGGACGGGCGGGAACATCGTCGGCGATTCCAAGGTAGGGATGATGCCGATCAGGTTGGAGAAGAGGACGAAAAAGAAGAGGGAGGCGAAGAAGGGGATGTGACGGCGATAGCCGTGGTGAATGTTGTCGTGGGCGTTATCGCTAAGGAAGCCGTGGACCGCCTCCATTGCGAGTTGCAGGCCGCCGGGGCGATCCATGGAGAGCTGGGACTTGAGGATGCCGAATAGCGTGATAATGATCGCGGCGACGAGCAGCTCCATGGTGATGTAGTTGGCCCAGGGGCGTCCTTGGGCGGGTTGACCGACGGCTGTGAGGATGGAATTAGCAACACCGGCCAAGTGATCGTTGCACAGAGCGGTCAGCCACAATTCATGTTCGTGCATAGAAGAGTTGGAAGAGAACTTCGAGGATGGCGGCGAGTGCAGCCGTAAGAAGGCCCGCTAGTACAAAAAGCGGGCTGATCTCGAATGTTTCCAGGATAACATACGCCGCGCCGGCGGCCAGAGCGTAGCGCAGCACTAACAGGCCGGAAGAAACGCTTTCGGGCTTGGACAAGGCGTTGGCGAGCCAGCGCATGTTGAGGTACGCCGCGACGACGCCGAAAGCGAATCCTGCCGCGCCTTTCCATCCCCAGCGACCGGCGACATAGATCCAACTGACGGCGCCAGCGAAAATGATCCAGCGGCCTAGGCGTTCGACCAGCGCGGAGAAGCTATCAGTCTTGTCCACCACCGGCGTCGATGTCCTTCTGGAAATCACCCATCACTTTGCGAATCAGTTCCCTCATGCCGGCGACGATTCCGATCAACAGCCAGACAATGTACCAGAAATGGGTTCCCAACCATTTATCGAGACCGTACCCGATGGCGTAACCGACGAAGATGGACGCGGGAAGGATGAAGGCGAGGTTGGAGTACTCCCCGACCATCCGCGCGAAGCTCTTCTTTTCGGGCATGGCTTACTGCCTGCTTACACCAAGCGTATGGCGAGCGTGGCAGCTCATGCAAGCGACGCGAGCGTTCATCGAGACGGGTTTCTCTTTGCAGGAGGCGGGAAGAGTAGTGTGGCAGCGCTGGCAGTTTTCGACTTGTGAGGCCCAGGGACGGAGGGCGTGGTGGCCGTGACAGGTGTTGCAGTTTGCGGTTTTTACCTTTTTACCGGCGACATAGACGCGGCCGTGGGCGCTGGACTCGTACTGCTGTTTTTCGGCCAGATGGCAGTTGCCGCAGAGCTTGGAGATGTCCGCGGGCGCGGCAACCTGGTCAGGCGGGACGTTGCCGACTGAGTTGCGGTGTTTCTCGGAAGGGCCGTGGCAGATGCCGCAATCGAGACCGGAGGCGGCGTGTCTGTGGGTTTTGAAATCGGCAACGGATTCGGAGTGGCAAGCGGCGCAGCGGTGCGGCTCCTGCGCCAGCGGCGACAAGGCGGCGAATAGAAGGAGCATTAACGCCACACGGTCATCCTCTTCACGATCGTTCGATCGATTTCCGAGACCCGGCGTTTCCCGGCGAGCGCCATGGCGAGACGGGTTTCGTCGGTGAGGAGTTGGAGCACGCGCTCGACGCCAGGCTGGCCATACGCTCCGAGGCCCCAGAGCGGGGCGCGGCCAACGAGGACGGCTCGGGCGCCGCAGGCCATGGCTTTGAGGATGTCTCCACCGCGGCGGAGGCCGCCATCCATGAGGACCGGGATCTTACCGCCGACGGCGTCGGCCACATCGGGAAGGGCGTCGAGAGAGCCCATTGCGCCGTCGAGCTGGCGGCCGCCGTGGTTGGAGACGACGACAGCGTCGGCACCATGTTTCACGCAGAGCGCGGCGTCTTCAGGGTGGAGCACGCCTTTCACGATGACGGGAATATTGGCGGCGCCCTTGAGCCAGTTGATGTAATCCCAAGTCATAGAAGGCGTGTGCGGGCCCCACATTGCGGCGCGAGCGGGGTTGATGGGCTTGCGGGTTTCGGAGTCTTTGGGAACGCCGAATTGCATGTAGCCGTAGTCGAAGCGATTGCGGTTATTGCGATCGCGATTGGACTGGTAAGCGTTGTCCGCGGTGACTACGATTCCCTTGCCGCCGCCGTCCTCAACTCGCTTTGCGTAGCCGGCGGCCTGGCTCTTGTTGGAGTGGCCGGCGGTGTTGGACCACCAGAGCAAAGGCTTACCTTCCTGAAGAAGTTTTTGGACGCCGGTAGCCGAACAGATGAGTGTTTCGCGGGCGAGAGCGCCCCTGGCGACGACTTCGTCGGCATTCTGGATGACGAGGTTCTTGCCACCGGTGGGGGCGATGATAATGGGCGACTTCAGTTTCAGGCCGAGGAGTTCGATTTCCGTGGAGACGTCAGTGGTATCAACCATCACGCGGGGGAGGATGGCGACGCGGCCGAAGGCTTCGCGGTTGGCGCGGAGAGTGTATTCGTCCTCGACGCCGCCGGCGATGAAATCGTAGGCCAGCTTGTGAAGCTTGCGTTTAGCCACCTCCTCGAATTCATGAATGTTGATCGGCCCCGTCACATCGTCGTCCTGCGCAAACAGAGGGGACGCCGCCACCAAACCCATTAGCTGCCGGAAACACTCTCTTCTTTGCATCAAGCTCCTCGCTTCCGGGCAATAATATCACCGGCTTGCTCCGCCGCCTCCTTGACCAGGATGCCCATCTTCGGAATGGACGGCTCCATGTCCGGATGAAGCCCCATGTCTTCGAGGGATTCGGAGGTTGTGGGGCCGATGGAGCAGATCACCATGTTGACCAATGCCTGGCGGAAAGGGGCGGCAATGCCCTCCTCATCGGCCATTTGCTCGAGGTGAGGCAACTGCATGGACGTGGTGAGAAGGACGATATCGAACTCGCCGCGGGCGAGGCGGTGGGCGGCGTCGCGGAGGGGAGCGGTGTCGACGGGGAGCGCCCATTGGTAGACGCGAACGAGGGTGACGTCGCAGCCACGAGCCGTCAGGCCGGCTAGGAGGTCTTCGTTTGTGCGACCGTATTCCTGGACGGCAATGCGGCGTTCAGGGCGATCGTCAGTCGCCCCGAGAATCTCGCGCCATGTATTGGGGGATGGGACATTGATGGCCCAAGGCACGCCCCATTCGCGAAGCACCGCTTGCGGCTTGGGTCCGCGGGGCACGACGGCGACTTTGTGCAACTCGCGGGCGAATGCGCCGGCACCGTGGTAGGGCGTGAGGACTGTGTCGACCGCGCGCGTTCCGACGCCGGTCAGGAGGATGACCATTTCGAAGGCATTGGCTTGGAGCCGATCGTAAAAGTTGAGCACTTCGGGATTGTCGGCAATCGGCACCTCGCGCATGGAGGGGGCGATGAACGGAATGCCGCCCTGCTTCCGCAGAAGGACGCCCATCTCCTCGGCCCGGCGGGATTCGAGCGACAGAATACGTAGACCATCGAAGGGCATGCTTGATTGTATTGAAGACGGAGGCCACTATAATAAAAGTAGAGCCTCCCGCTCCTCCCGCCTTTTTCCCCGTAAAGACCAATTGGAATGATTTCTGTAAGCAACGTGTCCATGCGCTTTGGCGCAAAAATCTTATTTGAAGAAGTAACTACTTCGTTTCAGCCGGGCCGCCGGTTTGGGTTGACTGGGCCGAACGGCGCCGGCAAGTCGACGTTCATGAAGCTGTTGAGCGGCGAATCGGAACCGCAGAAGGGCAACGTAAATAAGCCGGCAAAGCTGGGGGTCATCTCGCAGAATCAGTTTGCCTACGACGACAGGCGCGTGATCGATACCGTGATCATGGGCAATAAGCGGCTGTGGGCGGCACTGCAGGAGCGCGAGGTGCTGTACGAGAAGGCGGACCTGTCGGAAGAGGACGGGATCCGGCTGGGCGAGTTGGAGGGAGTTGTCGGCGAGGAGGACGGTTATTCGGCCGATTCGGACGCGGCGATTTTGCTCCAGGGCCTGGGCATCCCGGACGAACTGCATGAGCGGAAGATGAGCGAGTTGCAGGGCGGACAGAAGGTGCGCGTACTGCTGGCGCAAGCGCTGTTCGGCAATCCGGAAGCGCTGCTGCTGGACGAACCGACGAACCACCTCGACTTGGACTCGGTGCATTGGTTGGAGAATTTCCTCAACAACTACAAGGGCATTCTCATTGTCATTTCGCACGACCGGCACTTTTTGAATAGCGTCAGTACACACACAGCCGACATCGACTACGAAACAATCATCACGTATCCGGGCGGGTACGACGATATGGTGTTGGCTAAAACGCAGATCCGCTCGCGGATCGAGGCGGAGAACGCGCAACGGCAGAAGAAGATCGCGCAGTTGCAGGAGTTCGTACAGAAGTTCAGCGCCGGTACGCGTGCGAGCCAGGTGCAATCGAGAAAAAAGGAAATTGAGCGGCTGCAGACAAGCGACCTGTCGCGCTCAAACATCGCGCGGCCGTTCATCCGCTTCCAGATGAAGCGGCCGAGCGGACGCGTGCCGTTGGAAGTGAAAGACATGAGCCGGGCGTACGGCGGCAATGTCGTTTTCAAGGGCTTCGGCTGCATGATTGAACGCGGCGAGAAGATTGCCGTTTTGGGCCGGAACGGCGCGGGCAAAACGACGCTGCTGAAGGCGTTGCTGGCGAACGGGCCAGGGCCTTTCGATAAGGAACCGGATTTGGCGAGCGGCGCTGGCGATGTGACGTGGGGACACGAGGTGCAGATCGGGTATTTTGCGCAGGATCACCGCGAGTCGATCAGCAAGGGCATGACGGCGAGCGACTGGCTGCACCAATTCGACCCGCAGGCGAGCCGGGAAGAGATCCGCGGCGTGCTGGGGCAAATGTTATTCGCGGGCGAAGAGGGCATGAAGCCAACCGAAGCGCTGAGCGGCGGCGAAGCGGCACGATTGATTTTCTGCCGCTTGATGCTCGAGAAGCCGAATTTCCTGATAATGGACGAGCCGACGAACCACCTGGATCTCGAATCGATCAACGCGTTGAACTTCGCGATTCAGAAGTACGAAGGCACGGTAATTGTCGTGACGCACGACGAAGACCTGGTAGCCGATACGGCCTCACGGATCTGGAACGTGGAGAACGGCGTGATCACGAACTTCAAAGGCAGCTACGAGGAATTTCAGGAGACTACCGCGAGCGTGTAGCGACCTCTTCGCGCTTGTAGCGGGCGAGGACGGCCTGGAATTTCTGGCGGACGGCGGCGTTCTCGACCGGCTTGGTTTCACGAGGATCGGCTTCCCAGTCAAACAGGCGGCCGTCTTCGTACAGCTTCCAACGGCGGTCGAAGACATATCGATCGGTTTTGGTGAAACGCTCCTTGTCGTGGCCGGGCCGAGGATCGTACCAGGCGTAGATCCACTCGCGGGGCTGGCCTTTTTGCCCCCTGAGCTGCGGAAGGAAGCTGTGGCCGTCGATGGCGCCGATGGATTTGTGCGAGACGCCGGTGGCTTCGCAGATGGTAGGAAGGAAATCGGTGGAGTCGACGAGATCGTCGAGAACGCGGCCTGGCTTGATCTGTCCTTTCCAGCGCACGATGAGGGGAACGCGCATGCCGGCTTCCGTTGTGTCGCCTTTGCCGCCCTGGAACTCTTCGGCGCGCCCGTCAAGTTTCGTCTTGATGGTATTTAGCGTGCCGTTGTCGCCGAAGAAAAAGACGAGCGTGTTTTCGGCGAGGCCCAGGTCGTCGAGACGTTTCATCATGCGGCCGATGATGCCGTCCATGTATTCGACTTGGTCTTTGAAGTACCTGGTGTCGTTCTTCAGGCGGGCAGTATTCCAGTCCGTGGAGTTCGGCGTAGGGGTGAACGGCACGTGGGTGAGGGCCATGGGGTAGTAGACGAACCAGGGCTCGGATTTGTGCTTCTCGATGAATTGAAGAAGAAAATCGGCGGAAATATCATCGCCGTACCGATCCTTCTGGTTTTTGTAGAGCCTGCCGTTTTCGTAGTAGGTCGGGTCGCCATAGCGGGAGCCTTTGTCTTCGGTATGGTGGGCGTGCCAGACGCTGTACTCTTCGAAGCCGGCGTCTTCAATGCGCTGGCCTTTGCCGCGCCATTCGGGTTCAAAGTCAGGCGGATTGTAGCTCCAGAATTGCCACTTGCCGGCGATGGCGGTGCGGTAACCGTTTTCCTTAAACAAGTGGCCGAAAGTACGCTCCTTCGGGTCCATGATGCCGAAGGCTTTCCAGTTGCGAAAATTGAGCTTGCCGGTCATCAACTGCAGGCGCGTGGGCGTGCAGAGAGGCTGCGAGAAGGCGTAGCGAAAGCGGACGCCATCCGCGGCCAGTTTATCGAGCGCTGGCGTCTGATAGCTCTTGCCGCCGTAACAGCTTAAGCACTCAAAGCCCAAGTCATCGGCGAGGATGAAGAGGACGTTCGGGCGCTTTGGTTGCGCGAGGGCGGACACGCTGACAGCGCGGAGGAAATTCCGGCGGGACAACATGCCGACCAGTTTATGCGAAGATCCCTTCGATTTCCTTTGTGGCGGAGGGGAAGGCCTTAAGGCCGGCGTTCATCGCCTTGTTGGCGACCGCTAGATAGAGATCGCTGACCGTGCCAGTGGAGCGCGTGTGCATGTTGGCGCGGAGATTGCCGGCGTGCCCGGCGACGATCACGGAGTAGCCGTTGTTCTTGTGATCGTTGGCCTCGGCATGCTCATGGACGAAGATCAGCGAAGTGCGATCAAGCACATTACCGTCACCTTCTTTGATCGACTTCAGCTTACCGACCAGGTACGCAAATTCTTCCACGTGCCAACGGCAGATATCACGCATGACGCGCTGGCCGTCCGGACCGTCGTAGCCAGGGGCTTTACCGTCGCGGTGGGTGTAATCGTGGTGCCGCGCAGCCGTATAGCCGAGCCAGGGGAAACGCGAGAGGCCTTGGCACTTGGTGAGCATGTAGGACGCGACGCGCGTCTGGCCGCTGGCGAAAGCGTGGGCGAGGAGGTCGCTCTGGAGTTTGGCGATGCGCGGCCAGTCTTTCATATCGCCTTCGGCTTCGGGCGGATCGATACGGCGATAGTTGGGCGGCAGGCTGGCGATGGCGCGCTCCACGTCACGAATAGAGGCTAAGTGCTCGTCGAGTCGCGTGCGGTCTTCCTGGCCGAGCGCCTTCTTGAGGCCGGCAGCATCTTCCTGTACGGCGTCCAGCACGCTCTTCTTGCGGGCTATCCAGCCGGCATCACGGGCGCCGAAGAGACGATCGAAAAGCTTGTTGGGAAGCATCTCCGGCGGGAGGGAGCGATCGTATCCGGCCCAGCTCATGTTGCGCTGGATGCTTTCGCCGAACGATTCCTGCGAGACGCCGATTTGCAGGGAGCGGAAGCGGTTCTCGCCGCCGACGCGTGAGGCGATGGCTTGATCGATCGACGCGCCGCCGGAGCCTCGGCCGGTGAATTGAGTACCGCTCATCAGTGCCGCCATGGAGCGATGATGATCGTTGCCGGGGCCGGGTAGCCGCGCGGCCGGGTTATCGAGGCCCGTGACGATGTGGATATCGTTGCGGAACGGCGCAAGGGGCGCGAGACACGGCGTCATGGTGAATTCGGCGCCAGTTTCCGAGGGAATCCAATATTTTTCGACGACGCCGTTGCCGTTGAACCAGAGGACGAAGCGCGTGGGGATCTCCGCCTTCGGCGTGGCCGCGTAGGCCGTGCCGCTGGCGTTGAACATGGCTGCGAGGGGAGGCAGGCCAATCGTAACGCCGGTTAAGCCGCGGAGGAACAGCCGGCGGGGCAACGAGCGGTCCTTGGTATGTACGGCGTGCATCGGTAAAACTCCGTGTCAGGACTGGGGCGGGAAGATAGACCAACGAAGGAGCGAAACCATCAGCTCCTGGAAGTGGAAGCCGGACTTTTTGAAATCGTCGAACGACCGGCGGATGACGGCTGCGTCACCAGCCTTCTCCATGCGGCCCTGGTAGTAACGGAACAACTGCTTCACCACGCACTGCTGGCATTGCGTGTTCCCTGCCAAGATGGTACCCAATTCACGCGGCGAGCGGAAGGCCGAGTCCGGTGCGCCGGCGACGTGGCCGCTCGTATCGAAGTCCAGGTAGATCGTTTCGGTCTTGCCCTTGTCCTTGCGTTCGGGGGTGAAGGTAATTTTTAACTTCTCGCGGCGCTGGCCGACGGCGTCAAATTTCTCGAAGCCGAAACCGATTGGATCGATCAGCGTATGGCAGCTTGCGCAGCTTTCATTGGCAAGATGGACGCCGAGGCGCTCGCGATTGGTCATCGGCTTTTCCCGGCTGTTGAGGGGGAGATTGGCGTTGACGCCAGGAGGGGGCTGCGGCACCTCCTGGCAGAGGAACTGTTCGCGGACGAAGAGGCCGCGCGCGGTGGGCGACGTCTCAGCCGGTTTCGCGGTGGCGGCCAGGAGGAGGGCCTGGCCGAGGACGCCGGAACGTTCGGTTTCCTTGGGCAGATTAGTGCGCGCGAACTCGGCGGCGGGTGCAGGCAGGCCGTAGAGTTTTGCAAGAGGAGTGCTGATGAAGGCGTAATCGGCCGAGTACAGCTCCATGAAGTTTGCGTTATCCCAAACGAGGTGTTCGACGAGCTTGCGCGCTTCTTCGGTCATAGCAACGGCGAGTTCGGGGGTGTACATCGGGAACGATGCGCGCTCCTTTACTGCGCCTTCCAGACGATCGAAGCGCATCCATTCCGCGGTAAATTCGTCGATCGTGGTGCGGGCGCGCGGATGGCGGATCATGCGGCGTGCCTGCTTTTCGAGGCCGTCCGGCGTGGATAATTCCCCGGCGACGGCGGCACGGAAGAGCTCGGCGTCCGGCATGCTGTTCCAAAGCGCGTAGGAGAGACGGCTGGCCGTTTCGTAGGGGCGCCAGGAGGGGTCGGCTCCATTCTCGGTGCGCAGGAGGAAGTTGGGCGATTGGAGCATCCCTTCAACAACCATCGCCGCTCCGCCGGTTATCCAGAGCTTCAGATAGCGGGTTTCTTCGTTTTGTGAGAGCGGGCGGCGGAACGCGCGCTGACCAAACTGCTTGATGAACTTAGCGCCACAAGCGGGCGTTGCGTCCTTACACGGGACGAGGCCACGGGTGTCGCCGCCGCGAAAGGCGGACTTAGCAAGCTTTTCCGCGCCGATGGTATACGATTCCGCGAGCATGGGCGAGACACTCTGCGATTGAAACTGATTGCGGAAGCCGTTGACAAAGTCTTCCGGCGGGAACTGATCGGCGACGCGGGTGTCATCGCCAAGGAGGTCGCGCACCGTATTGTTGTACTGGGTGTTGGTAAGCCGGCGGAGAACGGGTTTGCGCTCCCCGCGCCGCTCGGCAATTTCAAATTTGTCGGCGGGTTTGGTATTGCTGGCGAGATAGTCGATCCAGACGCGGAGGATGGATTCATCGGCACTGCCGGGCGTGATGCGCCGGCCGCCGGCATGGACGACGCGCTTCGTCGGTTTGTTGACGAGAATCGATTGGGAAGGATCGGTTCGATTGATGAGTGTGTGGAGGGACAGGCCGAAGCGAGCCCACTCTTCCTTCGAAAGCTCCCCTTCGGGGAAACGGAAGCGAGTGCCGGCAGCCACGCCGCCGGGATTGTGGCAGCCTTCGCAGTTGGCCTTGTGCAGGACGGGCAGCACCTTCGCCTCAAAGTAGTCCGGACCCGGCGCGCGGGAGTCTTTTTGCGCGGCCAGCAGCAGGAGTGCGAGGAGGAGGATGGCGGGTCTCACTGCCACCATTCTATCGGCTTATTAAGAGACGTTCAGGGCTGTTTGGAACATCATGCAATACGTTCGACGCGAACCCCGCGCTGTGCAGCATCGCTTCCAATTCGGCCATGGTGTAGGCATCTCCGGCCGGTGTATTGAGCAGCATCGTCATGCTGAATGCGGCACACGCGATCGGGGTAACGCGGTCGGGATTCGGAACGAATTCCAGCGTGGCGAGAATGCCGCCGGGGCGCAGAGCCGCGCGGCACTTGGCGAGAATCTTTGTGCACTCGGCGGCATCAAAATGATGGAGGAAATTGGTGAGGTACACAGCATCGTAGCCGGTGGCGAATTCCATCTCCAGAGCATTGCCGGGTGTAGCGTGCCAGCGGTCCGCGACCCCGAACCCTTGTGCGTTTTCCGCAGCCACCGTGAGAACGGCGGGCCAGTCGAGAGCATCGATGTGGAGTTCCGGATAGCGGGCCGCAGCCACGACTCCGAAGATACCGTGGCCCGCGGCGATGTCGAGCAGGCGCCTGGGCGATTCCAGTTGCGCGGCCATGTATTGCGCGGCGGGGAACATCATGGGCGCCATTCCCTTGGCGAACTCGACCCAGACGTGATTCTCAATGTCGAGATACTCCCGCCCGTTCAGGATTGTCGTTCCAGTTCGCACGGTCTCGGCCACATTGGCGGCTGCATTGAAGTGCATGGCGTGGTTCATGAACGCCACCGCTCCGCCCATATACATCCGGGACCGCCGATCGAGGAAAGCAGCAGCGTCGGGCGAAAGGCCGTAGGAGCCGTTTTCCTTCGTGAGCAAACCGGCGATGGCGAGGTAGTCGCAGAGAATACGTATGCCGCGTTCGCTGGCGCCGCAACGCGCGGCGATGGCCGGCACAGTAGTGTTTCCCTCGCCTATCGCCGTAAACAGGCCCAGATCAATTCCGCCCTTAAGCGCCGCCGTCTGGACATGCGCCTGCATCATGCCGAAGATTTTTTCAGGTGAAGCGCTCATTTCTTTTCCGCCTCCACGATGGAAACCGGTCCGGGCATCAGTACAACACGGGTAAGCCGGAAGCCCGCGGCGTCCAGTAGTTCACGCCACTGTTTCTCCGTGCGTTCCTTGCCGCCGCACATGACCATCATGTTGAGGTCCATCATTCGACCGAACATCGCGTCGTCGCCTTCGGGAACGACTGCTTCCACCTGCACCAATTTGGCGTGCGCGGGCATCGCTTTGTGGATGGTCTGTAGAATAGCGGCCGCCTTTTCGTCGGACCAATCGTGAAGAATCCACTTGGTGGTATAGATGTCGCCGCCCGGGGGCACTTCCTTGAAGAAGTCGCCGGCAACGAACTTGCAGCGGCCGGCAACGCCTTGCGCGACGAGGTTACGCTCGGCTTCTTCCTTCGTGAAGGGGAGGTCCATCACGATGCCGCGGAGCTGCGGCCGGGACTTGAGAATGGCGGCGAGCATGTTGCCGCTACCGCCGGCGATATCAATGACGGTGCCGGTTTGCGGGAAGTCATAGTGTTCCAGTACGGACTGCACAATCGCGGCGCTGCTGCCGGCCATAGCCTGGTTGAAGAGATGGCCTTCGGCTGGATTGGTCTTCGTGAAATACGCCCAAACATCTTCGCCGAACGTCTCATCGAAGGCGCACTTTCCCGTGCGCGCCGAGAGAGCAAGATTGGCCCAGGCAGCGTAGTGAGCACCGCCGAGAACAGCCGCGGGAAACGCGCGGATGGAGCCGGGCACATTGGCTCGTAACACCTCGCCGATGGGAGTCAAGGCGAATGTTGCATCCGGCTTCATGGCAAGCAGGCCGATGGAAGCGCAGGCCTGCAGGAACCGGAGATTTACGCCGGGATCCCGGCCTTCGGCGATTGCGTCGGCAACCTGGAGGTCGGCGAAGACCTGCAAAGTACGAGCGCGGAAAAAGCCGAAAACCATATCGAGTACCAGGGCGTGCGGAGGCGGTGCCGGTGTAGCTGTTTGTTCACTCATAGGTGGGGTCTCCCGATGATACGCGAAGGACACCCGGTTTGCTGGGTCGCGTTCGTGGTATGTATGAGAAGACAGTTTTTTCATGCTGATCCTTCATGCCGGCGTTCACGACGGCTATTTCTCCATCTGGCTGGAGGCTTCGGCAGATCATAGGCAGGACAACGGGGCGGCGAGACAAGGAAAGCCGCAACGGGGCGGACCGCAGGATTACCCATATGGCGCGCCGCCGGTTCTGTTACGCGAAGTGCTGACTTCCCTGCCCTACTGCGGGGAACTGGCAAAGTTGAAGATGCAGCGTGCTGTTTTGTGGGCGCCGAGCGCTCCGAACGGTCCACTGGCTTCCAGCGCGTTGATCGCCGAGCATCCCGAATACGACACGCTCACCATGGCGGCGTGGTCCATTGCAAGCATGCAATTGGGGCCGAAGGAGACCGTTGACTTTTTAGCGGCGACTTTCGGCCAGCGGATGATGCGCCCGGGGCTGATGGTGGGGCCCGATGTGGCGTTTTGGGTCTCCGCGCTGCGATTCGCGGGCGGAATGGTGGCGCGCCAGCAGTTCCTGCCGGACATGGACGCGGTGGAGGAAGGGTTCGCGGCGCAATGGACGCCCGTTTACCCAGGTATGGAAGGCCACCGGCTGGCGGCGTTAGCGGCGGCGATGCCGGCCGCGGCGCGTGCGATCAGCTTCGATGAGAACAACGCGCCCGTCACTCCCGCACGCATTGTGCTGGATGCGTTTGTAGCGTGGATGGTGGATGACCTTGTACGCGGGTCATTCTCCGGTCAGAATCCCCCGCGGGGGAAGAGTCCGCACGACCGCTGGCTCCATGCGCTGGCTACCCAGGACGGTTTAGTACAAGGTTACCCGGATCAACTGTCGCGCATCGCCAAGCAAGTGCGTCAATGGCGGCGCCCTGTGGCGCTCACGGCCGACGCTCCGTTCCGGCTTTGCTTCAAATTGGAGGAGCCGGCGGAAGACAGCGGCACGTGGATGGTGCGCTACCTGGTGCAGAGCGTTGATAATCCGGACAATCTGCTGCGCGCTGAGCAGATTGGTTCAGGCGAAAGACTGGCGGGTGTCACCCGGCAACCGACGCTGGAATTCCTGCTTACTTCGTTGACGCAGGCAACGGCGATTGTGCCGCGCATTGAGAGCAGCTTGCGCGCCTCCGTACCCACGGGCTTCGAACTCGATACGCAGGGGGCCTACGACTTCCTGATCCAGCGCGCCGTGTCGCTGGAACAGGGCGGTTTCGCGGTGCAGTTGCCGCAGTGGTGGTCGCGCGACGGTACGCGGGCACATCTGAGCGCGCGTGCGAAGGTTCATAGCGACGACGATCCGCCGAAGGGCGGGTTGTCGCTCAACTTCATTCTGGAGTTCGATTGGCGCATTGCGATCGGCGAGGAGTTGGTGAGCCGGGAGGAGTTGCTGGAACTGGAGCGGCTGCGCTCACCGTTATGCAAGGTGCACGGCCAGTGGGTGCATGTGACGCCGGAGGAGATCGGTATCGCGCTCGATTTCTGGCGGCGGAATGTGACAGGCCATGCGACCGTGCGCGAAGTGATCCAGATGGCACTGGGCAATTACCATACGAACGCGGCGCTGGCGATTGAAGGCGTGATCGCGACGGGTTGGGTGAAGGACCTGCTCGACCAGTTGGAAGGCAGAACGGTACTGGAAGAACTGCCGCCGCCTAAGGAATTCAGGGGCACGTTACGGCCATATCAGATCCGCGGCTATTCGTGGCTGAAGTTCCTGCGCAAGTGGGGGCTCGGCGCTTGCCTGGCCGACGATATGGGTCTTGGCAAGACGATTCAGGCGCTGGCACTCTTGCAGTATGACCGTGAGGAGGGCGTCAGCCGGCCGACGCTGCTGATTTGCCCGACGTCCGTTGTAGGCAACTGGCAAAAGGAAGCGGGGCGTTTCACGCCGAAGCTGAAGGTGCTGCTGCACCACGGGATCGGCCGTGAAAAAGGCGACGAATTCTCCAAGATGGCCTACAAACACGGCCTGGTGATTACAAGCTACGGCCTGCTGCAGCGCGATTTGGAAGCACTGAAGCAGGTGCAATGGGCCGGGATCATATTGGACGAAGCGCAGAACATCAAGAATCCGGAGACGCGGCAGGCGCGGTCGGCACGGGCGTTAGAGGGAGATTATCGAATCGCATTGACGGGCACGCCCGTCGAAAATAATGTGGGCGAATTGTGGTCTGTGATGGAGTTCCTGAATCCTGCGTTCCTGGGTACGCGCGACCACTTCCGGAAGACGTTCTTTATTCCGATTCAGACGGGCCGCGATCCATCAATGGCAGGTAACCTGCGCAGACTGACGGCGCCATTCCTGCTCCGCCGCTTGAAGACGGACACGAGCATCATCGCCGATCTGCCGGAGAAGATGGAGAACAAGGTCTTCTGCACGTTGACGCAGGAGCAGGCGGACCTGTATGAGAAAGTTGCGAAGGAAGCATACCGCCTGATCGAAACAGCGGAAGGCATCGGACGGCGCGGCGTGATTCTGGCGACGCTTTCGAAGCTGAAGCAGGTGTGCAACCATCCGGCGCATTATCTGGGAGATGGCACGGAGCCGACGGGACGCAGCGGCAAGCTGGCCCGGTTGACGGAAATGCTCGAAGAAGTGATGGCTTCGGGCGATCGCGCGCTGGTATTCAGCCAGTTTACGGAGATGGGGAAGATTCTCCAGCATCATCTGTTGCAGTGCTACGGGGAAGAGGTGCTATTCCTGCATGGCGGGACACCGCAGAAACAACGTGAGATGATGGTAGAGCGATTCCAGAGCGCGCCCAATGGGCCGCGGATCTTTATTCTTTCGTTGAAGGCCGGCGGAACGGGATTGAACCTGACCCGCGCCAATCACGTCTTTCACTTTGACCGTTGGTGGAATCCGGCGGTCGAGGATCAGGCGACCGATCGCGCGTTCCGTATCGGACAAAAGAGCAACGTCCAGGTGCACAAATTCGTTTGCGTAGGAACGCTTGAAGAGCGGATCGATGAAATGATCGAACGCAAGAAGGGGATTGTGCAGGAAGTAATCGGCACCGGCGAACAGTGGATTACCGAGCTGTCGAACGAAGAACTGAAGTCTGTCTTCGCGTTAAGCGGAGATGCAGTGGAGGAAGGCTGATGAACGATCGCGGTGGCCGCGGCCGAGGCAAGGGCCGCGGATTTGGACGCCGGAAGTTTTTCCGGCCTCGACGCGGCGCGAAGCCGAATCTGGAAGGCGGGTCAGGACCTGCTGAGGGTGTGGCCGACGTTGCAGCGGCGCCATTGACGACGCCTCCGCCGGCGACAGCGGGAGTACAACAGCCGGAAGACACCCGGCGCAACGGCGCTAACAATGGACGGGGGCGGCGGCAGGGACCTTCCCAGCGCAATGTGCGCGGCGGCCAGCGGCAGACTCGCGGTAAGAGCGGGTTCAACCAGTATGGCAGGCAGCCCCAGCGGACAAGCGGGATTAAAGCGCAATCGAAGGGTGGGAAGTTCGGCGAGAACTGGTGGGCGCGGCGGTGGATCGAAGTGCTGGAGAGCTTCGATATGGGATCGCGACTGAATCGCGGACGGGAGTACGCGAAGAAGGGGCACGTTCTCTCTATCCAGATTGAAGAGGGACAGGTGCTGGCGCGGGTGCAGGGTTCGAGGCCGAAACCGTACGAAATCGACGTTCGGATTCATACGCTGCCGGAATCGGATTGGGCGAAAATTGCGGGACGGCTGGCGGAACAGGCGGTGTTCTCGGCGCGCTTGCTGGCGGGCGAAATGCCGGCGGATATAGAAGAGATCTTCGAAGAAGAGGGGCTTTCGCTCTATCCGGCCGCGGAAGGCGACCTGCAGGCGCAGTGCACGTGTCCGGACACGGCAAACCCTTGCAAGCATTGCGCGGCGGTATATCTGCTGCTTGGTGAGGAGTTCGACCGCGATCCGTTCCTGCTATTTGCGCTGCGCGGTCTGCGGCGTGAAAAGCTGCTGGCGATGATCGAAAAGCAGTTGCCGCAGCTGGCTAACGGCGAGGGCGAGCACGCGCGAAATGGCGATGGGCCGGAGGAGAAGCCGGAAGATCCGAAACAGCCGCTACCTGTGGATCCCGATACGTATTGGAAGGGCGCGGTGCGATTGCCGGAAGAGGTGATGGGCGATGTGACGCCACCGCCGGCGTCTTGCGCACTGCCGCGCCGGCTCGGACCATTCCCGTTCTGGCAGGGACAGAAGCCATTGCTCGATGCGCTGGAGCCGATATACCGCAGGGCGTCGCAACATGCGGTGGTGTTTTTGCTGGGCGAACCGCTGTCATAAAAATATTCAAAGGTCGCTGGACCGTGCCGATATGGCTGTTGAATGAGTCTTCTTCCGACAGCTTCGGAGAGTTTGCGCGCTACCGAGGAGCGTCTGCAACGTGTGGCGGAGCGTTTGGCACAGTTGCCGTTATCGATTAGCAGTGCCGCCCCGGAGGACGTAGTTAACCTCAGTACCGAGGTTGTCGCATTGCTGCAGGCAAAGACCGCGCACGCAGTGGACATCAAAGTCGTGGAAACCGCCACCGAGATGGACAGACGGATCCTGGATATTTTGGGCTGATTGCCTATTTGTTCAGGGCAGCGAACTTGGTGGCGAAGTCGAGCACCAACCCGGGGAACACGCCGAGAACGACTGTCGCCGCCGCAGTGAGCCACATCGTGATCTTCAAGCCGCCGGGAATCTCCGGAGCGTGCGCCGTAGATTCGGATTCGTGCATATACATTACTACCAGCACACGCAGGTAGTAGTAAGCAGCGACCGCCGAATTGAGCAGGCCAAGCGCCGTCAACCATACCATGTGTGAATCGATGGCGGCTTTAAAGATGTAGAACTTGCCAAAGAAGCCCGCAGTGAGCGGAACGCCGAGCAGCGACAGCAAGAAGACCGTCAACAGCGCCGCTACGGCAGGTTGGCGCTGGCTGAGCCCTTTGAAGTGGTCCAGCGTGACGTGCTCCTCGCCTCTGCCAGCAACATACGTGACGATGGCGAATGCGCCGTAATTCATAAGCCCGTATGCGGCGAGATAGAACATGGCGGCGGCGGTGCCTGTGGTGCTGTGCGCTGTGACCGCGACGAGGACATAGCCCGCGTGCGCGATGGAGGAGTAGCCCAACATCCGCTTGATATTGTTTTGCCACATCGCGGCGAAGTTGCCGATCGTCATCGTCGCCAGGGCCATCATCCATAGCACGGGTTCCCAGCGTGGTGCGATCGCTTCAAAGCCGGTCTGGAAGACACGGATCATGACAGCAAAGGCGACGGCTTTCGGACCGGCCGAAAGAAAACCACTGACTGGCGCGGGGGCGCCCTGGTACACGTCGGGAGCCCAGACCTGAAAGGGGGCGGCGGAGATTTTGAACGCAAAACCGACAAGCATCAGTCCGGCGGCCGCGCCCACCATCGTCATTGATGGGACGCCCGCTTCCAGGGCCGCGCGGATCACGAGCAAATTCGTGGACCCAGTCATGCCGTAGACCCAGGCGACGCCATATAGAAGGAATGCCGTAGCGAAGGAGCCGAGCAGAAAGTATTTCAGGGCGGATTCGTTACCACGCTTATCGTCGCGCAGATACCCGGCCAGGATGTAGCTGGCGATGGAGCTGACTTCGAGGCCGATGAAAACCATGATCAGTTCGTTGGCCGCGGCCATCAGACATTGCCCGGCGAGCGAGAAGAGCAGGAGAACGTAAAACTCACCGGTACTCGATTTTTCCCGTTCGAGATAGGCGGTGGAAGATAGGACGGTGAGCAATCCGACGGCCAGTACGACGAGGCGGAAGAAGGCCGCAAAGCCGTCCGAGATGATCATACCGCTGAACGCCAGACCGGGATTGCCGTAAGCGACGACGGTGCCGTACATGGCGAGTGCGATTGCAATTGCGGTCAGCGTGGAGATAACTGTACGGCTATCCTCGTCTTTTTTGAAGCCTTCGAGCAAGAGCAGCAGTGTACCCGCGATCGTCAGAATCGTTTCCGGAAGGAACCGCAGCATGTCGGCGGTTGGGGGAAGGAGTTTAGCGTCCATTGTTGGCGACCTCCGCACGGGTGGTCATTGTTGTCCGGTCGAGAATAGTCTTGTTCGATGCGCCAATGGAGGGCAGGAAGGATTGCGCATAGACGCCCATCCAGATCATCAGCGCCACCAACGGCAGAATGCATGCCCATTCGCGGCCGCCGAGGTCGTGCATGTGGTGCCTGACGCTCTCCGGCGTTTCACCAAAGAAAGTGCGCTGGTACAGCCAGAGCATGTAGCAGGCGGAGAGGATGACGCCTGTGGCGGCGAATACGGCCCACCAGATATTGATCATGGCCGCGCCCTGCAGGACGAGATATTCGCCGATAAAGTTGTTCAGCATCGGCATACCAATGGAGGCGAGAGTCGTCACCAGGAAGACGGTGGAAAGCTGCGGGGCGGGCGTGGCGACGCCGCCGTAGTCCTTGATTTCGAGCGAGTGCTGCCGCTCATACAGGAATCCAACCAGCATGAAGAGCGCACCCGTGGAGATACCGTGATTAAGCATCTGGTACACGGCGCCGTCGAGGCCCCATTGATTTCCGGAAAACAGCCCGAGCACAACGAAGCCTAAGTGACTCACTGAGCTGTACGCCACCAGCTTTTTCATGTTCGGCTGCACCATCGCGACCAGAGCACCATAAATGATGCCGACAATGGCGAGGATGATGATCCAATTGGCGTTCTCCTTCGAAGAGTTCGGGAACATCGGAAGGCAGAAGCGCAGGATGCCGTATGTGCCCATCTTCAGCATGACGGCGGCCAGCATGACGGAACCGGCCGTCGGAGCTTCGACGTGCGCGTCGGGCAGCCAGGTGTGCAGCGGGAAGAGCGGAACTTTGATGGCAAATGCAAAGAAGAAGGCGAGGAAAAGAAGGGTTTCCTCGAGGTGCGTCAGGGACAGCTTGCCAGTCTGCATCATCGTTAACATCGCCGGGTAATCGAACGTGCCGGACTTGTTGTAGAGATAGAGAATCGCGGCGAGCATCAGCACCGATCCGGCCATCGTGTACAGAAAGAACTTGACGGCGGCGTAGATACGGCGGTCGTGTCCCCAGATGCCGATCAGGAAGTACATGGGAACCAGGCAGATTTCCCAGAAGACGTAGAACAGGAACAGGTCGAGCGAGACGAACACGCCAACAAGGCCGAACTCGAGTAGCAGCAAGAACGCAAAGAATTCCTTGACCCGGTGGTCAATGTATTTCCAGGAAAGGAGAATCGAGAGCGGCGTCAGGAATGTGGAGAGGAGAACGAGCCAGACGCTGACCCCATCCATGCCGACGTGATAGCGGATTGCGGGCGTCGAGATCCAGGGTGTGTCGGTGACCCAGGTCATTGCGGAGGGACGATCAAGCGCCGTCCCGACAAGCAGCAGCGATCCGGCGAATACGGCGATCGAATAGATCAGCGTGAAGGTCTTGATAAGACTCGCGTTGCTTTTCGGAAGGGCGAGGGTGAGAAAAAACCCGGCCAGCGGCGCGGCGATGACAAGATCGAGGAGGTTCATCGGCCACCTCCCAATGCCGTCAGCGCGCTTAAAAGGAAGACCACGCCAACCACTGTCCAGGCCGCATAGTTGCGAATTAAGCCGCTCTGCAGATGCCGCAGCAGCCCGCCGAAATTGAAGGCGCTGCCGCTGAAGCCATGCACGATGCCGTTGTCGATGATGCCGGCGTCGACGACCTTCCAAAGGAAGTTGCGCGACGTGCGTTCGATGGGGTGCACGATCGTAGCGTCGTAGATTTCGTCGACGAAATACTTGTTGTAGAGGAGGTTGTAGACGCCACTGAAGGACTCCTTGATGGAGTCCGCCATGCCTGGTTTAGCGGCGTAGACGATGTAGGCAAGGAAGATACCGATCAGGCCGGGAGACGTTCCGAGAATCATGTCGGCCATGGAATGTTCCGTATGGCCCTCCGGAACAATGCCGTGAAATACAGGCTCAAGGATGTGTGGAATGTTGAACACGTAGCCGCCGGCAACCGACAGGATTGCGAGGACGTACAGCGGGCCGATCATTGTCCACGGCGATTCGTGCGGGTGGGCGTGGCCTTTGTACTCGCCAAAGAAGGTTAGGAAGATAGAGCGGAAGACGTAGAACGCCGTCATGCCGGCCGTGGTCCAGGCCACCCAGTACATCCACATATGGTGATGATGGGCGGCGCCGAGAATCTCCTCCTTCGAATACCAGCCGGACATGAAGGGGAACCCAGCGATGGCCAACGCGGCGATCAGCAATACGTTGAAGGTGTGCGGAATCTTTTTCCGCAGCCCGCCCATATGGCGCATGTCCTGCTCATGATGGCAGGCATGGATTACCGATCCGGCGCCGAGGAAGAGCAGCGCTTTGAAGAACGCGTGCGTGACGAGGTGATAGATGCCCGCGGAGAAGGCGCCCAGGCCGACGGCGAGGAACATGTAACCTAGCTGCGAAACCGTCGAATAGGCGTAGACCTTCTTGATATCGTTCTGCACGAGGCCGATCGTCGCCGCAAGCACGGCAGTTGCAAGCCCTACGATCGCCACGGTATCCATCGCAATCGGCGCTTTCATGAATAGAGCGGCGGAACGCGAACACATATAGACGCCGGCGGTGACCATGGTCGCGGCGTGGATGAGGGCGGAGACCGGCGTCGGGCCTTCCATGGCGTCGGGCAGCCACACGTACAGCGGAATCTGCGCGGACTTGCCGGTTGCACCAACGAGCAGCAACAGGCAGATGGCGGTGATGATTCCGGCGGAGTGTTCGACGGGCAACTCCTGCACTTTGGCGAATACGGTGGGGAAATCAAGCGTGCCGAAAGTCACGACGATCAGGAACATCGCAAGCGAAAAGCCGAAGTCGCCGATGCGGTTGACGATGAATGCCTTCTTCCCGGCATCGCTCGCCGACTTCTTCAAGAAGTAAAACCCGATCAGAAGGTACGAGCACAGTCCCACGCCCTCCCAACCGACGAACAACAGCAGGAAGTTTCCGCCGAGCACCAGCACCAGCATGAAGAACATGAACAGGTTCAGGTAAGCGAAGAAGCGATAGTACCCCTCTTCGTCGTGCATGTAGCCGGTCGCGTAAATGTGGATTAGGGTACCTATTCCGGTGACCACGCAGAGCATCACGGCCGTTAATCGGTCGACGGCGAGATCAACGCCGACCTGCAGCGCGCCGCTCGCCATCCATGTGAAGTAGTGTTCGACATATCGCTCTTCGATTGGCATTAATGCCATCAGGGTCTTGATGACCCATAAGAACGACAGCAGCACGCTGCCAACAGCGATCATGCTTTGCACGGTCTTGCTGGTGCGGCGTCCGGTAAAGCCGTTGATGGCGGCGCCGGCCAGTGGGAGAAGTGGAATAAGCCAGAGTTGCATCGTGCGTTAGTTTTTCAGGGTGTCGAAGTCGTCGATCTGCAGCGTTGCGCGATTGCGGAAGACCATCAGGATAATGGCCAGGCCGACAGCGGCTTCCGCGGCCGCCACCACCATGACGAAGAACGAGAAGATCTGGCCGTCCACTTTGCCGAAGTGATTGGAGAAGGTGACGAAGGTCAGATTGACGGCGTTGAGCATCAGCTCAATCGCCATGAAAACGGTGATGACATTGCGGCGGAACAGGAATGTGGCGACGCCGATTGTGAAGAGAATCGCGCTTAAAATCAGGTAGCCGGCGAGCGGCACGGAGAGCTTAAAGAACTCCGGCGGAAACAGATCGTAGAGGGACATTTACTCCATCTCCTTGTTGGCCAACCGATAGGCGCCGGCAATCGCGATCAGGATGAGAATCGAAGTGACCTCAAATGGCAGCACGTAGCGGGTGAAGAGCTCCCAACCGACTTCGCGGGGGCCGCCGCCGGTGAAAGCGCCGAACTTTACGGGCTTTGCCGCGGATGTCGCGTTCGTGATCACCCAGGAGGAAAGCGCAAGCAGAATGACCAACAACGGGAATCCGAGAAAATGCGCCGTCCCAGCCTTCTTTGTTAACCTCTCCGCGCCGGCATTGAGCAACATGATGACGAAGATGAACAGCACCATGATGGCGCCAGAGTAGACCACCAACTGTGCCGCGGCAATGAATTCGGCGCCGAGCAGCACATATAGCACTGCAAGCGAAACCATGACGCCAATCAGCGACAGCGCGCTTGAAACCGGATGGCGCTGCAAGGCCATGTTCAAGGCGCAGGCGACCGAGATGAGGGCGAAGGTGAGGAATAGAACCAGATCCATTTCTTGTGATGCCCCCTATTTCTGGAAAAACGTGACGCCGAAGGCCGTCAGCAGCAGGTTGGCGAGAGCCACCGGGAACAGGAACAGCCATGCGATTTTCATAAGTTGGTCGTACCGGAAGCGCGGCAGCGTGGCGCGAACCCAGATGAAGAAGAAGAGCAGGAATCCCACCTTGCCCAGGAACCAGAACAGCGAGTTCAGAATCGGCCCAATGACCGGGATCAGGAACAGGAGCGCAAGCCCGGCCATGATCACACCGAAGACCGGGAAGGAAAAGCGATCGGTTGGACGGCCGGGATTCATTGCGTGGAAGAAGAGCAATGCCGCGGCGCCGCCGAAGAGAATCGTAGGCACGAATTGCGCGATGGGCTCGGGCACTATCGGATTCCATCCGCCCAGATACAGCGCGGTGGCCACCGAGCAGACGATGATCATGTTGCAGTATTCCGCCATGAAGAACGCCGCGAACTTCATCGACGAGTATTCGCTATGGAACCCTGCGACGAGTTCGTTTTCCGCTTCGGGCAAGTCGAACGGAATACGGTTCGTTTCGGCGAACGCGCAGATCATGTAGACGACGAAACCCACGATCTGGAACCCAGTGAATAGGTTCCAGTTCGGGACAAAGCCGAAGACAAAGCCGGACTGCGTGTTGATCACCTCGCGCAAGTTCAGCGAGTTAGACATCAACAACGGCGCGGCGAGCGCGAGCGCCATCGGCAGTTCGTAGCTGATCATCTGCGCCGAGCTGCGCATTGCGCCGAGCAGTGCGTATTTATTGTTCGAACTCCACCCGGCGAGCGCGATACCGTACACGCCCATGCCCGCCAAACCGAGTATCCACAACAGGCCGATATTAATATCCGCCAAACCCAAGTTTGTTTTCACGCCGAGGATCTCCACCTGCGGCCCCAGCGGTATCACGGCGATGCCGGTGACGGAAAACATCAGCCCCATCCACGGCGCGGCCCAATAGAAGAAGTGATTGACGCCGCTTGGTATGAAGTCTTCCTTGGTCAGCAGCTTGATCGCGTCGGCGATCGGCTGCAGCAAGCCATGCGGACCGACGAAGTACGGACCCACGCGAAGCTGCACGTGGGCGATCACTTTACGCTCCACCCAAACGATATAGGCGAGTGTCGCCAGCAGAAGCGGCGCGATGATCAGAGTTTTGATGATAGATACGAGGAGGTAGTCCATTGCGTCTCTTCCTAGCGGTACAAACCGCCGGGAGCTTCCAGCACTTCGTTAAGAATCTTCGAGTACCGCGTCAGGGTACCCGTCGTGAAAAGTGTGTCGCGAGACGATTGGATCAGCTCCGGCAAGACCGTCGCCGGAACACGGCCATTGACCGGCATGGTTTGCGCGGCTCCGCCTGTGACAATCACGGGCAGGGGAACATTGTACCCGCGCACCGTTTTTTGAATCTCCGCGAATACGGCATCCGCATCCACCTTGCCGAGGTTTACGCCCAAGCCGCGCGCGATGAGCCCGATGATCGCCAAGTCCGTCTTCGCGCCCACCGTCTCCACCGCCCGCTTCAAGCGCTGTACCTGGCCACACACGTTGGTGACAGTGCCGTTCTTTTCATATGCCGACGCGGCCGGCAGAACGACATCCGCACGCCGCGCTGTTTCGGTGAGGAACATGTCCTGCACGACGACAAATGCCTTATCGCTCGCCAGCTTGTGTCGTGCTAGCGGGTTCGCTCCGACCACCCATAGCAGATCCAGATCCGTCGCCGCCATCATTTGGGGCAGGGACATGCCCGGCGCGCCCTCGACGGCATGGTAGCCCGGGCCGAGATCCGGCAGCAGGCCCATATCCATGGCGCCGCGGGAGTTCACATAGTCGACCAGACAGATGTACTTCACCGGGATGCCCAGCGATTCCCCAAACGCGACCAACTTCCGGACGCCTTCACCTTTCACGCTATCGCCGAAAAGCACCAGCAGTTCCGGTTCGCTCTTCAATTTGTCGCGCAGCGATTCGACAGCATCCATGCAGTCGCCGCTTGTGCGCGCAACGCCCTTCGCAATCTTGTCTTCGCGAACCGCGCCCTGCGTGGCGACATAAACGCCCGCCTTATGATGCCGGTAATTCGCGCGAATCTGGTTGGCGAGGAACGGCTGTTGCTGCGAGAGATCGGCCCCAGCGATCAGCACGGCCTTCGCGTTATAACAGTCGTCGGCGGTGCCCAGCGTCGCCGTCTTTCCGCTTAAGGCATCGAGCAACGTCACCACATCACCAGAGCGATGGTGGTCGATGTTGTTCGTGTGGAGAACCGTCCGCGCAAACTTTTGCAGCAGGAACGCCTCTTCATTTGCAATGCGGGAGGAGCCTATAACGCCGGCCTTCCCGCCAGCCTTGAACTTCGCCACTACCGCTTGCAGCGCCCGCGACCAGCTCACTTCTTCCATCTCACCGTTCACGCGCAGCAACGGCGTTTGCAACCGTTCCGGATGATGATTGAAATCGAACGCGTACCGGCCCTTAACGCAAAGGAACTCACCATTCAGGCCCGAGCGGTCCCGATTGTTACCTCGGACAATTTCGTTGTTCCGCACGCCCAGCGTCGTCTTGCAGCCGTTCGAGCAGTGCGTACAGATCGTGCCGACATGCTCCATCTCCCACGGCCGCGTCTTGTAGCGATAGGCGCCGGAGGTCAATGCGCCCACAGGGCAGATGTCGATGCACGCGCCGCATTCGTCACACTCAAGATGATCGCCGTGTGAAGGCGCAATCTCCGAAGCCACGCCCCGGTTCACAATACCCAGCGCGCCAACGCCCATCCCTTCGCCGCACACACGCACGCAGCGATAGCACAAGATGCAGCGCGGCCCGTCGTAGAACACCACGGGACTCCACTGCTTCTCGGGAACGTGGACCTTCACTTCGGTGTAGCGCGATTCGCCTGCGCCGTACTTGAACACCATGTCCTGCAGTTCGCACTCGCCGCCCTTGTCGCACACCGGGCAATCCAGCGGGTGGTTGGTCAGCAGGAACTCAAGCGTCGTCTTGCGAGCCTTCACCACGGCCGGCGATTCGGTCCGCACAACCATGCCTTCCGTCACCGGAACCACACACGCAGCCAGCAACTTCGGCGCCTTTTCGACTTCCACCAGGCACATGCGGCAAGCGGCCTGCAGAGCCATGCCCTCGTAATAACAGAACGCCGGAATCTCGATGCCCGCCAGCTTGGCGGCGTCGATCAATAACGTGCCGGCCGGTGCTTGCACCGCCGTCTCGTTGATCGTCAACTTGACCATGTTCGACATCAATACTCCTTACGCCACCTGAACCAGCTCGCTCGATGCGAATGGATTCTTCGCCACGTAGGCCTCAAACTCCGGCCGGAACTTCTCGACGATAGAAATCGTCGGCATGGCGGCCGCGTCGCCCAGCGGACAGAACGTCCGTCCCAACATGTTCTTGGCCAGATCGCCGATCAAATCCACATCGCGCGATGCTCCATTGCCATCCACAATCCGCGCCAGCATCTTCTGCAGCCACGTCGTACCTTCCCGGCACGGGATGCACCAGCCGCAGCTTTCATGCTTGTAGAAACGCATGATGCGGAGGGCGACTTTCACCATATCGGTGTCTTCGTCCATCACCATCATGCCGCCGGATCCAAGCATTGTGCCGGCCTTCGCCATCGAGTCATAATCCATCGGAATGTCGCACTCATCGGCACGCAACAGAGGACAGGACGAGCCGCCCGGAATCAGCGCCTTCATCTTCTTCCCGCCGCGCATACCACCGCCGATCTCGTTGATGAAGTACATCATGTTCATCCCGAGTGGCACTTCGTAGACACCGGGTTTCTTCACATGCCCCGCGAGGCAGACCAACCGCGTTCCACCATTCTTCGGTGTCCCGAGATCGGCAAACCACTTTCCGCCGTTACGGATAATCTCCGGCACGGCCGAAAATGTTTCTACGTTATTCAATACCGTCGGAGCCTGAAAAGCGCCACTGACCGCCGGAAACGGCGGCCGAATGCGAGGCACACCGCGCTTCCCCTCCAATGACTCCAGGAGTGCCGACTCTTCCCCGCATTCGTACGCGCCGGCACCGATCTGCGTGTAGAGGTCGAAATCGAATCCCGTCCCCGCGATATTCTTGCCCAGGTACCCACGCTGGTAGGCTTCCTTCAGCACGTTGTCCAGGTGATCAACCAGATACCGGTATTCCCCGCGGATGTAGATCCAGCCCTTCGTCGCGCCAACGGTCTTCGCGGCGATCAGAATCCCTTCGATCAACTGGTACGGATCATGCTCCATCAATAACCGGTCTTTGCAAGTTCCCGGTTCGGACTCATCCGCATTCACGACAATGTACTTCGGCCCTTCGACGTTCTTCGGCACGAAGCTCCACTTCATGCCGGTCGGGAATCCGGCACCGCCGCGGCCGCGCAGCGATGAAGCTTTTAGCTCATCGATGATCTGGTCTGAGGTCATCCCGGTAGCCTTTTTAAAGGCCTCAAACCCTCCGGTCGCCAGATACGTATCCAGCCGCCAGGAATTTTCGGTGCCGAATCGCCGCGAGACGACTCTCGTCTCCAGCGGGCTGGGCGGGTTATAGAGTTTCACTGCAATCCCTCCAGTATCTGATCCAGCTTGGCCGTGGTGACTTCGTGATGGAAATCGTAGTTCACCTGAATCGCCGGCGCCCACGAACAAGCGCCGATGCACTCCACTTCTTCCAGCGAAAACTTGCCCGAAGCCTGCGTCTGCTTGTGCCCCAAACCGAGCTTCTCGCACGCGTGGTCGTATAGTTCAGCGCCGCCCAGCAGCATGCAGGCCACATTGGTGCATACCTGCACGTGATACTTCCCCTGCGGCTTTTTGTGCAGCATCGAGTAGTAGCCGACAACTTCGTCCACCTGCAGTACCGTGATGCCCAGGCGTTTGGCCAACTCTTCCATCAGGTCCGGAGTAATGGCGCCCACTTCGTCCTGCGCGTACATCAGCATCGGGATCAACGCCCCGCGATGCCGCCCCTGTGGGTAATGCGTCATCAGGTCGGCGAATCGCGCCTCCAGTTCAGGCGAAAAGGTCATCGGTCGCAATCTCCCAGCACAAAATCCAAACTCCCCATGATCGCAATCGAATCGGCAATCATCCGGTCTTCAATCAAATTCGGCAGCGCCTGCAGATTGCCGAAGCTTGGCGTCCGCATGTGCACGCGCAACGGCTTCGACGTTCCGTCGCTCACCACGTAGTAGCCCAATTCTCCGCGCGGCGATTCCACTACCTGGAACACTTCGCCCGCGGGCACGCTGATGCCCTCGGTAACGATCTTGAAATGGTAGATGAGCGATTCCATCTGAGTCTTCATCTTTTCGCGATCCGGCAACACTACCTTCGGCGCCGCGGCCTGCACGGGGCCTTCCGGCATCCCGGCCAGCGCCTGCTTCACAATCTTCGTCGATTCCCGCATCTCCGCGACGCGCACCGCGTACCGCGCGAACACGTCGTTATCGGTCGACGTCGGCACGATGAAATCGAATTTCTCATAACTCGAATACGGCATCATTTTGCGCGCATCCATTGGAATGCCAGCCGCCCGAATGCAAGGTCCGGTCATGCCGACTTCCAGCATCTCCTCCACCGGCAGCCTACCCACGCCCTTCGTGCGCTTCAGCCAAATCGGGTTCGTGTTCAGCAGCGATTCGTACTCGTCAATACGGCTTGGGAGGGTGTCGATAAACGTCTTTACACGCTTCTCCCAGCCCCGCGGCGGCTCCAGCGCCAATCCGCCCACGCGGATATACGAGGTCATGAGCCGTTGGCCGGAGAACATCTCAAACAACCGCAGAATGTCTTCGCGCTCCCGGAAGCAGAGGAAGAATACTGTCATTGCGCCGATGTCCAGCGCATGGGTTCCAAGCCATACAAGGTGGCTGTTAATGCGCGTCAACTCGGTCAACATCACTCGCATCCACTGCGCCTTGGCGGGAATTTCCAATTCCAGCAGTTTCTCCACAGCGAGGCTGTAGACAAGGTTGTTTGAGAGATTGGCCAGGTAGTCGACGCGATCAGTCAGCGTAATCACCTGCTGCCAGTTCAACGCCTCGCACTGCTTCTCGATGCCTGTGTGCAGGAAGCCGATGTCCGGCGTTGCTTTCAGAACCGTTTCGCCTTCCAGTTCGATCACCACACGCAACACACCGTGGGTCGACGGATGTTGCGGACCCATATTCAGAACCATCCGGCGGCTATGTCCGGGCTCGGACTTGCCTTGATGTTCGGTTTCGGCGGTTGTTGTCAGCGTCTCGCTCATAGTTGTCGTGCTCTCCCTAGCTCGGGGCCGGTTGCAGGCCGGAAGCTGAGCGGCCGGGCTCAGCGTTCCGGTGTAGAAGTGGCGTTACTCGTTCTGGTAGCTATACTTGTGGCCGTGAACCGGGTAGTCCCGCCGCAGCGGATGGCCTTCCCAGTGGTCTGGCATCATGATCCGCGTCAGGTTCGGGTGGTTCTTGAACACCACCCCGAACAGATCCCAAGTCTCGCGTTCGTACCAGTTCGCAGACGCATAGACGGCGGTCGCCGAATCGATCTCCGGCTTCTCCCCGCCTATTCGGCACTTCAACCGCACGTAGAGGTTCCGCGAAACAGACTGAACCTGGTACACCACTTCAAACCGCGGTTCCATCGGATACCGGTCCACAGCGGTCACCGTGGACAGCCGTTCAAACTTCTGCCCCTTCAGCGCTCTTAGTACATCCAGAATTTTTTCCGGAACCACTTCCAGCGTTAACTCGTTATGGTCAGTGTTCCCGCCCGCGAGCATACCGGGATCGGCCTGCTCCAGCGACGCGGCCACTGGATTGTCCTTCAAATTCTCAGGCAGCATGGTCCACCTTGTGCAACGTCGGAACCTCGTGCAATGTGCCCGCGGCGGAACGCCGTTCAATGTCTTCCGCGTGCGTCCAGTCCAGGACGCCCTTTTTGTAGATGTAGACGAAGCCGGCCAGCACCAGCACGATGAAGATCAGCATCTCCACGAAGCCGAACCACTTCAGGTCGCGGTACACCACGGCCCAGGGGTATAGGAACACCGCTTCAATGTCGAACAGGATGAACAACATCGCCACCATGTAGAACTTCACGCTGAACCGCTCGCGCGCCGATCCGATCGGCGCCATGCCCGATTCGTAGGGCATGTCTTTGAATTTATTTCTGACTCTTTTGCCCAAAAGGGCCCCGGTAACGATCACTCCGGTCGCGTTCGCTATGGCAAACAACCAGGCCAGCAGAACGGGTATGTAGCTTTCTTGCAGGGATGTCGGCATTCTTTGAGGAGAGGTTACCCTCTACAAAATATAATGATCGGGGAAGTTCCGCGTCAAATTACGGTTTGACAAGAATTTGGCGGTGGACGACGATTCCAAAACAAAAATGATAGAGATTGTTGTAAACGGCGATCGCCGCGAAATCCCTCCCGGCACAACGATTACGGGACTTTTGAGTCTGCTCGGCATCCACGCCGAGCGCGTGGCTGTGGAGCTCGACCGCGCAATTGTGAAGGCAAATTTTTGGGCAGGGACCGAGCTTCGCCCAGGAGCACAGGTCGAGATTGTGCACTTTGTGGGGGGCGGTTGAAACGCTCGCTAAACGACGCGGACCATTTTGCCGTACCCGGCTAACACGTCATCGGTCGACAACAACGTGACGCGCTCCTGCGCCGCCTGGGCAACAAGCATCCGGTCGAACGGGTCCCGGTGCAGCCAGGGCAATTCGGAAACGCGTCGCGCGTGACTGGCGGTCAACGGCAAAACCTCAAAGCCTTCATTTGCCAGAGCCGCGTCAAAGGAGGGTGAAATCCGCAGTTTGCCGAGACTCACCTTTAACCAAATTTCCCAAAGCGACACTGAGCTGACAAAAATCGTGTTTCCCGGGTCGGAGATTAGTTCCCTGGCCTGCGGTCCCATTCTTTTGCTGCCGCCCAGCCACCACAGCAACAGATGGGTATCGAGCAGAAGGTTCATTTTCGCTTATCTTTAGCCGCCCCAAACGCCTCGGCGATGTCGTCAGGTAGTTCATCGAAATCGCCGGCCATCCAGATCTGCCCCGCCAGCGCCCCTGGCTTCCGCGGTTTTGTAGGACCCTGGAACGAAGTGATCCGCGCGACAGGTTTGCCTGCCTTTGCAAGTATGACCTCGTCGCCCCGTTGCACGGCCTCAACGAGCGCCGACAACTCCGCCTTCGCTTCCGGGATATTCCGTACGATCATACCCGCATTCCAGCAAAGACCAGACCAGATCTGGTCTGGTTCACCCTCGTTTCCTCCCTAACTTCACCCCATACCCATACTTCCGCAAATCCACTCGCGTCCCGTTCACTACCACACCCTCCGCCTCCAGTCGCTGCAATTGTTCCACGCCGCCTTCTCCCCGCAACAATATCTTCCCTCCCTTCCCAATCACACGATGCCAAGGTAGCGCCGGGTCGAATTTCTTCAGACACCATGCCGCCTGTCGCGAACACGTCGGGAACCCCGCCGCTCGCGCCACGTCTCCGTATGTCGTCACCTTCCCGCGCGGCACACGCTTCACCACGGCGCGCATCAGGCCGAACATGGATGCCTTACTGGATGGTCCCTGTTCCTTCATCCAACCCCTCCGCCTGCACGGCCCGCAAAAAGTCCCGCGGAATCACTACGTGCTGAATCTCCTCTTCGCTCATCTCCGGCTGCGACCGGAACAAGATCCGCGCCCCGTCGGCGAGCTCCTCATCGACGCCGACCAGATCATTGAGTCCCCGAAAAATGAACGACATCAGATTTCCGTCACCCGGCCGCAAATACTGTTTCGCCTTTGCACCGCCAATTCGCAGCGCCTTATCGTATGCCTCCGCCGCGTTCTGTGCGCGCACCAGGTGCAGGTCGAAGTGAACAACGCTCTTCTCTGTGCCCTCCACTCTGACCTCCGTCACCAAATCCGCCAGATACCAGGTCAATGCCATTCGGCCACCTTCCGGATTCTCCGCTGCCAAGCCGCCAGCAGCACGATCCCAATCAGAATCAGCGCCAGGCTCAAACCGGTCCAGAACCCACGCGCGCCCCATCCTTGCGGATAGGTCAGCCACCAACCCACCGGCAGCCCAATTCCCCAATAGCATAGGACATGCGCAAACATTGGCGTCCTCGTGTCGCCGAGACCCCGGAGCGCACCTGTCGCAACGGTCTGTATCCCATCGAACAATTGGAAGAACGCCGCGATCATCAGCAATGACGCCGCGGTCGCCACCACCTCCTGATCGCTTGTGTAGATCTCCGCCACCAGCCTCGGCGCTATCCAGAAAATAGCGGCGGCTGACGCCATGAATCCGGAGCCAAGACCAATCCCGACCCAGCCGGCACGCTTTGCCCCTAACGGATCTCGCCGTCCCACCGCCTGCCCCACCCTCACGGCGGCTGCCGACGATATGCCAAGCGGAATCATGTAGGTCACGCTCACCAAATTCAGCGCAATCTGATGCCCGCCCAGAGCCACGGGGCCTAGAGCCCCAAGCATCGTCGTCGTTACGGCGAATACCGCTACCTCGAAGGAGATCTGCACGCCCACCGGTACACCTAGATGCACAACTTCTTTTACCCGGTCCCAACCCGGCCAGCGAGTCCAGCCCCGCCAACCGTGCCCCGCGATGGTCACGTACAACAGCACCCCCGTCATATACAGCCGAGCCAACGACGTGGCGTATCCCGAACCCGCCGCTCCCAGCGCCGGCATGCCCAGCTTGCCGAAAACCAGTACCCAGTTACCGAAAATGTTCACCAGATTGGCGGAAACCAACGCGAACATCACCGGCCGAACTACGTCCTGAGCCTGCAGAAATCGCCGGAAGGATGCGTATAGCATCAACGGCAGCGTTCCCCAACTCACCGCGCGCAGGTAGCCTTGCGTCCCTTCCTTCAACGCCGGATCGATTCCGAACCAATCCATCACCGGGCCCATATACCACGCCAGCGCGATTAAAGGCGGCGCCATCAGGAAACTTGTCACGATTCCGGCCGCCAGGGATCGCCGGCAATCCGGAATGTCGCCGCGTCCGTACGCCTGCGAAATCAGTGTGTCCAAGCCGAGCATTACTCCGATGCCAAACGCCGCGAACGTGTAATAGAGTCCATGTCCCAACGCCACCGCGCCCAGCATTTGGCGGCCTGCGTGACCGGCGATAATCGTGTCCGCCACGCCCATCGCCATCCAACCCAATTCCGCAAAAACCAGCGGAAGCGCCAGTCGTAGCATCGGCCGTAGTTCTTCTCGCGCTCCTTGCGCATTTGAGGGCGTTGACATTCATCTCCAGTTTCGTACAATCGAGGAGTCCACCCTCTGCGGCGGAAACGGAATCCTCTTTTTATGTTCAAAACAAAAAAGATTCGAATTGATTCGAACCTGGGCGGCAAGGAATTCACGTCGAGCGAGATCTCCGAGGTCACCGGCGTTAGCTTGCGCCAGTTGCAGTGGTGGGATGAGCAGAAGGTCGTGTCTCCTCGCCATGAGGGGCACAAGCGCGTTTACCTCGCCGAAGAAGCCATAGAGATTGCCGTTATCGCCGAACTTCGCCGCAAGGGCTTTTCGCTCCAGAAGATTCGCCGGGTGCTCCGTTTCCTGCAGAAGGAAATGGGGAAACGATTGAGCGAGATCCTTGGCGCAGACAGCGATATGCACCTCGTCACCGACGGCAAGTCCATCTTCCTCGAAGGCGACAATGAGACGATCATCGACATTCTGAAGAATGCCGATCAGCCCATGTTCCTCGTCTGCGTGACCGACCAGGTAAAGCGCCTCGGTGCGGCGCCTGTTGAGGTGCCGGTCCGCAAATCGGTCTCTCGCGAAACCCCGCAAACCGGCCGCCGGTCGCGCGCCGTCTAACATTTCGACAACGAAATTCGAGGGAAGCGCGTCAAACGTGTATGCCTGGGGTGTATGCCTTGTGGTGTGCGGCACCCGCCCTGCGGCGTATTGATATAGTAAAAATAGTATCGGGAGGTACTGGATGGCCACCACTTGCCGCCGGCTGAATTGGATCGTTCCCGCTGTGATTGTCACGTGCTCCGTGCTCGGCGGAATTGTGGGACCGTTGGTATCGGATGCCAACGCCGCTACCAACGAGGACGAGATCTCGCAAGCGGTCCGGACGTTCACCAAGGTCTATTCCACAGTCGAGCAGAACTTTGCCGACAAAGTAACCTCGGACAAAGCCATCTACAAAGGGGCTATCGGCGGGATGCTACGGACGCTGGATCCCCATTCGAGCTTCTTCGATCCACGCGACTTCCAGCAGCTCCGGGAAGATCAGCGCGGCCATTATTACGGCGTCGGTATGACTGTCAGCGAGCGCAACCGCCGTACGGTCGTGATCGCCCCGTTCCCAGGATCCCCCGCTTACAAAGCCGGGATTCGCCCCGGTGACACCATCCTCTCGGTGAACGACAAACGAACCGACAACATGACCACAACCGAAGTCGCTGACATCCTGAAAGGGCCTCGCGGTACGCCGGTGCAGGTTGTTGTGGCCCGTGATGGTGTCGATAAACCGATTACATTCAACATCATCCGTGATGAGATCCCGCGGAAATCGGTCCAGGATGCCTTCTTCGTCAAGCCTGGGGTCCTCTACCTCGACGTCGAAAGCTTTAACGAAAACACCAGCAAGGAAGTGGAAGACAACTTCAAGCGTATCGGAGAACAGAATGTGAAAGGCCTCATTCTGGACCTCCGCGAAAATCCCGGCGGTTTACTCAATGAAGGCGTTGCGGTGGCCGGCCGTTTCCTCCAAAACGGCCAGACAGTTGTCTCCCACCGCGGCCGCGCCTCCGCCGAGCGCCCCTACCTCGCCCGCAACGGCAGCAGCAAGCGTAGCTATCCCGTCGTTGTCCTTGTGAACCGCTACTCCGCCAGCGCCGCGGAAATCGTGGCAGGCGCCCTCCAGGATCATGATCGAGCCTGGATCCTAGGCGACAACACGTTTGGCAAGGGCCTCGTCCAGACGGTCTATCCGATGAGCGATTCTACCGGCCTTGCCTTGACGACGGCGAAATACTATACGCCATCCAACCGGCTCATCCAGCGCGATTATCAGAACACCTCGTTCCTCGACTATTACTACCGCAAAGATACCGCCACGCAGAACCCGAACGACGTGAAAATGACCGACAGCGGGCGCACGGTCTACGGCGGTGGCGGCATCAAGCCGGACGAAGCGTTCACCTCTCCACGCGCCAACAAGTTTCAGACGGAGCTAATCCGTCGCTTCACATTCTTCAACTTCACCGCTAAGTTTTTCGGCGGCAAGGAAGCCAAACTGCCCCAGGGCTGGGAACCCAGCGACCAGGTGATTAACGATCTGAAGGCCTTCCTCCAAAAGGAAAACGTTCCGTTCGCCGAAGGCGAATGGACCGAAAACCTCGATTGGACCAAGTTGCGCCTGAAGAATGAAATGTACCTCACCGCTTTTGGCTCGGAAGAAGCCCGCAAGCTCTCCGTCGAATCCGATCCGATCGTTGTCAAAGCGGTCGACTCCATGCAGAAGGCCAAGGAACTCCTGGAAAGCGCCAAGAAACTCGTTGTGCAGCGCACCTCGCCGCGCCAGGATCCCTAATAGCTGAACGTCATTTTTGTGAACGATTACGCGCCTGAACCGCAGGTCTACATACTGGATACGGGTGGTCAGTACACCCATCTCATTTCTCGCAAAGTCCGTGAACAGGGCGTCTATGCCGAAGTCCGGCCCAGCGAAACGCCTCTCGCCGAGTTGAAAAATGCCAGGGGAATCATCATCTCCGGCGGCCCGTCGAGCGTCTATGAACCGGGAAGCCCTACGGTCGATCCGGCGCTGCTAGCCAGCGGCATTCCCGTCCTCGGCATATGCTACGGCCAGCAGTTGATCGCCTACATCCTCAAAGGGGATGTGCGCAAAGGCGACAAAGGCGAATATGGGTTCGCCAATCTCGACCTCGAACCGGATCCCGGCCCCCTCCTTAGAGGTGTCAAGGATCATCAGCAGGTGTGGATGAGCCACCGCGATACTGTCTACACGCCGCCCGCCGGATTCCGAGTGCTCGCCTCTACCGATACTTGTTCCGTCGCGGCTATCGGGAACGACGCAGCCAGGAAATACGCCGTTCAATTCCATCCTGAAGTCGTGCACACCCACGAAGGCAAAAAGGTCCTGCGCAATTTTCTGTTCGACATTTGCGCCTGTGATCGTGATTGGGAACCGGCAAGCCGCATCCCCGTTGTCGAACAGTCCATTCGGGAAATCGCCGGTGACCGCAATATCTTCTTTTTCGTGTCCGGCGGTGTGGATTCCACGGTCGCTTACACGCTCTGCCTGAAGGCCCTCGGTGATCAGCGCGTTCATGGCGCCTACGTCGATACCGGCCTGATGCGCCAGGATGAGACCGCATTCGTTCGAAAGATCTTCGCCTCCCTTGGCGCCGAGCATTTCCGCGTCGTCGACGCGCAGCTTAACTTCCTTTCCGCCCTCGAAGGCGTCACCGAGCCGGAACGTAAGCGCCAGATTATCGGTGAAAAGTTCGTCCAGATCCAGGAAGAAATCCTCGAATCCGGCCCCTACCTGGACGGCCATTGGATCCTCGGCCAAGGCACGATCTATCCGGACACGATCGAGAGCGGCGGCACCGCGAAAGCCGATCTCATCAAGACGCATCACAATCGCGTCGCCGGCATCCAAAAACTGATCGACGAGAACCGAATTGTCGAACCGCTGACCCAGTTCTATAAGGACGAGGTACGCGAACTCGGCCAGGAGCTTGGCCTTCCGGCCGAGTTCCTCGAACGTCACCCCTTCCCTGGGCCGGGTTTAGCTATTCGCTGCCTCTGCGCCGACAAGGACGAGGCGTGTATTCCCGCCGCCGACGGATTCATCGCTCCGATCCATTCCGTCGGCGTACAAGGCGACTGCCGCTCCTACCGTCCCGTACTTATCGTCAACCATCTCGACCACGCACGCGCCACGGAAGCCATAAACGCCGACCAACGTGTCAACAGGGTTATCGGCGAAGTCGGCCACAATGTCCCTGCAAGCCGCCAGTCGGTCATTCAGTCTTCCATCACGCCGGACCGGATGGACCGCCTGCGACGGGTTGACGCCGTCGTCCGTCATATTTCTCACGATTCCGGCTTCGACAAGCACGTCTGGCAGTTCCCCGTTGTCCTCATCCCCCTAGGCGCCCCTGGTCTGCCCGATTCTGTCGTCCTCCGGCCCATCGATTCGGTAGACGGGATGACCGCCCAATCCGTCTCAATGCCGGATAGACTGCTCCACCGCATGCGGGACGCCCTCCTGGCCGTGCCCGGCATCGCGGCCGTCTATTACGACCTCACTCATAAGCCTCCAGGCACGATTGAGTGGGAATAGCTGCCACACGCTATAATATTTCAAGCCTACCTCAGCAGGAGTCCCACGTACATGTTTGATATGTTCCGGAGCCGCGATAAAGCGGTTCGCACCACCTTGACCGTAATGCTTGGCCTTGTAGCCTTGTCGATGGTGGCCTACCTTATTCCCGGCGGCCCCGGCAGCGCCTCGATGGGCCCGGAACCTGTAATCGCTGAGGTTTGCGACTCGAAGGTTACCCTCCGTGAAGTGCAGCTCCAACTGCAATCTGCGTTGAAGAACAAGTCCTTCCCTATACAGATGATTCAGAACTACATCCCTGAGTTCGTGAATCAGTTCGTCGCCGAGCGCGCCACCGCCTGCCAGGCAAGCGACATGGGCATCGTGGTCAGTGAGGCGGACGTAGCGAACGCGATCAAGTCGATGCTGCCGCAGATCTTCCAAGGCGGCTTCAATAAAGAGCTTTACGCCGGATTTCTGGCGCAGCAGAACCTGACGATTCCAGAGTTCGAAGCCAACGTGCGCAAGCAAATGCAAGTTGTGAAGCTGCGCAACCTGATTATGGAAGGCATTATCGTGACGGCTGACGAGATTGAAGCCGAGTACCGCCGCCGCACCGAGAAGATCAAGATCGATTACGTCACTTTTTCGCCCGAAAAGTTTAAGGGCCAGGTAAATCTCACCCCTGCTGAGATCCAGACCTACTTCAACGCCAACCGCGGCCTCTACAAGGCTCCCGAGAAGCGGAGTTTCGATCTCCTGGTCGCTTCGGAAGAGAAGATCGGTTCGACCATCAATGTCACCGACGCAGTCCTCCGGCAGATCTACGCCTCTGCCGGCGACCGCTTCCGCTCCGGCGAGCGCGTCCGCGTACGCCACATCCTGCTGAAGACCACGGAAAAATCGGCCGACGACGTGAAGAAGATTGAAGCCAAGGCGAACGATCTCCTGAAACAAGTCAAGGGTGGCGCTGACTTCGCCAAACTTGCCGGCGAAAACTCCGAGGATCCAGGCTCCAAGGACAAGGGTGGCGAGTATGGCTGGATGGTGAAGGGTCAGACAGTAGCCAACTTCGAGACGGC
This sequence comes from Acidobacteriota bacterium, assembly GCA_016185425.1. Classification (GTDB taxonomy): domain Bacteria; phylum Acidobacteriota; class Terriglobia; order Bryobacterales; family Bryobacteraceae. The sequence continues at coordinate 80,241 of JACPNQ010000034.1, read as the reverse complement.
TGCATTCTCCCTCAAAAAGGGCGAAATCTCCAACCTCGTGAAGACCGAGTACGGTTTCCATATCATCCAGGTTCTGGACCGCGAGGAGCCCAAGGTGAAGGCATTTGAAGAGGTGAAGGACGAACTCGCCACAGAGCTGCGCCGCCAGCAGGTGCAGGCCCGCATGGAAGCTGCCGCGGAACAGGCGCGCGCCGAGCTCACCAAGAACCCCAAGAACGCCTCCGCCATCGCCGCCAAATACAATTTGAACCACTACAGCGTGCAGGAAGCTCGCCCCAACGACCCTGTCCAGGAGATCGGCATTAATCAGGACTTCGCTTCCGCCATCTTCGGACTCCAGCCCGGCGGAGTCACGAACGCAATCGTCGTCAACAACAAGCTGGTTATCGGCGTCCTCAATGGCATCACACCGGCACGTCCGGCCGAGTTGAACGAGGTCGAATCCGCTATCCGCGCTCAGCTAACAGAGCAGAAATCGTTTGAGCTGATGGCCGCGAAACAGAAGGAAATCGAAGCGCTCGTTAAGAGCGGCGCTGACCTCAAGAAGATCGCGCAGACCGTTGGCGGTGAAGTGAAAACAAGCACCGAATTCACGCACGACGGAGCGGCTGAAGGCGTCGGCTCCGGCACCTATTTCGCCGATCTCTTCGGCAAGGAGCCGGGCGCGATGACCGGTCCGGTCAATATCAGCGGTCAGGTCGTAGTTGCCCGTTTGAATGCCAAAACCGGTGCCGACATGAGCAAGTTGGCGGAAGATCGCACCAATCTGATCACCGGCATCAAAGGCCGTAAAGCCCAGGAGCGGAAAGATCTTTTCGAAGATGGACTGGTTGCCCGCATGATCGACAAGGGCAAGATCAAGCTTAACCAAGACGTGATCCGCCGGCTGATCGACAGCTACCGCGGCTAGGGAATGATCGGCGCTCTGCTCGAGTTCCTCCGGACTCTGACAAACCCCGAATCCCTGCGCCAACTGCTGACCAACGTGTTCAGCGGTTGGCATGGCTACGCGTTGCTGTTCGGTATAGTCTTCTCGGAGACCGGCCTGCTGGCTGGTTTCTTCTTGCCTGGCGATTCCCTCCTCTTCACTGTTGGCGTCGTAGCCGGCGCCGGGGGCTTGAACCTCTACGCCATCATCGGCGTCCTCATCGCAGCCGCGATTATCGGCGATGCGACAGGTTATCTGCTCGGCCGCCGCGCGGGACCTGCCGTTTTCAATCGCCCCGATAGCCGCCTTTTCAAGCAGGAGCATTTGCAACGCACCAAGGAGTTTTATGAGCTCCACGGCGGCAAAACCATCGTCTACGCCCGCTTCATCCCTATTATCCGAACGTTCGCCCCGTTCGTTGCCGGCGTCGCGGAGATGGAGTACAAGCGCTTCGCCAGCTACAACATCTTCGGCGCCATCGGCTGGGTGATCCTCATGACCGTTCTGGGATACGTACTCGGCGACAACGAAATCGTTCGCAAACACTTTGAGAAGGTGATTGTCGGCATCATCTTCATCTCCGTCCTTCCGATTGTTCTCGAGTACCTGCGTAGCCGGAAAAACGATATGCGCCCAGCTAAGACGCGATAATAATCGGTTGCGGATTGCACAGGACTTCGCTGCTTGTTGGATATGTCGCCGCCGGCGTCGTCGTTGGCCGCTATACTTCCGGCCCAACAGTCGTTCAGATTCATGACATCGAACTCCTCGCTGAAATTGGCAGCCTTCCGGGACTCGATAGGCGTTGCCGACGGACGCGAGGCACTGCCGGCGTATATTTCAAATGCACAGAAGTTTGTGCCCGGCTTCATGTTGGAGCTCGCCGGCACTCCGGAACAGTGTCACGGTTATTACCGGTTCCCATGGCCAATCCGTATGCCGGACGGCAATATCATGGGTCGCGGCGCCAACTTTGGTCAGCTCTCCGGCTCCGGCCGTTTCGCCTCCGCTGCCGGCTTCTGGGGTAAGGCATGAGCACCGCCCAGCGCAATCACCAATAGAGTCGCCCCGCGATCTGAAGGATTCGAGGATCAAATGTGGAAGTCACCAGGCCGAATGTTGGCGTATTGAACGTCGCGTTCGGGTTCACGAACTGGGTGTGGTTGAAAAAGTTGAACCACTCGAATCGCAGTTGCAGCCGCCCGGCCTCGCCCAAGAACTTCATGCCGAAGTTCTTGGCCATGGAAACATCCCAATTGTTGATGCCAAAGCCTGGCTGCGTATTGCGCGACAGCGTTCCGAAAGTTCCGCGAGCCGGGAGGGAGTAGGCAGACTTATCGAGCCCCAGTAGTGCATTGGTGCGAGGGTCAAGCTTCGACGGCGCTACGCCGGCCGCATTGGCGCGCTGGCTTCCTGTCGCGACATTGGCGATATCGCCTGTGGTGGCAATCGAAAACGGCAGCCCCGTGCGCATATTCGCGATACCGTTCAATTGCCATCCGCCGATGACTGCATCCAGGACTGGATTTCTTGTGTCCCAGCCGCGGCCTCTTCCCGCGGGAAGATCATAGACAAAGCCCGCAATGAAGTTATGGCGTACATCGGTATCGGAGAGCCCGCGTTCCGCCCGGCGGTTGTACATGTTCTGGCCTGGACCCGCTGCGTCAATCATCTTCGCCCACGTGTAGTGGCTGGTGAGGCTAAGCCCATGCCACATTCGCTGTTCGAATTTGATGAACCATGCGTTGTAGTTCGACCACTGATAGTTCGTGGTTTCCGAGAAAGTGGGGAGCGCGAGCGGGAAAGGAACGCGGGCGGCAAATGGCTCGGGCGCAGCCGGATTCGACGGCAATCTCGGTTGATTCACATAGACGGAACCAACCTGTTTGTGTCCGGTATTTCCGATATAGCCCGTCTCAAGAAGTAATGTCGAACTGAGTTGGTGCTGAATATTGAAGTTGTAGGAGTACATGTAGCCGTCGCGCCGCTTCAGATCGTTGTGTGAGCCAATCGAGCCCGCGGCTTGCGCAGCGGTGGGAAACAGATTGGACGCAACGATTGTCGGCGTCGTGGAGCTGGAGATCAGGTTTGCCTGCACGAAGAACGGCACGGTGCTCATAATGCCGTTAAGCGTCGCGCCACCTGTATTCAGGAGGCTGAAGATGCCGCCACCGGCCCGGATTACCGTCTTCTGCCCAAGGCGATACGCTAGACCCAGCCTGGGCATGAAATTGTTCTTGTCCGTGATAATTGGCCGCTCGGGCAATGCCGGCGACGAGGTGTTGACGAGGCCAACGCCCGGTTCATAGTAATAGTTTTGCCCGGCGAGCAATTGACGATTCGTTGCAAGATCGAAATTCGCAAGACGGCCGCGCCAATTTTGGAACACTTCATAGCGCAGTCCGAGATTCAGGGTAAGGCGATCCGTGATTTTCCAATCGTCCTGCATGAATGCCTGGTAGCGCGTGCCGATGGCGTATTTCGCAACACCACCGAAGTTGCCGATGGAGCCTAGGCCGGCCTGTGCGCTCAACGGGAAGCCGAGCAGGAAATCGCCGAATGAATCACCGGAGAAATTGTTCGCGAAATTGAAAATCCCGTTCTGATTCGATCCCTGATCGTAACCGACCATCAGCCTGTTAATGTCGCCGCCGAACTTCAGGCTGTGCTTGCCGCGAATATAGGTCATCGTCTCCGCCACGCGGTAGTAGATGTTGTTCTGAACGATGCGGAGTCCGTATCCAACGAACCCCGCTGATCCCGTCGGCGTGCCGGGTGCATATTCAGAGAGCGTCACCGAAGGCTCGGTGTAGTCGCCCGGTACGGCGCCAAGATTCTTAATCCCCAGTTCCGCGGCGTAGTTTTTGGAGAATCGATCGCCATCGCTGACACGCGCAAGATACGCCTTGGTGAAACCGAGGCGCGTCTCACTGATGAGGTTTGTTCCAAAGGTATGCGTATAGCCGATGGCGAGATTCTGTGTTCGATCGGGCCGGATGAGCCCCTTTCCAACGCGGTAGGCGGCGTCGCCAAGGGAGTTGTCCGCGAAGCTATAGCGGCCGAATAGGGAACCGCGGGGCGACACAAGGTAATCGGCGCGCCCCGTCCATTGATCGCGCCGTTCCTGGTTACTCGGGGTAGTCAGGTAGTTCACGCCGGGCCGTCCACTGAAATTCGCCACAGGAAAATATGAGATCAAAGAGTTTGTCAGCCTGTCGAACCGCGACACGGGGATCATGTTGCCGGCGAAGGGTGTCCCGCCCGCCATCGGATCGCGTATCGTTTTCGTGAGCCCGGAGAAATCGCCACGCTTCATCGCTTCGGTCGGAATCAGACCCTGCAGAATGGTTCCGGTGCGGCGCCGGCGTCCCTCATAGTTCCCGAAGAAGAAGAGCTTGTCCTTGATAATTTTTCCGCCGGCATTGCCGCCGAACTGGTTGTAGGAAAACCTCGGCGCACCGGCCGGCGGGCGGAAAAACTGGCCAGCCTGGAAGGCTCGGTTGCGCACGAAGTCGTAAACAACTCCGTGGAAAGAATTCGATCCGCGTTTCGTGACCATGTCGATACCGGCGGCGCCGTAGCCATACGAAGCGTCCATGAAATTCGTCTGTACTTTGAATTCCTGGATCGCGTCCAGCGAGAGCGCTATCGCCGGGTTGTTCACGTTGGCCACGGAGAAATCAACGCCGTCGAGTGTCGCATTTGTGGAGGTATTGCGTACACCGCCAATTTCAACAGAACGCTGATCCATCACGCTGGAACCGCTGGCAACCCGAATGCTTCCCGGCGTGAGCGCCGCGAGATCGAAGAAATTGCGGGAGTTGAGCGGCAGCTCAATCATCGTTCGCGCATCAATGACGGTTCCCATGACGGCCGTATTGGTCTGTAGTTGCGGCGCGGTGGCTTCGACCTGCACCTTCTCGGTAACGCCGCCGAGCTGCATGACGATGTCCACACGAAGCTGCGAGTTGACACGGAGTTCAAGGTTAGAGGCTGTCGACGTCTTGAACGACGCTCCCGATGCGCTGACCGTATAGAATCCGCTCGGCATTGCATTGAACTGAAAATTTCCGTTCGCATCGGATACGAACTCGCGCGTCTCGTTGGTCGCGTTATTTGTAGCGATGACCTTCATGCCTGGAACAATAGCGCCGGACGCATCCGTGACCGTGCCGAGGATGACGCCGCGTCCGTACTGGCCCCACGCCGCGAGGGACGCAAATGCCACGCTGGCGAGGAACAGTTTTCCTCTTTTGCTCATAAGACCGCCTCCGTCAAGCGCTTGAGCGCTCGCAGGAATCATATGTGTAACGTTCCGGCTGTGTCAAGATGAGGAAAACCGGACATGATCAAGGAAAACATCGCATCCCAGATCCGTCACGAAATAGTCGCTGGGACATTAGCTCCGGGCGAACAGCTTGTCGAGGGGAAGTGGGCTGTCAAGCTAGGCGTGGCGCAGGCAAGCATTCGCGCGGCATTGAACATCCTGGAATCGGAGGGCTTCGTCGAACGCGGAAACGGGCGAAGCGCACGAGTGACGCAGATTCCGATGGAGGACATCCGCCATAGCTTTGAGGTCCGCATTGCGCTGGAATCGCTGGCAGCCCGCCTGGTAACGGAGATTCAGCCGGATCTGTCGGACCTGGAACAGATAGTCTCCGACATGCGTTCAGCCGTGAGCCGAAGGAATTTGCAGGCCTTTTACGAGCGGGATCTGCGCTTCCACATGACGCTCTGCGAGAAGGCCGGCAATCCTGTGCTGACACAAATGCTGCGGCGGTTACTGGTTCCGCTCTTTGCATTTGTGATTATCCGTACGCACGAGAAGATGGGCGGTCCCGAACGTTGGACGCGCAGTATCGGACAACACGAGCGGATCCTCGCCGCAATCCGCGGACGAAACCCGGCAAAGGCGGCGGCCGAAGTTGCGGGAATTATCGGCTACTTTTCAACGGACATCAATGAGTTGACGCGAAAGAAATCCCGGCCCGTCAAGCGCGACTCACGGTAGCTCGGGCGCGATGCGGAGAAGCACCGGCGCGGTCATGTACGTCGTGACAATCGCCATGAAGACGAGCATGAAAAACACCGTTCGCGGGATGATGCCGAGCTCGTAGCCGACGTTGATTACAATCAGCTCCATCAGCCCGCGTGTGTTCATCATCACGCCGATCATGGCCGAGTCGCGCCAGGACATACCGCTGAGCATGCTCGCCGCGGTGCATCCGCCCAGCTTTGCCATTGTCGCGGTCAGCAGGACCAACGCGCACAGCAGCCATAACTCTCCGCCTGTCATGGTCCCGATATCAGTCCGCAATCCGGTGTAGGCGAAAAAAATGGGCAGGAAGAATACCGTCACGAAATCGCTCAAGCGCGCTCGAACAGCGGCGACGAACTCATGCTGATCGTAAAGTATCGCGCCAAATAGGAACGCGCCGAAAATCGAAAAGATGCCGATGAGGTTCGTCGCTATCGCACAGGCGAAGATAACGATCAGGATCGCGGCAAGCGCATTCAACGACAGCGTCCCATTGCCGCGGCGCAGCGTCCCGGCGATTGTGCGAATAGCAATCGGACGCACGGCGATCAGCATGAACGCGCTGAATACAATCACCGCGCCGATCATTCGCAGGAAGGTCCATTCGTCAAAAGCTGATTTCGATATCGCCGTGACAACGGCCAGCATCACCCAGCCGGCAGCGTCTCCGAAGGCCGCGGCGGTAATAGTCAATGATCCGATGCGGCTGCGGTTCAGCCCGAGTTCGATCATGATGCGGCCGAGCGTGGGAATGGCCGTGATCGACATGGCGGTGGCAATGAACAGTGCAAAAAACAGAGGGTTGCCCTGCAGCCCGAGTCGTCCATGAAGGTATTCGCCAAGCCAGATGCCCAACAGGAAAGGCACCAACATTCCCGCTATGGACAGTGAAAGAGCGGCGCGGCGGTTCTCCTTCAAGTGGCCAAATTCAAACTCCAGACCGATCAGGAACATCATCAGGACCAAACCAATCTGGCTGATGATGCTGAAGATCGGACCCACGGACGGGTCAAAGACGCGGGCGGAGATTTCCGGAAAGAATCTGCCGAAAAACGACGGCCCAAGGATGAGACCGGCGGCGATCTCCCCGCACACCTGCGGCTGCCCTAGCTTGCGAAACAACATGCCGAACAGGCGCGCCGCCCCGATGATGACGCTTAACTGCAGGAGAACAATGAGCAGAATGTTTTCGACATGGCCGTTAACGGGAGAGGGCGGCACGGTCAGATCCGGACCCAGCGTTTGGCTTTCATTTCGAATCGCGGCAACGCGCCCTCCCCGACAATGTTCACCGGAATGCGCATGCCGAGCGCATCGCGCAGGGCGCTTTCCAGGCGGTGCTGCAATCCTTCGGCCGCGCTGGGCAGGGGCTCCACGTAGAGACGAATCTCCACCATGGAGCGAACCGTCGCAATCTCCGCGCGATATTCGGCGATGCCGCCGCAGGCGCGAATGACGTCTTCCACCGCGCTCGGATAGACGTTGACACCGCGAATGACCACCATGTCGTCCCGGCGCGCGAGAATCCCCCCAATGAGCGCCAACTCATGGCTGCCACACGCGCACGCACCGGCAGGCGCAGGCTGCACCAAGTCACCCGTACGATACCGAAGTATCGGAGAGCCGGTTCGGCCCAGGTTTGTCAGGACGAGTTCGCCGCTCTCGCCGTCGGGTACGGCTTTGCCGGTCGAAGGGTCCACGACTTCGGCGATGAACTCCGATTCGATGATATGCAACACCCCCGCGCGCTTGGGGCACTCATAACTGACCGGGCCTGTCTCCGTCATTCCGTGGTGATCGACGATGCGCGCACCCGGCCAAAGCGTCTCCAACAAAGCGCGCGTGCCGGGAACGCTTCCGCCTGGTTCTCCGGCGACGACGACGGTGCGAAGCGGCAACGCGCGCACGTCGACGCCCTCTTCCCGCGCGACTTCGGCAAGGCGGATAGCGTACGTCGGCGTGCAGCAGAGCACGGTGGCGCCGGTGCTTGCTAACAGTCCCAAACGCGCAGTGCTGCTCATGCCGCCGCCGGGAATGGCCATGCAGCCCATTCGGCTTGCCGCATCGAACGCAACCCAGAAGCCGAGGAATGGCCCGAAGGAAAAAGTAAAGAAGATTCGATCTCCAGCGCCAACACCGGACTCCTGGAAGACGCGAATCCAGCATCGGATCATCCAGTCCCAGCTTTCCGCCGTGTCGAGCCATCGCAGCGGACTGCCGGTAGTACTGCTGGTCTGACAGAAGCGCGTGTAATCCGCGGCGGCGTAGGTGAGGTTCGTACCGCAGGGAGCGTTGGCGATTTGATCGTTTACCAACTCCTGCTTGAACGTGAACGGTACTTGCGCCTTGAATTCGGCAAGCGTCGCGAATCCGCCGGCCAGCCGCGGCGATTGAAACTTATTCGCCGGCACGACCTCCTGGCGGAGTTCCAGCAAGCGCCGCAGTTGGAACGCCTCCAGCGCCGCGCGATCCAAATCTCTCATCGGCCGGACTCGCTCAGGAGAGCCTCGGGCGCCGCTTCGATCAGGGAAGCAATTTCTTCGGGAATTGCAACGCTTGACATCGCACCGGTAACGGGGTCCTTCCGAATACACGCAACCGCCAGCGTACCCCGTGCCACTTCTTCCACCGGATCGGTATTCGTTTTGCGAAAGATAAAAGCGTAAACGATGCTGCGCTCGCGCTTTTCCTTTACAAGCAATTCCACCTCCACCGTGTCCTCAAAACGCAACGGGCGGCGGAAATCGCAATCGGCGTGGACGCGTGGCCAGCCGATCGAATTGGCGTTGTGCGACGCGATCGTCAGACCTAACGAACGAAAGAAGCCGTGCTCGGCGGATTCCATATATCGGAAGAAATTGCTGTAGTGGACGATACCGGCCATGTCAGTTTCGGAGAACTCCACACGGCGCACGATCTTGAAGCTATGCATAGCGGGCGTTGCGATGTTCCGGTAGGAAGAATCGGTGGAGCAGACGGTCCACTTGCAGAATCCCCTGATTGCTTAAGCGGACGCCGTGATCATCGAAGGTCAGGTGGCCTTCGTCGCGCAGTTGGCCGAGTTCCGTCGCAAACTGCTCGTTCATATCGATGGCGTACTTGTCGAGAAAGTAGGATCGCTCCACGTTGCCGAGCTTCATCTGCAGGACGAACTCGCGCACGAACCGTTCCAGCGGCTTCGGCGTCAGCGCGCGGTATATGGGGAGCTCGCCCTTGCCGAGCCGGTCGATGTAACCCTCCCAGCCGTGTTCGTTCTGATAGTGTGTGCCACCGGCGTGGGAGAACGAAGCAACACCGAGGCCGAGCATGTCGGCGCCTGCCCACAGCAAATTGCGGTAGACGAACTTGGCCTTCGCCGGATCCTTCACAGCCGTGTAGGCGCTGGTGACGGTGTAACCAGCCTTGCGGTATTCGGAGAAGCCGTAGTCTGCCCAGGCTCGCTTGGTCTGCCAGTCGGCAACTGGCGCCACATCGAGCCCCTGATCACGCATCTCCTTTGAGATTGTCGTATTGAACGGCACTTCCATCTGATAGATCGTGACGCTATCTGGGTCTATTTCGACCCCGCGGCGTACCGTTTCCCGCCAATTCTCTTCCGTCTGGCCCACCATACCGGCTATGAGATCGATGTTGATTTGCGGAAAACCAACAGAGCGCGCGAAGGTATAGGCTCGCTCGATTTCTTTGGAGACGTGCGCGCGGCCATTGGAGCGAAGCAGGCCGTCGTCGAAGCTCTCAATTCCGAGGCTCAAGCGGGTGACGCCGATCTCTCGCAACATTTCCAGCTTGCCTTCGGTAAGCGTCCCGGGCTCACATTCAAATGTGATTTCCTCGGCCTCGTTCCACGGCATCAAACGCTTCATCTCGTCGACCAGTCCGCCAAGTTGCTTGGTGGACAGATAGGATGGCGTACCGCCGCCAAAGTAGATAAAGCGCGGCTTGCGGCCGCCGATGACGGGTTTGTCCGCATAAAGAGCCAGTTCCGTGCGAACGGCGTCGAGGTACGACTCGATCTCCGAAGAGTCCTTGCCTGTATAGACCTTGAAGTAACAGAAATGGCAGCGTTTACGACAGAAAGGGATGTGAACGTAAACGCCCAGCGGTGTATCGCGCACCGGCGCACGATTCAGCGCGTCGACGGCCTCGTTGACCCGCTCCGGTTTCCAAAAGGAAAACGGCGGATAGTTAGAGACAAAGTAATTTCCTTCCCGCGTCTCTTCGCGCGGTGGAACGTCCGTTCGATTGCCAATAGTCACTACTTGCATCGCAGCCTTCAGTTTAATCCTTCGGCGGAGGGCGCCGTAATTCTTCTTACTGATCGCGCCAAGGACAAACACGGGCTTGGACGGTTGATGCGGTATCGCTGTCTCCCAGTTTCGCCTATAGGTCCCTTACGCAGCGAAACGAGATATTGGTGGTCGCCGAATCCGGCGTATTCTTCGTTCGAGCGGCGACACGATAGCGATTGCAGTAGCTCTTATGACATAGATAAGACCCGCCGCGCATCGATCTTTGCGTGCCATGCGCCGGGCCAACGGGATTGCGGCGCGTGGCGTTCACATGCCAGAAGGGTTCAAACCAATCGGCGCACCATTCCCACGCATTACCCGCAAGACTGTAAAGTCCATATCCATTTGCAGGAAACGCGCGAACAGGCGAGGGGGCCGTGTATCCGTCTTCGCCAAGGTCGGAGGACGGAAACTCACCTTGCCAGATATTGCACATATGCCTGCCGTCAGGCATGAGTGCGTTGCCCCATGGATACCGGTTCTGCTCCAGGCCGCCTCGTGCCGCGAATTCCCATTCGGTTTCGGTGGGCAACCGCTTGCCGGCCCATTCGGCGTACGCCGCCGCATCGTTCCACGAAACCTGTGTTACGGGTATCTCCATGCGCCTATCAATGGACGTGTCCGGCCCCTCTGGACGATCCCACCGCGCAAGCGGCACTTTACACCACCACGGCACACCTACGACGGTATCTTCGACGAGTTTTGCATATCGTTCCGGTTCCAGATGGCCTTGAAATACGAAGGACCAGCCGAATCGTTCTGATTCCGTTTGGTAGCCGGTGCGCTTGATGAACTCGGCAAATTGCTCGTTGGTCACGGGCGTCGCGTCGACGTAGAACGGGTCGACATGCACTTCGCGCACTGGGCCCTCGCCATCGGCCGGAAAGCCTTCGTGGTCTTCTGTGCCCATCAGAAACAGCCCACCGTCAAGCTTTACCATCCCCTCCACAGATCCAGTCCGCACGATACGCCGTTCGACGCTCAGCCGCTGCGACGCCGCCAACTGGTCCGCCCTCGATTTGCTGGGCACGCAGCAGGGATTGATGCCTGCCACGTTGAACGGGTTGCTCATGACTTCTTGACCGTCTTCACCTCGGCCTTCGCGCGCAGCGTGTCGACATATTCTTCCAGCGCCTTCTCCTGCTTTTCCCGCCATAACGCCGCTTCAATCTGATCTTTCACCTGTTCAAGCGGCCGCATGCCTGCCGGCCTCTTTTCGTGAACCGTAGCGATGTGCCAGCCAAATACCGAACGGAAGATATCGCTGATCTGGCCGGGTTGCATTGGAAACACCACGGCCTCAAACTCCTCCACCATCTCCCCCTTCGGAAACCAGCCGAGGCTGCCACCCTGCCCGGCGCAATCCGAATGCGCGTCAGCCACTTCGGCGAACGGCTTTCCATTCTTTAATTCGGCTTCGGCCTGTTTGAGCGCCTCCAGCGCAGCAGCTTCATCGGCGCCCTCATTGACGTTCTTCACGATATGAGACGCGTGAACCATCGGCGGAGTGAGGAACTCGTCGCGATTCTTCTTGTAGAAATCGGCGATCTCCTTGGCCTTCGGCTTCGGCGCCTTCTCGCCGACTTGGCGAATCAGACGTTCCACGCGAATCTGCGCTTCGATGTCCTTGCGCGCCTCATCCTTATCCACACCGGCGCGTGTCGCTCCCGCTTCGCAGTTTTCCAAGTCACCCGCCGGCGGATACATAGCGGTCAGCCGCTCTTCGATCTCCTCCGCGGGAACCGGATCACCCTCGTTCATTGCCGTCTGGCGCAGCAACGTACGCTCGATGACATTCTCTTTCGCCCAGTCCCGCAGTTGCATTTCCCGCGCGATCGGGTCCATCTCCTGCATCATCTCTTCATACCGGGGCCGCATCGACGCGGCCTCCTGCCGGATAAGAGCGTCATCCACTATCTCGCCGTTGATCTGTAAGGGCATCTGAAGACCCTATTGTATAAACTGGCGCTCGACGATCGCCTTCAACTCGCGGATGACCCCCGCCAGCGCGGCATCGTCGATCCGGTTGTGGAATTCGCCGGGGTCCTTGACGACATCGAACAGTTCGCTGCGGCTCCATGGCAGATAATTCAATTTCCAGCGGTCTGTGCGAACCATGCGCAACGGCGCCTTCCCGACATAGCGATCGTCCCTCGTGAAGACGTTCCGGCAGAACCAATATTCGGAATAGGCAAACTCGCGCGCGGTATAGCGGCGGCCCCGCATCAGGTCGGCGAAGCTTCGACCCACAAGACCGGGGACCGTGCCCAAGCCGCAGAGCTCGGTGAGCGTGGGAAACAAATCAATATGCTCGATAATTTGGGTGCGGACACCTTGCGCCCCGTCCGGGATCGCAATCAGCAGCGGCACGGCAACCGATTCCTCAAACATGTTGTGCTTGGTCCACATGCGGTGCGCGCCGGCCATCTCGCCGTGGTCCGAAGTATAAACCACGACAGTGTTCTTCTCCAGACCGAGCTCGCGCAGGGCGTTATAGACGGTGCCGGCGTTCTCATCCATCTGGCTGACGTTTCCGTAGTAACCGGCCAGCGACCGCCGCGCACCCTCATCGCTCTGCCGATACCAGCCGCGCTCTTTGGCGCGGATCAGGTTGCCTTCAAATCCGTCTTCCAAGTCATGCTCCGGACGGCCGGGGAGCTCTAGCGTCGCTTGGTCGTATAGGTCGAAAAACCGCTTCATCGGCTTGAAAGGCGTGTGCGGCTGGACAAACGACGCCCACAGGCAAAACGGTTTCGCTTTGTTGGCGTGCAGGAACTCGACGGCGCGATCGGCGAACCAGTTGTCTTCGAAGAATCGCGCCGGAAGATCCAGGCCCTCGCCCTCAATCCCGCCCGCGTCGCCCCGAAGTTTCTGACGGTCGGTGGCCGAAAGAGTCCGCTGGAACGATTCTTCGTTCAATCGATGATCGAAGCCGTGTTTGCGGGACTCGTCGACAAAGTGCATCTTCCCAATTGCACCTGTGACGTACCCGCGCTCCCGGTAAAAATGGGCGATGGTGGGAACGTCGTTGGGAAGCGGGTCCTGCAGGATGTGCGCACCGTGCTTGTGCGCGTACTGGCCTGTAATCATGGAGCCGCGTGACGGCACACAGACCGGCGATGTGCAGTAACTGCTGGTAAAACGGACTGCTCGCCGGGCCAACCCGTCGATATTCGGCGTCTTCACCGTGCCGTGCCCATAACATCCGCTCGCCGCCCGCTGGTGCTGATCCGACATGAGGAACAGCAGATTAAACTTCCGGCCCCGCTGTAAGGCCGGAACGGCCCCAGCCTGCAAAATCTGGCGTCTGGATAGTTGCGGCATGACCTTCGCATGTTACAACGGCTCTATGAGGCTCAATTCCAAGCTGCGCGCCCTAACCCTTGGCGCCCTCCTCGCCGCGTCTGCGTTTACCCAGCCGGCCGGCAAGATCGAGATCAATATCCCGTTCGAGAAGTTCATTCTCCCGAACGGGCTGACGCTGATTGTCCACGAGGACCGGAAGGCGCCGATCGTGGCCGTCAATGTCTGGTACCACGTGGGCTCGAAGAATGAAAAGCCGGGAAAAACCGGCTTCGCGCACTTGTTTGAGCATCTCATGTTTAACGGCTCGCAGAACTTTAACGACGATTACTTTCAGGCGATGGACCGCCTGGGCGCCACGGACCTGAACGGCACGACAAACAACGACCGCACGAATTACTTCCAGAACGTGCCGACGTCGGGGCTGGACCAAGTGCTGTTCCTGGAGTCCGACCGCATGGGCCACCTGTTGCCTGCGATCGACCAGAAGAAACTGGACGAGCAGCGCGGTGTGGTGCAGAACGAGAAAAGGCAAGGCGAGAATCAGCCCTACGGGATCGCCTACGAACTCGCGACCAAGGCGACGTACCCCCCCGGGCACCCCTACTCCTGGACCGTCATCGGCTCGATGGAGGATCTCAACGCAGCCAGCTTGAAGGACGTGCAGGATTGGTTCAAGACTTATTACGGTGCGTCAAACGCCGTAATCGTGATCGCCGGTGACATTGACGCGAAGACCGCGAAGGAAAAGGTGGAGAAGTACTTCGGCTGGATTCCGCCCGGTCCTCCACCGGTGCGCCACCGGGAGTGGATTGCCAAGCGAACGGGCATTCAACGGCAGGTCGCCTACGATCAGGTCCCGCAGGCGCGCATCTACAAAATCTGGAACGTGCCGCCGGGCAATACCCGTGACAGCGAGATGCTGGACCTCGCCGCATCGATCCTCGGCAAGGGTCGCACGTCCCGTCTGTATAAGCGGCTCGTGCTGCAGGATCAACTGGCGTCGAGCGTCGATGCGGACAACGAACTGAACGAAATCGCCGGTCAATTCAATATCATGGCCACTGCGCGGCCAGGTGTGGACCTGTCGAAATTGGAAGCTGCACTGGACGAGGAAGTGGCACGCTTCCTGCATACCGGACCGACCGAGCAGGAGTTGAAGCTCGCCAAGACGCAGGCTTTGGCTGGGTTCCTGCGCGGCATCGAACGGATTGGCGGGTTCGGCGGCAAGTCCGACGTGCTGGCCACTTGCGAGGTGTACACTGGCGATCCCGGATGCTTCAAGAAATCGATTGCGATTACCGAGAAGGCGACTTGGCCGGAGATGAAGACCGTTGCCAATCGCTGGCTTTCCGACGGCGTCTACGTCCTCGAGATCCATCCGAAATCGAAACTGAAAGAGTTCTCAAAGGACGTCGACCGCTCCAAACTGCCGCCGGGCGGCGCGCCGTCGTTACTGCGAATTCCGCCGTCCCAGCGCACCACGCTTTCGAACGGCATGAAGGTGGTGCTCGCCGAACGGCATGAGACACCGACCTTGAACCTGGCTCTCCAGTTCGATGCCGGTTATGCCGCCGACATGCTGGCCCAGCCCGGCACGGCGTCGCTCACCAACAAGATCCTGTTAGAGGGTACGACGAAGCGCACGGGACCTCAAATTTCTGAGCGTAGCGCGGAGTTGGGTGCGCAGATCAATGCGGTCTCCAGCCTCGACACCTCCACCGTGAACCTGTCGGCGCTGAAGATGAATCTGGACGATTCCCTGGAGCTGTACGCCGACATCATTCGTAATCCGTCGTTCCCGGAGGCTGATTTCGAGCGGCTGAAGAAGTTGCAGCAGGCAGGCATTCAGCGTGAGAAGTCCGAGCCAAACGCCTTGGCGCAGCGCATTTTGCCCGGCCTGATCTATGGACATAGCCACGCCTACGGCAACCCGATGAGCGGCAGCGGCACCGAGGCTAGTCTCGCAAAGATCACTCGCGATTCGGTCATGCAATTCCACACCTCCTGGTACAAACCGAATAACGCGACGCTGCATATTGTCGGCGACACAACGATGGCGGAAATCAAGCCGAAGCTCTAAAAGCTGTTCGGAGATTGGAAGACGGGAGATGTGCCGAAGAAGAATATCGCGCAGGTGCCGCACCGCGAAAAGACTACCGTCTATCTGATCGATCGCCCTGGCGCGATTCAGTCCGTGATTATGGCGGGCCAGATCGGGCCGCCGCGCAACAACCCGGATGAGCCCGCGATCGACGTATTTAATTCGCTGCTCGGTGGGTCATTCACCTCGCGGCTCAATATGAATTTGCGAGAGGACAAGCACTGGAGCTATGGCGCGTTTACAACGTTCGTCGGCGCCCGCGGTCAACGGCCGTTCCTGGTTATCGCTCCCGTACAGAGCGACAAGACGAAGGAGTCCCTGGCGGAAATGGTGAAGGAATTACGCGATGTGTTGCGGGATAAGCCCGTAACCGATGAGGAGGTGGCGAAGATGAAGGAGTCGTTGACGCGCTCGATGGTGGGCGAACGGGAAACGAAGAACGGAGTGCTGGCGGACATGCTGGCGATTACCCGTTACGGTCTGCCCGAGGATTACTTCACTACCTTTGCCCCGAAGATAAACAATTTAAAGAAATCCGACATCAACGCGGTCGCGGAGCGAATCCTTCGGCCTGAAAAAATGATCTATGTAGTCGTGGGGGACCGTGCGCAAATGGAGAAAGGCATCCGTGAGCTAAACCTCGGCGATGTCCAACTGCTGGACGCCGACGGCAACCCCGCCAACTAGTTCTCATGTTCGGCTCCGAAGACTCGAAGACACAGACCAAACTGATCGCGACGCCTGGCGAAGTGCCGGAGGGTGTAATTATTTCGCCCGATACCCGGCGCGCCAACCGCATTCCGCCGGGCCAGTCGCGCACGCTGAAGTGGCCCGTGCTCGACGCCTTCGGTCCGCCGAGAATTAGTCCGGCTGAGTGGAAGCTCTCGCTGTTCGGCCTTGTCAACAAACCCATCGACTTTACCTGGGAGGAGTTCAACACACTCCCCCGGGTGAAGGTCTTCTCCGATTTTCACTGTGTAACGCGCTGGTCCCGGCTCGGGAACATTTGGGAAGGCGTCTCCGTGCGGGAGCTAATGGAGCGGGCAGGCGGGGCGAAACCGGAGGCGAAGTACGTGCTCGCCTACGGTTATGACGGCGGGTGGACGACGAATCTTCCGTTCGACGAGTTTATGGCGGCCGACGCGCTCGTCGCCACCCATCACGACGGCGAGCCGTTGTCCGCAGAGCACGGCGCGCCGGCGCGATTGATCGTGCCG
Organism: Acidobacteriota bacterium; assembly: GCA_016185425.1. GTDB lineage: Bacteria > Acidobacteriota > Terriglobia > Bryobacterales > Bryobacteraceae. Next base: position 63,362 of record JACPNQ010000034.1, on the reverse strand, counting down.
TCCTTGTATGCGTGGAAGTCCGCGAAATGGCTAGGCGGGTTGGAACTGCTGCCGGAGGATAAGGCCGGGTTCTGGGAACGGAACGGCTATCACATGCACGGCGACCCTTGGACAGAAGAGCGATTCGGACATGGCTGGTAGCGGCAGTAAATTCGCGCGGAGGGCCTTGCTGGGCGGTGCGGCTGCGTTCGGCGGGGCATTGGCATGGAACTGGAACAGAATTCCGTTCGGCTTCGTCCAGCAGTATTGGAGAGAAATGGATCGCGAAATTCAAACCCCAGCCCGCATGCCGAATCCGAAGTCCTGGCCGGATACAGGAATCCATGCGGCGTGGCTCGGCCATAGCACGGTGCTGATAAAGATCGACGGAATGACCGTCCTTACTGACCCCGTGTTCAGCGCCCGTGCCGGCATCGACCTGTTTTTGTTTACCATTGGCGTGAAGCGGCTGGTCAACCCTGCGCTGGATATGCGCGCGTTGCCGCATATCGACTTGATTCTTGTCTCGCACGCTCACATGGATCATCTCGATGTGCCGTCATTGCGAAAGCTGGAGGACAAAGGCACGCACGTCGTGACTGCGCGAGAGACGAGTGATCTGTTCCGGGCATCCCGATATCGGAGTCTAAAGGAGCTCGGGTGGAATGAATCCACACAGGCGGGCGCGGCGCGAGTGACCGGTTTGGAAGTGAACCACTGGGGCGCCCGAATGCGCACCGATACCCAACGCGGCTATAACGGGTACCTGGTGGAAGTTGGGAAGCGGCAAGTATTGTTTGCCGGCGACACGGCAAATACAGACGCCTTCGCTCGCCTTCCTGGCAATGCCAAACCAGACCTGGCGATCTTCCCCATTGGGGCGTATAACCCATGGATTCGCTACCACTGCAATCCGGAGCAGGCGTGGCGTATGGTCAACGAAGCGCGCGCGGAGGTCGTGCTGCCTGTGCATCACCAGACCTTCTCGCTCAGCAGGGAACCCGTTCTGGAGCCGATTGAGCGGTTCTACGCCGCCGCCGGTACCGCGGACAAACGGATCGGTTGGCAGGACATAGGGGCCACTTTCCATTGGAGCTAAAGGTCAAGGTGATCCCGCGGGCGGCGCGCACCGGGATGGCTGGGGAAATGGCGGACGGGACACTGAAGATCCGGGTGAAGGCGGCACCGGAGGATGGAAAGGCAAACGAGGAGCTGTGCCAATTCCTGGCGCGGCATTTCGGCGTGAGCAGGCAAGACGTCGCGATAGTTACGGGCGCGACATCGCAGCGGAAGAGGGTGCGGGTAACGGAGCGCCGCTAAGCCGCCGGGCGCGGGCGTAATCCTCGGTGAGTTGGCGCGTGACCTTGGCTGCCACATCCGCGCTGGCGCCGCGGAACTTCGCACCAAGCGATTCCTGTGTAGTAGACCAGATCACATCGCCATCTTTACTGACAAGCCGGACAGAAACTGTAGCCTCGTGCTTTCGCTCGGCGATCCGCACGGACTCATTTTCGCCGACGCTCAGTCCGACGCCGCGAGATGCCGTGGTTGTACGGGTGCTGCCGATCTGCGAGCGGGCATGAAGGCCCTCGCTGGATTGAAAAACATCGGTGAAGACAAGGTCCTCTGCCGAGCCGCGGAGAATGGTGTCGGCCTTCTCAGGATTCTCGGTGACCGAGAACAGGCGGGAGCCCTGCAGAGCGCCGATGAGCATGTCGCGGATCTGGACGGCAGTGTCGCCGCCGGCCAGCTTCTCCACGTATAGGCGGCGGATCTTCAACAGCTCGAGAAGCTGGGGATGATCGTCCGTCACCACACCGGGCGAGAGATTGACGGTCTCCTTCTGCGCAAAGAGCGAAACGGCCAGCGAAAGCCAGAGAATGATTCTCATCCCTTCCCTGCCTTGCGCGCCTCATCGTCCTGGAAAACCACTTTCCGGCCCGTGCGCGCCTCAAGACTCACTAATACCGCTCGAACATCGCCTTTCTCCACGCGGAAGATCAACGCCTGCGACCGGCCTTCGCCGTCGCTATAGCCGATCGTCAAGAAGTGCTTGCGCGATTTCGCCAGCAGAAACAGCGGCGAAACGAGCACCGCGCTGATATATCGGCGGTCCACTTTTTGGCCATATTCGAGCGTGTGGATGCGCTGATACGGAACCTCGACGGACTTTGCCTTGGTTTCGAAGCGAAGCGCGGTAGCATCGGCGGTGACTAGACGGCCGCCCGCTTTGTCGTGAAATAGGGAGGAAGTGCCGCCGATATACTCCACGCGGCCCCCCGCGCTGCCAGCCCAAAGGGCGCCGGCCGCCAACAGAGCTATTATCTTCATGCATAGAGGTAGTGGACACGGGGAGAAATAATTCTCACCCGTTTTGGGATAATACGGCGGAATGCTCCGTCGATTGCTCGAATCGGCCAATATGCCAGCGCGGCGGCCGGAATTGGGCGCCCGCTTCGAATCGAGTCTGCCCGGAGTACACGTGATCGGCGATCTGGCCGGGGCGCCGTTGCTGAAGCTGGCGATGGAACAGGGACGCTCACTGGCTGAATATCTTGCTAGCATCCGAAAAACAGGGCCGGGCTACGACGTGGTGATAGCCGGTGCGGGTGCGGCTGGGTTGAACTGTGCGCTGGCATTACAGGAGCGTGAGCTCCGGGTGCTGGTACTGGAAAAGGCCCGGATCGCGAACACGATATATGAGTTTCCCGAAGCAAAGATGGTCTACGATGAGCCGGTGGGGCAAACGGCCATGGGCCCCTTATGGCTCGGCGAGTCTAGGCGTGAAGAACTCCTGGCCAACTGGCACGCGGCCGCGAAACACATCGAAATCCATGAGAAAGAACCAATCATTGCCCTGGAACGAACCAACGAAGGATGGTTGGTTCGTTCCGGTTCCGGCGCTGTATACAAAACACGCCGGGTGGTGATTGCGACCGGCCAAAGCGGCACACCGCGCAAATTGGGAGTGCCGGGCGAAGACGCGGGCAACGTTCACCACCGGCTATATAATCCTAGCCAGTTCGCAGAAGAGCGAATTGTCGTCGTCGGGGGCGGCAATTCGGCGGTAGAGGCAGCGTTGGTGCTTGCCGCGCGAAACGACGTGACGCTGGTACACCGTGGCCAGGACTTCCACCGTCTATTTAAGGCCAATCGCGAGAAGTTGGATGCCATCAAGACCATGACGAACGCGGTCGTGGAGTCCATCGGGCCGGACGTAGTGCTTCGCGGCGGAGAGCGGCTGCCGTTTGACCGCGTGTTCGTGCTGATTGGGAGCGAATCGCCCGCGGCCTTTCTGCAACAGTTGGGCCTGCGAATGGAGAACGACTGGTCCGCGAATCCATGGCTGCCAGCCGGGTTGGCGGCCATGGGCGTAATCGGCATAGCGCTCGCGATGTACTGGTTGACGCTCGCGGCGGCAGCCGGACTACTTGTGACCGGATGGCGGGGGAACCGGTGGTCGTGGCTGGCGCTGTCGCTAAGCATCAGCTACACGGTCTACGCAGTGAAGGGCGGCGACAACAACGAGTTCTGGCCATTCAAAGGCTGGGGCCATGCCATGCTGAGTTTCGGCGGCCGGCCATGGTCGTTCTGGTATACCGTGCTCTTCACCGCGTTGATGACAGTGTTCGGTATTCAGGCGGCGAAGCGGTGGGGATGGGATCGCGGCGACCGGTTCCAAATGTGGCGCTATGCGAGTCTGATCGGCTTCCAGTGGATCTTCTTCTTCCTGATTCCCGAGTTCTTGTTCCGCATCGCCGTGCAGAATCAGTGGTTGGGCGAGGCGTTGGCCAGGGACTCCAACTTCACCAACAACCTATGGCGAAGCTACGGCCTCGTGTATGCGTGGCCGCTATTCTTCTACACATTTTTTGGCAATCCGCATAAGGTCTGGATCTACTGGGGTTTGTTGCTGAGCTTCGGCATCATCCCGCTCCTGGTGATCTTCCACGGCAAACGCTACTGCAGTTGGGTCTGCGGCTGCGGTGGACTGGCGGAGACCTTCGGCGACCGTTGGCGCCATCTCGCGCCCAAAGGCGACGCCGCGGTCCGGTGGGAGCGCATGAACAGCGTCATCCTCGGCGCGGCGGTCATCGTCACGCTGCTGGTACTCGGCAAGGACACCTACACCGTGCTGACGAAGCCTGCGGCGCAGGGCCTGGAGATCTACCACCTCATTGCGGACGTGTGGCTGGCCGGCATCCTGCCGGTCGGGCTCTACCCATTCCTCGGCGGCAAAATGTGGTGCCGCTATTGGTGCCCGCTTGCGAAAATGATGGAACTTTTCTCTGCCTGGTATACGCGTATTCGTTGGAGCCGGTTCTCCATTCAGGCCAACGAGAAATGTATCGCCTGCGGCGAGTGCACGCGCAACTGCCAGGTGGGAATCGACGTGATGAAGTACGCCATGCTGCAACGCGAAATAGACAATGTAAATAGCTCATGCATCGGTTGCGGAATCTGTATTACCGTCTGCCCGATGGACGTGCTGCATTTTGGTGAAGGAAAAAGGAAACAAAATGCCTCCTCGCTCGTACAGATAGTGTGAGGCAACGAGATGAAAAATAAAAACTGGCGCGTATTTGCTGCCTCCGCCCTGTGCGCGTTGTTCATAGGAACCGTCGGCCAGCGGGTTTCGGCGGGCTGCGCCGTGGAGGTGGCGGCGGAGCGCATTGCGGGCTTCCAACCGCAACGCTCGGTGGCCGTGGAGCAGGCTGTGGATCTGCTGCGCCGTGGCGACTATAGTCTGGCTCTGTTGCGATTGACGTCGGAGAAGAAGGACACATCCATACCCGCGCAGGCGCGCATCTTTAGCGCCTACGCGTTGCTGGTGGCGGGGAACACTCTGGGCGCTTTCCCCGAACGAAGCTAAGGCCGCGCGCCTTCCGGCAAGATCAGTTCGTTGGCTTTGTTCGTGGCCACTTCTGCAGGAGTGCCCGCGAACCAGCCCACCGGCGGCTTTTTCCCCTCGGGATACAGGGCTTCCAGAGGTTTCCACACACAGTCAACTTTGTCGGTGAACAGGTCGCCAATCAGCAGATCTGTCACCGGCCCGCGCAATTCCGGATTCGTCCGCATCAATTGGCCAAAGCTGAATCCGTCATAGAACTCACACACCAGGCGCCGCATGCGATCCACGCCCTCGTTGAAAGCCGGCCCCCACTTGCCCAGTTGCGCGGCTGAGGTGTCGCCCTTTTTTAATCCTTCGACAATCGCCTCCGCGGCCAGTTCGCCGGACTTCAACGCCAACAACACCCCCGACGAATACAACGGATCGAGAAATGCGAATGCGTCGCCCACCAGCACCCAGCCGTCGCCAGCCACTTGCGTCGAACGATAGGAATAATCGCGCGTCGCAAAGTATCCCGTAATGCGTTTCGCGTTGCTAATTCGCTCGCCTACCGCCGGGCAGCGCTCCACCTCTTCCTGGTACGTCTTCTCGTGGCCGTCCCGGCCTTTGAACAGGTAGTCAAATGGACCGACGATACCGAGACTGACCCGGTTATCGTGCAGCGGAATGTACCAGAACCAGCCCTTCTTGTCCGGTGTCTGGATCACCATCGTCGCGCCTTCGTTCTTCCCCGTGTCGCGGAGGGCGCCTTCCCAGTACGTCCAGATCGCACCCTTATTCAGCTCCGGGTCCCACACGCGAAGTTTACGCTTGTGCTGTAGCAGCCCACTCTGTCCGCTGGCGTCGACCACAACGTTGGCCAAAATCTCGCTCGTCTGTCCGTCCGGACGCCGGATACGGATACCCTTCGCGCGCTCGCCATCGAACAGCACGTCCGTCACCTGCACGCCCTCTTCCGCCTGCACGCCGAGCCGCCTGGCATTCTCCAGCATCATCTGGTCGAACTGGCTCCGCACCACCTGCCATGTCTGCGAGCACTCATGCGGCTTGTTGTCCCAGAAGTAGAACGGCGCGGACAGACGGCCGTTCGAACTGATGAACTGCACGCTGTACTTCTTCACGAAGGGGCTGTTCTTCATCTGCTCCAGCATCCCCAGCCGCTCCAGCACCCAATACGTCTCCGGAATCAGCGATTCGCCGATATGAAAACGGGGAAACCGCTCCCTCTCGAATAGCCGCACGGAAAGCCCCTGCTGGGCCATGAGAGCGGACACAGTTGAGCCTGCGGGGCCGCCGCCGATAACGACGGCGTCAAGATTAGAACGCATACATCTTATGATAAGACGCCGCTAATTCCCGGTCGGCGAAACCTTCAGCTCATTGACGACTTTGGAGACGCCCTTCACGCGGCCCGCAAGCCTTTCCGCCTTTGACTTTGCCTTATCGGTACGGACGATTCCCTTGATCGTCACCACGCCGTCCTTCACGTCCACTGTCAGCCCCCCGCCCTTCACTTCCGGGTCGCCCGCCAGGCGCAGCTTCACTTTGTCGTAGATCTCGTCGTCCTTCTTCTGGTCCGCGAACACCGGGACCAAAAGCAGTAGAAATAGGGCAGTTTTCTTAAGCATCGCGGTCGTTGACCATCCTACGCCAGTCTAACTCATTGAGGAACTCCGGCTGATTCCGCCAGTCGGGTTTTACCTTCACGAATAATTCCAGGAAGATCTTGCGGTCGAAAAACTTCTCGATCTCCGCCCGCGCCGCCGTCCCGATTTTCTTGATCATCGCGCCGCCTGCGCCAACGATGATATTCTTCTGCCCGGCGCGCTCCACATAGACAGTCGCGGCGATGCGAATCACCGATGGCTTATCTTCCCATTCATCCACCAGCACGGCCACCGAATGCGGCACCTCCTGGCGGGAGAGAATCAGAATCTTCTCGCGGATCATCTCCGCCGCCAGGAAGCGCGAGGGAACGTCGGTCAGATGATCTTCCGGGTAGATCGCGGCGCCTTCCGGCAACCGGGCTACAATCGCATCCCGCAAATTGTCGATGCCATCGCCCGTCTTCGCCGACACCGGCACGTACGCCGCAAATTCGTGGAGCGTCTGATAGCGCTCAATCAGGCCAAAAAGCTTCGGTTTTTCGGCGATCGCGTCCACCTTGTTCAACACCAGGATCACCGGCATCCCCGGTTTTTTCACCAGGTCCACCGCCTGCGCATCTTCTTCGCCCGGCCGCTTTGTTCCGTCCACGACGAACACAACCACGTCCACAGCGTCCAGCGACGCGCGCACGGCCTGCATCATGCGGCGATTGATCACGGTATCGGACTTGTGAACACCCGGTGTGTCCACGAAAACAATCTGCGCATTTGCACCCGTCCAGACGCCGTTCAACGCCGTTCTCGTCGTCTGCGCCTTCGCCGTCACTATCGCCAGCTTCTCCCCGACGATTGCATTCAGCAGCGTCGACTTCCCCGCATTCGGCAACCCGATAATCGTCGCCGTTCCAGCCCGAAATTTCGGTTTCCTTGTTCTAGGCATCCTTCTTCTCTTCCTCGGCCGGATGCTCTTTCACCGGTTCCGGTTCCGGCGCGCGAAGTATGCGCACCCGATCCACACGCCGGTCGTTCGCGGCGACAACCTCAATGCGAATCCCTTCCCGCTCGACCGCCTCTCCAACTCGAGGAACGCGCCCCAGCCACTCCGCCGCCAATCCGCCCACAGTCGTCGAGTCAAAATGAGCGGCCGTCCGGAACGCCACCAGCTCCTGCAAATGATCCATGTCGAAACTGCCGGAAACCAGCCAGGCGCCTTCCCCATCCGGTGTCACATCGGCCATTGGTTCGTGTTCATCGCGAATCTCGCCGAAGATCTCCTCCACTAGGTCTTCCATCGTCGCCAGCCCGGCCGTGTTGCCATACTCATCGACAACCACCGCCATGTGCGCGCCATCGCGCTGCATCTCACGCAGTAGCGCCGTCACCTTCTTCTGCTCCGGAACCACACGGATCGGTCGCATCAACTCCCATGCCTTGCGTCCGCGCTCATCCGGATTGCGCTCAAACATGTCTCGCACATGGATAAAGCCAACGATGTTGTCGATCGACTCATCAAAAACCGGAATACGCGAATACTGCTCGTTGATGACTAGCTGCCGCAGCTCCTCCAGCGACTTTCCCTTCTCAATCGCTACAATGCGGGGTCGCGGCGTCATCACTTCGTGCACGGTCTTATCGCCGAACTCCACGACCGACTGAATAAGCTGCCGGTCCTCCTCCTCAATCAGCCCCTCTTCCTTGCCCGCGGTAATCAACGCTTCCACCGACTCCGCGTTGCCATTTCCCGCCTCCTCATCCGCCGGTTCCCGCAGCTCCGTCAGCGATTGGAAGAACTTCAAGATCGCCACAATCGGCGCCATCACCAGAATCATGGCGTGAAGAACGGGTAGAAAGGCGAACAGCCACTTACCGTTGGTCTGGCGATACAGAAGTTGCGGCAAAATCTGCGCGAAAAACGTACAGAGCACCCAAGCCAGCACCGCCGCCTCGGCGATCGCCGTCCAGAAATGCTCCCGCCCCGCACCCAGCAGCGACAGCGAAAAGATACCCATCATCGCGATGAGGGAATGCTTAATCAGCGAAAACGTCAAAGCGCCCCGCTCAATCTTCAGGCCCAGCCGCTCTTCCAGGTTCCGCTTGAAATACTCGAGCGCCGGATATTCCCTGGAGCGCAGACGCAATGCCTCAACATACAAAAGTTGGGCCACCGCGCTCAGCGTCAGGAGCGCGGAGAAAACGGCCAGTGTCAGGAAAAACGCGATATTCATCGGCGCGTACGCTCAATCAATCCGGCAGGCAACCCCAGCTTCTGCCGCCAGCGCGACTCCAGCCGGCGCATGCCCCCACGGTCGGCTTCATGGTCATGCCCCAGCAGATGGAGCACGCCGTGCAGCATTAGGATTTCGACTTCCGTCTCAACCGGATGGCCGAGCTCGGTGGCCTGCATCTTGGCGCGCGGGGCGGAAACCGCGAGTTCTCCCAGCGATTCCTCGCCCTCCACAGAGGGAAACGAGAGCACATCGGTTGGATAATCCCTCCGGAGAAACGTTGCGTTCAGGCGCCGCAACTCGGCGTCTGAGGTCAACAAACACGTAAAGGACCGCCCTGCTGTAACAAGCGAAATCAACGTGTGTTGGAAGGATCGCAGGCGTTTGCGGTCCAGGCCGCGTGGAGCGCTGCGAAACAGAAATATACTGCCATCCGGCGACATAGGTAGGGGTAGGGAGATCAGGCGTTGGGTGTGGTTGCGGTGTTGGTGGAGTCCGCTTCGGCCATGGCTTCGTTCAAACGGAGACTGAGTTGGCGCGCATTGGCGGCATTTTCGCCGTGCTTTTCGTAAGCACGGATAATGCGTTGGACCAGGCTATGCCGGACCACGTCCTGCTCGTCGAAATGAACGAAGCTGATGCCTTCGATACCCTTCAGAATCTCGACTGCCTCAATCAGGCCCGAACGGCGCCCGCTGGGAAGGTCGATCTGCGTGGCATCTCCCGTGACAACCGTCTTCGAGTTGAAGCCCTGGCGCGTCAGTACCATCTTCATTTGTTCCGGCGTCGAATTCTGCGCTTCATCCAGAATGATGAAGCTGTCGTTCAACGTGCGGCCGCGCATGAACGCAAGCGGTGCCACTTCGATGATGTTCTTCTCGATGAACTTTTCCACCTTGTCGGCTTCGAGCATATCGAAAAGCGCGTCGTAGAGGGGGCGCAGGTACGGGTCGATTTTCTCTTGCAGCGTGCCGGGCAAAAAGCCAAGTTTTTCTCCGGCTTCCACGGCTGGCCGCGTGAGAATAATGCGCGACACTCGCTTGGACAGCAACGCGGACACGGCCATGGCGACGGCTAAATAGGTCTTTCCGGTGCCCGCCGGCCCCACCCCGATTACCAGGTCGTTCCGTTCGATCGCTTCCAGATACCGGCACTGATTAATCGTTTTGGGCGTCAATACCTTCTTGCCGAAGCTACGCTGCCGGCCGCTCGCAACAAGCGCACGGAGCGTGACGTTGTCATCCCCGGTGATGATGCGCAGGTAGTTACTCATGTCACCGCTGCTGAACGCCTGCCCCTCGCGAACCATCTCGGCATAGTCGCTGACGATGCGCCCAGCGCGCTCCACACGGCCTTCGTCGCCCTCAATTTCCAAGGCACCATTGGTCATACGGGTGCGCACCGCAAGCGCCGTCTCCAGCAGGCGAATATTCTCGTCGCGGATTCCATATAGGGCCTCAATACCCTGAGGAATGGGCACACTTAATCGCATGCGTTGGTGCGTGTCTGCAATGACGAGAGCCCGGACATCCTACTTAATTATAGCAGGGCGCCGATATACGGATCGGAATGATGCCTGACTGGTTGATTCCCGGCGCCCTTCCGCTGATCGCGGCCGCCGCCTGGCTCATAATGCTGACCGTCCTGAGCTACATCTCCGGATGGCGTAAACTCGCTGCGGGCTATGCGTACCGCAAGCCGTTTACCGGCCCAAAATGGCGTTTTCAATCCGCGGCAATGCGCTGGCTGGGCATCCGCAACTGCCTCATATTCGGCGCCGATGAACGCGGACTCTATATGTCGATGATGCTCCCTTTCCGCTTCTGGCATCCGCCGCTATTGATTCCCTGGCAGTCGGTCACAGCGCAAAAAAAGAAGAAGCTCTTTTCCGACGGCGTCGAATTCATGCTCGGCCCACCACCGGGCGTCAGGCTTTGGGTCTGGACGGTCACTGCCGGCAAGATCCGCGTAGCGGCCGGCGCGCGCTTCCCCGGGGAAGCGATCCTCTAAACGCCGAATTGCTGCAAGTGATGGTCCAGGTGCCGATGCACCAGCGCACCCCAATCTTTCGCACCCAACGGCCCGAACGCGGCATGCGGCGCGAATTCCTGCGACTCACCGCGCGCCACAAACTTGCCCACCGCCACGCGCAGTGCGGCCACCCGCTCGGATAGGTCCCCGTTGTCGGTAATGATAGACTCCGGCGCCGCCGGCGCCCCCTTCGGCCACGGAAGTACATAGATAACTAATTTCTGCATCGGCCAGATTCGGAAAAAGGTCCTCTTCTGTGTCGCAGGGAATTCACCCGTCGTGGAGAGAATCGGCACGGTGCAGTGTTTCACCATTTGCGATACCGTAATCCTTCCCCAGCGCGGCGCCATCTCCGGGCTAAGAGAGTCAAAGCGGGCCAATAGCGATTGGCGGTCGGAAGCATTCCAGATGGACTTCGCCATTTGGGAGGTATTGTAGCGGGATATCCTATTTGCTGTGAAGCGATTTCCAACGCTCTTGGCCCTGCTCCCGGCAATCCTGGCGGCCGAGAAATGGACCGCCTTCAGGAGCGCGCCATTCACCATCTACACAAACGCCGGCGAGAAGGAAGCGCAGGAAGCGCTGGTGTCGCTCGTGCAGTTGCGCCACACTCTGTCGGAAAAGTTCGGCAAAGAGCTGACACTCGTCTGGCCGCTTAACATAGTGCAGCGGAAGAACAACGCGGAAATCGGCTCCGTCCGCCTCGCGCGTGAGTTCTACTTACTTACACTTCCCGCCGGCCCGATACCAGAGCCGGTGATGGAACAGTTAACGCTGCTCCTCCTGAAGGAAAACACCCCCACGATGGACCCCGCCATTGAACGCGGCGTGGCAAAGGCTTTCTCGACGCTTGAGGTCCACGGCCCACGCGTGACGCTCGGCGCGCCGCCGAAAGAGAGGGACCTCGAGTGGTCGCGCATGCAACTATTGCTCACCGACCCGCGCTTCAGCGGTACCGCCAAAGTCCTCCTCTCCAACTTCGCCAAGGGCGTGGAAGGCGACGCTGCCTGGCGCAACACCGTCGGAATGCTGCAAAAGGACTTCGACAAAGAAGCCGCCGCCTATCTGGCCAAGGGCGCGTACAACACCATCGCGCTCAGCGGCAAACCTGTCGACCCGCGCCGCATCCGCGGCGAAGATCTTGATTCGGAAGAAGTGAAGCTTCTGCAGGCCGACCTTGCAGGCACATCCCAGCCCACCGGCGCCCGTGCCCTGGCCGCGCTGGACACCGTGGAATCGCTCGAAAAGGCGTGGCGTATGAATCCACGTTGGAGCTTGCCGCATGAAATGCTGGCAAACCACGAGGAGAAAGCTTCCGACAAAGCCCAGCGATACCGGAAGGCCGCCGAACTTTCCCCTCGCGAAGTCCGCCTGTGGCTGCTCGCCGCGCAGGCGTTTGAGCGCGCCGAACTGCTTACCGAAGCCGCCAAAATGTGGTTCGGCGCCGAGCGCGCCGCGGCCACTCCCGCCGAACGGACCAAACTACGCGAGGAACGGCTCGCGGCGGACCGCAGGCGTGTAGACGCCGAAGCCGACGAGCGCCGCAGAGCGCAGGAGGCCGAGGCGCTCGAGCTACAGCGCCTGAAGAACGAAGCGATCACGCGCATCCGGGAAGCGGAAGCGAAGGCAAACGCAGGCGCGGCGAAGGGCTCCTCCGGCAAGCCTGTCGAATGGTGGGACGGCCCGAAACCGGACGCCAGCGTCCGTGGGAAACTGCTGCGTGTCGATTGCCTGCCCGGCAACAAAATGCGCCTCGCCATCGGCGCCGATCTGAAAACGGCCACAACGCTCCAAGTGCAGGACGTTGGTAAGATCATCGTCACCGGCAATGGCACAGCCGATCTCGGCTGTGGCTTACAGAAAGCGCCGCGCACGGTTGCCGTTGAGTATCAAAAGGCAACAAAGGAAGTCTCCACAGTGACGTTCGCGGGCGAGCAATGAAGATTCCCGGACGGTGGATTGCTGTCGGAATCTTCGTTTTATCCTCGTCGCTGAATTACCTGGACCGGCAGTTGCTGGCCGCGCTTGCGCCGGTGATCCGCGGCGAGTTCGCGTGGAGCAACGAGGACTACGGCCGTGTCGTCTCCTACTTCTCGCTGGTATACGCGATCGCCGCGCCCCTGATGGGGTTGGTGATTGATCGCATCGGCCTGAACGCGGGCGTGACGCTGGCGGTGGGCGTCTGGTCCGCCGCGACGGTATGGACCGGCTGGGCGCGCGAGCTGTGGGGTCTCATCGCTTCGCGATTCCTGCTGGGCGCGGCGCAGGGCGGCGGCGTCCCCGCGGCCGGCAAAGCCATGTCGACCTATCTGGAACCGAAGGAACGAGCACTCGGCCAGGGGCTCAGCCAGGCTGGCCTCTCTTTGGGAATGATCGCGGCGCCGCTATTGGCCGGTTTCATCGAACCCAGGCTCGGCTGGCGCGCCGCATTCCTTTTTGCAGGCTCGCTCGGTTTGCTGTGGGTTCCTTTATGGCTGCTGGTGGCCAAATCCGCGCCGCGGCAAGCGCTCGATCCCGCACGCCGGCGATTCGCGCTCGGCGAACTTTTCCGCTCGCTGACGTATTGGGGATTGATCGTCGCCGCCATGCTCATTATGTCTGTCTACAGTCTTTGGTCGAACTGGACAACACCGTACCTGGTGAAGGCGTGGGGTATGGAAGCGAGCATTGTCAACCGCACACTCGCTTGGATTCCACCGCTGATTGGCGCGCTTGGCGGCATTTTCGGCGGGACAATATCGATGAAGCTGCGCGGTGAGGTTGCCGATGTCCGGCGGCGCGCAATCCTCTATGGCGGCCTCGCCGTCGCCGCGGCGACGGCGCTCGTGCCGTTCTCCGGTAATCCAATCCTCGCGGCGCTCTGCATCGGCATCAGCTACTCCTGCACAGCGATGATGAGCGTGAATCTCTATTCTCTGCCGCTCGATCTGTTTGGATTGGAGCGCGCGGCGTTTGCCTCCGCATCGCTCACGGGCGCCTATGGGTTAATGCAGACGCTGATCTCTCCAGCCATCGGCTTCATCGTCGACCACCACGGCTTCGCCCCCGTGTGCCTCGGCATGGCGCTGCTTCCGCTTGCCGGAACGCTGCTGTTGTACCTCACCCGGGAGCAATAGATGCGGGAATGGCTCTGGCGCTTGTTGGGAAAGGATGCACAGGCGATCGTTCTCCATTTCGCGTCCGGACCGGAGAGCCGCGTCCGTGCGATGTACGAAGAGATTTGCCAACTGGAGCCGTCGCGCGAACACCTCGTCGTGTGCTGGCGGCAGCCTATCGGCGGACTCCCCTGCATCACGATTACCAGCCGCGCCGATCTGCGCCGCCAACTCGGGCGAAAACGCGTGGGTTTGGCGCCGTTCCTTCTGGGCCGGCATCCGCTGATTGCAATGGCGCTACTCACCGCACCCCGCCGCCTGCTGGCGTTTAACACGCGCGGCGAGCGTCACCACCTGCGGCTCGCGACCGCCATCGCATCCTGGCTCTTCTGGCGTGGCGTGCCTCTGGACCGCATCTGGCTGCGGCCCGCCTGGTGGCCTTGGGCGCGCGAACGTTCTCGCGAAAGCCGTGCGTCGATCACCCTCCAAGGCCTCGCACTCACGGGCAAACCGCGCGTTGCCGTCGTCTCACCCTACTATCCCTGGCCGCTCGGTCACGGCGGCGCGGTGCGTATCTATTCCATGCTGCGCGAAGCGGCGCGCGATTTCGACGTCTTCCTTTACTGCTTCGCCGAAGCCGGCGTCGAAACGGCTCCCGGCCCGGTGCTAGAATTCGTCCACCAGGCCGTTCTTTTCGAAATGCCCCGCTATCGCGAACCGCGCTGGTCTTCGCTCCAACCACCCGAAGTGTGCGAATTCCGTTCGACAGCGCTCACCGCGGCCATCCGCTCAGGCCGCGAGCAGTTCAGCTTCGCACTGGTTCAGGCCGAATACACGCAGCTCGCACCGTACACGGGCGACGTGCTGGTGGAACACGATGTCACCTTCGATCTCTACGGCCAGGTGCGCGCCGCGCACGGCGGGCTCTCGGCTTGGTGGGACTGGTGGCGCTGGCGGCGATTTGAGATGGCGGCGGTCCGCCGGATGCGGCGAGTGGTCGTCATGGCGGAGAAGGATCGTACGTTACTGGGTGCGGGCAATGCGACCGTTCTCCCGAACGGCGTCGATCTCCAGCGCTTTCTTCCCGCGCCCGAGCTACCCGAATTCCGGCTGCTCTTCATCGGTTCGTTTCGCCACTTCCCCAACGTCACCGCGTTTCGATTCTTTTACGAGGAGGTCTGGCCAATCATTCGGCGCGCCGTGCCGGAGGCGGCTTTCGAGGTGGTTGCCGGACCGGATCATGAGCGCTATTGGCCGGATGCGCCGTCCACCGGCGATGCGTTGACTGTCCATGGCTTCGTCGCCGACGTGGTGCCGCTCTATCGCTCGTCGAACATTGTGCTTTCCCCAACTCTCGTTAGCGCCGGCACGAACTTAAAGGTTCTGGAAGCAATGGCTATGGAACGCGCGGTCGTCTCGACGACCAGCGGTTGTGCCGGCCTCGGACTGCGCCACGGCGAGTCGGCCTGGATCGCCGACGGCGCTACCGCATTCGCCGAAGGAGTTATCGCCCTGCTGAGAGACCCGGAGCTTCGCCGCAAACTAGCCGTCGAAGCTCGCAAACTGGCCGAAACGGAGTTTGACTGGACCGCGATCGGCCGGGTACAAGCGGAGATGTGGAGGTCGCTATGATTCGTCCTGGCACGGCTGCCGACTTGCCAGTCGTTGAAGCCATCCAGGCCGCGTGCCCGGAAGCCGCCCAGTGGCCCGTGACTGAGTACATAGACCATACTCTGTGGGTTGCGGAGGATGGCGGAAGCGTCGTTGGATTCGCCGTCTGGCGCGGTCTGGGCGGCGGCGAATGGGAGCTACTGAATCTGGCAATCGATAGCCGCTTCCGGCGGCGCGGAATCGCTCGCGAATTGCTGGCCGTGTTGCCCCAGGGCCTCATATTTATTGAGGTTCGCGAGTCGAACGTCGCCGCCCGCAACCTGTATGAGAATGCCGGATTTACAGTCATCGGACGCCGCCGCGGGTACTACCATTCCCCGCCCGAAGATGGGATTGTCATGGAGCTGCAAAAGTGGTAGTTTCGGGATGTCCACTACGGACAGATGACCCAGACTACCCCACCAAGCCTTTTAAGGCCTAGGCGTCGGCAGCCTGCCAAAGGAGATACAACCCGATGGAGCTAAACACGCAAGAAGAATTGAAGGCGCACCTGATGGCGTCTAGCGACGAGTACCGTGAACTGGCGCAGCGGCATAGCGACTATGACCGCCGGCTGGAACAACTCGAGGCGATGGCCCACCTGAGCGATGACGAGCAGATGGAAGAGGTACGGTTGAAAAAACTCAAACTGCACCTGAAAGATCAGATGTCTGATCTCTTGCATCGGCACGCCAGTGCCCTGGTTTCCTAGCGCGCAGGTGCGCTACAGTCAATGACTGTAAGAGCCCGGTTGCCCGAAAGGGCCACCGGGCTTTTCGATGTTTAGGGAGGAGTCTCGTTGGTTGACAGGCAGCGAAAGAAGCCCATGCGCGTCCGGGAAAAACCGGATCTGCCGGAAATCGAACACCTGCGCGAGGTGCGCGGAGACCAGCTCCTCGCAGGAGAACTCCTCGAAGAAATCCGAATCGCCAACTTCGATGCGAGCGGCCGGAAAATCCATTCGCTGCAGGCAGTGTTCGCCGTATTGGAAGGAGTGTCGTTCGCCGGCAGCGAGATTGCATCGGCGCGCTTCCGTGACGTGCGCTTCGTCAATTGCGACTTTTCGAACGCGTCCCTCCGCGGCAGCCAGGCCCACCGCGTCGAGTTCATCGACTGCCGCCTCACGGGCCTGAAGGCCATTGAGGCCGAATGGCAGAACGTGCTGCTCGAAAACTGCGAAGCACGGTATGCGCAGTTCACCGATGCACGCCTTCGGGTCAGCGAATGCAACGGCGGCGCCTTCGCTGAGGCGGATTTTCGGGGCTGCAATTTAGAGGAATCCTCGTTCGATCAGGTGAGCCTGATCCATGCGGATTTCACCGGCTCCCGGTTGTGGAACACCTGCCTGCGCGGTGCCGATATCGACGGCCTCATCGTGAACGCGGAAGACGTGCGCGGAGCCATCGTCAGCCCCGCGCAGGCGATGGAGCTGGCGCGGCTGCTGGGGTTGGTGGTGATGTAGCGGACTGGTCTGTCCTTATTCTGCGCGCGCCCTCGGGGCAGTCGATTTTCACCCGGGCCGATACGTGGGAAGACCTGCGCGCAAACGTTCTTGAGGCCACCGCGGTGTATTTCGAAGGAGCGCCCGTACGGCCTCGCCCGATCAGTTGCACTACGTCCGGGAAGCGGACCTGGCGGAAATGCTTTGATCCACTGCGTCTACTGAATCGCCACCGTCACCCCAACTGGACTCGGCGCCGGGCCGGCACGTAACTCCACTTGTACGGCGTTCCCGCGCGGCACGTTGTCTCCCAGCCGCACATTCACCTGCATCAGCCCCGCCACCTGCCCTGGAGCCGAGCCCGCATACAACACCTCCACCGGCACGCCGCCAATATTCACCGACACGGGCAGTATCGGCTTGCGAAGATCGTTCAGGATGATCCGGCCCTCTTGCCCCATCGGCTGCGTCGGTCCTTCGCCCGTTGCATAAAGAACCAGGACTGACCCTAACGAAGCTGGGTTGCCGGGCCCGTTAATCGAGCCGTTTTGATTCAACGCCGCCGCCTGTCCACGTCCGGTACTATCCAACGTGAACAGACCGGGCGCCGCGTCCGGCGAGAAGAGCAGATTCAGCGGGCTCGACCTCACGCCCGAATTCTCCACCTCCACACGCACGTTTGCGCGCCCCGCCAAGGCATACGGCACGATCGTGTCAATCTGTGTGCTGCTGATATAGAGAATCGGCGCGGGGATTCCGTCGAACAGCACGCGGTATCCGCCATAGAAAGTCTCAAACGCGCCCGAGCCCGCTATCGTTCCCCGCACCCCGGGAGATGGCCCCATGCTATTACCCATCACGCTCACGATCATTCCCGGCGTTAGCGCGCTCAATTCGCGTGTTGCTCCGTGAACCGTCGTTCGAACGGAAGGCGCCACCGGACCCGTCACGGTTAGTGTCACTTCAGCGCTCCGGCTCTCACCCGTGATAGAGGAGATAACGGTGACGATACCGCTATACGTTCCCGGTGTCAGACCCGCCGGCTGTACGGAGATCGAAATCGTCGCCGGCGTTGTAATTCCGCTCGGGACGGCCACCAGCCAACTGGAATTGCCGGAGGTCGTGCGGACGCCGGTCGTAAAGTTCAGCGCCCCAAGCGTACTCGTCACACTGATCGTCTGCGCCGCCGGCAAGGCCGCCCCGCTAGCGTATAGGAACGACAGGTTGGCTGGACTCAATATCGGCGACGCCGTACCGCTCACCGTCGCGGAAACTGTAACGGAAGTCGTCGCTCCACCGGCGGAAATCGTCACAATCCCTGTGTAATTTCCCGCCGTCAGCGCCGCGGCATTGGCAAAAATCGTCAGGTTCGCGGGTGTTGTGCCGGAGTTCGGGGACACGCTTAGCCACACGCTATCGCTCGACGCGGAATAAACCGTGCTGGTCGACCCGGTGAGCTGAACCACCTGTGAGACCGGAGTCGGCGAGCCGGCCGTCAAACTATAAGTCAGCGCCGAAGGCGATGCCGAAAGCGTCGTACCGCTGATTGTCATCGTCACCGGAACCGTGAGCTGCGTACCGTCGGTAAGGTTGCTGATCTGTACCAGCCCGCTGTAGATGCCCGCTGTCGTCACGAATTGCGGACTGATGCTGACGGTTAACGACGCGGGGGTGCTTCCGCTACTCGGTGTCACCTGCAGCCAGTTGCCGCCCGATGCGCTCGCCGACGCGAGGAAGTTCTTCGTGGTCAAAGCTGTGAGCTGCAACGTTTGGCTGGCGCTCGAGCCATTCAGCGGCGCGGAGAAGGAAAGCGAGGCCGGTGTCGCCGTGATAGCGGACGTACCCGAAATGTTGACGGTCAGCGTGACCGGAATGGAAATCGATGCGGTTGAGGTCACGACGTTGATGGCGCCGGAATAAGTACCCCCAGGCAATCCGGTTGGCGCCACGGAAACCGTGAGTACGTTCGATGAGCCCGTCGAGCCAAATTGTGGCCCCACCAGCAGCCATCCCGTGGAACTCGCGCTCGCGTTGAAAGACACGTCGCCGCTTGTGGATTGAATCGTCAACTGTTGGGACACCGGGATGCCCGTGCTTGCTGAATACGCGAAGGTAAGCGAAGCGGGACTCGCCGTGAGAAGTGTCGATGTGCCAACCGTCAGCGAAATCGCCACCGTCTGCGTCGCTCCGCTCGTTGCCGTCAGGGTTGCCTGGGCATTGTAAGTACCCGCCGTCAGGAGCGCCGGATCGACATAGATCGTCATGTTAGCGTTGCTGGAACCGGTAATTGTGGACGACGGCGTCGTGTTGATGTTGGACGACAACTTCACCCAGGGTGCGGACGCAGTAGCTGTGTAGGTGACGATCCCGTTTGCGTTATTCACGAAAACCGACTGCGCGGATGGCGTCGCGGTCCCGAGCTGGTATAGGAAATTGACTGACGGCGGAGAAACGCTGAAACCCCCGGAAGAGGTTCCCGTGTTTACGTTAAATGTTACGGGGATCGCGACACCGGGTGAGCCATTGGTCGGCGCGACGCTCACCGTCCCCGAATAAGTGCCGGACAGCAGGCCGGTCGGGTTCGCGGTGATGGTGAACGAAGTTGGCGAAGTACCCGTAATGGTGTTCACGCTAAGCCAGTTGCCGCCGGATGTCGTATTTGTGAAGATCTGGAACGGCACCGAACCGGAGCTGCTGATGTTGACCGCCGCCTGCGCGATCAAGCCCGTGTTCGAAGTGAGAGTTACCGACGACGGGCTGGCCGTAAGAACACCACTTCCGGACCCGGTGGAACTGACCGCGAAGTTCACCGTAACCAAGGCAGATTGTGTGGCGCTCGCCACAATCACCACCTGCCCGGTATAATTACCGGCGGCCAGCGTGGCGGCGTTGGCGGTAATCGTCACGTTCGACGGCGTAACGGCTGAGTCCTGGGTCGCCGTCAGCCAGCCTTCCGTCGTCGTGAAATACCGTATGCTCAGATTGATCGGAAGCGCAGCGCCCGTTGAGGAAACCCCAACCACCTGGGTCTGGGGCGTCGAATTCCCGGCGGTCGAAGAGAAATTGACGCTGTTGGCGCTGATCTGCAAGTTACCGACTTGCGCGGCCGCGGGCAGGGTAGCTAGAAGAGCAGCGACGAGGGGCAGGATTCGCATGGTGTGTAGGGTTTCCCTTTTTTACTTTGACTGCTCTGGTAGTTCACAGGTTTCTCCTGCGAGCAATTCATGCCGGTGCCGGGCGATCCAACCGTAAATCAAATTGCCAATTGGATTGGAAATGGGGAGCAGAAACACAATAACAGTTCCCGCGACAGCGCGGCGCGCCACCGGGCTAGGCGACAGTGCAATGGCGGTAAGCACCGTCATGGAAAACAGCGGAAGGTAGAGCAACATCCGCCGCACGGCGGAGTAACCGCCGAGTAACCAACCCGGCCCTGCCGCGTGCAGCGCGTGCTTTAGTTGGTCTTTCGTTAGTCCGTATCGATCGCCGATGTTCGATTGGAGCGGCCGCCAATCGAACACCAGGTCGAAATCGATTCGTTCCAACAGTTCCTTTGTCCGCCGGCAGAATCCGCAGCTTCCGTCCCAGATCACTGTAATTCGCCCCTCCGGCCACCGGGCAAATGCGAACAACGAGGACTGCATTCCGTAGAAAAAGAGGTTGAATGGATCGCCTGTAAATAGGAGCAGACTGGCTTGAAAAAGGCCGCTACCCCATATCGCCCACGGATGCAGGCGAGGGATCAGGCTCAGTACCGCAATGGATAGTTCGGCCGCAACCGTGTACCAACAGAAAACCTTACCCGCCACGAGCGATGGAAGTTGCGCGCTCAGCCACAGATAAGCAGGATTTTGCAGCCGGTCCGCCGCCCAATGCTGAAAAAACTGGCCGGACTGCCAATCCGGATCGAGCGCTTTGTTCAGGCCCGCGCCGAAATAAACCAGGGCGACCTGCCACTGCAGCAGCCGCGGCGGTCCCGTTTCGTTGGAGAGTGCCGACAGCACGAATAGCAGGCCCGCAAAAGTCTTGTTGTTGCCGTAGTAGGCCCGCGAACTTAGCACCGCAAGAAGAAGGATGGCGCCCGTCAAGGCCGCAAACGTGCGAGGCCGCCTGGTGAACAGGATCCCCATTGATCCCGCCACGAGGGAAAACTGCAAGGTGTACTGAAAGGCTTCGGCCGGGACGAAGTCGAAGATATCCAGAAAGGGGAGAAAAGGCGTCTGAATCTGCGCCTGATGATTAGTCAGCAGCAGCGCAAGCGCCAGCAGGCGGCACAGCAAAACTATTTGCGGAGGCAGTCCGAGACCGGAGAGCTTGAGCGGATTGGCGATCACTGCGGATAACGCCATTCCCGCTCCTCGTGGCCATTCACACGGTAGCGGACGACAACGCGGCCGCGTCCGGGCTCGCCGAAGCTCTGCTCCGCACGAGCGATGATATCGAATAGATGATGTGCAGAGCGATTGTCCACGCCCCGTGCCGGCCGCCGGTAGCGCCTCTGAATCTGCTCGGGCGTCAGTGGCGCGTCTCCGATTGTAGTCTCGATCCGATACGCGGTCTGCTGATCAAACGGTGCCCAGCAAAAGTACCTGTCATCGGCAAACCGCGCGCGAATAATGGCCCCGGCCTGTAGGGCGAGAAGAATCACGCCGAGGACGAAGCGCCGTGGCATGCCCTAATTATTTCCGATTGGTAATTGGAACGTGGGACCAGGCAGTTTCTCGGGCGTCAGAAAAAAGAGCGACTTGATCTCCGTGGGTCCGCAGCTCGCATCGGAAGGTGTCTTGGGCAGATAAACACAGAGCGCCGTGATGGACCGTAAATCCTCCCGCTTCGTCCCCGGCGGAAACTCGATCGTGGAACGCACCCAGCCCGCACGCTCAATCGCATCCCTCGCGCGGCCCTTGTGAGAGAAGTAGTACTTCCCGTTCGCATGGAGGACGACAAACGCGATGGCCGCTTTTCCAGGTTGGACTTTGGCCTCAACATAGAGGTAATTCCGCGGGTCGGAAATTGTCTCCCCGCGTTCCTCACCGTATGCCCGCAGCTTGTTTTCCCGCACCAGCTCTGAGGTCATCACCAGCCACGTAATCGGGTTTGCATCCATTACCGCTTCTCGCGATGTGGCCGACAAATCCGCCAACACCGGCGCCGGCTGATACCGCACGGCGCTTGGACCCTCCCCTGCCACCATGTTGTTATCCGTCACCGGCATCAGCATCGGATGCGTGCCGAAAAACGGACCCTTGAATTCGATGTCCTGATGGCCGCGGCTCTGAATGATGGCCTTGTCCAGCGTGCCGTCGGCCTTCAAATAAGCGCGATACACATATTCGATATCCGTTGTCCGGCCCCAACGGGCCATCAGGGAGCGCGTCGATGTGCCCCCGTCTTCGTTCGAAAAGATCACTGTGTACTGGAGCACTTGCTGCCCATTTTCACGAAGCTGTTCGGTGTACGTCAGGATCGGTATATCGGTGAACTTGCCAATGGCGTTTTTTCGTTCAAACAACACCGGCGCGAAAGACGTCCACGCCGGCGCGGGCTCGGTAATAATACTGTGCTCGACGATGTTCGCGCCCTTCACTGTCACCTTGTGCGGACTGTCGGGCAGATCGCCCAGAAAGACGCTGTAACGGTGCCGCCGCGCACCCGCATAAAGCATCAACTGCTGTTGCACCTTTCCGTCTACTTCAATGTCCGCGAGCACCGCCTCCTTGCCCTTGATCTCCCAATCCGTCCCGGGCGCCGAAAGCTCCAGGTGCGCCACCATTTCGGTGGCGGGAACGCCAGTCGCGCAGAGGAGGAGTACGGCCAGCCGCGCAATGTGCTGCAACAGCGATTTGGTCTTCACCGGTTTTTCAAGCACTTTGTCCACCTTCGCCGGCAGATCCGGCAAATCCTGGGTCCAACCGCTAATGACTATGAGCTTCATCGACGGGGCTCGCTCCTGCAGTTTTTCAATGAGCGAAAGGCCATCCGCCAGCGTCGGTATACGCAGATCAAGCACGCCAACGTCGGCGGCGGGGTGCGCCAGGGCCTCCGCGGACGATTTGGCGGCGAGCACCGTGTACCCCGCGGTTTCAAGAATCAGACGGCGCAGGTCGAGTTGATCGGGATCGTCTTCCACTAGAAGCACGGTAGCCATTATTCAAACTGAATCTGCGCGATGACAAGTTGGGGCATCGCCTGATTCCAACTCCCAGGCATATTGTCGAAAGGCATGCGAAAAGCCTTCGTCTCCGTGGGCAACAGGCTGCCTGTTTTCGGACGGACAATCGCCACGCGCTCCCGCAGGACCACCTGATTGTAGGGATCGTAGAAGATGCAGTTCAGCTCCACCAGTTTCAGCTTCCGGTCGCCATTATTCGTGATGTTGCCGACAATTTCAATCAGCGACTTTGCCATCGCGCTGTCGGTGGCCTTCAACTCCACACCGCTCAGCTTCAGGTTCCTCACGTAGGACTTCGCTTCCTGTGTCAGGACAGGCGCCTGGTTGGCGGTATCCCTCGGCTGCGCGAAATACCAGGCGCCCGCTCCCCCGGCCACAAGAACCACTACCAGCGCCACCACAACGCCGGTGGGGAACTCTCTGTTTTTCTGGGGAGCGCCGTTGGTCATTTGCCGCTGATGGTCATATCGCGGATCGCGATAGTCGGTGCGCACGTCGAGCCGCGAAATTCCAGGTCGCTGCCAATATGCACGATGTTTTGAAGCATGGTGGCCAGGTTTCCGGCCACGGTGATCTCCGCAACAGGATATCCGGGCTTGCCGTCCTCAATCCACAGACCGGCGGCCCCGCGCGAATAGTCTCCGGTTACGGTGTTCACGCCAAATCCGATCAGTTCGGTGACATACAACCCCGTGCCAACAGCGGCGAAGATCTCTTCGGGCGTCTGCGAACCGGCCTCCAGGTACAGCGTGCCATGACCGATGCCAGCCGCGCCGGTCAATCCCCGCGCCGCGTTACCGGTGGTGTGCGCGTTGAGCTTGCGCGCCGAATACGTGTTGAACAAGTAGTTCTTCAGCACGCCGTTTTCTATCACAACGGTTCGCCGCGACGGAACACCTTCATCGTCAAATGGCGACGTGCCGAAATAGCCCGGAATCGTGGCGTCGTCGACGATCGTCACCGCCGCCGCCGCGATTTGCTGCTCCAACTTATCCAACAGAAAGGACGATTTGCGATAGATCGATTCGCCGCTGACCGCCTCGAAAATATGCCCCAACAACGATTTCGCCACGCGAGGCTCAAACACGATCGTCGCCTTGCACGTCTCAATCTTGCGAGCACCCAGTCGCCGCAGCGCACGCTCGGCTGCTTTCTGGCCTACATACTCGGGGGCTTCCAGCCCCGCCCAGGAACGGGAGACAGAGTGCCAATAGTCCCGCTCCATCTCCTCGCCTTGCCGCGCAACCGGCGTGACGCTCAATGACGCGGTTGTGCTCGCGTAGCTGCCCAGAAATCCGCGGCTGTTGGCGAACACACGGCATCCCGAATAGGTCTCGCAACTAGCGCCTTCGGAATTGGTGATTCGCGTATCCGCGGCTAGCGCGGTGGCTTCGGCTCGTTTGGCGGAGTCAATCCGCGCGGCGGCTTCCACCTGTGCGACATCCGGCGCGGCGAGTTGGAGGTCCACTGTAATCTGGCCAAGCTCTTCCGGTGCAGGCAGTCCGGCGAACGGATCTTCTTCTGTAATCCGCGCGATGGCCAGCGCCGCGTCCACCATCTGCGAGACGCCGTCTTCAGTGAGATCGGATGTGTACGAAGAACCTTGCCGCTTCCCCAGCAGCACTCGCAGCCCTGCCGCGCGAGACCCGGCTTCTTTCAGTGTTTCCACTTCCCCGAGCCGGACAGTGGCGGAAAACTCATCGCCCTCGGCAATCGTGCATTCCGCATCTGTAGCGCCGCGCTCGATCGCAAGCCGCACCACCAGGGAAGCGACGTCGCGGAGGACACCCTCGCTCATCGTGTGCCTCCCACCGTCATCTGATCAATTTTAATCGTCGGCATCCCGACACCTACCGGGACCGATTGCCCTTCCTTGCCGCACACGCCGATTCCCAAATCGAGTTTCAGATCGCTGCCAACCATCGAGACGTATTTCAATGCCTCGGGGCCATTGCCGATCAGCGTTGCGCCGCGCACCGGCGCGGTCAGCTTGCCGTCTTCAATAAGGAATGATTCCGAAGCGGAGAACACGAAGTTGCCGCTGGTGATGTCGACCTGTCCGCCGCCGAAATTCGAGCAATACAGGCCATTTTTCACCGATTTGATGATCTCTTCCGGTGCACTTTCGCCGGCGAGCATGAACGTGTTCGTCATCCGGGGCATGGGGTAATGCTGATAGTTTTCCCGGCGTCCACTGCCGGTAGATGTGCCGCCTGTGAGCCGCGCCGACAGCTTATCGGTGAGATAGCCGCGCAGCACGCCATTTTCGATGAGGACGTTCTGCTGCGTCGGTTCCCCTTCATCATCGACGTTGAGCGAACCGCGGCGATGGGCGATCGTACCGTCGTCGACCACCGTACAGAGCGGGCTCGCCACCTGCTGCCCGACCCGGCCCGAAAACGCGCTGACGCCCTTCCGGTTGAAGTCTGCTTCCAACCCGTGCCCGACTGCTTCGTGAAGCAAAATCCCGGGCCAGCCGGGACCAAGAACAACGGTCATCTCACCGGCCGGAGCGTCGACCGCATGAAGCTGAACCACGGCTTGACGCGCCGCATCTTCCGCGAAGGCTTCCGGCGAATGTGCGCCGCCGAAGAAATCCAGTCCAACCCTTCCGCCGCCGCCGGCGTAGCCGCGCTGCGGCACGCCATTCTCCTCCCGGGCCAGCGCCGCCACGTTCAGGCGCGCCATCGGCTGCACGTCGGTCGAGAGCCGGCCATCGGAAGTGGCTACCAGCACGTGCCGGACGGAATCGGCATAAATCGCCTGCACTTGAAAGACGCGGGAATCGTGCGCGCGCGCCGCCGCGTCGGCGCGCTTCACTAACTTCACACGCTCTGCAAGCGGC
The DNA here is from genome assembly GCA_016185425.1 of Acidobacteriota bacterium. Classification (GTDB taxonomy): domain Bacteria; phylum Acidobacteriota; class Terriglobia; order Bryobacterales; family Bryobacteraceae. The sequence continues at coordinate 37,465 of JACPNQ010000034.1, read as the reverse complement.
GTCTCTCCGGCCAGGATCGGAACCGGATAAAAGTCGTGCTTCTCCCCCGTCGTAAGACCGGCTTTGATCTCGGTCGCGGGCCCCGATGCGATGCAGGCCGCCGTCCGCGCGGCCTTCAGAATCCTATCGGGCGATAGGTCGTCCGAATACGCGTACCCTGTACGCTCTCCCGACAACACACGCACACCGACGCCCAGCGTCACACCCTGCGTCGCCGATTTCACCAGCGATTCATCGAGGCTGATACTGCTGGTCGCAAGGTATTCGAAGTAGAGATCGGCGTAATCGCCGCCTTTGGAGAGCGCCTCGCTAAGATAGCGTTCCAGGTCGCGCTCCGTCAGGCCGAACTTCTGCCCGAAGAGGTTGGAGAGTTGACTCACACTTTCATTCTAGGTGTTCCGGCTACGCTTCGAGGGCATTTACGCGGGACGCGATGAGGATTCGCAGTTCGGAAATGCTGATTTTTAGCCGCTCACGCTGGCTCTGAGGAAGTAGGGCAAGAAACTCTTTGACGGGTTGCTCGTCGAGGACGTTCGTTTCGAGCGGCGCAAAGCCGAGAGCATCAGCTATTTTACAGCCGTAGTGGATAAGGCCCGTGACGGTGAAGTATTGTGATTCGAGCGGCTCATGATGCACCCGTATCGCATTGCAAATAAACGGGGGAAGGCCCCATGTCGATGCCAGCCATTCCCCGGCGGCCGAGTGATCCACTCCATAGACTTCCTGCTCCAGCTCCGAAAGAGCGGCACCATGGATCGCCGCCCGATCCACAATCTGAAGGTATTGCGCCGGATCGATAGCAATCAACCCAAGCCTTCCAATGTCGTGGAGAACTCCGGCCGTATAGGCCTCTCCCGGGTCCTGTTTCGCCCAGCCTGCGATTTCAGATGATACTACAGCAGTAGATAAATTATGTCGCCAGCAACGCTTAAGCGCAGGGATCTGCAACGCATTCCCCAGATAACTCCTCAACGCCACCGTGCAGGCCAAGCCTTTGACTTTCTCCGTCCCCAGGACAGCCAACGCCTGAAGGATGCTTCGTACTTCGCTCCGTGCTCCAAACATCGCCGAATTTGACATTCGTAGAATTTCGCCGGTCAGTGTGGCGTCCGAGACGATTAAGTTGCTGATCTCTTTGAGGTTCACCTCGGATTTCCCCATCATCCCAAGCAGCCGTGCCGAGACCGTCGGCATCGCCGGTAGTCGGCGGAGCAGTTGTTCGGCGGCATCTTTCCGGGATTCCATGACAATGCCCTCATCGGCCAATGGGCTGATTCGGAGAGCATGGCCGGAATAATCCGGTGGCATGATAGACGGATGATTCCCTTCCGGCAAAACCGGCCGCTGCAGTGGCTGATCGCGGCCTCGGCGACTGTGATGGCGCTGTCGGCCTACCACCCCGCGATGGTTTTCGATTGGTGGCTGGAGAACATCCTTGTGTTCCTGATGCTCCTATTGCTGGCGCTTACATACACCAAAATACCGCTCTCAACGGGTGCTTTTTGCATGATTTTTGCGTTCTTGCTGGTGCACGAATGGGGCGCCCACCACAAATACGCCGACGTACCGCTCGGTGTTTGGATGAAGGACTGGCTGCACACCACCCGTAACCACTACGACCGTGTTAGCCACTTCGCCTTCGGGTTTTTCCTATCCGTTCCGGTGCGCGAAGCCTTCGTCGCGACGAGTGGGCATCGTGGGTGGTTGAGCTATTTCGTGCCGGTGGAGTTTGCGTTGGCGGCGGGCGCGGTCTACGAAATCATTGAGTCGGTCGTCGCGGAAATCGTAACGCCGGAGAAGGGAGAGGCATTCGTGGGGATGCAGGGAGACATGTGGGATGCGCAAAAAGACATCTTTTGGGGTGGTTTAGGTGCACTTTTGATGATGTTTTTGATGCGTTTTAGAGCAGTAAAGGCTCGATAGCGGCGCGGAGCACTTCTGGCGAAGGGATGTTGTCAGGGGTTGCTTCCAGGATCAGGGTGCTGCCGCCGAGGACGGCGGGAGTGGCACCTTCGCGCAACAGAATCTGGTCAATTTGCGCCTGAAACGCTTCATGGAGCGGCTCCATCGCGGTGATCGCGAGCGTAATGTTCTCGAGCCACGCGGCAAGCGGCGCCGCTGCGTTAGCGAATGCATCGGGGCGGATGGCGAGACTGACCGGGTAACCGGCGGCGTGCCGAATCGCGTCGCGAACTTCGGCGCCGAGGCGGTCGGATTCGGGACGCGGCGCGGGTACGCGAACGGTTAGCGCTTGAATATCCGCTGAGCGGATGTAGTGAATGTCGTCGTCGGTGAAGCCATTGCCGCCGCGGCAGACGAGAATCCGGTCGTGCCGGCTCCAAGCGGCGATGCGGGCGCCGGCGAGCGAATGGCCGGAGAGCCACACGGTGATTTGCGCGGAGGAGGTCGCGGCGGCGTCGAGGATGTCTTCGATTGGAGCGGCGGTGAGGTCCAAGAGTCGATGGTATTACGATTCAAGGATGCGAATTGAGAGTGTCGATCTCTTTTACCTGTCGATGCCCGAGGTGTTGGATATTGGCGACGGCAGCCAGGACGCCTTGTTGGTGCGTGTGCGGGCAGGCGGATGGACGGGTTGGGGAGAGTGCGAAGCGGCGCCACTGCCCTCGATCGCGAGCCTTGTTTGTCCGATGTCGCATAGCGCCTGCAAGCCGGTCGCGGCTTCGGTGATTGGACAGGAGTTGGATGATCCCGCCGGCATTCAGCGGATCGGCGATCTGGTGCGGGCGGAGAGTTTGGATTTGCTGCAGGCCGATCACACGCTGTCCGGGGTCGATATCGCGCTGTGGGATCTGCTGGGAAAGAAGACAGGCGAGCCGGTTTGGTCTTTGCTCGGGTATGAGGTTGCGTATCCGAAGCGGCCGTATGCTTCGATGCTGTTCGGAGACACGGCGGAGGAGACGTACGCTAAGGCGAAGTCGGCCCGGTTCCAGGCAGCAAAGTTTGGATGGGGACCGATTGGCAAGGGCTCGGCGGATGAGGACGCGGCGCACTTCCGGGCGGCGCGTGAAGGGCTCGGGCCGGATGGGATTCTGCTTGTCGATATCGGGACAGTATGGGGCGACGATGTGGAGCGCGCGGCACTGGCGATTCCGGCGTTGAATGAATGCGGGGCGACCTGGCTGGAGGAGCCGTTTGTCAGTGGTGCGTTGCGCGCGTATAAGGAGTTGAGCTCGGGTGCGGGAAACGTGAGACTCGCCGCGGGCGAGGGCAGCCACAACATTCACATGGCGAAGCATCTGGTGGATCACGCCGGCATTGGATTCCTACAGATTGACGCGGGAAGGGTTGGGGGGATCACGGTCGCGAAGGAGGCAGCGGACTATGCGGCGGCGAGCGGGATCACGTTTGTGAATCACACCTTCACCTCGCATCTGGCGTTGAGCGCTTCGTTAGCGCCCTATGCAGGTTTGGAGAAGCACTCGATATGCGAGTATCCTGTGGAACCGAAGGCGCTGGCGCTGGCTATCACGTCCAATCATTTAGAGCCCGATAATCAAGGATTCTTGCGGGTGTTGGATGCGCCTGGCCTTGGGATGACTGTGGACGCGGAGGCGCTTCGGCCGTACCTTGTCGATTGTGAAATTCGCGTAGGCGGCAAGGTGATATATTCGACGCCGGAGTTGGGAGAATAGGTATCGATGCGGAGAGTCTTGCTGGGCTTTATTGGTGTGACCGCGCTGTGGGCGGCGCCGGAATATCAACGCGATGTGCGCCCGATCCTGGCACGGCGGTGCGTGAGCTGTCATAGGCCCGGCGAGATAGGGCCGATGGCGCTGACTTCGTTTGCGGAAGTGCGGCCTTGGGCGAAGGCGCTGCGGCAGGCTGTGGCCAAAGGCACAATGCCGCCCTGGCATGCGGATCCCGCGAAGAGTGTCGCTTTTCACAACGATCGTTCGCTGACGGCGGCGGAGCGGAAGACGCTGCTCGATTGGGTGGACGGAGGCGCGGTTGAAGGGCAGGCCGCGGCGGCGAGTGTAGCCGAAGTCAAACCGGCCGGCTGGGGATTGGGCCAGCCGGATCTCATTATCAAAGTTCCGCGATTTGCGATCCCGAATGCGGGAACCATTCAGTACACCTTTCTAGTAACGCCAACGGATCTACCCGAAGCGAAGTGGATTGCCGCCGCTGAGTGGAGGATCGACAAGCGCTCTCTCGTTCACCACATCAACGCGTTCATTCGGCCCAAGGGTTCGAGCTATGTGAGCGACGCGCCAGCGGGGCAGTTCTTCGTCGCTTCCAAGGCCTCGCGCGCGTCCCGGCGTCCCGATGAACGGGAGGCTGACCGCCGCGAACTGCTTCTGGGTTATGAACCGGGTTATCGACCGCAGGGCTGGGGAGACGGCCGCGCAAAGCTGCTGCCCAAGTCCGCCGATATCGTCTTCGAGATGCACTATACGGCGAACGGAAAGGCCGCGGTGGATGAGTCGGAGCTGGGTATTTACTTCGCGAAGGATGCGCCGCGCGAACGCGTGTTGACCATCACCCCGGCCGATAGCGCGTTCGCTATTCCGCCGGGCGATGGGAACGTCCCTTCCTCCACAGCAGCCATTCTCCAACGGGAGCTGACGCTGCTTTCCATGCAGCCGCACATGCACCTGTGTGCCTTGAATCATAAAGTGGCACTACGCGAAGCATAAAGCGGCAGCGATGGTCGCCAAAAGCCCTACAAACCACCGGTCGGCACCAGGACGACCAGCACGCGGGCGGAAGGATAACGTGGCACCAAGTCCAAAGAGGAACCATAAGGTGTCAGAAAGTTCAAGCGGAAAGCGCCGGGCCTCGCATACTTCACGTACACCGTAGCCGTCAATCGATTGCGTGATCCATCTCTCCACGTCGCCGAAACAAAAGTATTGAAGAATGGCTTGTACAGGTGTAATATCACACCTGTACAATGCCAAAGAGCGAAACACCAGAAGAGGTCAGACGCTGGTTCTTGAACGCTGTCCAGAAGTTGTGGCCGATCGCCGGGGGATCGATTTCGCTAAGGAAAAGCCCGTGCATTCGAGAAAACTGCTCAGCCTGCGCGTCTGGCGTCGGGCACAGCAGCTATGCTCTTTCCGGTTACCGCGGCAAGCGGCGATTCTCGGTTTACGTGCCTGATCAACTGGCGCCGGACATTAAGAAGGCGGCCGAGAACGGCCGGGCGCTTCAAGATCTGATGAAGGAGGCGGGGCTTCGGTACGTGCGCGCTCAGAAGGCCCAGAGGAGTGCCCAATCGCGGCAATGAAATGATCGCAACCAGGGAGGAGTAACTCCGATGCTGACGGCCGATTGCTTACTGGCCTGGTTTCAACCGCTCAATCTTCCGGAACAGGCGCGCTCCACGATCAGGCATATCCGGTCCGCGGGCCCGGCGCGCCGTGTCGGAGGGGGAAAGTCGAACGTGCCCGGCCGCTATCCGAGCAGGAAGATGGGACCATCCAGTTCGAGAGTCATCGGGTCGAACTGGCTGGCATTTACGAGATGGAACACGATGCTGGCGTCCTCGAATATTTCGACCAGCCGTCCACAATCAAACTCGATTATGAGAGTCCGGCCGGAAAGCGGATGGGTGTCCTCCACACTCCAGATTTCTTCGTCATTCGCGAAAAAGAAGCCGGATGGGAGGAGTGGAAAACGGAGGCAGACCTGCAGCGGCTTGCAGCGCGGAATTCCAATCGCTACTGCGCCGGCGATGGCGGGCGCTGGCAATGTCCTCCAGGTAATGCCTATGCGGAGCGTCTGGGGTGCTATTACCGCGTGCGATCATCGGCGGAGATCGACTTCGTGTTTCAACGAAATATCCAGTTCTTGGAGGATTATCTTCGATCCGACTCGCGAGAAGTGGCCCTGCCAGCCGCGAAGTTGCGCTTGAGTGCGTTGCGGCAACGCCGGAATTGTCGCTGGAAGATCTTTTGCAAGTCACCAAAGATACGGTCACTCTCGACGAGATCTTTGCCATGATTGCACCCGATGTTCTGTACGTCGATTGGCATGCTGCGCCACTTGCTGAACCGAAGCGCGTAGGGGTCTTTCCCACATCCGAGCCGAATATTTTTCACGGACGCTTTTATGCCATGAACGGTCTCGGCGAGCCCGCTAGAAAATGGGTCGATGCGCTTCAGGCTGGGACAATGCAAACGGACCTGCGCTTCCTCACGCTGTTGTCCTTTGCAGATCTCTTCTGGCCGCTCGCCGTCTTCCGGCGTCGTCGTGCTTGGTGCGGCGAGTGCTTTGAAAATGATCGAGCCAATGGCGAGCATGTTTACGAGCGGTTGATTTGGGCCTTGCGAGCGGCCACCGTTTGTCCGCAGCACAAGACGGGCGCTGCAAGAAGTTTGTCCGAATTGCTCCCGGAGGTCCAAGCCGATTACGTCCTTTTCCCGACCGGGGTACTGCTCCCAATGCCAGTCATGGCTTGGTGGCTGCAATTCCGCGGTCGATCACCTTCATCGCAGCGACTTCGAGATTTGGTCCGCGAATGAAATTGGCGCATTACTTTCCTGCGCACCACATCTCGGCTCACTTTCGCTCAGGAATACCTTCACAGTAAACTTCCGGGCCTTCCTCGATCATGTCGCCGAGGGTAATAAGAGTGCATTTTCGGACGCGGCAAGATCGAAGCCGAAACAGTAAGGGACCTTCTCAATCGGGGCTGCCAGCCCCGCGTTTCTACGCTACTTCGGTTTTCCTATAATCTGAGAGTTCCATTGGTGAGCTTTTTGGAGCCGGATCTCGCACGCGCGACCACCTCTTGGCACGAAGCCCAAGTGCGAATCCAGAAAGCTCGTCTCCCTTCCACTCGCAGCCGCGACAACATCAAGGCCGAACTCCAGCGCGCGGCATCAGAGCAGCCGCCGCCGCGGCTTTCCGATGTCGCCAGACATCTTAACTACGTTAAACTGGACCGGCCGTATCGAGTAGATGCGAAACTTTGCCGACGGATCGCCTCCAATTACCAGAAAACACTACAGCCTCCTGGAATAAAGGCCTGGGATAAACGGTTCCGTTCACCACAGCAGATGCAGCGTGCCCTTGAGGAGTCCCTACAGCAGGACAATCCGCGTTCTCCGTATCACGTTTCCATCGACCTGGGATTTGTAGGCGATGAGCCTTTAAGGCGCAAGTTTCCGACCCTGTGCCGAGCAATCCAGGCGAAGATCGATAATTACAACGCATCACGAATCGAAGCAATGGGACGCGCACTCGCGGCTGCCCTCATCGAAGATCCCCCACCGAGCCTTACCGAAATGTGCAGCCGCCTCGGATATTGCAGGCCCGTTGTGCTCCGAGGGCACTCTTCAGAATTATGTGACCAGCTCGTGGAACGCCGGCGCGTACATCGGGTCCGCGAGATTGAGAAGCTGAGAAGCGAGCTGCACCAATTCAGTCTGGACGTTCCCGCCATATCTTTAGAACACGCTTGCCGGCGGGTTGGCTTCTCCCGCCAGCAGCTCCTGCGGCTATGCCCGGAAGAGTGCGCAGCCATCGTCGCCCATCATGACCGTGAATCCCGAGAGACGGCTCAGAGAAAGGTCCAGGAACTCTATAGCGAAGCTTGCCAGATCGTTGCGCGGTTGCATGCGGAAGGAAAGCTTCCATCCGTCAAAAGGATTAACGCCTTGCTCGGAAGGGATCTGTCTCGGAGTTGGAGTGAGCGAGCAGCCGCCATTCGGGCGGCGAAGGCTGAATTGTCCAGCGCTCCGCCTGATTCGGCACGACCTAGCCCTAAAGACTTGGGGGCGGGAAGCCGGTGATGACCGCGCCTTTTCCGTCTACACTGATTGTCACCTCAAATCCTTGAGGCATTACCTCGCCAGGTGAGTAGCGATCAGTAAGGAAGACGACGTCCTGGTTGCGAGAACCGCACAACGGCTTATCATTGCATGCCATCGTCTGCCGAAACCGGCCGAATACCCCGAAGTCGAGGAACTGCTTGATGGCCATAAACAGAGCAGGATCGCCCTTGATCCAGGCATCCTTGCCGGGTGCTTTCCAATGCCATTGGCCACGAACAAGTTCTTGCAGTGTGTGGCCGCTGAAGACGCCAATGGAGAAGTCTGGTCGTCTCAGTTTGATGTACTCGCAAAGATGATGGAGGTCGCCCGCTTGCTGGAACGGCTCTCCCCCGGAAAGCGTCAGGCCGTCGATTCCCTGGCAGGCAAGAACCCACTCGGCGACTTCTTCCACGCGTTTATCGCGATCACGATCGAAGGGATGGCTCGCTGGGTTAAAGCAGCCGCGACAGTACAAATCACATCCTTGGAACCATACGACAGCTCGCTCGCCAGGGCCATTGGCCGCGCTACGGGGCAGCATTGAATGAATCAGCATAGTACTTGCTTTTTTCCGACAACGGCGTCATGGAGTGCTAAATCGCGTTTACTCGCTATATGGCAATCCACTGGCGGCTGATTGGCTGCCAACAGCGCAGTTTCGGCAATTTGGGCGATTTGGACGGATCCAGTAACCATAGAGTTGCTACCCTAGCACTACTATGGTAAGCTCTTCGGTATGAAAGTCGAAATTCCGTCCGGCGCCGTCTATATACTCGTTCTGCAGACCCTGGCGCGGCTGGGTCCGATGCACGGCTACGGGATAGCACAGTTTATTCAGCAAACGACCGAGGATGTCTTTCAGGTTGAGGAAGGCACGCTCTATCCCGCGCTGCAGCGCATGCTCGTCAAAGGCTGGGTCAAGGCGGAGTGGCGCACAACGGAGAACAACCGACGAGCGCGCTATTACACGCTCACAGCAGCGGGACGAAAGCAGCTCGCCGGCGCGGTGCGTGAATTCAGACGGGCCACTACGGCCGTTGAACGAGTAATTGAGCCGGCATAGGAGGTCGTATGACTCAGCTTTGGCGGAAGCTTAATGCATGGCGACGGCGAGAGGTCCTCGAGGCCGAACTGCAGGAAGAGATCGAAGCGCATCTTGAAATGAAAACCGCCGATCTGGACGACCCGACCGCTGCGCGGCGGCAGTTTGGCAGGACTTCCCTGGTTTTCGAGGATGCTCGAAGCGCTTGGCGCTGGCCGGGACTCGAATCCCTTTGGCAAGACTTGCAGTGTGGCTCGCGAATGCTGCTAAAAGCTCCGGGCTTCACCACCGTAGCGGTGCTGTCATTGGCCCTCGGCATAGGCGCCAACACCGCCATCTTCAGCCTCGTCGATAAGCTCCTGATCAGAAAGCTACCGGTCGACGAACCGGACCGGCTCGTCGTGATCAGCGCCAATCGTGACCAGGGTGTCAGCACAACCTCCAACTATCCTGACTTTGCCGATTATCGTGACCGAAATGAGGTCTTTGAGGGTCTCGTGTGCTACTCCCAGCGGGCTCTTACACTTAGCGAAGGGGGCCATGCCGAGCGGATTCAGGGGATGATCGTTTCGGGCAACTACTTCACGATGCTGCATGTTCGGCCAGCCCTGGGGCGTGGCTTCCTACCGGAGGAGGATAAGATCCCCGGCACCCATCCAGTGGTCGTCCTGAGTTACGGATTGTGGGAACGGCGTTTTGGCGCCGATCCCGGCGTTGTCGGCAAGGCTATCAATTTAAACGACTACAGATTTGCCGTAGTGGGAATCGCCCCGCCAGAATTCAGCGGCACGATTGCAGGCAGCCGGCCGGACGTTTACGTTCCCATCATCATGCTGGGTCAGGTTTTACCTTCCTCGAACCCGGACCTGCTGTTTGGTCCTCGCAGTAGCCTCTTTGGCTGGCTTTACCTACTCGGCCGCCTGAAGCCGGATGTCAGCCGGGAGCAGGCCGCAGCCGCTATGGCCGTTTTGGGAAGCCAGATCGCCAGATCGCATCCCAATGCGGATCGCAGTCCGAGAGTTGGACCCAAGTTCCTGATTGAAGATGGCAGCCGTGGGCACACCAACCTGCTTCGTGACATCCGGTTCCCCTTACAGATGCTGATGGCAACCGTTGGTCTGATCCTGCTAATCGCCTGCGCCAACGTCGCGAACCTTTTACTGGCGCGCGCCGGCACACGCCAGAAAGAGATCGCCATCCGGCTCGCCACCGGCGCCCGTCGCATGCGTCTGATCCGGCAACTGCTGACCGAAAGCGTGCTGCTTTCGACGCTCGGCGCCGCCGCCGGGCTGGTGTTGACCGTGTCAATCAGCGGTCTTATGGTCAGCTTTACACCACCCAATAACAACGCCTTCTCATCGCTGACGCTCGACAACCGACTCGACTTGCGAGTGCTCGGCTTTGCGCTCGCAATTTCGCTGCTGACCGGAATCCTGTTCGGCTTGGCGCCGGCGCTGAGCGCCTCCCGGCCGGATTTGGTTCCGGCCCTGAAGGACGAAGCGACTGTTTTAGGGAAGCGAGTCCGCCGTCTGAACTTGCGGAATTTTCTGGTGGTCGGCCAGGTAGCGTTATCGGTGATTGTTCTAGTCGGCGCTAGCTTGTGCGTCAGAAGTCTGCGCAACTTGCAGACGATTGACACCGGCTTCGACCCGGCCAAGGTGCTCGTTATGTCGGTCGACGTAGGTATGAGTGGATACAACGAAGAACGCGGTCGACGGTTCTACTCAGAACTGCTCGAACGGGTCCAGCGTTTGCGCGGAGTGGAAGCTGCGAGCCTGGCGACGCAAATAGCGTTGGGCGACGGGTTCGGCGCGGTGATGAGGGCGGAAGGCCATGTACCCAAGCTTGGCGAGGATATCAGTTCAGACTTCAACCAAATCGGGCCTGATTACTTCCGAACGATGAAAATCCCCCTGCTCGAGGGACGCGACTTCGGCCAGTCGGATACGACCAACGCTCCGCCGGTCGCAATTATCAACCAGACGACGGCGCGCCGCTTCTGGCCCGGCCAGAGTGCTATTGGCCAGCGTGTGATTGTCGGCAGCCCACCGTATGACCAAGCCAGAGTCGTCGTCGGCGTCGTCAGGGACAGCAAATATCGCAGGCTGACCGAAGAAATGCGCCCCGCCGTCTTCACCCCGTTCTTGCAGCGTTACCGAGGGGACATGACCTTGCACGTTCGCACTACCGGCGAGCCGGCGACGATGCTGGCGGCGGTTCGGGGCGAGATGCAGGCGCTCGATGGGAGCTTACCGCTCTACAACATCAAGACATTGGAGGAACAAAAGAGTAGCTCGCTCTACACCTCGCGGCTGGCAGCGACGCTGCTGACAATCTTCGGGTTGCTGGCGCTGCTGTTGGCCGCCGTAGGCTTGTACGGCGTGATGGCGCACGCCGTCAACGGCCGCCGGCGCGAGATCGGCATCCGCCTGGCGCTGGGCGCGCAAGGTCATGAAGTGCAACGGCTCGTCATGGTCGAAGGTTCGGCCATGGTGGCGATCGGCCTTGTGCTGGGCTTGGGCGGAGCGCTGGTGGCCACGCGCCTGGTCGAGAGTTTCCTCTACGGCGTAATGCCGAATGACCCGATTGCTTTCGGGGGCGCGGCCCTGCTGCTGTTTCTCGTTGCATCGCTGGCCAACTACTTGCCAGCGCGACAAGCCTCCCGAACCGACCCGATAATCGCAATCAGATGCTGATCCCAACGGCTGTTACATCGCACGCGACGTTAGTTCAAACGGGGAAATCGGACGGGCGAGCGTACACGGGAGACACATTCTGCCCTGTCGCCACATCACGGGTAATTCCCTCGTCGCCGCCGCTGGCGAGAATGCGATTGCTCGCCGGCGGACGGAGATGTAGTGTGCATCCTTCGCTGTTTGGGAGCTCTCACCCGCGGCCTCGAGGAGAATCATGTTCCATCGTCTGCGGCCTTCGCGCGCCGCGGCGCTGTTCCTTGTACGCTTGCTTCTGCTGGATCTTAGATCCGTCGTTGTGGGCCGATCCGGAAACAAAATCGACGGCAATTGCGTATTGGCCTGTATGAATGATGGATTTGGCTCGCGTTTGGTAAAGATGAGTCGAATGAGCCGGCGCTCGTTTGCGTCAGCAGTTGGTTCGCTCACAGCTGCTATGGCTACCGCTCAAATGAGGTCGGCAGCAGAGCCGGAGAATTTGGAAAGTATCTTTTCAATTCCACGCGCCTCCTGGAATGCCTGGATAGCAGCGCTGGAAAAACGGATTCCGGAACTGATGAAACAAACGTCGGTTCCTGGACTTTCGCTAGTTCTGATTCGGGATGGAAAGATCTACTGGCGTCGGGGTTTTGGCGTTCGAGACGCAGAAACACAGCAGCCAGTTGATGATCGTACTGTGTTCGAAGCAGCGTCAATGAGCAAGGCTGTTTTCGCATACGTGGTTCTCAAACTGGCAGAGCGAGGCGTTCTCGACCTCGATGCGCCGCTAACGAAATACACGCCGGCGCGTTATGTTCAAGACGACCCTGGCCGGCTCGAATTGATCACGGCGCGGCACGTTCTGACACATGCGACCGGCTTTCCGAACTGGCGTTCCCAACGGAATCCAATGCGAATCAACTTCAGGCCCGGTCAAAAGCACAGCTATTCCGGCGAAGGTTATAGCTATCTGCAATCCGTGGTGACGCGCCTGACTGGCCACGAAGACGGTAACCACTGCCAAACGTTTGAGGAGGGCGCCCGTTTCTGCGCGACGGACATTGCGGACTACATGCAGCAACATCTTCTACGACCATTCGGCATGAACTCCAGTACGTATCTCTGGAATGAGCAGATTGCGAGGAACCTGGCGCGCCCCCATGGCCGGCAAGGTGAACCTCTACCTTTCCGGAAGCCAGGCTCGATTCAGGCGTCGCGCTATGCGGCGGCCGGCGGGCTCATCACCACACCCACGGATTATGCGAAGTTCCTCATTGAGGTGATCCAGCCACGCCCAGCGGGCGCTCATAGGCTGTCGACGCAAAGCCGCGATGAAATGGTTCGTCCGCAGATTGCGGTTGGAGACTTCAACGGATACTCCGTTTTCTGGGGACTCGGTTGGCGAATTGTCAAAACGGTGCAGTACGAGCTAGTGGGTCATGGCGGCAGTAATCCCGGCTTCCAATGCTTCTCGTCCGTATCATTGGCGCAGAAGGCTGGATTCGTGATAATGACGAACTCCGACAGCGGAGGAAATCTGTTGCAAAGACTAACAGCAACTCTCATTGGCAGTTGAAGCCGTTGCGCAGCAGTGAGCTTTGTCGTCCACGATGCGAAGGTTGGGCCCGGAGAACGGCGATTGCGGAAGGTGGCGCGTACACCGTCCACCGGCACTAGTTGCCTGCCTCTGACCCCACAGAGCTTGGAAGTCGGCCAACCGCAGAACATCAACCGTGACGCGGACCGTCGGTTTGCAAGTATAGCGACTTTCCCAAAGCCTCCGGCCATACGCAGCGACGCGCCGGGTCGAAGCGACGGTCATCGGGGTGCTTTGGAACCATAAAGCGGCACTCGGTGCCAATTAATGATTCAAGTTACAACCTGCGCGGCAAGTCCTACCGGATCACGGCGCGCTTCCCCGACGGCCATGTAGAGAACCTGATCGATGTGCCGCGATACGACTTCAACTGGCAGACCACGTATTTCCTGGCGGCGCCGAAGACGCTGCCGAAGGGCACGGTTCTCGAGTGCCTGGCGCATTTCGACAACTCGCCTAACAACCGGTTCAACCCCGATCCAGCGCAGACGGTGCGATGGGGTGACCAGAGTTGGGAGGAGATGAATATCGGGTTTATGGAAGTGGTTTTTCCGGCCGGCGCGGACCCGGACGTGGTGTCGCTTACCGGCACAACGCGCCCGGGTTCCGCTTCCACGACGCATTAGAGTTCCTTGATCCGGATATTGCGGAATTCGACCAGCGAGCCGTGGCCGAGGAAACCGATGTGCCCCTTCTCATTTTTTACGCCGGGGTGCTTCTTCAGGATGGCTTCGTCTGTGACCGTGGAGAGGTCGGCCTCGGTGATGACCTTGCCGTTCAACGTGACCTTGATCTTGTTTCCCTTGACGCGGATCTCTTCTCTATTCCACTTGCCGACGGGTTTCAGCGCATCGGCCTTCGCGGCGACGACGTCATAGACGCTGCCGTGGTGCTGCGCGGGCTTGATTCTGCCTTTGTACATCGCGTGGCCGTGATCGAGGATCTGAATCTCCATGCCGGCGTAGGCGGCATCGCCTTCGAGAGGGGAACGAATGCCGACGCCGTTGTTGCCGCCGGGCGACAGCTTGAAGTCAAAGCGGAAGACAAAGTCTTTGTACTCCTTTGTTGTGAAGAGATTTCCGCCTCCCTCCTTGGGGCAAACGAGGACACCGTCCTTGACGATGTATCCGGGGCCGTGGCCGCGAACGAGCTGCCATCCGTTGGTGGTCTTGCCGTCGAACAGTTCTGTGAAGCCCTTTTTAGCCGCACTGAGAGTGAGGCCCAAGAGGGCGAGGACTGCGAAGATTTTCATGTTTTCATTCTCCTGAATCAGCGGGACACGGCACCAGCGGGGCTCGGACTCAAGGGGCCGTTTTTCTGCGTTTCGTACTGTTTTTGGATTTCGTCCGGGAAACCTTTGATGAGCTCGTCGACGCGGGCGATGATGCGTTTGAGCACTTCGGGGTTCTCAGTGGCGACGTCGAAGGACTCGTCAGGGTCTTTGGCCAGGTTGTAGAGTTCGGGGTTTTTGAGGCGAATGTTTTTGCGGCCCCCGGCAGGAGCCGGGCTGTAGGTGACGTTGTTGTAGCGGCTGAAATGCACTTTCCAGTTGCCGGAGCGTGCGCATTGGACGTTGATGTTGTCGAAATAGAGCAGTACGTCGCGATCGATTTCGGCCTTTGCGCCGGTGAGGAGTGGTGTGATGTCTATCCCATCGAGCGGGCGGGTTGGCTTCGTGGTTCCAGTCATGGCGCAAACGGTGGGGACGATATCCATCGTGGAGACGAGCGAGTGGCAGACGCGGCCTTTCGCAACATGGCCCGGGCGCCAGGCGATAAGCGGAACGCGGACGCCGCCTTCCCATGTCATTCCTTTTCGCCCGCGGAGATGGCCAGGACTGCCCTGGAACCAGGGGCCGTTGTCGCTCGAAAAGAGGAAAAGCGTATTGCGATCGAGGCCATGCTTTTTTAGCGCCTGCATGATCTGGCCCACAGACCAGTCGAGTTCGGAAACGACATCGCCGTAGATGCCGTGAGGACTCTTGCCGCGGAACGCGCTGCTCGCCGCCAAAGGAATGTGGGGATAAGTATGGGGGAAGTAGAGGAAAAACGGCGAGGACTTGTTGTCTTCGATGAACCTGACGGCCCGTTCGGTGTAGCGTGGGGTCAGAGTTTCGAGGGTCGCCTGCTCCTCGATAACCTTTTCGCCATCCATGAGCCAACGAGGCGACATGTCGTTGGAGTAGGGGATTCCGAGGTAATTGTCGAACCCTTTGTAAGTGGGAAGGTGCGGAGCAAGGTGACCAAGGTGCCACTTGCCGACGCACTGTGTTTTGTAACCCTTGGCCTTGAGGAGTTGGGCGAGAGTCTGTTCGCCATCGGCGAGTCCGGTCTTGTCCGTAGGGAAGAGCACGTTCGGCACGCCGACGCGGGTTGGGTAGCGCCCAGTGAGGAGCGCGGCGCGGGAGGGAGAACAGACCGGGTTGGCGGAGAGACAGTGGGTGAAGCGAGTGCCTTCACGGGCGGCCTGGTCGAGATGGGGAGTGGAGAGAGGAGAGCCGTAGCAGCCGAGGTCGCCCCAGCCGAGATCGTCGGCATACATGAGGATGACGTTCAGCGGTTTCGGCTGAGCGGCGAGGGAGGCAGCAGCGGCTCCAAGGAAAGTGCGGCGCGAGAGCATCGCAACGTATTGTATCCCCACAACCAAACCGGCGACCCTGTAGTGTACACTCTTAGCATTGGAGGTGGATCTTCCCTGTAGGGCAATCCCCAACGCCTTCGAGTACGTTCCGCGACGCAGCCGGAAAAATTGGCGCGTCTATTCTCAACCTGGTGATACCAGGAGAGTGTTTGCTGTGTGGGGAGATATTGCGCCATGCCCGGCGGCTTCCGTATTGCGAGCCGTGCCTGCATAAGGCGGAGGCGATGTCGGCGGAGCATTTCTGTTTGCGTTGCCGGACGCCGTTCTTGAGTGACGCGCCGTTGGATCATCAGGGCGTGTGCCGGCGCTGCCGGTCGGGGTTGACGGGTTACGATTACGCTTATTCGTACGGCTACTACGAGGGCCCGCTGCGGAAGATGATTCACCACTTCAAATATGCGGGCGTGGAAGTTCTGGCCGGCCCGCTGGGCGCGTTGATGGTGCAGGCGCTGCCGCTTGATTTGCAAGTAGACATCATTGTGCCGGTTCCGCTGCATTGGCGGAGAAGGCTGTGGAGAGGGTTCGATCAGTGTGAGCTTCTGGCGAGGCCGCTGGAGAGTAGACTGCGCGTCCCTGTGGTGCGGGCGATTCGGAAGAGCCGCCACACGGAGACGCAAGCCAGTTCAACCCCAGCGCAGCGCCGGTCCAACCTGACCGGCGCTTTCGTTTTGGCGGGGAAGGAATTCGTGGAAGGAAAGCGGGTGCTGTTGGTGGACGACGTGTTGACCACCGGAGCGACCGTGACGACATGCAGTGCTTTGCTCCGCCGGGGCGGAGCAAAGAGTGTGACAGTGCTGACGCTGGCGCGCGTAGACCGCCGGCCCGCCGAAGGGCGGGTGGCTCTGACGGCGTTGCCGGCCACGGGAGGAGCAAGGTAGAGATGGGAAGTTACGACCGCTTACATCAGCCCGTGCTGGTCCTGAATGCCAGTTACGAGCCGATCAACGTTTGCGCGGCGCGCCGCGCGCTGGTGCTGATTTTGAAGGGCGTGGCATCAGCGGAAGAGCACGCGCCGTCCCACGTTCATTCCTATAACCGGCTGATATCGTTACCGAGCGTGATCCGCCTGTTGGAATACCGCCGTATTCCGCAGCAGTCGCGCGCGCTTTCGCGGAAGAACATTCTGCTGCGCGACCGGTACACGTGCCAGTACTGCTACCGGACCCTGCCGTCCATCGAATTGACCTTGGATCACGTGCAGCCGCGTTCGCGCGGCGGCGGATCTTCGTGGGAGAACCTGGTGGCTTGCTGCCACCCCTGCAATAACCGGAAGGGAAGCCGCACGCCGGACGAGGCCGGGATGAAGCTGGCGAAGGCGCCGCGACCGTTCAGTTTGCACACATCGCGCCATCTGATGCGGATGCTGGGAAATACAGACGCGCGGTGGCGGAAGTACTTGTTTTATTAGAGAGCCGGGGGCTGTTGCAGATCGTTTCGCCGCCGTTCCCTATTATTTACCGTGCGGCACTGTCTGATAGTGCTTTTTGAGCAAGTCTTCCCCGTAATCGTTGCTGGGGTCTCGAAACATACTGTGGATGTGGTTGCTGTCGCGTTCTTCGCGCGTGCCGCTACGAGGGTTCGTATTGTCGTACTCGATCAGGATGGATGGACCATGCACACGGAAGTACGCCGATCGTGCCGGATCCGTAGAACCCATCCATGCGAAATGGACCTTCGCGATCCCTTCCCGCTCGATCTTTAGATGATGAGCACGTGCCACCTTTTCGGTCTGGTTGTTCACGTATTCGTCAATCAGGCTCCAAAGAAGCGCGTGCTGTGCGGCAGTCATGGCCGAGGCGGGCAGGCCTTCCGGCTTTTGAAGGGCCTTGTCGCGTTGCGGTCCGGAAAAGAGTCCGGGAGGCAATTTCTCACTGAGGATAGCTGTAGCGCGCTGTTCCTTGGTCAATGAATTGACGAGAGCATAGCCCTTGTCCCTTTCAGCGGCTAGAACACGCCAGCCGGCTTCATCGCCTGCCTCAATTTGATCCGGCTGCGCACCCCAGAGCGCTGGAGCCCCGGTCATTACGCCATCGACGATTGTGAAGTTCAGAGCAAGGTGATGACCGTCGAATTGCCACCCCCATCGTTTGTCAGCGCCAGGGTTCCCGAAGACACCAAAATAGTATTTGCCAGCGCCGAAGTTTGCGCTGGAACCCCCCGTCCGCAGTAGGACCTCGTCACGATGAACAACGGCAGCGGCTTTGAGATAACCCTGGGAGCTGAGTGAAGCGCGCATGAGCTCGTGGGCAAGTTTCCGAGCCCGGTCGTCCATCTCCGCGAGCGGTATGCCTTTCCGCGGATAACCGCGCGTAGGCAAATTGCTCCAATCCTTGCGCTCGGCATCGTCGAAGTCAAAGACGATTTTCTTGCGGTTCTCCGGTGTAAACGCTTCGAGGAACCGCAAGACGATGGAAGTGGCTCCGCCATCGGTGGATGATTCCGCACCGAAAACGCGAGAGCGATTGGCAACACCGGCGAGAAGTAACGCGACGAGGCACGAGTAAAAAAGCGGGCGCATGGCAGCCCGATTGTACAATATCGGAGCGATCAGATAAGGCGGCCAAGGCAAGCCGACGTTTCCCGGTGCGCGGGGAAAGGCTGCTTAGTGCTTCTTCACCGGGCTGATGATGATGTGCGCATTGCGGCCCTCCATGCGGGGCTGGCCGTCCATCTGCCCGTAGGCGGAGATATCGGCGGCGAAGCGCTGCAAGAGTTTCTGGCCGAGGTCGGTGTGCGCGATTTCGCGGCCGCGGAACTGGACGACTGCTTTTACGCGGTTGCCTTCCTGGAGGAAGCGGATGGCGTGGTTCTTTTTAAATTCGTAGTCGTGGTCATCGGTGTTGGGACGGAACTTCAACTCCTTCACCAGGATCACGTGCTGCTTCTTGCGGGCGTCGTGCTGCTTTTTCTTCTGCTCGTACTGCCACTGGCCATAGTCCATGGCCTTCGCCACGGGCGGCTCCGCCGTCGGGGCGATACAAATCAGGTCCAGGCCGAGCTCCTTCGCCCTGCGAATGGCAGCATCGGTCTTCATGATTTCGACGGTGCCATCGGGAAACACGGCTCTGACTTCCCTGGCACGAATTGTTTCGTTGACGTTCTCTCTTACGCGGCGTGGTGTGCGGGGGGCAAAAGTTCTATTTGGAAACATCGAGCTCGCTGATTCTAGTGTAGACGGAGTTGAACCGCAAGTCCAACTTCTTCCGCCGCTTACAAATTCTGACACCCCGGTCGACTTTTTTTCGCGTTAAAGTTATGGGTGCTGGAGCAGGCTTCCGGCGCAGGTGACCTATGAAGCGACAATTGATCTTACTACTCTTCATTTTGGCCGTTACCCAGGCGGGTTGGGGCCAAAAAAAACGTGTGGCTGTGCTGGATTTCGAGTACGGGACGGTACAGAGCGGCATTTCAGCCATTTTTGGGCAGAATATCGATATTGGTAAGGGGATTGCGGATCTGCTGGTTGACCGGCTGGTCCGGGACGGCACCTATACCGTGATTGAGCGTAAAGCGATTCAGAAAGTATTGGCGGAGCAGAATTTTTCGAACAGCGACCGGGCCGACAGCAATTCGGCGGCGAAGATCGGGAAGCTACTGGGTGTGGACGCCATTATTATCGGCAGCATTACGCAATTCGGCCGCGACGACAAAAGTGTCGGGGTAGGCGGCGGGGTTTTCCGCGGGACCGCGTCCAAGTATGGCCTGGGCAATGTTGGCATGAAGAACGCCAAAGCCGTGGTGGGTATCTCCTCGCGCACCGTTTCCGTGGATACGGGTGAAATTCTTTCGGTGGCGAGCGGAAAGGGCGAATCCCAGCGAAGCGGCACGACGCTCTTCGGTTCCGGGTCCGGTTCGGCAACGGCTGCCGGAGGCGGGATCGACATGTCTTCCTCCAATTTTGCGAACTCGATTATCGGTGAGGCCACGGCGGCCGCTGTCGACAAGCTGCGCGCCGACCTTGTCGCCGGCGCGGCCAAGGTACCGGAGCGCGTAGTTCACGTGGAGGGGTTGATCGCCGACGTAAGCGGCAATACATTGATTTTGAACGTCGGAGCGAAGTCGGGCTTGAAAGTCGGCCAGACGCTGCAGGTAGTGCAGGGCGGGCGCGAGATTCGCGACCCGGCGACCGGCAAGGTCTTGCGCCGCATTGGCGCTTCGATCGGCACGGTGACGATCACCGAAGTGGATGAGGGTTCCAGCACCGGCAATTATGCCGGTGCGGCAAAGCCCAAAGTGGGCGACCAAGTGAAGTCGCAAGGTAAGTAAAGGAAGGGGCGGATTATGAGTCTCCAGCCAGGAATGCAGGTGGGGGATTACCAGATCCTGCGCGAATTGGGCGCAGGCGGCATGGGCAAGGTGTTTCAGGTACGGAACGTCATCTCAGACCGTATTGAGGCGATGAAGGTGCTGCTGCCGGATCTGGTGGGCGATCCCGGGCTGGCCGACCGGTTCCTGCGGGAAATCAAAGTGCAGGCGGCGCTGGAGCACCCGAACATCGCGGGTCTGCGCACGGCGATGCGCGACGGCAACCAGTTGCTGATGGTGATGGAGTTTGTGGAAGGCCGCACCGTGGGCGAGTACATGGAGCAGGGACCGATTCCGCCGGATAATGCGGTGGCGGTCTGCATGGAGGTGCTGGGTGCGCTGGAATATGCGCATTCGCGCGGCATCGTGCACCGGGATATCAAGCCGTCGAACATCATGATCACCAAACAGGGCCAGGTGAAACTGATGGACTTCGGCATCGCGCGCGTGATGAGCGATCCGAGCCTTACGTCCACGCACCAGACAACCGGTTCGCTCTACTACATGTCGCCGGAGCAGATTAACGGCGCGCAGTTGGACGGGCGGTCCGACCTGTACTCGCTGTCGATTTCGCTATATGAAATGCTAACCGGACGGCGGCCCTTCGACGGCGAAAATACGTTCGCCATCATGGCGGCACACATGCAGCAGGCGCCGGTGCCTCCCGTTCAACTTGACGCAAACCTGCCCGCGGCGTTGAGCGACGTGATTCTTACCGGCATGGCGAAAGAAGCCAACGCGCGGTTCCAAACAGCGGCGGCTTTTCAGAACGCGCTGGGGCGGGCCATGCAGCAGCAGTCCGCGGCGGCACCGGTTGCGGCGGCGCCGCAGAATAATTACGCCCCGCAGCCTTCTTCTTCGCCCGCACCCGTTCCCGCGCCGGTGATGAAACAAGGATCGTCTCCGCGTACGCTGTATATGCTGGCCGGGTCGCTGGCGACCGTCGCCGCGTTGGCGCTACTTGTGACGCAGGCGCCGAAATTCCTCCGAACAAGCGCACAGCAGCCTCCACCGCAAGTGGAACAGGCCACGACGCCGGTTCCAACGGCGGGCCAGCCGGCGGATGCCACACCCGCTCCTCAAGAACCACAAGCCCAGACGCCAGCGGCACAAGAACCGGCGCGCGGAGCCGGCGGTGGACGGGCACAGGGGGGCGCGCTTCAACACGGTGCTCCGCCGAACGCCGGTACTCCGGCCGCGTCTCAGGCATCGGCGTATACGACGCCCCAACCGCAGGCGCAGCAGCGCCAGGAGCCGGCAGCGCCCGCTGCCGTGACTGCCGCGCAGAATGTTGTGGCCGCGCCGGCGGTTGATCGCGGGGGTCTGGATGAACAACGGAAGCGCGTGATTCAGATGGCGCAACGGATTGTGACGGCAAAGGCAGCGCTGCAGTCGCTGCGTGAAAGCATGGCGTCGCAGGGATTGCGGCCGCGCGCTGAGTTGACGGGATCGGCGCAGCGTATGCAGTTTGAGATGGATCAGGCTGAGGCGGCGTTGAACGGTAATAATGTAGCCCAGGGGAAGCAGCACCTGGATTATGCCGAACGCGCATTGGAAGCGCTCGAGAAGGCGCTCAACCTGTAGGCGGAGCTACTCCTGACGAAGCGCGGTGAGGGGATCGATGCGGGCGGCGCGCCACGCGGGTACGCTCGTCGCTGCCGTGGCTACCAGCATCAGGAGCACGCTAACGAGCGCGAGCACGATAGGATTAAATGCGCTCACACCGAACAACAGCGTGGTTAACAGGCGGCCGAGTAGCAACGTCAGCACAAGTCCGCACGCGAGGCCGAAGAGGACCAGCTTGCCGCTTTGCGACAGGATAAGGCGGAGAACATCTCCCGGAGTAGCGCCAAGCGCCATGCGGATGCCGATTTCCTGCGTGCGGCGGCTGACAGCGAAAGACATCACGCCGTAGATACCGATACTGGCGAGCAGCAGCGCGGCAGCGGCGAACAAGGCCGTGAGAAATCCGCGTGCCCGAGGAGCGGCGGCCGATTCCAGAACGAGTTCGTCCATGGCGCGGATACGGTAGATGGGCAGATCGCGGTCGAGCCCGCGCAGAGTTTGTTTCATCGCCGAGGCGAGCGTATCGCGCGGCGCATTGGAACGGAGGAGGATGCTAGCGATAGGATAAGGGCTCTGGAGGAGCGGGACATAGGCCTCGACGCGCGGCGACTGGGCGAGGTTTTCATGCCGGACTCCACCAACCACGCCAACGACCTCCCCTTCAAAGGGAGTGGCGCTGCCGGTGAAGATCTGCAGGCGCCTGCCGATAGGGTTGCGGCCGGCGAAGTATTGTTGGGCCATCGGCTCACTGATGACGATGACTTTCGGCGCCTCGCGGCCATCGGTCGTACGGAAGTAGCGGCCCTGCTTTAGCGGGATGCTCATCGCTTCGAAATAGCCGGCGGTGACGGACGTATATCCAGTGAAGGGCGGAACGGGTGGGGGAGGATCGCCGACGATTCTGAATTCGTTAAAGCTATAGACGGAGCCCATAGGGAGCGCCAGCGCGGCGCCCGCGGCCTGTACGCCGGGCAGTGTTCGGAGCCGTTCCAGATAGCTCTCGACAAACGCGGCAGTCGCGTCGAGCGTGCGGAACTTACGCATGGGCAGGGTCATTTCCGTGGTGATCACGCCAGACGAGCGAAAGCCGGGGTCAACGGAGAGGAGTTGACGCAGCGATTCGAGCAGCAGGCCGGCGCCCGCCAAGAGTACGATGGCGAGCGCGATTTCACAAACGACTAACATGCTGCGCAGGCGGGCACGGCCCGCGCCTTCGCCGCCGCCACGGGTACCAGCGTCGCGCAACGCCTCGTGCTGTTCGCCGCGAATCGCCTGCAGCACCGGAGCGAGCCCGAAAAGGAACGCGGTGAGCACGGAAATGGCAAGGGCAAAGAGCAGCGCGGCCGGATCCACCGACAGTTCGGAAGCGCGGGGAAGCGCGGCAGGATTCCACGTACGGATAAGGCGCACCGACCACCACGCAAGCAGACTGCCGACTAGGCCGCCGGTCAGCGAAAGAATGAAGCTTTCGGCGAGTAGCTGACGGGCGATCGCCATGCGGGGCGCGCCGAGAGCGTGGCGGACGGCGATCTCGCGGCGGCGCGTAGTCGCGCGGGCGAGAAGGAGATTGGCGACGTTGGCCGAGCCGATCAACAAGAGGAACGACGTGACACCGGCGAGCAGAAACAGTGTCTCGCGAATGGATCCGGTAACGCGGGCAGAAAGCGTCTGCACGTCGAAACGGTAACCGGTGTTCGAGGCGGGAAAGTTACGATCCAGGTTGACGGCGATGGAGTCCATCTCCTGGCCGGCGAGTAACGGGGTGGCGCCGCCGGAGAGGCGGGCCACTCCGAGAAAGGCGTGAACTTCCCGCATTGTCGTCGACTGCATTCCGATCGGGATGGGAACCCAGATGGCGACGGCCGAGGGGAATTGGAAACCCGGCGGCATCACGCCGACAATTTCATGGGTGACGGAGTTGAGGGTAATATTCGTTCCGACGGCGGAGGAATTGGCGGCGTAGTTGCGGACCCAGAAATCGTGGCTAATCACCGCGATGCGAGGCGCGCTGCGCAGGTCTTCGCCGGATTGGAATGTCCGGCCGGCAATGGGATTAACGCCCAATACGTCGAAGAAGTTCGCGGTGACGCGAATACCATCTACCTGTTCCGGCTCGCCGATTCCGGTGACGACCAACTTTTCGGCAAAAAAGGAGTAGGCCGCGACGCTGGCGAGTGTGCGGGCTTGTTGACGTAGGTCGAGGAGATTGGGAATCGAGACGCCATTGCTCTCCGAGGCAAAGCGCGCCTCTCGCCCGCCGAACCAAATGAGCCGGTCCGGCTGGTGATAGGGGAGTGGCTTTAGCAGCACGCCGCGGACGATGGAGAAGACCGCGGTATTTGCTCCGATGCCGAGAGCGAGCGTCAGGAGCGCTAATACTGAGAATGATGGATGCCTCCACAGCAGCCGCAGGCCGAAGCGGAGGTCGTCCAGGAGCGAACCCATCCGAGATTAGGATTGCATACCGGCAAGTACTCCGCGCATAAATGCGAAGCTCTTAATCATTCCGGGCAGCGGATTCTTGAGATTGATTTCGTATTCCAGGTTGGCGTTGCCAGAGTACTTGACCTTCCTGAGCAGCTTGAAGATTGCTGCAATCGGGATGGCGCCGTCTCCGACTTCGCATTGGGAGTCTTTGTCGGAGAGACTTTTGAGATCTTTGATGTGGAAGTCGAGGAGGCGTGGACCGGCCATCTGGATGGCGTCAAGTACGTTAGCACCGGTGCGGACAGTATGGCCGATGTCGATGCAGAGGCCCATGCGGGGATCCATGTTCTTCACGGCGTCATAAACCGACTTAGGCGTGGGGAAGTTCTTGTCCTCGGGGCCGTGGTTGTGGATCATCGCCTTGATGTTGTATTTCTTGACGAATTTTTCGATGCGCGGGAGAGTCTGGACGGTGGGGGCCATGACGATCCCGGTGGCGCCGAGGGCTTCGGCGTATTTGAAGTTCAGGTCGATTTCGTCGTCGTCGTCCTTGGTCATGGTGATGTTGCCGCAGGAGACGACGCGGATTCCGGCCGCTTCGAGGTCCTTGCGCGCCTGGGTCCAGTCGGCGGGATCACCCTTGATTTTGGCGTGCATCTCCTTAAGAGAGACGGTGTCGACATCGAGGGCCTTCAGCATTTCGATGGTCTGAGGGCGGGGAAAACCACGGAGGGAATAGGTGGCGACACCGAGCCGGAAGCCGGCCGATGTATCGATTTTCGACGCGGAGGCGAGGGGAGCCGCGGCCAATGCGGCGGGAATAGACTGAAGGAGGGTGCGACGATGCATACTGCGGGATATCGTATCGCAAGTTGCGGGGTGGTTGGGATCTGGATAGAATAGTAGGGTTCTCCATACGCCGTCGGGGCGTGGCTCAGCCTGGTAGAGCGCCTGGTTCGGGACCAGGAGGCCGGAGGTTCGAATCCTCTCGCCCCGACCATCTAAGCTCAATCCGCTCATCGGCATAAGAACGGCCTCACGCGGCCTGCTGCTGCGCCTGCCGAAACCAAGGAGTTGCGGTTACGACTCCTCAACGGGCCACATGATCCTGGCAATCGCGCCGGTTAATTGCTTCCACTTGGATTCCTCCGAAAGGAACTGTTTCTTTCCGGCCGCCGTAATCCGATAGTACTTGTATTCGCGTTTCAGGTCTTGCGCGGCCGGTTCCCACTTGGCTACAAGCCATCCCTTCTGCTCCAACCGGTGTAGCGCCGGATATAACGACCCGTGCTCGACCTGAAGGAGATCCTCCGTAGTCCGTTGAATGTGTTTCGCGATCTGATGGCCGTGCGCCGGACCGGAAAGAAGCGTTCGCAAGATCAACATATCCAACGTCCCCTGTAGTAGTTGGATACGGGCGGAGGTATCTTTTGCCATCGTCTTAGAAGACATTCTACCCAGATATGGGGCCCGTATCCATCGCAAAATCTTCAGCCTGCGCAAAATGTGAAATTTTTTTTCATTGATTGGCGTCGTAAGCTCTGATAGTCTGATCGCTCACTGACGGGGAGAATGTCGACCACGATTGCCACGGAAAGTGCGCTTCTGGTGCGCGTCCAGGCGTTGCTTCCGAGCCTGCGCGCGGGGGAGCGTGCCGCCGTCGTCTTTTTTTTGTATCTATCGGCGCTGGCTTGGGTTCGTCACATCGGCGCTGGCCCGCGGGTTCTGTTGTTCGCAATTCCGCTGGTGATCTGGGCACTGGCGGCGTATGAGTCGAGCCGCTCAACGGCGTTGACGCGCGTAACGCGCGACTGGCTGACAATGGGTCTAATCCTGGTGGGGTATTGGAGCATTGGCTGGTTTGCCTCGGCTCCGCTTACGGTGTGGCAAGACCGCTGGCTGCAATGGGACCGCCTGATTCTCAACGATTGGGGCCTCCGCGCGGCGATCGAAAGTATGGGGATGGTGTTCCCCTCGGCGCTCGAAGTGTTGTACATGCTGCTCTACGCTTTCCCGCCGGCATGCATCTGCGCGGTGTATTGGGCCGGCGGACGCGACCGCGTGCATTCGTACCTCTACACTTTGATGCTTGGTACATTCATCGCCTATGCGCTGCTGCCGCTGTTTCCAGTGCAAGGCCCCCATGTCGCGTATCCGGCTTTGGATTTGCCGAACATAGCTGGTCTTACGCGGGCATGGAACGTTTGGGTGCTCGATCACATGGACATCGCGACGAGCGTGTTCCCCAGCGGGCACGTAGCGGTGGCATTTTCGGCGGCCTTTGGACTGTTGCGCGCCGTTCGCTCGCGCCCGTTAATTTGGGGTACAGCCTTTGGAATGGCGACTTTGGTTTATGTCGCGACCATTTACTGCCGATATCATTATGTGGCCGATGGACTCGCGAGCATCGGGATCGCAGGCCTGGCTTACGTAGCCAGCGGCTGGAGAACGAATGACGTTTAGTCTCGCGGCCATCATTGCCGGAACGGGATTGTTCGGCGGAGCGGGATTATTCGGATTGGTGGGATCGCCGGTCTCACAGGAGCTCCTTGTTCGCTTAAGCACACCGCTCACCACATCGGTCAAAGCGGGGGCTCGGTTTGAGGCAGTCGTCACCGGGTGTGCGCGCGCCGACTGTAATCCGCTTCTCCCGGCGGGCAGTACGATTCACGGGTTTGTGGGGCAGGTGCAGGCCGTCGGCTTGGGACTGCGGCGGGAACGCGCCACGATGGCGCTTGCATTTGACGGATGCTTCCTTCCGGACGGCACGTCGATCGTCTGCCGCACGGAACTTCTGGCCATCGATAACGCCCGGGAAGTCGTGACCAAAGGCAACCGGATTCACGGCATCCTTGCGGCTAATCATCCACATAGCCTGCTTGGCGGGTTGTGGGTACGTCCGGATTCCGCGCTACTCCCTCGGTCGGTCGCCGGAATCACCGGCGCGGGACGGATGATCTATACCGGTGTTTCGCCGCATCCGATGGTGGCCGGCGCAATCATCGCGACGAGGCTGGCATTGCTTCGCCTGCCGGAACCGGAGATCCATATTCCGCCGGGAACCGAGATGATCCTGCGCGTGAGCGGTGAAACTCAGGAACTTTCCGACTCCGGGCATAACTCGTATATGCTTCCGGAGCACCTCTCATCCTCGCTTGCCGGCGCCCCAGTCAACATCTTTCTGCAGGACGGAACGCCGGCTGTCGACATTATCAACATTGCCATCCGCGGCAGCCGCGATGAAGTGTCCCACGCTTTTCTCGGTGCTGGGTGGGCAACGGCGGATCCGCTGAATGGGCGCACGTTCGCTCGCAGCTACCGGGCGGTGTCGACAATGGGCTCATACCCGAACGCGCCCGTATCCCCGCTGCGCTATCAGGATCGTCTGCCTGATCTGGTTTTTCAGAAGTCGTTCAATTCGATGGCAAAACGGCACCACATCCGGTTATGGCAGGTGGAATCGCCGGACGGACCAGTGTGGCTGGGCGCGGCGACACACGACATTGGCATCTTTTTCGACTGGAAACGGTTGGTGGTGACACACCGCATCGACCGCGAAATCGACCGCGAACGCGACAAAGTGCTGGCTGATTTATCCTTTTCGGGGTGCATAGCCCACGGCGCGCGGCTGGAGCGGCCAAACTTGGCGGCAAATACGCCAAGGCTGGTTACCGATGGTGGCATTTACGTCGTTGAATCGCGCCTTTGTCAGCAGCCCTCGACGATGACGGTAGAAGACGGAAGGCGGCACAAAACGCCCCTCGGTAAAGCGATGATCCGGCGGACGATTCTCGAATCGCGCCATTATTTGCTGCGCGGAAACGGCTATTACTGGGCATTCCGCGGATTGCGTTCGCGCCAGATGCTCGGCCGGTTCCTAATGCCAAAGCCCACGTTGGCGGAATTGCCGCCCGATGACGGGACGACGAGTTGGAGGCGCGGGTCGGAATCGAACCGACGAATGAGGGTTTTGCAGACCCTGGCCTTACCACTTGGCTACCGCGCCACTCCTTAAGGCCGACATAATTAGGGTATGCTACGGCGTGCCTGATTGGCAAGACCGGGCAGAGGAGATCGGTATGGAGCGACGCACCACATTGGCAGCGCTGGTTGCGGGATTTGCCGCCAATAGCGCCACATTCACGAACCCTTTCGCACAGGCATTTCTGAAGAGTTTCGTAGACCATTGGAAAGACACGCGGGAGTACACGCTGGCGGTGCTCGACGCCATGCCGGCGGACAAATTCACGTCGAAGGCCAATCCGGCGCAGCGTACCTTCGGCGAGCAGTTGCTACACATCGCATCGGCCAATACAGCCTATTTTCGCGGGTTCACACTGGTCCCGCCGCCGGATATGAAAACGCCGGATGCATCAGACAAGGTGGCGGTGCGCGCTTTCGTGGCTGCCGGCTTCGATTTCGTGGAAAGTGTGCTCGCCAGGATGACCGAGAAGGACGTGTTGCGTACCGACATCAAATTCAGTCCGCGGCTGCCCGCGCACTCGGCGGTCGACATTTTCCTTCGCGCGTACATGCACACGGCGCACCACCGCGGGCAGATCATTACCTATCTACGGGTGAGCGAGATCACTCCGCCAACGTGGAAATTCGAACCGCACGCATAGCTATTCGAGACTCTTCGTGCGGTCGCGCAGCAATTGATCCAGCGCTTGCTTCCAACATTCACCGGTTACCCGTTCCAGGGGGCGCTTGGGCTTGGCCGGAGAGATTTTCAGCGTTGCAATGAGAACGTCTTCGCCGTAAATGGACGCTTCCCGCAGAACGTTGCCGTCACGGCCACTGCGAACATCTGATTCTCAACAGCCCGCGCCATCATCTGGGCGCGGTAACCGGACAGTTTCTGTTCCTCCTACATCCCGGATTCGTGGCTTATGTAGTAGACGATGCGCGCACCGGCGATGGTGGGCAAGCGGACGAATTCGGCAGAACGCCATGTGGTTCCCCGGCGTGACCCACTTCTCTCCAGCGAGCTGTAGCTTACCGAAGCGTTCGATCATTTCGCCCTTCTCGCGGCTCGCACGGGCAAAGCCGCATCGTCAAGAGTCCGGAACAACCCGAATAGACTGCCGCAGCCCGCGGCGAGCTTCTCGATCGATGCCACAATGCGCTTCGTGTTATCGGCGATGTCGAAAGTGGATCGGAACTGAACCGCCGCCCATTGAGCTCAATCGGTTGCCCGGCCGTGGCCACTGCAGCGCCGACCAACGAGGAGTTTCATTTCTTTTTCACCGCCTGTGCCGGGTAGTCGGCATTTTCGGTGCGGGCTGAATCGAGCAAGGCGGTAAGCCGGGCGACTACATCGGATTGCTTCGCGGCCAGATCGTACTCTTCGACGGAGTCGGCCGCCAAGTCGTAGAGCTCCAGCGGTCCTTTCAACCCATGACGGACGCCCTTCCAATTCCCGGCGCGAACTGCCTGATGGAACCCTTTCTGATGGGCCTCCCAATAAAGATATTCCCTCTTCGGCTGATCAGGTTTTCCAAGCAGCACCGGCAGAACGGAGACTCCATCGATCCCTGGCGGCGCCGTCACGCCCGCCAATTCCGCCGCCGTTGGAAGAAAGTCCCAGAACGCCCACGGGTAATCGCTCTCCGTGCCCGCCTGAATCCGGCCGGGCCAGCGGGCAATCATCGGAACGCGGAGTCCGCCTTCGTACACCTCGCCTTTCGCGCCGCGGAACGAACCGGTGCTATGAAACAGCGGCAAGCCCGATTTGTGCCCGGCCCCATTGTCGCTGGTGAAGATCACGAGCGTTTGCGTCGCCAGTCGCAAACGGCTCAACAATTCCATTACTTGTCCGATCCCGTAATCCATGCGCGTGATCATGGCGGCGTAGTTTTTGTCACCTTCGGACCAGGGTTTGTCTTTGTAAGCACCCTGCGATGGCACTTCCAGATTCACGTGCGGCGCGGTGTAGCTGAGATACAGAAAGAACGGGCTCCAGCGGTTTACGCGGATGAATCGGAGCGCCTCACTGGTGAACAGGTCGGTCGCGTATTCGCCGCGCGCGCCGTTCTGGTTCGCTTCCACGGTTTCCTTTTTCTCATTGCGCCACAGGTGGTCCGTGTAGAAGTCCACGGCGTGGTCCTGATTCAGGAATCCGTACCAATCGTCAAAGCCTTGGCGGTTGGGTATGCCGGTGGTCCCAGGCTCGCCCAATCCCCACTTCCCGGTAATTCCCGTGGAATAGCCGGCGCCTTTCAGGATCTTTGCTACGGTCGTGTCTTCCGGCAACAACGGCACCCGTTCGCCGGTTCGCACCGAGTGATTCCAGCGAACCCGCGTGTGTCCGGAGTGCTGGCCGGTCATCAAACAACTCCGCGAGGGCGCGCAGACCGCGGAACCAGCGTAAGCCGAAGTGAATCGCATCCCTTGCGCGGCGAGCCGGTCGATGTTGGGCGTTTGAATGAGCTTCTGCCCGTAGCAGCCGGGGTCTCCCCAGCCCATGTCGTCCGCCATGATCCAAATAATGTTCGGCCGCCGCAATGCCTGCGCGCCTGCCACGGCTGAACCCGCAAGAGATAGCCACTGGCGGCGCGAGAGCGAGGGCATTGGCAGCATCGTATTAGATTACCGCCCGTTTCCAGCGCCCCTGCCGGAAGTAGAGAATGGCAAGCACCGACACCGTAAGTTCGGCAAGAGCCACCGCGCCGTACATTCCGCGCGGGCCGAAATCAAATGTGTGCGCCAGAGTCCATGCGAGCGGGATTTGCACCACCCAGTAGGCGATCAGGTTAATGCGGGTGGGCGTGGCGGTGTCGCCGGCGCCGTTGAAAGCCTGGAGCATCATCATGCCGTATGCATAGAACACGTAGCAGGAGCTGATGTAGCGGAGGCACATCGCGCCCGCCTCCAGTACAGCGGCCTGGTCCGTGAACACGCCGAGAATCAGCTCCGGCAACAGCATGAACACCAGCGACAGCGCGCCGAGGAAGATGGCATTGTAGAACCCGGCGCGCCATACGGCGGCCTCGGCGCGCTCCGGCTTGGCCGCTCCCAGGTTCTGGCCGACGAGCGTCGCCGCCGCGTTGGAAAGTCCCCAGGATGGCATGATGCTGAACATGATGACGCGAATGCCGATCGTGTACCCGGCAAGCGCCGTAGCTCCGAAAGTGGCCGCGATGCGCACGAGTCCCGTCCAACTCGCTGTCGCGATGAAGATCTGAAACATGCCGTTCAACGCCGGCCGCAGAATGTGCCGAAGGAGCTCCTTATTGGGCTTCCAGTCCGATGCACGAATGTGAATCCGCCCGGCGCCGCTACGAAGAAGCCACAGTTGATAAAGCACGCCGGACCCTCGACCGATAACCGTACCCACGCCAGACCCGGCGATTCCCAGCTCGGGGAACGGGCCAAGCCCGAAAATCAGACACGGATTCAGAAGGATGTTGATGATGTTGGCCAGCCACAACACGCGCATCGCGATTACCGCATCGCCGGCACCGCGAAAGATTGCGTTCAAAAGAAACAGCATCATCAGTGTGCCGCACCCGCCGAGCACAATGCGTGAAAACGTGACGTTTTTCAGTATTCCCGGCGTCGCGCCCATCAGCCCGAGCAGCTCCGGCGCGAAGATGAGGCCAATCAAGCCGATCAATGCCGAGGAGACCGCGCCGATCAGCACCGACTGCGCCGCTCCGCGCGCAGCTTCCGCGGGATTCCTCTCTCCGATGCGTCTGGCGACGAACGCGGTAGTCGAGAAGCTCAGACCCAACGCGACCGCGATCACCAGCACAACGAGGGACTCGGTCAGCGCCACCGTCGCCATCGCGTCCGCCCCCAATTTGGATACGAAATAAATGTCGACGACAGCGAACAACGACTCCATCGCCGTCTCCAGAATCATCGGTATAGCCAGCAGCAGCAGGGCGCGGTCCAGGTTGCCGGCGGTGTAATCGACATGCCCGCCGCGCAACGCTTCCGCCACGGCGCTCCACCAGCGAGCCCTAACCTGTTCCATGAACTATTGTAGGCAGGCCCACTGATATAATCGCTGCCATGTCGAATCCCGCCATCTCGCGCCGCCGCGCGATACATTGGGCCTCCGCCATGACCGCGGCCAGTTACTCGCGAGTGATGGGCGCCAACGAACGCATTCAGCTTGGACTGATCGGATGTGGCGGACGCGGTACCGGCGTCATGGGCACATTCATCAACACGAATCAGGTGGATGTGACGGCCGTGTGCGATATCTATGGCGAGCGCATCGACCGCGCGCAACAGAAGGCTACCAAGGCGCAGGGGTTCACCGATCACCGCAAATTACTTGACCAGAAGAATGTGGACGCAGTCCTTATTGCGACGCCCGACCACTGGCATTCCGGATGCGCCATTGATGCTCTGCACGCGGGCAAGGATGTTTATGTGGAGAAGCCGCTGACGCTGACGATCGAGGAAGGCCCGCGCATTGTAAAGGCCGCGCGTGTGAACAACCGCGTCTGCCAGGTAGGCATGCAGCAACGTTCCGGACAGATTTATTTGCAGGCAAAGCGGGAGTACTTCGATACGGGAAAGCTCGGAAAGATAACGCTTGCCCGCACTTGGTGGCACGGCAACGGCGCACATCTGCAGAAAGCGCCGGCGAGCCTGGCGCAGCAGCCCTCGAATCTGGATTGGGCGCGCTTCCTCGGCCCGGTGAAATGGCGCGATTGGGACCCACAGCGGTTCTGGAATTTTCGCGCCTATCTGGAATTCGGCGGCGGACAGGTGACGGATCTGTTCACGCACTGGATCGACGTGGTCCACATGTTTATGGGGCAGGACAATCCGATCTCGGCCAGCGCGGCCGGCGGAATCCTGCACTACAAGGACGGCCGTACAGCGCCGGACACCATTAACGTGCTTCTCGAGTATCCGCAGGAATGGACGGCCACATTTGAGGCGACGTTGGCTCCGGGCATCAAAGGCGCCGCGGTGGAGATGTGCGGCACGGAAGGCAAGCTGCTGATCACGCGCGGACAGTTCGAGTTCCAGTCAATAGAGAAGGGCGCGCCGCCCGTCGTCGTCAAGTCGCCGCGCGACCAGACGATTGACCACGTCGAAAACTTCCTTGACTGCTGCCGCTCCCGCAAACTACCGAACGGCGATGTCCACATCGGTCATCGCTCGGCCGCCGCGTCCCATCTCGGCAACATCGCCTATTTGCAACGCCGCCGCCTTCGTTACAATCCCGACCGTGAGGAGATCCTTCCCCTATGAACCGCCGTTCCCTGATTCGTGGCGCAGCCGCCATGTCCGCCGCCAGCTATATGCGTGTCCTGGGCGCGAATGACCGTGTCCAGCTCGGCCTCGTCGGCTGCGGCGAGCGCGGCGAGTACGTCATGACGGTATTCCAGAACAGCAAACAGGTGGACGTCACCGCCGTCTGCGACGTCTACGGCGCGAAGATCGACAAGGTGCAGCAGAAAGCCGTTGGAGCGAAGGGCTTCAACGATCACCGAAAGCTGCTGGAGACGAAGACGATCGACGCTGTATTGATTGCAACTCCGGACCACTGGCACGCCATGTGCGCAATCGATGCCCTGAATGCGGGCAAGGATGTCTACGTCGAAAAACCGCTGACGCTGACAATTGAAGAGGGACCGCCCATCGTAAAGGCGGCCCGGGTCAACAATCGCATCTGCCAGGTGGGGATGCAGCAGAGGTCCGGTGAGAACTACCTGCAGGCGAAGCGCGAGTATATCGACTCCGGCAAGCTCGGCAAGATCACCATGGCCCGCACCTGGTGGCACGGCAATACCTACCATCTCCGCAAGGCCCCGGCATCGCTCCAGACCCGGCCGTCAAACCTGGACTGGGCGCGCTTCCTTGGACCGGTGAAATGGCGCGACTACGATCCGCAGCAGTACTTCAACTTCCGCGCCTATCTCGATTTCGGCGGCGGCCAGGTCACCGATCTATTCACGCATTGGATCGACGTGGTCCATCTGTTTATGGGACAGGACAATCCCATCGCCGCCGGCGCGGCAGGCGGCGTCTTTCATTACAAGGACGGCCGTACCGCGCCGGATACGATCAACGTGCTCCTCGAATATCCGAAGGAGTGGGTGGCGACGTTTGAAGCCACACTCGCCCCCGGAATTAAGGGTGCCGCCGTGGAGATGTGCGGAACGGAAGGTAAGCTCTACATTACCCGGCAAGGGTTCGAGTTCCTCTCCGCCGAACGCAACGCACAACCGGTGAGAGTTCCCTACGCGAAGGATCAGACGATCGACCACGTGCAGAACTTCCTCGATTGCTGCCGTTCGCGCAAGCTGCCGAACGCCGATGTGCAGATCGGACATCGCTCGGCGGCCGCGTCCCACCTCGGCAACATCGCGTATGTGCAGAAACGGCGTCTGAACTACAACCCGGACCGCGAAGAAATTCTGCCGCTCTAGCGCGAGCATTTGCGCGTGTTACCTTTGGAGTCGGTATGAGGCAATTGCAGCCGGTGATCTGGATGAAGGGGACGTTCTTAAGTCCCCAGCACCTGCAGACCCAAGACCGGTTTATTGAAAGCACGCTGCGCTTCCAGACGGAGGCGCTGAGTTTCCGGCCCTGGGGCTTTGGCCACGTCCGGATTGATCATGAGCAGCTCGCCGCGGGCAACATCGCCATCGCCTCCGCTTCGGGCATCTTTCCGGACGGAATGCCGTTCGATATTCCGGCGCCGGACGGCCCGCCGCCGCCGAAGCCGCTAGCCGAAGCGTTCGACGTCGATCAAAACGAGCTCGACGTATTTCTCTGCATTCCCGAACAGCGCATACCGGGGCTCAATATCTCACTCGCCACACGCAAGGACTCCGGAACGCGCTACTTCTCTGAGGTGGCGATGCTGCGCGACGAGAACAACGGCTTGAATGAAAAGCCCGTCCAGGTGGCGCGGAAAAACTTTCGCATTCTGACGAGCAATGAATCGCTGGATGGCTATTCCACCATCCGCTTCGCGCGCATCCGCCGCAATCCGACAGGCACGCTCGACGTCGATCAGAAATTCGTCCCGCCTACGCTCGACATCAGCGGCACCGAATATCTCCTTGCGCTAACGCGCCGGTTGATCGAGATCCTTAGCGCCAAGAGTTCGTTGCTCTCCGCGCAGCGCCGGCAGAAGAACCTGAGCCTCGCGGAATTTGGCACCGCCGATATCGCCAATTTCTGGCTGCTCTATACGATCAACTCCCATTTCCCGCAGTTCCAGCACCTGCTCGAAGTTCGCCGGGGCCATCCCGAATACCTCTACGAGACGATGGCTTCTCTCGCGGGATCGCTAACTACGTTTTCGCTGAACCTCCATCCGCGCGACCTGCCAAAGTACGACCACGACAATCTCGGCGGCTGCTTCACCGAGCTCGATGAGCAGATTCGGACACTGCTCGAAACCGTCGTTCCCAGCAACTTCGTCTCGCTGCCCCTTAAGCTGTTGCAGACCTCGATTTACGGCACACCGCTCGCGGAAGATCGCTTCCTCCGCAATACGCGGATGTATCTGGCCATCTCGGCGGACATGAATGAAGGCGACCTGATCGCCAAGACACCCTACCTCGTGAAGGTCTGCTCGGCCAATCACATCGAGCATCTTGTTCGCCAGGCGCTTCCGGGCATTTCGCTGACACACGTCCCGAAACCGCCCAGCGCCGTGCCGGTGAAGTTGAACTGCCAGTACTTCAGCGTTTCCATGAGCGGCGGGGCCTGGGAAGCGGTCGCTCGTTCACGTAACCTCGCCGCCTATGTGCCGGGCGATCTGCCGAACCCCGCGCTCGAGTTGATTATTTTGCTGCCGGAAGCGTCCTAGGCCGCTCCGGCGTTACGACTATTTCTTGATCGCGAAGATCACCACGACTACAATCGCGATCAGCAGCAGCACGCCCAATGCGATAAATATCATCTTGTTGTTGGTGGGCGCAGGGCCGCCTTGGGGCATTCCTTGCGGCATGCTGCCGGGCATTTGCGGCATTCCGGGCTGGAACGTCGGCGTATTGAGGTTCATCTGCGGTGCGCTGAACGATGGGTCGGACATGGTGGGTCCGGTCATTTGAGGCGCACTGACGCTTCCGGGCGTGAAGTTCAAGCCGTCGGAACCCATTCCGACTTGCGGCATATAGACCTGTGGGCCCTGCATCTGCGGACCGCTGACCTGCGGCGCGCTGAATCCGGCGGGTGTGAAATTGGCCATCCCGCCAGCAGCACCCATCATTCCCGCGCCAGCGCCGGCGCCTTGCGCGCCACCTGCTCCGGCCGCTCCGGGAGCGCCGCCAGCGCCCGGCGCCATGAACAGCCGGGTGTATTCGCTGGGTCCGGCGGGTGCAGCCTGACCGCCGCCAGGGCCGCCACCGGCGCCGCCTGCGCTCGCCTGCGGGAAGCTGAAGACCTGAGTCGCACTGGCGGGCGGAGCGCCGCCGAATGTGGGTGGTGCCGGGTTGCTGGTTGGGGGCGGCGTCATGGGAGACATACTGCCTGCCCCGGCGGCCGGACCGCCAAAGATCTGCGTGAATTCTCCCGGCGCTCCCAGCGGCTTGGACGGCGTAGGGCCACCCTGCGGGAAGGAAAATGGAGTGGAGCTCGCACTGGACGGCGGCGTCGACGGTAAGCCTCCGCCGCTTCCCGCGGAATTAAACATGCGGGTGAATTCGCCGGGCTGACCGCCGCCGAGGGCGGGAGGGCCAGCAGGCGGAGTCGCAGCCGGCTTGCTGGGTTGGGTAAACGCGGGGCCCGTCGATCCAGCCGAACTAAACATTCGCGTGAATTCGCCCGGTGCTCCCGAGGCCCGTGGGCCCGGAGGCGGTGGCGGGAAAGCATTGCCGAAATCGCCGCCGGCTGGAGGGGGGGCTGGCGGACGGGAAGGCGGCAGAGGTGTAGGGTTGGATGCACCGGCGGCCGGCGATGTGAACATGCGCGTAAACTCGCCGGCTCCGGCGGCCGGTGGAGCCGCGGGTGCGGGCTTCGGGGATTCGGGAGCTTTTGGAGGTTCAGGTGCCTTGGGCGGCCCTGCCGTGGGCGAGTTGAACATCCGCGTAAACTCCCCGCCTTGCGCGGCGGGAGGGGCGGCCGCGGGCTTGGGCGGTTCAGGCGCTCTCGGAGGTTCGGGCACCCTGGGCGGCTCGGCAGCTTTCGGCGCTGTCTGGGGCGTGTTAAACATCCGAGTGAATTCGCCGCCCCCACTGGCGGGCGGCGGAGTTAACGCGGGTTTGGGAGGTTCCGGTGTCTTTGGAGGTGCCGGTTCTGGCTTCGGCAACGACTGGGCATTGAACATCCGCGTGAATTCGCCGCCTTCAGTAGCAGGCGGCGGAGCAGCGGCAGCAACCGGTTTCGGTGGTTCCGCGGCCTTCGGTGGCTCAGGTGCCTTCGGCGCTTCCGGTTCTGGCTTCGGCAGCGACTGGGCATTGAACATCCGCGTGAATTCGCCGCCTTCAGAAGCAGGCGGCGGCGCAGCGGC
>JACPNQ010000047.1 GCA_016185425.1 Acidobacteriota bacterium | reverse complement strand
CCAGATCGGTCTATTCCATAACATCTGGCACGACCAAAAACTCACGAAATGGCTCCGCGTCAAAGCCACCATCGAGGACGCGCCCTACGCCACACCCGAGTTCATCGAGGAGCAGCGCCGTCTGTTCCCCTTCAATTTCCGCCAAGACTTTTATTGCGAATTCACTCCGGCAAAGGGCCGCCTTCTCAGCCGCGAACGGATCGAACGCATGATCGATCCCTCAATTCCGCACATCCATTTCCCGCGCCTATCGCCCGAGAATCGACGAGACAAACATGACGCTTAACGACAACCGTTTGATAAACTTCGTCTGCGTGCGCCCCTTGTGCCGGCGCGGATACCCACAGGAGGAAAGGCTAAACATGACCGCGTCAGGCTTTCGCAAACTTGCTTTGAAGATGCCGGAGGCCACGGAAGGGTCACACTTCGGTAACGCCGATTTCCGCATTGAGAATAAGATCTTCGCCACGCTCGCGTATGAGAAGAAGGGGTTCGGAGTCCTGATGCTGGCTCCCGAACAACAGCAAGGAATGATCGCCGATGCGCCCGAAATCTTTGTCCCCGTTCCCAACGCATGGGGCAAGCAGGGCGCCACGATGGTCAAACTCTCGGCCGTGAAGCCGGACATTTTGGAATCGGCGTTACGCACAGCATGGCTCCGCCGCGCGCCAAAGCGCCTGCTGGATCCAAAACGATGAAACGAAATCTCCTGTTCTTTCTTATGGCCGCGCTCGGCCTCGCCCAGCGCGTCCCTTGGACAACGTCGCGCCTCATCGGATCGCCGGATCCGCCCACGCCCTTCCGGCTCACGCGCGCCTTCCCGCAAGTGACCTTCAAAGGCCCCGTATTCATTGCGCAGGACCCGCTGTCGGATCGCCTGTTCGTCGCCGAATATGACGGACGGATATTCAGCTTTCGGCCAAATGACTCGACCGGGCAAAAGGACCTGTTTCTCGATCTCGGCCGCGGCATCTCCGCCTTCTCCTTCCACCCGAAATACAAGGAGAATGGCTTCGTGTTCGTCTTCAGCCACGCCGACAACAAGCTTCCATCGCGCGTCGGCCAGATGAGCCGAATCTACCGGTATCGATTGGAGCCCGGAAGCAATCCACCGCGATTGAGTCCGTCGTCGCAGACAATGATCGTCGAATGGCCATCCGGCGGCCACAACGGTGGCGAAGCGATCATCGGTCCCGATGGCTATCTCTATGTTTCGACCGGTGACGGGACGTCCGGATCGGATGTCAACAACTCCGGGCAGAACCTGACCGACCTGCATGCCGTCATGATGCGCCTCGACGTCGAACATCCGGAGCCCGGCCGCAACTACGGCATTCCGACGGACAATCCCTTCGTCAATACGCCAGGCGCGCGCCCCGAGATTTGGGCGTACGGCTATCGCAATCCCTGGCGATTCAGCTTCGATCCACAGACCGGCCAGCCGTGGGTCGGTGATGTGGGCCAGGACATCTGGGAGATGATCGAAATCTCCAGCAAAGGCAGCAATCACGGCTGGAGCGTTCGCGAGGGTACCCATCCCTTCCACCCGAACTCACCCAAAGGCCCGGCGCCGTTCACCGATCCTGTCATCGAGCACCACCACACCGAATGCCGCTCCATCACGGGGGGCTACGTCTACCAGGGGGACAAGTTTCCCGAACTGCGCGGCGCATACATCTACGGCGACTACGAATACGGCAAGATGTGGGCGCTCCGCTACAACCACGGCTCGAAGAAGGTCACGTGGCACAAAGAGCTCCTCGACAGCAACGTGAAGATAGCGAGCTTCGGTGTTGGCCGCGATGGGTCTTTCTACGCGCTTGACCACGGTACCGGGGAAATCTTCGAGCTCGAACGCCGTCCGCCCGGTACGCCGCATCCGGCATTCCCGCGTAAACTCAGCCAAACCGGCCTGTTTGAAAACGTGCGTGCCCACCGCACTGCCGCGGGTGTCATTCCATACTCCATCAACGCTCCGTTCTGGTCCGACGGTGCGCGGAAGGAGCGCTTCGTTGCCCTGCCGCCGGCGGCCAAAGCGACATTCAAAGAAAGGCCCGACGCAGCTTGGGAATTCGATGATGGCGCCGTCACCGTGAAATCCTTTTCGCTGGACATGGAAGAGGGCAATCCGGCGTCACGCAAATACATTGAGACGCGTGTGGTCGTGAAGCAGGAGAATCACTGGGTCGGTTATTCCTACATCTGGAATGACGATCAGTCCGACGCAACCCTCGTTCGCGCCGGAGGGTTCGACAAGACGTTCAAGATCAAGGAACCCGGCGGTGCGGTACGCAAACAATCCTGGCACTATCCCAGCCGGAACGAATGCATGTTCTGCCACTCGCGCGCGGCGGGTTTCGTGCTCGGACTGAACACCGGTCAGATGAACCGCGAGAATCAGATCCATGCTCTCGTCCAAGCCGGTGTGTTTAAGAATCCACCGGCACAGCCCGCCGCCCAGCTCTCCGCCTATCCCGATCCTTTCAACGCAACGGCGGACATCGACGCGCGCGTCAAAACCTACCTGCAGGTGAACTGTGCCATGTGCCACGTCTCCGATGGCGGCGGCAATTCGCTCATGGAGCTCGGCTACAGGACCCCGATCGCCAAGGCCCGTCTCATTGACGAAGAGCCCACCCACGAAACCCTGGGCATCGAAGGCGCGCGGCTCGTCAAACCGGGCGATCCGTCCAAGTCCGTGCTCCTCCGCCGCATTACGCGCCGCGGGGAATACCAGATGCCGCCCACCAGCACGAACCGCGTCGATACGGCAGGCGCCAAACTGATCGAAGACTGGATCCGCCAACTTCCTTCTCATGCGAATTGACCGCATCGTGCTCACGCACGTCCGTATCCCGCTCGTCGAACCGTTCCGCATCTCGAACGGCGAGGTTGCCGTAAAAGATGGCATCGTCGTCGCCCTGGAATCGGAAGGACTCATCGGCCATGGGGAATCCTCGCCCATGGCGGGCAGTTTCTACTCCTCCGACACGCCGGAGTCCTGCTGGCAACAACTGACCACGCAGCTTGCCCCGGCCATAGTCGGCCGCGAGTTTGTCTCGCTGGACGAAGCCAGCACCTGGATGGATCGGCAGCCCGCAAGCAACTTCGCCAAAGTAGGCATCGAAACCGCGCTCTGGGACATCGAAGCACAACGCCGTGGAATACCGCTCCACCGCTTGCTCGGCGCCACGCGTGATTACGCCGAATCCGGCCTCGCCGTTGGCCTCTACGATGAAACCGGACAGATGCTTGCCGCCATAGAGCGGCATCTGTCCGATGGCTACAAGCGCGTCAAAATCAAGATCTGTCCGGGCCACGACGTCGATCTCGTGAAGGCCGTCCGTGGCCGCTTTGGCGATGTGCCGCTGATGACGGATGCCAATGCTTCCTACGCGCTCTCCGATCTGCCGGTCTATCGCGAACTCGATGAGTACGGCCTCAAGATGTTTGAGCAGCCGTTGGCTGGCCCCGCTTTCGAAGACTCGGCGATCCTCCAGCGCTCCATCGACACTCCGATCTGCCTGGACGAAAGCCTCGAAACCTTTGCCGATCTCGAGCGCGCCGCGGAGCTAAAATCCTTCCGCATCGCCAACATCAAAATCCAGCGCGTAGGCGGTTTCCGCAATGCGCTTAAGCTCTATCACCGCTGCCGCGAGCTCGGCCTCTCCATCTGGATTGGCACCATGCCCGAGCTCGGCATCGGCCAGGCGCAAGGCGCCGCGCTCTCCGCGCTCGATGGCTGCGACTATCCCACCGATGTGGAATCCAGCCTACGCTGGTTCCGCGACGATATCGTCACCCCCTACGTCGAAGTTCGCGACGGCCTCATCCGCCTCCCCAATCAGCCCGGCCTGGGCTACGCCATTCCCGAAGACAAACTCCAGCGCTACCTCGTGGCGCGACAGGTAATCGAACAATGAAAAACTGCTGGTCCCGGCTCGCGCAGGGCGAAACCCTCATGGGCTCTTTCATCTCTACCGGCTATCCCATCAACACCGAACTGATGGGGCTCGCAGGATTCGACTTTCTCATCATTGACCTTGAGCATGGGATGGGGTCCGAACGCGAGATCCTCTCGCAGCTCTACGCATTGCAGAATACGCCCGCCATCCCTGTCGTCCGCGTCGAGTCGCATGACAAGCAGCGTGTCCATCGCCTGCTCGATATCGGCGTCCAGGGCATCATGTTCCCGCGTGTTGATAACGCCGCGCAAGCCCGCGATTGCGTCGCCGCGATGCGTTACCCGCCCGATGGCGTCCGCGGTGTTGCGACAATCGTCCGCGCCGCGGGGTACGGCGCGCACTTCAATGACTATCGGACCGAATCGAAGTCGAACCTGCTGACGATCATCCAGATAGAAAGCGCCGAGGCGGTGAAAAACGTCGACGAAATCGCGGCCGTCGATGGTGTCGATGTGCTCTTCGTCGGCCCGATGGATCTGTCGACGAGCCTTGGCATCTTCCGCCAATACGACCACCCGCTGTTCCTCGATGCGCTGAATAAATCGCTCGATGCCGCTCGACGCCACAATCGCGTCGCCGGGTTTCTGTTGCCCAGCGTCGATACGATGCGCCATTACCGCGACATGGGCTTCCGATTTATCACCGCGGGCACCGACGTCTTCCTGCTTAAGAATGCTGCAGCGCAGCTTCTGCGGGAACTTCGGAACGCCTGACCAGAACCACGTATGCAAAAATGCCGAGCATCAGCCAGATGCCAACAGCCTTAATCGGCGCGTCGAAACTGCCGGTCTGCTTGATCATCCATCCCGTTAGCCACGGCGCTACGATTCCAGCCAAATTCGCCGCCGTATTTTGAATAGCTACCGGTACTGCGCCGGGCATCAGTGTCTGCGTCAATGCCCAATAGTTCGCCGTCGCCAGGCCAAGCCCGCACAGCGACGCCACCGTCAGCCCGATCATGAGCTCCTTCGACTCTGTGAACACGCTCAAGGTCTGCAGCGCCGCCATCACAAATCCCGCCACCGTGAATGACCGCCGCACCAGAATCGCGTTCGCGCCCTTCGCGATTATCCGGTCCGCCGCCCATCCGCCCAGCGCAGCCACCAGCGCCATTCCGCCGAACGACACGCCGCCGAACCAGTTCGACTTCTCAATCGACATCCCGTGCGTCTTCTGGAAATACTGCGGCATCCAGGTCATGCAGTAGTAGACGAAGTACATATAGCAATAGGTGCCCAGGATGATGCCCCACATCACGCGGCTCCTCAATGCGTCGGCGAGCGACACGCTCTCGGCGTTCTTGGCATTCCCAACAACCGTGGGCAGCGCGGCCGGATCGTCGCCCCGCACCCAGCCCAGCCACGGACCCAGCCACAACAAGCTGCCTAGTCCCATGATCAGGAACATCGCCTGCCAGCCGTAGTTCGCTACCAGGAATCCCGCCAGCGGCAGGCCGATGGCCGGCCCGATCTTCGTCCCTGTCATGTACACGCCAACGGCGAACCCGCGCTCATTCTCCGCAAAGTGCGCGCGTATATAGCGGAGCGAGGAAGACGTAACCACGCTCTCTCCAAGCCCCACAAGCAGCCGTGCTGAAATCAGCGCCCATAGCCCCGTCGTCAACACCGTGAGCGCCGACGCAATGCTCCACAGAAAAATGCCCACCGTGTATAGCAGGCGCACGCCCCGCTTATCCACCAGCATCCCGGCCGGAATCTGCCCAAGAGTGTACGTCCAGAAGAACGCCGAGAGCGCCATGCCGCGCTGCTCCTCATCGAGGTGCAGATTCTTCGCGATCTCCGGCATAGCGGACGTCAAGTTCACCCGGTCCATGTAGGCAATTACCATGCCCAGGCTCAACCAGCAGACCACGTACCAGCGCTTGGAATTCATCCGTTCTACTCTATCCCTATTACCGGTCCCAGGGCTGCTGTAACGTAGGCTCGTT
Organism: Acidobacteriota bacterium; assembly: GCA_016185425.1. Taxonomy (GTDB): domain Bacteria; phylum Acidobacteriota; class Terriglobia; order Bryobacterales; family Bryobacteraceae. Next base: position 67,562 of record JACPNQ010000047.1, on the reverse strand, counting down.
CGCGTACCGCTTAACCTTTAACTCCAGCCGGTCACCCGCTCCCGGACCGAGTTTCACCGTCAGCACCGGCCCATTCACGTTGACGGTTTTGCCGCCAACAGTCGCCGACACAATTTGATGCTCCCCATAGGCTCCCGCCTGTACAGCCACGACCCGTGGCGTCACATGGTTCACGTTCACCAGCCGCACGGAAACGGAATCGGCGGTGAACCCTTCCACGAGCGCGGCCACATCCTCCGGCAGCCCGCTGCGCCGCGTCGCCGGATCAAAGTACCGTACGCGCGCATGAAGCGTCCAAATGTTACCCGTCAGATAGGAGCCAAGAGTCAATTTCGACAATGCATCCGTCGCCGCGGGATTCATCCCCATCAGGTAATCCGCGAGCCGCGTGTCGGCCGAAGTGTCGTCCGAGTCCATCTCCTGTACCTGCTCTCGCACGAACTGCAGATCGCGCCGCAACGCGCGCTCGGGAAACGCAGCGTCCTTACCCTCCAGAAATGAGATCCATCCATCGCCCGCGAACTTCTCACGATCCTTCGCCTCCATTGACCACAAGTAAATCTCAGTCAACCGGTTGGCAAACAAGTTCGGCGTCCAGTTGTACCACTCCTCTTTCCCGCCCGTGTACTTATGCCCGCGCGGGTCACCGAAGCCGGATGGAATCAGCGTCCTCCCGTCCGTGACCTTCTTGTTCGCGTACATATTCTCCATCTGCTTTCGCAGTGTCGCGACAAATCCGATGTCGCCCTTGCTCAACAAGTACGCATTCCCAAACCCCGGCCACGACCCCGCGTCGAACGTGTTCCGATGGGCCATCTTTTCGATTTCCCCATCGAAAATGGTGAAGTTCCAACCGTAGGTGCCCTTGTACCACTTCCCCCCATATTCACCGCCCACCTGCCCATTCAGGCCGACATTCGTCGGAATGTTCCCGCCGTTCGCGTCTGTGCGCTGCTTCCACGCGCCGACATACTCCAGCACCCAATCCTTGTATTTCTTCTCGCCGGTCAGCATGTAGGCGTTTGTCGCCAGGCCCGTCGAAGCGAGGTTCAGCGGATGGTCGCCGACGCTGTCCAGATACTCCGCGCAATGCGCGAGCATCTTGTCGTAGACCGACATCAGATCGACCATTCCGCCGCGCCCCTGCTTGCCATGCAGCAAGTGAAACGTGCCCGGCACCGCATCGCCCACCCAGTCGTACGTCGTCGCCTTGTGCAGCATCGGCCCACGGCTGCCGTTCCAGATACTTTTGATGATCTTGTGCACCGGATCGTAGTTCGGCGCCTCCGGATCCTCGTTCATATACATCCCCGCGAACCGCTTCATGCGCATCCGGAACACCGGATCGCTCGGGTCCGACAACCCCAGGAACATAAACCCGCGCATCCCCTCGCCCGTATGAAACCAATCGGACTGTGTGATGAACTCCTTGTGATAGGCGCCGTTCTCGGCGATCTTTGTCTTCACCGTCCGCATTTCCTTGTACTGCGCCAGGTGTCCCTCCAGCGCCTTTTTATACGACGCCAGCACGGAGTCCGACCCGCCCAGCGCATGCAACAGTGTCCAGTTGTAGAACGTCTCAATCGCGTCGTCCGGCCCATCGAGCGTTCCCCAGCGCGGCGTATGCAACAGATACCCGCGAGAATCCAGATACTTCCCCGCGAACCGGTCGCACGCCAGCGAGCTCTGCTTCAACAGCTCCCTCTCCAGTAGCGCCCACGCCGGTGGAGATGCGGGCGTATCGATACGGACGGACGGCTGAGCGGCACATGCCAAGCCCAGTGCGATCAGCGAAGCCAGTAGCTTCATTTCGGAAACCTCCAAATACGCAGCGCGTTTTCACCAAGAATCAATGCCCGGTCCGCGTCCGTGTAGAACGAGCAGTATTTGTCGACAAATTCCAATTCCTTGTCCATCGGCAGCTCCCATCGCGGCCGCGGATACCCCGTTCCCCAGATAATCTGTTTCCCGCCGAACTCCTCGTAGATCGCCTTATAGAAAGGCCACGTATCCTCGTAGGGATACCTCTTCAACTCTGTCATCTCGTACGGTTCGGAATTGCTGATCCAGACCTGCGGGAACTTTTTCAGCCGGAACATCTTCCGGAACTCCGGCCACGGATCGGCCAGTTTCAGGTCCGGTTTCCCCGCATGGTCAATCACCACTTTCACGCCCGGGAAGCGCCCGCACATCTCCTCCAGCATCGGCATCTGGTGCGGCAGGATGTAGTAGTTGAACACCGCGCCCAACTTCTCCGCCTCCCGCCACAGCGGGTAGTGCTCCTTCGAATTCAGCCACGTCTCCTTCGGATGGTAGATCGGGCTGAATCGCATCCCCTGGAACCCATGCTCCTTCACCCAGTACCGCAGCCTCTCATGCACCTTCGGGTCCAACGGGTTGACCAGCCCATGCGCCACGAACAGGTTTGGATACTTGTGCAGCGAGTAGCCGATGTATGAGTTGTCCCACCCGAAAAAGCGTGGATTGATCAGCACGGCGTACCGCAGTCCGAAGTCCTTCATCTGCTCCACCTGGTTTTCGACCGGCGCCTGAACGGGCTGCTTCTTCAGTTGCGGCCGCTCCGGATGCGCGAACGGAAACTTCGGATCGTCCGTCCACACCTCCAGATGCGTGTCGATGAGCAGACGCTCCTTCGCATTGGATGCCGCGGCCAGCGGCGCAGTAAGCAGACTTCGCCGGGAAAGCATACCGCTATAGTGTATGCGCTCTTAACTCGTTAATCCATTGCGAATGGCGAACCGCACAATGTCGCCGGTGTTGTGCAGGTTCAGCTTTTCCATCACACTGCCGCGATGCGATTCCACCGTGTAAACACTGAGGTTCAGCGCATTGGCGATATCCTTGTTCGATTTCCCATCGGCGATCATCGTCAGGATCTCGCGCTCCCGGCTCGTCAACTGGTCGATCGGATTCGCCACATGTTTCCGGTAGTCCGCCAGCACAGCGTCGGAGACGGACGGACTTAGAAACGCCTCGCCCCGAAACACGGCGCGAATGGCTCGAAGCAGATCCTCATCCTCGGAGTCCTTCAACAGATAACCCCGCGCTCCGGCCCGCAGAATCTCGCGCACATACACGGCGTCGTTATGCATGGTCAAGCCGATCACCTTCGTCCCGCTCAACTCCGCGCAGATCTGCCGCGTCCCTTCGATACCGTTCAACTCCGGCATCGAAACATCCATGACCACGACATCCGGCAGCAGCCTCTTCGCTTCCTCAATCGCTTCGCGTCCGGTCTTGGCCTCTCCGATCACTTCCATGTCCGGCTGCGACTCCAACAGCATCCGCACACCCCGCCGCAGGATCGTGTGATCGTCAGCCAACAATACTCGAATCTTCTTGCTCGACACTCGGTTCAGCCTTTACCAGCGGCGCCTCCACGCGAATGCGCAGGCCGCCGCCTTCCCGTTTCTCCACCAGCAATTCCCCGTTCACTTGCCGGGCGCGGGATCTCATTCCCACCATACCAAGGCTCGGAGCGCGCCGGCCGGAGAGAACCTGCAATCCCCGCCCGTTATCGCTGATTGTCAGAACAATCGTGTTCTCGCCAACTTGCAGTGAGACCCACGCCTCCGTCGCCTCCGCGTGCCGCGCAATATTGGTCAGCGCTTCCTGCGTAATGCGAAACAGGTGCGTCTCCAGACTCTCGGCCAGCCGCCCTGAAAAATTGGACTGGTAATCCACCGGAATCCGCGTCCGCTGTTGGAAGCGTTCGCACAGCCAGCGCAACCCGGAGTCCAGCCCGAAGTCGTCGAGAATCACCGGCCGGAGCGCCTGCGACAGCTTTCGCACGTTCTGCAACACTTCGTCCACCACGGACACGCATTCCTGCCGGATCGTCCCGAACTCCGAATCCTTCACACGGTTCAGCATCCCGCGCAGGCCGGTCAACGATTGCCCCAACTCGTCATGCATCTCATGGGAAAAACGCCGCGCGATCTTCTCATGCGCGTCCAGCATGTGCCACGACACATGCGCGAGCTCGGATGCCTGCCACTCCAGCTTCTTGAATGTCTTTTGGATGATCCATATCGTCATCCCCGAAGTTCCCACCGCCAGCAGAATACAGATGCCCAGTACCCAGACCAAATCGTCCAGCAGGGCCTGCGTCTGTGTGACGATCCGCTCTTCCAGTGCCCGTCCCCGCTCGGTATCCACGAGTTGCTCCCGCACGAGTGTTTGTGCCGAATCCTGTATCTCGTTCGAACGGTCGTATCCAAGGTATGCGGCCAGGAGCACCAGTGCCACGACAAGCCCGAAACCCACAATGGACACGCGCAGAACGGCCGACCGCGAGAGCAGCGGCTCCACGGCCAAGTCCATGGGCGGCGGCGCGGGGGGAGGGGTGTTGGTAAGCGGCATTCAGGTCACGCTGACGCCGCTTCAGTATGACACTCACCTGGCCGCGGCACCCTCCCCTGCGCAGGGGAGAAACATCCCCCTTGAGACCGGGAGCGTCACCCCTCTCAAACCCATTTACATCCCCCTGTCAGGCGATTTTGATCTCATCGCTCAGGCCGCATTCTGGAACCGTGAAAGCGAAACTGTTCACTGCGCTCGTGGCGTTTGGGACGGCACTCACAGCCCAAACCCCCGTCTCCCTGGAACAGGCGGTCCAGGAAGCGCTGGCCAACAACCTGGATCTCGCGGTTCAAAAGTACAGCGTCACGATCGCTGAAGCTCGCCAAATCACCGCCAGTCTCCGGCCGAATCCCGTCCTTACGGTCTCCGGCCAGACCCTCGACGTCCTCGGTACCCACTACAACATCAATAGCCATGCCGGTCCGAACCAGCTCAACATCCACACAGACTTCCCGTTTGAGCGCGCCCACAAACGCGATGAGCGTATGGCCGTCGCCAGACAGGAAAAATCGCTCGCCGAGCTTGGCGTCCGCGAGATGATGCGCCAGGTTGTCTTCAACGTCCAAAGCGCATTCGTCGACGTTCAGCAGGCGGCGGAAAATCTGAAGCTTGCTCAGGACAATCTGCAGCGCCTGGAAGGTGTGGTCACCATCAACGAAGCTCGTCTTAAGAGCGGCGATCTCGCAAAGGTCGAACTCGAACGCTCTCAGGTTGCCGCGCTCCAATTCCGCACTGCGGTCCAGCAGGCCCAACTCCAGCTCGATCAGGCCAAGACGCAGCTCCAGTTCCTCCTCGGCCGCAAGCAGCCCGCCGCGGATTTCGAAATTGCCGGCTCGCTTCGCCGCGACGATCTCTCCCAGCCGCAGACCGAGATAACGCGCCTCGCGCTCGACCGCCGCCCGGACTACCTCGCCACGCAACAGTCTCAGGCCCGCTCCCGTGCCGACCTCCGTCTCCAACTTGCAAACGGGAAGGTCGACTATTCAATCGGGACCGAATATACGCACCAGCGTGCCTACGGTGTGGGCGGCAGCTCGCTCGGCGTCTATTTCAGCGTGCCGTTCCCTGTTTTCAACCGGAACCAGGGTGAGATCCTGCGCGCGCAGCGTGAAATCGATCAGGCTGGGTCTCGCGTCGATGCACTGCGCGTTTCCATCTACACCGAAGTGGAAAAGGCCTATCGCCAATACAGCGTCGCCAAACAACTCCTCACAAGCGTCGAAACCAACGTACTCACCAAGGCGCGCAGCGTCCGCGACACCACCGAATACTCCTACCGCCGTGGCGAGGCGAGCCTCATCGAGTTCCTCGACGCGCAACGCGCCTTCAACGACGCCATGCAAACCTACAACGACGCGCGCGCCAGTTACGCTCGCAGCCTCTACCTGCTCGACACCGTCTCCGGCGCTACCGTGAGCGGTTCCTAAGGGAAGTAACGGAGATCGAAATGAAAAGGAACATCGCTCTATTCATCGGACTCGCACTCCTTGCCGCCTGCGGTAAGGCTCCGGAAGCACATGTGGACAGGAAGCCCGATCCGCCGCCCGCCAAATCCGGACGCGTCGTTATCCCGCCGGACTCTCCGCAACTCGCCCAGATCCGTACCGAAAGCGTGAAGGCCGTGCCAGTGCCTGTCGACACCGTGTCGGCTCCAGGCAAAGTGGAAGCCAATCCGAACCGCCTCTCGCACGTTGTCCTGCCGTTAACAGGCCGTGTTGTCGCGGTGTCTCCGAAAATCGGCGATTACGTTCAGCAAGGCCAACCCCTCATCACCATTGAAAGCTCCGATGCCGATGCCGCCGTCTCCGGCTCACAGCAAGCCCAATCCGCGCTCACGCAGACCAAGTCGGCCCTCGCCAAGGCGCAGATGGATTTGGACCGCCAGAAGGATCTCTTTGAGCACGGCGCCGTCCCGCAGAAGGAAGTGTTGAACGGACAAGCCGTCGTGACACAGGCCCAGGCGGCCGTGGAACAAGCGCAGGCCACGCTCGAACAGTCAAAGCGCCGCCTGCAGATTCTCGGCATCGCCCCCGGCAATTACGGGCAGCGGATCACCGTCCGCGCACCAATCTCCGGCAAGGTGCTCGAAATGTCGGTGGTCAATGGCGAGTACCGCAACGATCTCAGCGCTCCCGTCATGACCATCGCCGATCTCAGCGCCGTCTGGATCACTTCGGATGTTCCGGAGACCTCCATCCGTCTCGTCAAAACCGGCGAACCCGTTCGCATCGAGCTTGCCGCTTATCCGGGCGAAACCTTTCGCGGCCGCGTCACGCTCATCGGCGACATGGTCGACGCCGATTCCCGCACCGTGAAGGTTCGCGCCGAAATGCCGAACCCCGGCGGAAAACTGAAGCCCGAAATGTTCGGCAGCATTCAGCTCTCCGAACAGACCGAGCTCCGCCCCATGGTCCCCGCCGCCGCCATCATCTCCACCGAGGGCCGAACGTTCGTCTGGCGCGAGTCTTCCAAGGGCACGTTCGAAAAGCTGACCGTAACGACGGGCATCCAAGTCAACGATCGCATCGCCATACTCACCGGCCTCAATGACGGGGACCGTGTCGTCGTCGACGGCGTCATGCTGCTCGCCGCCAACTAGGAGACACACGTGATTGCACAACTCCTCCGCTTCGCGCTGCGGCAGCGGTTCATCACTCTGCTCGTCGGTCTCACGCTGATCGGCGCCGGCTTCTGGGCCTTCACACAGCTCAAGATTGAAGCCTATCCGGACATCTCGGATACGCAGGTCGTCGTCATCACGCAATTCCCCGGACGCGCCGCCGAGGAAGTCGAGCAGCAAGTCACCGTGCCCATCGAGCGCGCCCTCAACAGCGCTCCCAATGTCATCGCCCGCCGCTCCCGCACCATCTTCGGCCTTTCCGTCGTCGAGTTGACGTTCGACTATGGCACCAATGACTACTTTGCCCGCCAGGTCGTCCTCGAAAAACTTCGCGACGCCGATCTCCCCGACGGCGTCACGCCAGGCCTTGGTCCTCTCTCCACTCCTATCGGCGAGCTCTATCGCTACACGCTCAGCGGCGGCGGGCTCGATTCCCGCAAGCTCCGCGAAGTGCAGGACTGGGTAGTCGAACCGCGCTTCCTGCAAGTCCCCGGTGTTGCCGATGTCACTCCCTTCGGCGGCCTCATCAAGCAATATCAGATACAAATCGATCCTCTCGCTCTCGCCAAGTACAGCCTTTCCATTAACCAGATCGCCGACGCCGTTCGCTCCAACAACAGCAACGCCGGCGGCGCAATGCTCGACAACCATCAGCAGTCGATGGTCATCCGTGGCGTCGGCCTCATCCAGAACACTTCCGACATCGAACGCGTCGTCGTCGCCGAATCCAAAGGGGTTCCGGTCTTCGTGAAGGATGTCGGCAAGGTGCAGGTGGGCTCCGCTCCCCCCACCGGAATTTTCGGCGCCGAAGCCGAAAGCGGCGGCGTGGAGGGCATCGTTCTGATGCGACGCGGCGAAAATCCCTCGGAAGTTCTGAAGGCCATCAAGACCGCCGTCGACGATCTCAACACCAATCGCATGCCTCCCGGTGTCGTCATCAAGCCGATCTATGATCGTACGGACCTCGTCAATAACACGCTGCACACGGTCTCCCACACACTGCTCGAGGGGCTCGGTATTGTTCTCCTCGTTCTCTTCATCTTCCTTGGCAGCGCTCGCGCCGCGTTGCTAACCGCGCTTACCATCCCCCTCTCTCTCCTGTTCGCTTTCGTCTGCATGCACTTCTCCGGCATCCCGGCGAACCTGCTCAGCCTCGGCGCGCTGGACTTCGGCATCATCGTGGATGCCACGCTCGTTATGGTGGAGCACGTCCTCCACACGCTTCACCACCGCCAGTCTCAGCCGGATTTCGCCGACAATGGCGGAGTCTTTGGCGCCATTCGAGACGCGGCGCTCGAAGTCGAACGGCCCATCTTCTTCTCGCTGCTCATCATCATCTCGGCCTATATTCCGCTCTTCACGCTGGAGCGCGTCGAACGCAAGCTCTTCACGCCCATGGCCTTCACCGTTTGCTACGCGCTGCTAGGCTCCATGCTTCTTGCCCTTACACTCATTCCCGTTATCGCGACGTACATCTTCCGCAACGGCGCCAAGAGTTGGGAAAACCCAATCCTCCCCTGGCTCAGCAAACGGTACGAAAGCGTTCTCGCCCGCGCGCTAAAGGCGCCAATGCTCGTCTTCGGCATCTCGGCCGGCATTGTCGTCGCCTCGTTCGCTCTTGCCGGTGCGCTTGGCATCGAGTTTCTCCCCAACCTCGATGAAGGCGTCATTTGGGTCCGCGCCAACCTACCTGCTGGCATCTCGCTCGAAAAATCGGCGCAAGTGGCCAGCGAAATCCGCAACATCATCACGCAGTACCCCGAGGTTCAGCTCGTCTCCTCTCAATCCGGCCGCAACGACTCCGGCACCGATCCCTATGGCCCCAACCGCAACGAGTTTTTCCTCGCGCTAAAACCCTACGACACCTGGCCTGACGGGATGAACAAACAGAAGTTCATCGAGGTTCTCGCCCGTAAGCTCAACGAGCAGATCCCCGGCGCGGCCTTCAGCTTCACGCAGCCCATCATCGACAACGTTACCGAGTCCGTCACCGGCTCCGCCGCCGATCTGGCGGTCATCATCCGCGGCCCGGACCTTGTCACTCTCCGGCAGACGGCCCGCAAAGCGCTCGCCATCGTCCGCCAGGTGCCCGGCGCGGCGGATACGGCGATAGAGCAGGAGGAGGACCAATCGCAGCTTCGTATCCGTATCGATCGCGAAACCGTTGCCCGATACGGCATCAATGTCCGCAATGTGCAGGACGTTATCGAAATGGCCATCGGCGGTCGCGCCGCGGGAACCATGTTTGAAGGCGAGCGCCGCTTCGATATCACCGTCCGCTACGTCCCGGAGGCCCGCACCAATATCAGCGCTATCGGCAATGTCCTCATCCCCACGAGCGAAGGCGGCCGCGTACCGCTTTCACAACTGGCGGAGATAAAAGTTGTCAACGGCGCCAGCATCATCGCGCGGCGCGAGAATCAGCGCCAGATCACGGTTCGCACCAATATCCGCGGCCGGGATCAGGGCAGCTTTGTCGCCGACGCCCAACGCCGCTTCAACGAGGCGATTCAACTTCCCGCGGGCTACGAAGTTACTTGGGGCGGCCAGTTTGAAAATCTCCAACGCGCCCAAAAGCGCCTTTCCGTCATTCTTCCCATCACCATCGCCATTATCTTCGTCCTGCTCTTTTTTATGTTCGGCTCCGCCAAATACGCCGGCATGGTGCTGATGAATGTGCCGTTCTCTCTCGTCGGCGGCGTGCTCTTTCTCTACATCCGCGGAATCAATCTCAGCGTCTCCGCGGCCGTAGGTTTCATCAGTCTCTTCGGCGTCGCCGTCATGAGCGGCGTTCTTGTCATCGCCGAAATCAACCGCCTGCGCCGCTCGGAGCCGGAGCACTCCGTTCAGTGGGCCATCGTCAACGGCGCTCTTGGGCAGCTTCGGCCCGTTCTGCTCATGGTCGTTGTCGCTTTGCTCGGCATGGTCCCCGCCGCCCGCGCCAGCGGCATCGGATCGGATGTGCAGCGGCCGCTCGCCACGGTCGTCGTAGGCGGCCTGCTATCCACCCTGCTTCTCACGCTCATCGCCCTGCCCAGCATGTACGCCCTAACCATCCGCTCCGAGAAAAATGAGGCCGCCAAATGAAGAAGCTCCAGTTAACCATCTATCTGAAGGAGACCGACCGCTCCGGCGACCACGCCCTTCATGAGCTCATCGTCCGGCGTCTCCTCCACTCGAACATCGCCGGCGCCACCGTCTATCGCGGCGTCATGGGGTTTGGCCGCCACCGTCATGTCCATCGCACCCGTCTTTTCGGCGTTTCCGACGACAGTCCCATCGTCATTGTCGCTGTCGACGATCACGACCGCGTCCTTGCCTTCCTGCCGGAATTGAAAACGCTTCTCCCCTCGGGACTCATTACGGTGCAAGAGGTGGAGACTTTGTGAAATCGGCCGGAATGCACGCGGTGTTCGGAATGGTGGCCGCCCTCGGCGTGCGCCTGGTTCTGCCTGGCCACAGTCCCGAAGGTCCGTACGCTTCCGCCTTCCTCGGCGCCATCGGCGGTCTCGCGGCGGATTGGTTCGGCCGCCGCGCCGGCCTTTATCACGCGGACCAGGCAGCGAGCTTCGTTATGTCCATACTCGGTGCAATGGCATTCCTGTTGGTCTATGGACTGATCGGCCATTAAACTGAAGTGTGCCCTCCGAAACCGACGCCAAGCCGCACCGGGGAGTCATCCAGGTCCTTCTTAAACTTGCCCGGCATCATAAGGGCCAATTCGCTGTCATCAGTCTCTTCGCTCTCCTCGCCACTGGCGCCGACCTCCTGCAGCCCCTCGTTTACCGCCGCGCCATCAACGATGTCGCCGGCCTCTTCGTCGAACAAACCTCACCCGCCGCCGCTCCCGTCCAGCATCGACCCGGCTTCGTCGCGCCTCGCACGGCGGACCAGACTCTTCGCACCCTGATCGAATCCGTCGGCTTCCTATTTCTCATCAGCACGGCCGGTTACTACTTCTCCCTCCGCTCTGACTACTTCGGCGCGAAGGTAGCCAGCACCATGGAAGCCGACCTTATCGTCTCCACGTTCGGCCATGTCCTTCGACTGCCGACATCGTTTTTCGCCCGCCGCGCCAGCGCCGGTATCGCCAAGCGCATCGATCAGTCGGATCAACTCGCTCCCGTGGTCCATGCCTTTTCCCAGCAGATCGCCCCGGAAGCCATTCGCCTGGTCGGCATCTGCGCCATCATGTTCGCTGAAAACTGGGAGATGGCGCTGGTGTCTCTATCCATGCTCCCGCCGTATCTTTGGATCGCCCGCCGCTCGGCATTGCGCATGAAGACCGGGCTCGAGCCTTACTACGAACTCTGGGAGAACATCTCGGCCCGCATCACCGGCGCCCTCGCCGCCGTCAAGACCGTCAAACTCTCCGGTGCGGAGTCTCGCGAAGAGGATCGCCTCGGCCGCGAATCGAATTACGCCTATGGTGTCTACATAGACCGCATCCGCACGGCCCAAGGCTATTACATCTGGCAGAGCGTTCTCTCCAATCTCAGCAAATCGATGGTGCTCGGCTACGGCGGTTGGCTCGTCCTTCGCCGCCGCCTCACGCCCGGCGATGTCGTCATGTTCGCCGCCTACCTCGATCGCCTGTTCGCTCCCGTCGATTCGCTCAACAACATCGCCGTCAGCCTCCAGCAGCATCTGATCTCGCTCACACGCGCCATCCGTCTCCGCGATGAAGGCCCAGTGGAAGCCCCAGGTGACGACCTGCCGCCCGGCCCGGGAAAGGTCGAGTTCCGCGACGTCCGCTTCAGCTACATCCCTGCGCGCGAAGTTCTTAAGGGCATCAACCTGACCCTTGAACCCGGTAGGACCACGGCACTCGCCGGACCCTCCGGCGCCGGCAAGACCACAACCGCCGATCTCCTCCTAAAGCTCTTCGAGCCCACCGCAGGCGAGATTCTCATTGATGGCCATTCCATTGCCGCCAAGGGCCCCGCGCCTGTCCGCCGCGCCATCGGTGTCGTCGCCACCGACGGTGCTGTCTTCCGCGGTACCCTCGCCGATAACATCCGCTACAAACGTCCCACCGCCACCGACGCGGACGTCATGGAAGCCGCTCTTGCAGCCGGGCTCGGACGCCTGCTGGAACGCCTCCCGGAAGGCCTCGAAACAGAAATCGGTGAGAACGGCGTCGGCCTCTCTGTCGGCGAACGCCAGCGCCTCCAGATCGCGCGCATTTTGGCTGACAAGCCGCGTCTTCTCGTTCTCGACGAAGCCACGGCGAATCTCGACTACGCCACCGAAATCGAGATCAAGCACTCGCTCCTTAACCTGAATCCCCGCCCCACCACGCTGATCATCGCCCACCGCTACACCATGATCAAGGAAGCGGACTACGTTTACGTCCTTCGCGATGGGCAGGTCACCGAGCAGGGTACTCCCGCTCAACTCCTCGCCGCCGGCGGATGGTTCGCCGAACTAGCCGAACAATCCGGTCTGCCCGAGCCGCCCGCTTCTCCGCCTATCGATGTGGTTGAGGAGGAAGACGAATAGAACGTTTATACGTGGTATACGTGGTGTATGGCGCAGTTGAATCTATACGTACCCGACGATCTAGCCGCCAAGTTGAAAAAGGAAGCGGAGCGCGCTCATATGTCGCTTTCCGGTTATGTCGTGCAACAGCTTAGTAAAGATCACTCGGACGACTATCCGCCCGGATATTTTGAGAGGGTATGTGGCTTTTTGAAGGAAGATTTCCCGGAAATCCTGGATCCACCTCCAGAGCCGCTGACTGACTTGGAGTCCTTAGATTGAGCCTTCGCCTGCTGGATACGAATATCTGGATTGCGCTGGCCAAGGGGGATTCTTCAGCGATCGCCGCACTGCGCGCGCTGCCACATAGTCAGATCGTGTGCTGTTCCATCGTGCGCGCGGAGTTGCTGTATGGTGCTCGCAAGAGCCAGAGAGTCGCGGCAAACCTCCACTGGCTCGACGAACTCGTCGGACACTATTTGTCTCTGCCGTTCGATGACAGCGCGGCGGCGTACTACGGAAGCATTCGAACTCTATTGGAAAGGGACGGTCTGCCAATCGGCGGAAACGATCTTATGATCGCCGCCATCGCGCTCGCGCACGACTGCACGCTCGTGACAAGAAACGTCCGTGAGTTTCGACGCGTTCCCGGATTGCGGCTCGAACTCTGGGCTAACAAGTCCGCCTAATCCGCGCCCCAAGAAATACGAGCAACGCCGCTACCGGCCACACGGCCGCCACTGCCGCCACGGGACTCAGTACCCCGTCGATTCCGCCGATCCAGCAGAAATAGGCCGCACCGCAAAACTGAACTGCGCCGATCGTCATCAGCACCGTTCCCGCCCTGGCCAATTTACGAGCCATCTCCAGTCCAGAATCACAGAAACGCGACAGCCTGTCTATAAGGCAGCTACCCTAGCAGAGTGATCCGCAGGTTACCCGATACGAACTTCTACCTGCACAGCCTGGCGCCAACGCCGCTCGCCGCTGTGTCCCTCAACCCCGGCGATACGCCCATCTGGTGCAAACTCGAGTTCCTAAACCCCAGCGGCTCCACCAAGGATCGCGTCGCCCGCTATATTCTCGGTAAAGCATGGCGCGAAGGGCGCCTCCAGCCTGGCGATACCGTCGTCGAAGCCTCGTCCGGGTCCACCAGCATCGCTATGGCGCTCGCTTGCGCCCAGCTCGGTCTCAGGTTCATCGCCGCTATGCCGGAAGGCGTTAGCAACGAACGGGTCTTCATGATCCGCGGGTACGGCGGCCACGTCCGCTTCACGCCCAAAGCGGACGGCATCTACGGCGCCATCCGGGAAGCCGAGCGCATGGCGGCCGAAGAAAACTGTTTCCTTCCCCGCCAGTTCCAAAACCCGGAGAATGCCGCCGCACACGCCGCCACTACCGCTCGCGAAATCGCTGAGCAGATCCCGGGCGGCGCCGTCGACGCCTTCGTCAGCGGTGTTGGCACCGGCGGTACCCTTGTCGGCATATTTCAGGGGCTGCGCGAAACCGGTTCTCCTGTGCGCCCTGTCCTGGCGCGGCCCATTCAGCTAACCGGCGAGGCGGAAGCGGAGTGCTGCAGCTTCTCCTCCCGCATCCCCGGTGTCGTCGATTCCGTGTCCACAATTTTCAAGCCCGCTGAGATGACGACCCTGCAGATCATCGAAGTTCGCGACGAAGACGCCATTCACGCCGCCCGCCTACTCATTGCCCGCGGATTCCCTGTTGGTCCCAGCTCCGGCCTAAACTTCTTTGCCGCCCAAACCGTCGCCCAAGGCCTTGGCCCGAATGCCCGCGTCGTCACCGTCTTCCCGGACCGTATGGAACGCTATTTCACTACCGAACTTTTTTCTCCCTACCGTTAGCCCGGATATACTGTCCCCGATGGAACGCCGTCAATTTCTTCGCGCCGCGCTCGGCACCGCGGCAATCGCCAACGCAACTGCCGCCGCAACCCCCCGCCCGAACATCATTCTCATCATGGCCGATGACCTCGGGTTCTCCGACATCGGACCCTACGGCAGCGAAATCGCCAGTCCGGCCCTTGACGCCCTCGCGAAAAACGGCCTCCGCTTCACCCAGTTCTACAACACCGCCCGCTGCTGTCCGACGCGGGCGTCCCTTATGACCGGGCTCTACTCGCATCAGGCCGGCATCGGCCACATGATGAATGACTATCATCGCCCCGGCTACCGCGGCGACCTCAATCGCACGTCGGTCACGATCGCGGAAGTCCTCCGCACCGCCGGGTATCGCACCGCCATGTGCGGCAAATGGCACGTCACGCCCCAAACCGCCGACAACCACAACTGGCCGCTCCAGCGCGGCTTCGAAAAATACTACGGCACCATCGCCGGCGGCGGAAGCTACTGGGACCCCAACACCCTCACCCGTGACAACACACCCATTAAGCCCGACAAAAAGGATTTCTACTACACGGATGAACTCGGGGACAATGCCGCCAAATATATCGACGAGCTGACCGGCAAGACTGAGCCGCTGTTCCTCTATGTCGCCTTCACCGCTCCCCACTGGCCCATGCACGCCCCCGAAGCGACGATCAACAAGTACAAGGATCGATACCGCGCCGGCTGGGACGCGCTCCGCGCCGAGCGCCACGCCCGCCAGAAGAAGCTTGGCGTAGTGAAAACGAAATGGGAGCTATCGCCCCGGGCGCCGGAAGTGCCCAAATGGGACGACATCCCGAACAAGGAATGGCAGATCCGCCGGATGGCAGTCTATGCCGCCATGATCGATCATCTCGATCAAAACATCGCCAAAATCGTCGCCAAGCTGAAAGCGAAGAACCAGCTCGACAATACCCTGATCCTGTTCCTCGCCGATAACGGCGGCTGCGCCGAAGGTATGGGGCCGCGCACGGAGGCCGACGCCAACCCCAACACGTCCATCCGCCCTGTCAAGACGCGCGATGGGCGTCCTGTCCAGGTTGGCAACGATCCCCAAGTCATGCCCGGTGCCGACGATACCTATCAAAGTTACGGTCCGGAATGGGCCCATGCCTCCAACACGCCTTTCCGCCTCTACAAGCACTTTGTCCACGAAGGCGGTATCTCCAGCCCGCTGATCATCCACTGGCCCAGGGTCGTCAAGGCAAAGAACTCGCTCACCGATCAGCCCGGCCATCTGATCGACATTATGGCCACCTGCATCGATGTCGCCGGCACCAAATACCCCGCCGAGTACAAAGGCGAAAAGATCACGCCGCTCGAAGGCAAGAGCCTGTTGCCGGTCTTTGAAGGCAAGAAACGCCAAGGCCATGAAGCCATCTACTGGGAGCACGAAGGCAATCAGGCCATTCGCATGGGCAACTGGAAGCTCGTCAAGCAGCACGGCGGCCAGTGGGAACTCTACGATATCGACAACGACCGTTCCGAGCTCAACAACCTCGCCGCGCGCGAAGCCGCTCGTGTGGAGACGATGTCCGCCAAATGGCAGACGTGGGCGGATCGGGCCAACGTGCTTCCGTGGCAAAGTTGGCTCCCGGCGGGCTCGCAGCAAAAGCAGAAGAAGAAAAAAGCCTAGCGATTGAGCTTCAGCGAGAACTGTACAATACGCGGCTGATTACCCTGGGCATTCACCTGGCCGAACTGCGGATTTCCGAAGGACTGATTCGGCGGAGCGAACCGAGCCGTGTTCGTCAGGTTGAACGTCTCCGCCCGGAACTGGATCTGGAACAGTTCGCGGATACGGAAGTTCTTGCTCAACGTGACGTCGACCTGCGCGGTTCCGTCGCTACGCAGTCCATTGTAGGTTCGCGGCGCGTTTCCGAACCGATACTGCGCCGGGATTGAGAACTGTGACGCGTCAAACCACAATTCCGGCCGCGGATTCGGCACCGTGGCATTCACGCCCGTCCAGTTCGGCCGCTGGCCGCCGCCCTGCGAAAAGGTGTTATTCGTCGCCGACGTAATTCCGAGCGGCCCGCCGCTGAACCCACTCCAGATCGAGGCAACCTGCCAGCCACCCAGGATTTTGTTCTTCTTCAGGAACGGCAGCTCGTATACCGCGTTCAAGATGAATCGGTGTGTCTGGTCGAGGGTTGACGGACTCCATTCCGCGGCGAGGTTGTACCAGTTCTGGATGGCCCCGCCGCCGACCGTCTCGCCCGCGAACGGTCCGTTGCCGTAATCCATGATTTTGGAAAACGTATAGCTCACCAAGATGCTCAACCCGCTCGCATAGCGCTTCTCCACTTTCGTCTCGAGCGCATGGTACGACGACGTTGCCCACGACGCGTTCTGTGAGGCTAAACCATCGAACTGCGGATACGGCCGCAGCAATTGTGCTCGCGCAATGTTCCGCGCCGCCAGCGTGCCGACCGCGATCTGCCCGAAGAACGGATTCGCCACCTGCGTCCGCAGGGCGTCACCCTGCGCCAACAATTCAGGTGGTAACTGATTCCACTGCCGGTTCTCAAACAATCCAACGCCGCGGCTGCCCAAGTACCCGGCTTCGAACAGCATATTCTTCGGGAGCTCCCGCTGCACATTGAAGTTCCATTGCGCGCTGTACGGCGTGTAGTTTCCGCGATCGAAGAACTGTACATTCTGTCCCAACAGAGTCGCGAGCCCGGCACTGGAACCGGTCGGTTTGTTGAATCCCGTTGGGTATGGATTGCTCCAGGTCACGATCGGATTCGCTCCGTCCTGGCTCGTTACGATGGATGTCGTCGTTGCATATCCGCTGATGCCGAACGCGGCGGTGCCGCCGCCCAGGCCGGTCAGTCCGGCATAAAACAACCCCGCGCCCGTTCGTATCACCGTCTTTGGCGTCACCTTGTAAGCCACGCCTACGCGCGGCGCGACGTTGTTGCGGTCCGGGTTCGCGTTGTAGCGCGACAGCCCTCCCACACCGGGAAAAGTCAACCCGCCGCGCAGCGGCAGCCCGGGAATCTCGAGTGGAGACGCGGCGTTGAAATCGAAATTGGAAAGCTGGTTGAACCGGTCCGTACGCGGCGTCTCGTAGTCGTAGCGCAGCCCCAGGTTCACCGTCAGCTTCGGCGTAACCTTCCATGTGTCCTGCACAAACAGGCCATAGTATTTTGTGGTCTGTGCCAATGCCGGCGCTGGGGCCACGCCCCCGCCCGGAATGCCCAGCAGGAAGCTGGCCAGTCCCAATCCCGCCGTCGCGCTCGCGGCCGTCGCGTTCGGCCCCTGCGTCCATGTCGGGGCAAAGCTGAAGTTTGTCGCGGAATCGCCCACCTGTTGACTGTTGAACTGGATCGCGCGCATCTCCCCACCAAATTTCAGCGTATGCTTCGTCAGGTTTTTGGTGATGTTTCCCTGGGCCGCCTGCTGCGTGTTCCCGAATGCGATCAGATCGGTCGCGCCGATCAGCCCGCCGACAACAATGTTCGGCACCGACCCGGTAACGCTATATCCCGTAATCGTGATCGCCGGGAAGGATAGCGGATCCACCATTCCTTCGCGCATATAGGCTGGCAGGCCCAGCGACGTAATGTCGAATCCGTCCGAATAAGGCCGCCGGAAATTGATCAGGCGCGTCACCGAATAACGCATCGTAGCCACCGCCGACGGGGAGAGCACGGCCGTGTCTTCCAGGACCGCGTTCCAGCGTTTGAATATCTGCGGGCCCGCTGTTGGCGCAATGTTCCGGTTCTCGTCGCCGTAGGCGGGCGCGCGGTTGAACGGCGTGTTGTCGTACGAGTAGCGTCCGAAAATGCGATTCCGTTCGCTAAAGTTGTGGTCCATCCGTACGCTGTAGCTGTCCTTCGGCACTACGTTCCCGGCCGTGCGCGTGTAGTTGATCGCTCCGAGCGCCGTCACCCCCGCCACATTCGGCACTGGAAAATACTTCGACACATTTCGCGCCACCGGATCGATCCGGTTTGCCGGAATGATGTTCCCCGTGAATGGCGAACGAATGAATCCGGAACCCGCCGGATTTGCTCGCGTCGTCGCCGGATCGTAGATCGTCACCGCATTGCCGTTGGCAAGCCGCGCCTGGCTGAAATCGCCCGTCAACATCTTCGGGTCCGGCAGCGCGGACGTGAATGTAATGCCCTGGATAAACCGCACAATCTCCGTATTCACGAAGAAAAACGTCCTGTTCTTTCCGTTATAGAGTTTCGGGATTACAACCGGTCCGCCCAACGTCCCTCCAAACTGATTGAACTTGAACGGCGCTCGCGCGGTTCCGCTGCGATTCGCGAAGAAATCGTTCGCGTTCAGCTTGTCGTTCCGGAAGAACTCATACGCGCCAAAATGAATATCGTTCGTCCCGGATTTTGTGACAACGTTGAACACACCGCCAGCGGCGCGTCCATACTCGGCAGAGAAGTTGTTTGTCTCCACCTTAAACTCCTGCACCATGTCCGGATTGGCGTTGATCACGGGTTGGTTCTGCGCGGCAGCGGAATTTGGCGCGCCGTCGAGCAGGAATTCGTTGGATGTCGCCCTCTGTCCATTGATCGAATAAGACACCGTCGAGATCTGGTCGATCACCAGTCCATTCACTCCCGCCGATGGACGCACGCCGGGAACCAGCATAGCGAGCGCATACGTATTGCGGCCCAACAGCGGCAGCTCTGTTACCTGCTTGTTATTGATCACCTGCCCCAGCGTTGTGCTTTCGCTCTCCAGCACCAGCGCCTGCGCCGACACCTCGATCCGCTCCGAAACTGCGCCCACCTTCAATACAACATCCAGCCGCGCCACCTGCTGCACCGCCAGTTCCAGTCCCGTCTGCCGCGTCGGCACGAAGCCATCCTTCTCGATCGTCACGCCGTAGCGTCCCGGCGGCAGCGACGGCGCGGAATAGTAGCCGTCCTGGTTGGTCGACACGGTGGTCGTGACACCCGTCCCCTCCGCGCGGACAACCACGCCCGCGCCGGGAACCACTGCGCCGCTCGCGTCCGTCACGCGCCCGGTCAATGAAGCAGTCTGGGAGAGCAGCACGCCCGCGGCGGCTGTGAAGAGCAGAAGGCGCAAAAACATCGTGCAGATATATCACGTTAAGCTGAAGGACGACAGGGCATGTATAAGCAAGTCTTCCTCGGTGGAGCCGCCGGGGAAACCACATGGCGCCGCGACATCGCAATTCCCGCGCTGGCAGCGGCAGGGGTCACCTACTTCGATCCCCAACTTGGCCTCGGGGAATGGACCGAGGAATGCGAAGCCGCCGAAATGCTCGCCAAGGATGAGGCTGACGTCCTCCTCTTCGTCATCAGTGCCGAAACGCGTGGTGTAGCCACCGTCGCCGAAGTCGCGTACTACCTCGGCATCGGCCGCCAACTCGCCCTCGTCATCACCGATCTCCCCGAAAACTCGAGCATCTACGGCCAACGAATAACCGATACCGAACGCAACGACCTCAACCGCGGCCGCATCTTTCTCCGCACCATGGCCAACGCCCACCGCGTGCCCGTCTTCGCCACTGTCGAAGCGGCTGTCGAATACGCGATTACGAAAGCAAAGGCACAACGCGTCCCGATGGACCTCGATGCGATCCGCGGCATCCTCGCCGAAGTCCGGTGCGGCGAATGCAACTTCCGCGCCGAGCAGATCGACTCCGGATTCCTTCTCCACATCTCCGCAGCTATCCCCGACGCACTAACGCAGCGCATCCAAGACTATACCGGCCGCAAGTGGCACATCGACCCGCACGCCTCGCGCGGCGAGATTGTTCGCACCGCGCTGAAGGCCGCGCTCACCTGGCAGGAACACGAAACCCGCGAGCGCTTCACCTACCGCGGAAAAGCCATCTTCGGACCACACTGCAACATCGATTAACAGCACTCGGCGCACCAGAAGCCCAGCCCCTTCCGCTTCCATTCGGCCTCGCCGAAATGCAGGGGCTCCGCGCGCAGTACCCGGTGTACATGCGCCTCGCCCGCGCGCGGGGAAATCACCGAATCCAGGGAAGGATTCAAAAAGAATGGCAGCGAAATGCGGCTGCGGTCTCCTGTCGTCACGCGGTGTGGCGTCGCCTGATAATACCCGCCGGTCGCAAACTGCAGTACCTCGCCCAAGTTCACCAACAGTGTCCCGGAAACCGCCGGCGCCGCCAGCCATTCCCCCGCGGGCGTGCAGATCTCCAATCCCCCCGCGTGATCCCGCACAAGCAGTGTGATCCAACTGAAGTCCACATGCGCCGCCACGCCCGGCCGCGCTATACCGCCGGGCGACTCATGATAGTGAATCATCTTCAGCAACAGGTAGGAGCGTTCCTCCTCCACCATCCACTCGCCAAATCGCCGCAATACCTCCCTCCCAACGATTTCCAAATCCCGAATCAGCCGGATCACTTCGCTCTTCCACCGCACATCCTCCGGCCAAAGATTCGGTCCGCGCAATCCGTCGTAGTTCCGCGCGGAAACGACCGCCACTTCCTCCCGGCCAAAGTGAATCTGCTCCCGCCAGTCCCGCTGATTGCGCATTACGCTGTATCCGCGAAAATGTGCCGACCCTTCAATCGCCAACGCCCGCTTTTCGACATCCGCCAACGCGAAAAACGACCGCGCCAACTCCACAGCCTCCATGCAACGAGCCTCCGGAAACAGCGGATGCCGCAAATGAAAACAGCTAAACTCCCGGGCCGCCGCGCACAACTCCTTCGAATCAACGGCAAGAACGGGCAGTCCGCTCATAGCCGCGCCGCCTTCATCAACAGATACTCGCGCTCCGGCAAACTGCCCGTCTTGCCCGCCGCCGCGCGATAGCAGCGTACGGCCTCTTCCGTTTCCCCCGCAAGCTCCAGCAAGTGCCCCCGCACGGCGTCCAGCCGGTAGTGATTTTTCATGCGCGCATCACTCTGCAACGCCCCCAACAACTCCAATCCGCGTCCGGCCCCGTGCACCATCGCCGCCGCCACCGCATGGTTCAGCGCCACCATCGGGTTCCCCGACATCCGTTTCAACAATTCGTAGAGCGCCAGTATCTGCGGCCAATCCGTCTCCTCCGCCCGCGCCGCTTCATCGTGAACCGCCGCAATCGCCGCCTGCAACTGGTACGGTCCCACCGCGCCCTTCGGCAGCGCCGCCGAAATCAGCGCCACTCCCTCGGCAATCTTCTCCTTATCCCACGACGACCGATCCTGCTCCCCCAACGGAATCAACTCGCCCTCCGCACCCGTTCGCGCCGTCTGTCGCGCATCGGTCAGGAGCATCAGCGCCAGCAATCCCGCTGCCTCGGTGTGCTTGGGCTGCAGTGCGTGAACCATCCGCGCCAACCGTATCGCCTCGCGCGATAAATCGTTCCGGTACAGGGCAGCCCCGCCGCTGCTGGTGTAGCCCTCGTTGAACATCAGGTACAAAACATGCAGAACCGACCGCAGCCGCTGTTCTCGCTTCTCACCATCCGGCATCTGAAAGGGAATGCCCGAGTCCTTGATGCTCTGCTTCGCGCGGCTGATCCGTTGCGCCATCGTCGCTTCCGGCACAAGAAACGCCTGCGCAATCTCAGCCGTCGTCAATCCGCCCACCGCCCGCAACGTCAGCGCAATCGCCGACGACGGGGTTAAGGCCGGATGGCAACACAAAAAAAGGAGCGTCAGCGCGTCGTCTTCCTGCGGCGTGGCGTCAATGGCCGCCTCACTCTCCCTCTTCCTGCGCGCCGATTCGCTGCGAATGTGATCCGCCATCCGGCGAAACGCCACCTGTGTCAGCCACGCCCGCGGATTCTCCGGCCATCCCTCGCACGGCCACTGCGTTGCGGCGGCCAGCAGCGCCTCTTGCACGGCGTCCTCGGCCGCCGCAAAATCCCGATACCGCCGGACAACGCTTCCAAGCACCTGCGGCGTCAACTCCCGCAGAACCTGCTCAATCGAAGTGTCCTTCACTGGAGTTCAGGCGGCGGACCGCTCATGATCTGCCGCACCTCGACCGGCATGTCGCCCCGTTTACCCCCGGAGCCAGGCGCAGCCGAAAGCCGCGCGGCAATCCGGTATGCCTCCTCCGCGTTCTCCACATCGATAATCCAATATCCGGCTAAAAACTCCTTCGACTCGGGAAACACACCATCGGTAATCGGCGTCCCATCGGCCCCCGCGCGAACGATCTTTGCCTCGTGCGGAAAAGCCAATCCCTGCGTCGCGACATACGCGCCGGACTCTTTCAGCTCCTTGCTAAACGCGCGCATGAATGCCATATTCGCCTGCAAATCTTCCTTGGGCCACTTCGCGTACCACTCGAAATCGGCCTTCGTGCCGGTCATCAGCAGCATGTATTTCATAACGTCGTGCTCCTTTCAATTCTGGCACCCGGTTAGTGCCGTTTCATGGGAGAGTCGGAGCCCAACGGACATTCTCTACATACCGCGACAAAATCTCTCAGTTATTCGTATCGCAACGCCTCCATCGGGTCCACCGCCGCGGCGCGGCGCGCCGGAATCACGCACGCCAACCCCGCCACGCCAAGCAGCAAAGCAGTAACCCCGCCAAGAATCATCGGATCCCGCGAGCTCTCCGTCACCCACTCCGCCGCAAACTTGTCGAACAGTACGCTCAAAACGACGCCCGTCGCCAACCCTGCTCCCACATTCACAATCGTGGACGCCAGCACGATTCGGACAACGTCGCGCGCCTTTGCGCCCAATGCCATCCGTATCCCGAATTCGTTCGTCCGCGTCGCCACTCCGTACGAAACCACGCTGTACAGACCGGCGGCCGACAGAAGGAGCGCCAGAATCGAAAACAGCGCGAACAGCATAGCCACCAGCCGCTGCTGCGAGTACTCGGGAAGGTTCTGGATCCACTCGTCCAGGTCCCGCACGCGCATCACCTGCTGTTCCCGGTCGATCTGCACGATCTCCGCGCGTATCTCCCGCAGCATGGAAAGCGGCGCCACACGCGTGCGCACCAGAATCTGCGTGAACATCCGCATGCGCAGCGAAAAGGGCACATAGACAGCCGGCTTAATCGCATTCCGCAGGCCGTCGTTACGAGCGTCCCTGGCTATGCCGGTGATCTGTATCCATCCGTCGCTACCGGCAGCCGCCGGCGCGTAGGGGGGCTCATTCTTCATCCCGATAATCCGGAAACGGCGCCCGATCGCATCCCCGTTCGGCCAATACTGCTTGGCCATGGTCTCGTTGATAATCGCCAGCGCCGCGCCGCGCATCGTCTCGGCGCGATCCCAAAGCCGCCCATCCACAAGCGGAATCCGCAACACAGGGAAATACTCGGGGCTCACGAAGTTCACGCGTACGTTCGGCTTCTCCACATCGCTTCTGTCCGCAATTTCAATGCGGCTGTCTCCGCCGTTGGCGGGCGGCGTAGCGTTCGTCGAGATACCCGCCAACTCCACCTGCGGCATCGCCGCCACCCTTGCCCGAATCTGCTCGAAATACTCCGATCGCTCTTTCCACGCCGGATAGGTATTCTCGTGAACCGGTATCGGCAGCGACATCGTATAGTGCGGGTTATAACCCAGATCGGCGTTCACCAACCGCAAAAACCCTTTGGCCGCGGCGCCCGCCGCCGTCAGCATCAGCAGCGTCAACGCCACCTGCGCCGCGACCAGCACGCGATGCGTGCGCTTGCCGTGCGCGCTTCCCATGATCCGCCGCGTGCTCGACTGCATCACGCGTCCCACGTCCGGCCGCGAAAGCTGCAGCGCCGGCGAAATACCGAACACAATGGCTGTCGCGGCAGCCAGAACAACACTGAACAGCAGTACCGGCAGATTCATCTCGATCACCGATTCCGCCGGGTAGGAATTTGCCGGAATCCACGCGATCAGGAGCGCAAGGCTCTTCCACGCAATCAGCACGCCCAGCGCCGCGCCCGCCGTCGCAATCACCAGCGACTCCGTCAATAGTTGCCGGATAATCCGGCCGCGCCCGGCCCCCAGCGCGCTGCGGACCGCAAGCTCATGCTGCCGCTGCGTACCCCGCGCCAGCAGCAGGATGGAGACGTTTGCGCACCCCACCAGCAACAGCGACGCCACAGCGCCGAAAAGCAGGTACAGTTTCGGCCCCAGCGGCTTTGCGTACAACTCCGTGATGCTTCGCAGCGTCACCCGGAAGCTGTCCGGATAGCGGTCCGGCGCCTGCTTGGCGAACTGCTCCAGTATCGGTTGCAGTTCGGCGTTCGCCTGCGCGGCCGTCACGCCGGGACGAAGCTTCAGCGTCATTCCGTAATAGACGTTCGGATCGATCGTCATCTTCAGCGGCACGTAAATGTCCGACTCGCGCCACCGGAACCGCGGCGGCATCACGCCCACGATCTGGTAGTTCTTCCGCACAAGCTGGATCGTGCGGCCCACAACGCCTTCGTCGCCGTTATAGTAACGTTGCCAGAATCGATACCCCAGCACCACCACTCGTTCCGGCTCCTGTCCCGGCGGGCCATCGGAGGGAACCAGCCAACGGCCCTTCAATGCCGGAATGCCCCAATGATTCGGCGCGTTCGCGGAGATATACCCCGCCGCCACGTCTTCCGGCAGGTCGCCGTCCGTTGTCGTGAGATTCCAGCCATCTTCGGGCACGGCGCTTTCGACACTCTTTGCCTGTCGAATCTGCTCGATCTGCGGGCCGCTCAAGCCGGGATAGCGGTACTGCCCGGCCTTCACCATCAAACTGAGCTGCATCATCCGGTCCGCGCCCGCATAGGGAAACGGATTGATAAGTACCGCGTAAATAACGCTGAACACCGCGCTTGTCGCGCCTACGCCCAGCGCAAGCGACAGCACGGCCGTGATCGTGAATCCCGGGCGCCGCAGCAGATCGCGCATGATATAGCGGAAGTCGGAAGACAGCAGTCGCATACCTGCCTTATACTCGCGAGCGCCGCTCCGGTTACAGGTAATTTACCGAATACGGACGCTGAAGCGTCAGAGCCGGCGGTTGCGCGAATCGTGCAAACCACGCTAACTGTTCCTTCAGCCGCAAAAACCGTGTCAAAGACCAATTTAATCCAACCTTAATCTTTGTTCGATGTTCTGCACAAGGACACGCCTAACCCAACTCAATACTCAGTAGCGACTTACGGTCCCGCAGATAAAGCCGGCTACCCGCCAGCACAGGCGGCGTCCACGCAAGGTTCGTCAACACCTCGGCCTTCGCCAGAACCTGAAAGCCCTGCGGACTCGGTTGCGCCAGCATCAAATTGCCGTCCTGGTCGAGCGTGATCAGCTTGTTATCGGCCCACACGAAAGAGGCTTTTGAAATCACGCGATCCTGCCAGTGGATCTTGCCGGTCGCGATGTCCACTGCCGACAAAACAGCGACAGAACCCTTGCCGCCACTCGAAAAATAGATCGTGCCGTTGTGGCAGATCGCGTTACCATGATGGAGGCGAAGCCGGTTCGCGGACCATACTTCCTTAGCCTCGGTCTGCATGCCCTTCCGTTCCAGCTTGATGACCTTCGTGCCGGCATCGTATTCCGACGACACAAAGAGCAGATTCCCCGGCGCCCAGACCGGCGACGCGACCGCGATGCTGTAGCTCGCCTTGAACGGGATCCTCCACTGCAGGTCGCCATTGTGCGGGTTGACGCCGAATACATAGCCATCCATGAGTGCGACCAACTGTTCCAAGCCGTCGACGCTGATGAGTATCGGCGACGAGTACACGTTCGGAAAGTCGTTCGCCGCCCAGGCAATCGCTCCGTCGGACTGGCGGAATGCCATCAGCGACTTGCCCTTTCCACCGCAGGGCATGATGATCGTGTCACGGAACGCAATAGGGCTCGACGCATACCCGTACGCCAGGCGCGTCCCACGATGCTCGCTCCAAAGCTCCTGTTTCCAGAGCAGCGCTCCATCCTTCCGCGCGCGGCACTCAATCCGCCCTGTGACCCCGGCGGTGAAGATACGGTCCGTGGCAATCAGCGGTGTCGCGTAGGGCCCGTGGCCCATGTCTGGCGCTTCCGAGCGAAAGTTGGCGGCCGCCGTCTGCTCCCAGATCGTCCTGCCGGTGGCCGCGTCCGCCGCGATCGTCGCCGTCCCTCCCGGGCTGGCGTACATCGTGTACAGGACGCCGTTATCAATCGAAGGAGAGCTATACCCGTCGCCCAACGCGCGTTTCCACACCACTTTCGGACCGGACGCAGGCCACTTGGCCTTGATCGCCGGGCTGTCGGGAACTTGAAAATCCCGGTTCGGTCCGCCCCATTGGCGCCAGCTAGCCGGTTTCGGCTGCGCATACGCCCCTGCCGTTGCGAGTAAGAGACAGTCTCTCCGCGTCATGCGCAATTAGACGGATTCGAGCGCGAAAAGTTCCCGCGCCGGAACTCCTCGCACAGTTCATCGACGTTGTTATTAGTGTGCTCCTCGTCTCCTCGACGGTTCTGCACGCATTGCAAATGGGTTCACCACAAGTACGTCGCCGAATTTGCGGTCTGCCTGCATGTCTTCCGTTAACAGGTACTGGCATCCCTGCCGTTCCGCCGCTGCCACGATCAGCGCGTCCCAATAGGATAGCGCCGCCGAATCGGACCACTCCCATGCGCGCCTGACCAGCCCCGCGGTGGTATCGATCGGGCTCCAGGCGATGAGTAGCTCAACCCTTGCCTGCGCGTCCTCACGAGGGACGGCCATTTTCCGCACCGCATTCACATAAAACTCATGCAGGACCTGCCAACTGAGCCTTCCGGTGCCTTGCTTCCACAACACATCGAGCCAACGTCTTGCCACTTCCGCTTTGTCCCGCTCAACCTGCGCACAAGCGTACAAAAGGACGTTTGTGTCAACGAAATACAGCCTATCGCCGTTCATGCGATTCAGACCGGCTAAGCCGGTTCTTGGCACTCTTCTCCCCACTGGCGGGAAGCTTCTTCCACCGTTCGTACGCCTGCCAATAGGCATCGCCGAGCCGCATCTGGTCCTCGATCATGCGCCCAACCAGGCGCGAGACCGACGTGTTCTCATCGGCGGCTTTTTTTCGTGCCCAATGCGCGGCCTCTTCGGAGAGAGTGATCGTCACATTCTTAAGCACGAACTCAGTGTAACACGAACTTCGTGTTGCGACATTCACTCCCCCTGTTGCTTACCTACATAAGCCTCCGCTACCATGTTCCTGTAGATAGCCAAATGAAGAACGAACAACCCGCCAAAGCCGGCGTCCTCCAAGGCACCCTCACCCTTGTCGTCCTCCGCACGCTCGCCGCCCTCGGTCCCCTCCACGGTTATGGCATCGCCCGCCGCATCGAACAGATCAGCGAAGACCTCCTCCAACTCAACCAGGGCACCCTTTATCCCGCCCTGCTCCGCATGGAACAGGAAGGCTGGGTTGACGCGAAGTGGGGAGCGTCGGATAACAATCGCAAAGCCAAGTTCTACTCCATTACCGCCTCTGGCCGCCGCCGCCTCGCCCGGGAAACGAAAGATTGGCGCCGCATGTCGTCCACCATCGAGCGCTTCCTCACCGCCGGCCCCAGGAGCTTTTCCGATGAGTTGGCCTAGCGTGATCGCTGCCCGCCTTCGCGGCCTCCTTCTGCGCGGCCGCCTCGAACGCGAGCTCGAAGACGAAGTGCGCTTCCACCTCGAAATGCAGATCGAGGACAACCGCAAAGCCGGGATGAGTCCGGCCGGCGCCAGATACGCCGCGCTTCGCAGCTTCGGCGCCATTGCGCCAATGAAGGAAACCCACCGGGAGCGGCGAGCCTTTGCATTCATCGAAACCGTCGCGCAGGACATCCGCTACGCACTCCGCACTCTCCGCAAGAATCCCGCCTTCACCATCGCCGCCGTCGCAACGCTCGCCATCGCAATCGGCGGGAACACGGCCATGTTCAGCGTGCTCAATGCGGTCATTTTACAACCCCTTCCTTTCCGGGAACCTGGGCAGTTGGTCATGCTCTGGACGGAGATCCCCGGCCAAGCCGCCCGCGAAGGCAGATCCGCCTACCGCAACATTGAACAGTGGCGCGCCCAAAGTTCCTCCTTTGCCGATATCGCCGTCGCCGATCCGCTGTCGCTCACCCTCACGAGTCCCGCCGCCGCGGAACAAATCAGCGCTGTCCGCATATCCCCGAATTACTTTTCGCTCCTGGGCCTTCAACCAGCCCTCGGAAGAGCTTTTTCCGAGGAGGAGGCCAGCCGTCGCGAGCGCGTTGCACTCATCAGTCATCGTTTCTGGCAGTCCCGCTTTGCCGGTTCGCCCGAAGCTATTGGCGCATCCATCGAACTCGACGGAAAACCATCGCGCATCATCGGCATCCTGCCCGCGAAATATCACTTCGAACCGTTTACAACGGATGTCTGGGAACCGCACACCCTCTTCCCCGATTGGGAAGCTCGGCAAGGCGTTAACGGTGCCGAGACGTGGTTCGCTCTCGGCCGGCTCAAGCCCGGCGTATCCATCGAGCAGGCGCAGACGGAAATGACCGCGCTCGCCCGCCGCCTGGACGAACAAGCGCCGCCGTCCGCGCGCAACCGCGGCATCAGCCTCATGCCGCTGGCTCTTCACGTCACAGGCCCGGCGTCGCGAACGGCCCTGTGGATGCTCGCCGGCGCTGTCTTTTGCGTCCTCCTGATCGCCGCGGCCAATGTCGCCAGCCTCTCGCTCGCCCGGAGTGTGGCGCGAGGCAGGGAGATGGCCATTCGTGTAGCCATCGGAGCCAGCCGCACCCGGATCGCCCGTCAACTCCTCGTCGAAAGTCTTACGCTGGGCACAATTGCGGGCCTGCTGGGACTCGCAGTCGCCGACGCCGTCATTCGCGTCATCCTGGCTCTACAACCTGCCGGGCTTGTCCGTCTCAACGATGCCGCTCTCAATCCGCAAGCGCTGGCCTGGACGTTCGTCCTCTGCCTGCTCACAGGAGTCCTCGTCGGGCTCGCCCCCGCAATCACAACGTCACCCCGTAACCCGGGAATGCGCGCCGCCGGCCGCATCCGCCGCGTGCTCGTCGTCGCCGAGTTCGCGATGGCCATCGTCCTCCTCGCCGGCGCCGGCCTCTTCATTCGCAGTCTCCGGGCAATTCACAACGTCGACCCCGGCTTTCGTCCGGAGCACGTACTCTCTGTCCAACTCTCCGCGCCTTCCCCGCGGCCCGAACTCTTCAACCGCATCCTGGAACAAATCGCAGCGCTCCCCGGTGTTGAGAGTGCGGGCATCATTGGCGACCTGTTCATCGGCGGCAACCCGGAGCGTGTAATTACCACCGAAGGCGCCGCCACTCCGCACTCCGGCCGCCTCCGTTTCCGCGCCGATGAAATCAGCCCCGGATTCTTCCAGACCATTGGCACGCCATTACGTAGCGGCCGTTTCTTCAACGCCGGCGACAACGCAGCCGCCCCGCGCGTCGCAATCGTCAACGAGGCTATGGCTCGCCGTCTTTGGCCGGGGTTGGAAGCAATTGGTAAGCGCTTCAAGCCCGGCGGCGAAGATTCCAGCGCGCCATGGTTCACCGTTGTGGGTGTTGTCGGCGACATGCGCCGCCAGAATCTGGAGAACGAGCCGATCCCACAGATGTTTGAGCCGCTGGCGCAAAACCCGTCGCGGCTCGTGACGCTGCTCGTGCGAACGGTACTCGACAACCCGGCCCAAATGGCGGGCGCGATACAAAGCGCGGTGCACGATGTTGAGCCGCGCACGCCGGTGTATAGGATCACGGCGCTGGAAAACCGCGTTGACGCCGGGCTTTCCCAGCGCCGTTTTCAGGCGGCGCTGCTGATCGGCTTCTCCGCTGTGGCGCTTCTATTGGCGGCGATAGGAATCTACGGGCTGATTCAATACTCCATCGTGGCGCGCACGCGGGAGCTCGGAATCCGTCTTGCCGTCGGCGCGCAAGCAGGCGAGATCTTCCGGCTGATCATCCGCGAGGGACTGCTCCTGAGCTTGACCGGTCTCGGCATAGGTCTCATCGGCGCGATCGGAGCGACTCGTTTGGCAGCCGGCCTGCTATATGGAGTCACCTCCACCGATCCGCTGACCTTCATTACCGTCTCGCTCCTTTTGACGGCGGTCGCCATCGCCGCCTGCTACGTCCCCGCCCGCAGGGCAATGAGACTCGATCCGCTCGTTGCCCTGCGGCACGAGTGAGGCTTGCTATGCGACCGATCGCACCAGCCCGCCTTCTACGCGCAATGCGGCGCCACTGGTCGCTGCCGAAAGCGGGCCAGCTACATAGGCGATAAGGTACGCGATCAGCTTCGGGTCGATCAACCGCCGTAAAAGAGAGGATGGCCGGCCGGCTTCATTAGGCGAGGCATCACCGAGTTGACCGTGAAGCAAGTTGTCCGCGAAGAAGGGTATTCAGGTCGTCTTGGTTCCGTGTCACCATCACAGAAACCGGGAGTCCCAGCGGCCCGGTGGTGATCGAACCGACCGCGCCCCCTGCTACCCTAACCCCAATGCCCCGCGTGTGGATGCTCCTCGCCCTCTCCGTCACCCTCGCCATAGCCCAACTCCGCCACAGCTCGCCCGCGGCCCATCTCCAAATCACGGCGAACCACCCCGCCCGTATCTACCTCCTTAAAAACGACCGCCCCTTCCGGCTCCACCCGGTCGATGCCATCCTTCCCCTCAAAATCGACCTCTTTTACCGCGATACGCTTTGGCGCCGCACGCCCAATCCGCAAACCCTCGAAGTCACGAACAACGAGCAGTCGCACTTTTTCCTTCTCACCGGTAAAGCCGATTTCGAGCTCCCCCCAGGCGACTACCGCATTGAAGCCTACCGCGGTCTCTTCTTCACCCCGGTCGCCGTCAACTTCACCCTTAAGCCCGGTGAATCGAAAACCCTTCCAATCACCCTCGAACGTTGGGCCGGGAACACGAAGGACTGGCTCTCCGGTGACGACCATATCCACCTCCCGCGCACCGCCGCCGAGAACGAAACGTTCCTCAAATGGCTTCAGGCCGAAGACCTCTCTGTCGCCAACTTCCTCCAACTCCAGCGGCAGATTGACGCGGCCCCGCAGTATGCATTCGGCCCCGCCGGCGAGGCGCGAACTGCGGGCTACTCCATCCGTTCCGGACAGGAATCGCGCTCCGAATACTACGGTCACATCAACATGCTGGGCGGCAGCGAGCTCATCCGTCCCCTGAGTGTCGGCAGCATGTATGCCAACGAACCCGCCGCATCGCCCTTCCCGTCACTGCTGTTTCAAAAGGGCCGCCAGGCCAAAGCTCTCACCGGATATGCCCACTTCCACGGCTCCATGCCCCACTCCACTCTCCTCATGGACCTCGCCCTGGGCAACATCGACTTCCTCGAAGTCTTCCAATTCGGCAAACTTTGGAACACCGAGTGGTACGAGCTCCTCAACGCCGGACTCCGCGTCACTGGTATCGCCGGCAGCGACTTTCCCGTTCCTCTTGGCCGCTTCATGCCTTGGCCGAAACACATTCCACTGCTCGGCCCCGAGCGCACCCTCGTCAAGGCCCAACCCGGCCAATCCGCCTACACCGCCTGGGCCGCTGCTGTGAAGCGTGGCGAAGTCGTCGTAAGCAACGGTCCCTTCGTCGAAATCACACGAGTCAACAGCACCATCACCGCCACCGCCATTTTCCATCAACCGATCGAGACGCTCGAAATCATTCGCAACGGCAAAGTCGTTGCCACCGCTCGCGACGGCAAAAAACTCACCGTCAGCGTGCCGGCGGACGCTGCATGGTTCGCCGCTCATGCCCGCCTGAAGAAGGTGGAGGGTGAGCCCCAACTGCAAGCCCACACGAACCCGCTATACATCGGCAATCCGCCTCCCGACGCCGCCATCCGCGCCAGCCTCGCCAAACGCTGGCAAGCCGAGCTCGAATACTACCGCGCCGCCAACTTGCCCTTCGCAAGCGACAACCAACGGCGCCAGTTCTTCGACGCCGGCGAGAAAGCGCTGCAACTCCTCCAATGACGGCCCGCGAGGCGGGCGGCGAGTGATTGATAATACAGTCGAGTGCATCGCGCCATTGGGGTCGGCGAGTACCGCGACGATGCAGGTGCATATATTGTGAATGGTGGTATCGCGACTCGCTACGATTCTGTCGAAGACGCGCGTGCGGCATATATAGGGTGTGCGAAGAGCGGGTGTGAGATTGCCGGCGATGATCCGCTCCGGCCGTGTATCCCGATTGAGCCGCTTTCGCGACTGCGGCAAGTCTTTCCTGAATCGGGGAAGGCATCCGTAAAAGTATTTCAAACGCTGTGACGAGTGGCGTCGTCTAAGACTGCATGTTGTTCGCTCTTCGCTCGTTGCGCAGGACGCCGGATACGATGTGTCCCGGCGCTGCCCGACGTTGTGTCGGTGAGCAGTCAGTTGGATAGTTACCGCGCAGGAGATCGAGGCGCGGGCGGTGATGACACCAGTGGGACACTGACTGGTGGAGGTCCGCGGCGGCGGTATGGTTGAGGACGAGTGGCTTTGGGGATGGGATGAGACGCCGGGGATTGTTTCTGTCTGGGCGGAAAGCGATGGGCGGGCTACTGTCTGGCGGCGGCTGCCGGGGTCCGGGGAGCTGATCTGTGAGCAAGAGCGATTCTCGCCTTGGATGCTCGTTGACCGCTTAGATGCTGTGCCGGAGAGGGCTGCCGTGCGGGAGCTTGCGGGGCCGGGAGAGTTGCGGTTTTTGGTCACGGCTCCGGATTTGCGGGGTTTTCGGAAAAGCGAATCCGCACTGGTGCTGCCGCCGGAGGAACAGTATCTCGTCGCTACAGGGCGCAACTACTTTCGCGGGCTCTCCTTTAATCAGCTTCGGCGGATGCAGTTTGACCTCGAGACCACAGGCCTTTCGCCAGAGAATAGCCGGATCTTTATTATCGCGATTCGGGAGCCTTCGGGGGTGACGGAAATTCTTGAGGGCGAGGAGAAGGACTTGATCCGGCGGCTGGTCGAACGTGTTCGCGCCATTGATCCGGATGTGATTGAGAACCATAACCTCCACGGCTTCGACCTGCCGTTCCTGGAACGGCGCGCGAGTATTTTGGGTGTGCCGCTTGGGCTTGGGCGGATTGGGGGGCCGGGGTTACGGCAGCGGCCATCGCGAAGACGGTTCCGGTTTGTGGCGCCGGGGCGGGAGTTGATTGACACGCTCGATGCGGTGCTGCGGTATGACTTCGCTACACGCGAGCTGCCGGAACATGGCTTGAAGACCGTGGCGCGGCACCTTGGCCTGGCGAAAGAAGACAGAGAGTATATTCGCGGCGACCGGATCTTTGCGGTCTATCAACGCGATCCGGAACGCGTGAAAAGATATGCCGCTTCCGACGTGGAAGAGGTGGCGGGCGTGGCACGGCTGCTGGGTGGGGCCGCATTCGCCCTGGCGCGAATGGCGCCACGCCGGTATGAACGCCTTGCCGATGCGGGCGCTGCGACGGGCGTGATCGATCCGCTACTGGTGCGCGCGTATTTGCGCGCCGGCATGGCGCTACCGGCGCACAAAGAAGGTGACGGCACGCCGCATAGCGGGGCGGCGCTGCACCTGTTCGCGAGCGGCGTGGCGCAACGCGTGGTGAAGGCGGACGTGGCGAGCCTGTATCCGTCATTAATGCGGGCGTATCGCATCGGCCCGGCGCGCGACCACCTGGGAGCGTTGCTGGCTCTGGTGGACCGGCTGGTGGAAACCCGGCTAGCGGCGAAAGCTGCGGGGAAGGCGGCGCCGGCGGGATCGGTGGAGCGGTATACGCAGGAGGCACTGTCGGCGGCGATGAAGCTGGTGGTGAATTCGGCGTATGGATACCTGGCCGCTGGCGGCGGATTGACGCGGTTTGCGGATGTTCACGCGGCGAACGAGGTAACCAGGCGCGGGCGCGAGACGCTGGAGACGATGTGCCGTGAACTGGCGGCCCGCGGAGTAACGCTATTGGAGGCGGATACGGACGGCGTGTACTTCGCGGTGCCGGAGAACTGGTCCGAACGAGATGAACGGCGAGTGGTGGCGGAGGTGGCGGCGCTGCTGCCGGAGTTGGTCCATTTAGAATTTGACGGACGATTTGCGGCGATGTTGTCGCATGAGCCGAAGAACTATGCGCTGTTGACGTATGACGGGAAGCTGCTGCTGCGGGGAGTGGCGTTCCGATCGAGCCGGGCGGAGCCGTTTGGAGAGACGTTTTTGCGGCGGTCGATTGAGCGGCTGCTGGCTGGGGATGTGGCGGGGGTGCGCGAGGCGTACCTGCAAACGCTCGATGCGCTGCGGCGGAGAGAGCTGCCGACGTTCGATGTGTCGTCGAGGGTGCGATTGACGAAGTCGCCGGAGGAGTACGGGGAGACACGGGAGGCGCGGCGGGAGCTGGCCTATGAGGCGATGCTGGCGAGCGGGCGGAACAAATGGAGCACGGGCGACCGGGTGCGGGTGTATCGCACACAGGCGGGCGCGGGCGGCGTGGTGGATGAGGAGGACACGGCGGGCGACAGGCGGGACTACGACGTGGAGCGGTATGCGCGGCTGTTACGGACAACGTTCGCGGCGCGTCTGGAGCGGGCGTTTTCACCGGCCGATTTTGCGGTCGTATTCGCGGAGCCCGGGCAGATGTCGTTGTTCGCGCCGCCGCTTACGGGGATACGGACGGTGCTCGAAGTGAGCGAGTCGAAATAAGGGAACGAAGCGGCGCTTGCAACGTATTCCTTCTGGAGTGGATGTTGCAGTTAGCGCACGACGATTTGTTCGCGGGCCGGGCCCTGGCGGAGAGACTTGAGATCGACGAGGCCGTTGGCCGCGGGGGAGGGAGGGAGACGTTTGCGAATTTCACGGGCTTCCTTGCCGCGGTGGAGGCGATCGAGAACGACGGCGTAGTTGGCGAGGGCGTCTGGGGATTCGGCCACGGCGAGCGAGTAGCGGAGGCTTTCGGCGGCGCCGGACCAGTTGCCGCGGAGACCCTGAATGGTGGAGAGGCTGATCCAGGCGCGGCGAACGTATTCATGGTTGGCGCCGAGGTTGTCGCGCCAGAGAGCGATGGCGTTATGTTCGTGCTCTTCGGCGCGGGGGAGAGCGCCGAGGTGAGCTTCGAGGCTGGCGAGGTTATGGAGCGTGGCGGCCATGGTGAGGGGCGCGGCTGCGAGGCGAGCGGCGTCAAGCGCGGCGGTGAGATCATGCTCGGCCGCGGTGAGTTTGCCTTCGACGGAATAGAGGGCGCAGCGGGCGTTGAGGAACTGGGCGCGAGCTTCGGGCGTGGCGGGGATGCCGGTTTCGGCGTCGCGGAGCCAGCGCCAGGATTGGATGTAGTCGCCCTGATAGAAAGCCGTTTCCGAGAGAGACATACGGAGGACGAAGCGGCTGGAGGGAGAGAGAGTATCGCCGCCGCGTTCGAGCGCGTGACGGTAGACCGCGGCGGCTTCGCTCCATTGGCGTTCGCGTTCAAGAGCCGCGCCTTGTTTGCGTGCGGCGTCCAGCCAATCGGCGGCGAGACATGTGCAAATAGTGAGCAGGAATGCGGCGACTCTCATGCTGGCAGGGTGCGGGATGTTCGCCGCGCCGGGCAAGCGCCGGGAAGCGCCAAACGCAACAAAACAAGGCGTGGCAGATGTTGGCGCGGGTTGGCGCGCGATGGCGTGCGCGGCTTAGGTACTTGCGGAGAGAGTGCGGCGTCTGGGGACACAGGCATGCGGCCAAGGTCCCCGTGGGAAGTGCCGCTGCGAGAGGCGAGTTTCGATTGCAATGTCCCCGTGGGAGGTTTGTGATGGCAGAGGGAACTACGCCCGCGCGGCCGGACCGGCTGGATTCCTGGAAAGAGATAGCGGCGTACCTGGGCAAGGGCGTTCGTACGGTGCAGCGATGGGAAGCCGAAGGGCTGCCGGTGCGGAGGCTGGGGCCGGACCGTGCGGGGCCGGTGTTCGCTTATAAGGAAGAACTGGATACGTGGTGGCGCGAGAAGAGCGGGCAGCTTATGCCGGCGACGGCGGAGGAAGGGACGCGGGCGTCACGGGTTGAGTGGATCGGCGTGGGGCTGCTTGGGTGTGTTGTAGCGACAGCGTTGGCGCTGGCGTGGCGCCCGGCGAGGGCGGAGAACCGGGCGGTGCCGTTTACGGCGGAGCACGGATGGGAGATGCAGCCGGCGATTTCGCCCGATGGATTGCGGGTTGCGTATGTCGGAATGCCACAGGGATCGCCGGGACACATTTATCTAAAGCCGGTGAATGGAGAGAGGGCAGTGCGGCTTACGGATAGTGTGATGGCGGAGCGGTTTCCGGCGTGGTCGCCCGATGGGAGGATGATTGCGTACTTCACGCGGGCAGGTGCGAGTCCGCGCGTTGACGTGATGCTGATTCCGGCAACCGGCGGGAAAGCGGCGAAGATCGCGGAGACGAATGTCGCGGGGGGACTGGTGTGGTCGCCGGAGGGGCGCTGGTTAACAGCGATCGAGTCCTTGGGGAAGAGCGCGCAGATTGTGGCGATTTCGGCGACGAACGGCGAGGTACACGTTGTGGTGCCGGCGGCGGAATTCGGGTTCACTGGGGCCGCGGTGATGGCGGATGGGAAGCGGATGATTTTCGGGAGAGGGAAACCGGGATCGACGTCGATTTATGAGATTCCGCTGGGCGATGGTTTGCGGCCGGTGGGACCGGAGCGGATGCTCTTGCGCTTGCCGGAATGGACTGGTCCGACGGCGGTGACTGTGGATGGGGAGGAAATTTACTATTCCCTGGGGACCAGCGAAGAGGGGATGAGCCTGTGGCGGAGCCGGTTGACGCCGGGCGCGAAGCCGGAGCTGGTGTATGAAACGACGGACAAGTGTCTGTCCCTGTCGATATCGAGCGACAAGCGGAGGGTGGTTTTCGCGACGGCACGGACGCAGCGGCACGAGATCTGGAAGTTGAAGCTTGGCGGGGCAGCACCGGTGGCGGAGCGGCTGCCGTTGTCGACACATTCGGATTTGAATCCGGATTATTCGCCGGACGGGAGCCAGATTGCGTTTCATTCGACCCGGTCGGGAGCGTCGGACATCTGGGTGACGGGAAGGGATGGATCGAACGCGCGGCGGCTTACGT
Organism: Acidobacteriota bacterium; assembly: GCA_016185425.1. GTDB lineage: Bacteria > Acidobacteriota > Terriglobia > Bryobacterales > Bryobacteraceae. The sequence continues at coordinate 30,239 of JACPNQ010000047.1, read as the reverse complement.
TTACGAATGCACGGACGACGGCGTCGCCGCGGTGGTCGCCCGATGGGGAGTGGATTGCGTATGAGTCGAACGAAGACGGACAGACCGATGTGTATGTGATTCGCGCGAACGGCGGGCCCGCGCGGCGGATGACGGATGCGCCGGGGACGGACGCGATTCCGGCGTGGTCGCGGGACGGGAAGTGGATCTATTTCTGCTCGGACCGGACGGGGCGGTTTGAAATCTGGAGAGTGCCAGCGGGCGGAGGCGCGGCGGAGCAGGTGACGAGGGAGGGTGGATTTGCGGCTACGGAATCACGGGATGGGAAGTATCTGTACTACACGCAGACGCGGAATTTCGGACCTTTGCTCCGGAGGCCGGTAGCGGGTGGTGCGCCGGAGATGGTGGCTCCGGAGGTGCGGAGGCTGTTCTATGCCGTTGTGGAGGATGGCGTGTATTTTCAGAGGGCTGAGCGGGCGATTTACTTTTGGGATGCGGTGAAGAAGCAGGTGCGGGAGGTGTACCGTCCGGAGCAATCGCTGAGCCTAGGAATGGCGGCGGCGCCGGACGGGAAGGAGATACTGTACACGCAGGTGGAGGGGCAGGAATCGGACCTGCAGATGATTGTGGGATTGCGGTAGTTGAAGTTTCTAGGGCAGCGAAACCCGCGGCGTGATTGTGAAGCGCGAGAGTTGCTCCCGGCGGGGTTTGCCTTGCATGGCGGAGAGGGCGGATTGGAGTTCCAGGAGATCGCCACGGCTGAGTTCGAGGACGGCTTCGTCGGGCTGGTACACCGTACGGACCTTGTAGTCGAGGAAGGGCGTACGGGTCTGCTCGATGTGTGTGCCGAGAATATGCGCGACAGGCAAGCCCTTGGTGAAGTTGACGAGACGGTCGATGCTTTTCACGTACGCGGGGAAGTTACGGACGTAGAGGCGGCCGGGATAGAGAGTGTCGCCCGTCAGCAGGAGGCCCGTTTGGCGGTCATACAGTGCGAGGTCCGCGGTGTCGTGACCGGGGATGGGAATGGCGTCGAGGAGGCGGCCGCCTCCGAGGTCGATGACGCCGAGCTTCTCGGGCCAGCCGGGCATGTTGAGCGCCTTTTCGATCTCCTCAGGCTTCGCGAGAACGACGGTGATACCGGGGAGAGCGGCTAGCTTCTTGTCGCCCGAGGTGTGGTCGCCGTGCGAGTGGGAGTGGACGACGAGGAGGGGCGGGACTTGCCGGTTGTTGCGCTTGGCCCATTGCGCGAGGAGGGTGGGGATGAGGCGGTCGATATCGGTGTCGCCGGCGCCGCTGTCCTGGAGCAACGCGCGATCGGCCCCGAAGAAGAGGTAGAGGAAGGGCTTTTCGTAGTTGGTACAGCCGCTTTCGCGAATGATGTAGAGGTTGGGGTTGTACTCGTGGACTTGCCAGTCGGGGACTTCGAGGCAGTTGGGGCCGGACGTGCGCCACTGGCGCGGGAGCGTTCCGGTTTGCAGGGAGTCGATTGCGAACAGGAGTGCGATAAAGATGTGCATTGGTCTTTCTCCGTGTGTGCGATTCGCCTCACACGAGGAAGCCACTTCCCACTATAAAGCGATAGTCTGGCGGTATGGAATTTCGAGTCTTCCTCGGCGGCGCATTTCGGGACGGTGTAGCGGTACGCGAGGTGCAGGTGCCGTATGACGGACGTGTGTTCGCGCGGGTGCATACGGGCGATGTTGGGATGCTCGACGAGGCGGTTGCGGCGGCGCGGAAGGGCTTTGGCGCGATGCGGACTATGACGCGGGCGAGGCGCGCGGAGATTCTGCTGGAGACGCGGCGGCGGCTGTTGGAGAACGCCGATTGGATGGCGCGGGTGATTGCTTCCGAGTGCGGGAAGCCGATGCGGGAAGCGCGGTTGGAGGTGGCGCGGGGCGCGGGGACGCTGTTGTTCTCGGCGCAGGAGGCTCTGGCGTTGGCTGGGGAGGAGGTGCCGATGGATGCGTCGGCGCACGGCGCGGGGCGGATGGGAATGGTGATCCGGGAACCGTTGGGAGTAATCGGGGCGATCACACCGTTCAATTTTCCTTTGAATCTTTCCCTGCACAAGATCGGGCCGGCGCTGGCGGCGGGGAACGCGGTGGTGCACAAGCCGGCGTCTGCGACGCCTGTTTCGGCGCTGGAGTTGGCGCGGTATTTTCAAGAGGCGGGATTGCCCGAGGGGGCGCTGAACGTGGTGCCGGGGCCGGGCGCTGCGTTGGGGGAGGCCCTGGCGCGGCATCGCGATGTGGCGATGGTTACGTTCACGGGGAGTCCGGAGGTTGGTGTGCGGCTGCGGGAGATTGCGGGGTTGAAACGGGTGACTCTGGAGCTGGGGAGCAACTCGGCGGTGATTGTGGAGGCCGACGCGGACTTGGAGCTTGCGGCGCCACAGTGCGTGAGCGGCGCTTATGCGCATTCCGGACAGGTATGCATTTCGGTGCAGCGGATCTTTGTGCACGATTCGCTGTTTGCGCCATTCGTGGAGAGGCTGGCGGCGGGGGCTGCCGCGTTGCGGCGCGGCGATCCGGTGGAAGAGACGACGGAGGTGAGCTCGCTGATCTCGGAGGGCGAGGCCGAGCGGGTAGCGGAGTGGATTGCGGAGGCCGTTGGAGCGGGAGCGCGTTTGGTGACGGGCGGAGAGCGGGAGGGGACAAGAATGCGTCCGGCGGTGGTGACGGATGTGCCGCCGTCGGCGAAACTGCTGGCGAAGGAGGCGTTCGGGCCGGTGGCTGGTGTGAACCGGTTTGGGGATTTGGGCCAGGCGATCGGGATGGTGAATGCGAGTGTTTACGGGTTGCAGGCGAGCATTTTTACAAGAGACATTCAGAAAGCGTTTCGCGCGGCGCGGGAGGCGGAGGTGGGAGGTTTCCTGATCAACGATGTGCCGCAGTTCCGCGCGGATCAGATGCCGTATGGAGGCGTGAAGTTGAGCGGGAGCGGACGGGAGGGTCCGCATTACGCCGTGGAGGAGATGACGGAGCGGAAGCTGATCGTCTGGCGTGTTTAGCGGATGAAATCGAAGACGGTACGGCGGTCCTCCTGCGCTTGGGCTTGCAGTGCGGCTTGCCGATGGGTGGAGGCGGTTTGTAGTTCGAGGATGGATTCGGCGAGGTCGGCGCCTTCGGTGTCGGCGATCTGGGCCTGGAGCGAGATGATTTTCTTGCCGGCGGCGGTGGTAGCGCCGGCGATCTGGTTTTGCGTGGAGCCGTAGTAGGCGAGTTGCTCGTTGAGGTGATCGAGCGAGGTGCCGATGCCGGCGATGGCTGTCTGGATGGCTGCCTCATCGTTGGCGAGGAGGGCGGTACGCAGGCTATTGACCGCGGTGAAGACGTTGCGGCCTGTGGCGGGGTTGTCAAAGATTTCGAGAGCGGTGCGGGCGACGGAGAGGCGGACGCCGGAGGAATCGCGGATCTGCCGGGTGGCGTTGCCGCCGGCATACGGCGTGGCGCCGGAGGCGGTGGTGAGGTCGACGGAATACGGGGGAACCTGATCGGCCGAGCCGGCGAAGATGTGGCGCCCGTCGATGGCGGTGTTGGCGATGTTGACGAGTTGACCGAACAGGGATTCGACTTCGCCGGCGATTGTCGCGCGGCTGTTGGCGTTTTGTGTACCAGTGACGCCTTGCGCGCCGAGTACGCGGACGCGTTCGACGGCCTTGATGGCGTTTTCAAGTGAGTTTTCGGCCGCGTCGACTTCGGTTTTGGTGCGGCTCAGGTTGGCTTTGGTCTGCTCTGTGGAGGCGAGCTCGGCGCGCGATTGGAGGAGGACGCCGATTTGATCCGGATTGTCGGAGATCGTGTTCATGCGGAGGCCCGTCGACAGGGCGCGCTGGGCGCGGCTGGCGCGGTCGTCGATACGGTTGAGGTCGTCAAGGAAGGCGGAGTGTTTGGCGTCAAGGAAGGAGATCATTGGATTGCCTAGCGCATCATGTTGATGAGAGTGTCGGTGAGGCTGTTGAGGACGGACATGACCTGGCCGGAGGCCTGGAAGCCTTTTTGCAATTGGAGAAGCTTGGTGGCTTCCTGGTTGATATCGACGCCGGAGAGCTCCGAGCGGATGCTCTGCGCCTGTTGGAGGAGCTGCTTCTGCAGGGCTCCGTTTGACTTTTCCGCATTGAGGCGGTCGCCGATATTGCTGGTGAGCTCGGCGTAGTATTGGGAGGCGGTGAGACCGGCGAAGATGCCGGACGATTGCAAATCGACGAGGTTGAGCGCGTTGGTGTTGCCACCTGGATCGCCGGCCGCCGCGGCGGCGAGCTCCGGACCGCTGATGTTCGTGATGGCGAGGGAGGCGGCGGCATTGGCAGCGTTATAGGCGAAGAGGTTTGTGGTTGGGGCGTTGCCGTTCTGGTCGATGCCGGCGTTGAGGATATTGTTGACGTTGCCGGCGAAGCCTTGGGCGAGAGTATTGAGGCGGTTCTGATAGTCGGGCAGGAGCGTGTTGCGGAGATCGAGCAGCGCACCCAGTTTGCCTGTACGAATGCGCGCCGTAACGTCGACGCCTTCGGAATCGAAGACCTGCGCGGAGTTCGCATTGTTTGTTGCCGAGAGCGGCCATTGATGATCGCCGATGACGGCGGGAGTTTGGCCGGCGATGAATACGGATACGGAGCCGTCTTCCTGCGGGAGGGCGGTGAAATCAACGTATTGGGCGAGCTCTTCGAGCTTGGCGTGGAGGCTGGAATCGAGACCGGCATCGCCGGCGCTGGCGAAATTCTCCCGGCGCTGACGATTGATGGAGACAATGTCCGCGGTGAGGCGGTTCACCTGCTGGACGGTAGATGCGATCTCGGCACCCGCGCGGCCGGCGGTATCGCCGAGTTGGAGCGCGGTCTGATTGAAAGTTTGGGCGAGCGTCGAGGCGCGGTCGAGCACCTGGCGGCGAGCGACGGAGTTGTTTGGGGAGACCGACCACTGGCTGATGGCGGCGAAGAACCTGTCGATCTCGCCGGTGACGCCCGCCCCGCTGTTGAGGGGGAAGGTGCGCTCGACTTCGGTCATTTTGGAACTTAGGGTGTCCGAGTAGCCGGCGCGGTGCTGCGATTTCCAAACCGACGTTTCAACGAAAGCGTCGCGAGTGGAGAAGAGTGGACCGGAGGTGACACCGCCGGAGGTGGAGCTGGAATTGGGATTGAACGGATTGGCGACGAGGCTGGCTTCCTGACGCGCGTAGCCAATAGTGGAGGCGTTCACGATGTTGTTCTGAACGACATTCAGCGACGTCTGCAATGCGCGCATGGCGCCGGCCGTGGAGACCATCGATGTGAATATGCTGCCCATAGCGGTTTATGCGTTGAGAGAGAGTTGGTGCGGTTCGATGTTGGTGCGGGTCACGCCGCCGCCGGCCTGATAGGAGGGTGATGGTTGCAGCATGCCGGTCCATTCCTGGCAGTAGGCGAGGCCCTGCGCGGTGAGTGCACCGGCGTCGCGCAATTCGGCGCGGAAGTGGAGTAGGGAGCGTTCGAGCGCGCGCTGTTCGGCTGGCGGCAAACGGTTGCCGTTCCGGAGCGATGCCGACAGGCCCTGCAGGGAGCGGAGGGCGGCTTCCAGGTGCTCGAGAGCGTCCTGCGTGGCCAGTTGTGCGAGCGCACTACGGGCCTCCGAGAGATCGGATAGGGGAACGGATGCTTCGGGCATGGCGTCAGGGCTTTTTCGATTCTTCGTCGAGCAGCGAGTCCGAGATGATCCCGCCGGCAATGGACTCTGGATCCGGGTTGTAGGTGCCCGCGGCATACTCACCCGCGAGCCGGTCGAGACGGGCCGCGCGATCGGGAGAGTCCGCCAGCGCGCCCTGGAGCGCGGAGGCGAGAGACGATAAGTTTACTTCGTCATTTCCCGCGGTCTTTCCAGCCCCAGCGCCGCCGCGGGCCGCACGAGCCGGCGTGGCGGTGGTTTCCTGTGCTTTCGAAGAGTCCTGCGCCGACGCGGCGCGTGAATCCTGGTATCCGTGATTAATTTTCATGTTCGCTCGGTGCCTCCTGGTTGGAGATTGGCCGTAGAGAGCGTAAATCGCCTCGTGAATCTCATATCGGCGGGGTTGTACGTTTTTTGAGCCGTTCTCAGGATAATCTGAGGCGCGGGGTCGGTAGGCCACCGGCTGTGGCTTCCCGGAACCTCAAGGAGAGTTGGTCTCGTATAGTAGGAGGTGTTGAGTGGGAGCATGCGCGTACTGGGGATTCCTAAGCAAGTGGGGTGCCAGTGTGACTTGGCACTGTTTTTGGCCGTGCCCGGGGCTGGATGCGGTTCCAATCTGAAACCAGGCGTGCAGGGATGGAATGGGTTGTGCCGGAAAGTTGCCGGGGTGCTGGAGAATTGACGGGGCGAATGGCGGCTTTGTTGCTATGCGGAGCGGCCGTTTGGGGGCACGATACGCCGACGACGAAGCTGACGTGGACGCGCGAGATATCGCGGCTGGTTACGCAGCGGTGTGTAGGATGTCATCAGCCAGGCGGGAAGGCGCCGTTTTCGCTGCGGACGTATGCGGAGGCTCGTCCGTGGGCGGTGGCGATTAAGGAAGAGGTGTTGCAGCGGAAGATGCCTCCGTGGCCGGCGGCGAAGGGGTTTGGCGAATTCTCCAACGATATTTCGCTGCCGCAGGAGGAGATTAACCGGCTGGCGGAGTGGGCGGAGGGGGGCGCTCCGGAAGGGGAGGCGCAGTATCTACGGCCCGTGTTTGCGGTTCCCTTGTGGAAGGCGGCGGCGCGTCCGGCGGGCCGGGTAATGCGGCTGGAGGGGAGTTTGGCGGAGGGGCTGACGGTGTTGGCGGTAAAAGGCGGGTCGAGGGCAGGGAAGATCTGGGCTGAGTTGGCCGATGGGAGCGTTGTGCCACTGGCGTGGCTGACGGGGACCGGGAAACCACAGTGGATGATTTACCGGTCCCCGGTGACGCTACCCGCGGGAACGGTGATTCGAGGCGCGGTGCTGGAGGCGGTGGTTCGCTAGCCGAGTGCCGCGGCGTTGACCGGAAACCTGGCGGTGTTGACGACGCCGTTGCGCTGGAACTGTCCCCAGAGGGTGTATTCGCCAGGGCGGGGGAAGATGACGTTGAACTGGACGTGATTGCGGTACGGTTCCCAGGCCGGATGGGCGTGGACGAGATCGAGGAGATCGGCAGAGGCGGAGAGGAGATGGCCCCAGGCGCCTAGCCAGGGGGAGAGGCCGTCGATGGGATCGAGCTCAAAGAACAGCATGGTCTTGAGGCCGGCGATGGGTTTCTCGGGCTCAGTGCGGAGGCTGATTTTGAGGTTGGGTGTTTCTGGCTTTTGGAACGGTTGGGGCGGGCCTTGGACGTTTATTGAGGCGGTGAGGAGTTGGGGGGTGCCGCCGGCGGGGTAGAAGTCGGTGAGGATTCGGTAGAAGCCGGGAAGGGGGAGCCGGCTATTGAAGAGAAAGTAGCCGCCCGGTTGGGGGATGGGGTGTTCGTGCGCGAAGTATTGGCGGTTCTCGCTGATGAGGAAGAGATGCATGAGCTTTTCGTGGATCTCTTCAAAGGCTTCCACGCGGCGGCTGGTTTTGGGGTGGGTGACGCTCAGGCGGAGGGCAGTGGTCGCGGTTGTGCGGGGGGCCTTCGGGAGGACGTCGACGTGGAGCCGGTATTCGAGCGGATCAGGGAGACCGGGAACCAGTTTCATACCGCATCGCGGGCAGCGGCCGGGGAGTTTGGAATGGACGTCGGGGTCCATGGGGCAGATGAAATCGGGGATGGATTGCGCAGCTAGCAGGGGGAGGAAGGAACGGCGGCGCATAGCTTCAGTATGCGGGAAGTTAGCGGCAGATCTAAAGATCCGGGCGCGCCGGGCCGGCGATCAGTAGGCCGGTTCGAACGGCCAGTTGGCGGTGGTCGTGTAGCCGCCGTCAACCGCGATAACCTGGCCGGTGACGTAGTCGGCCGCCTTGCTCGACAGGAAGACGGCGCACCCGGCGAGGTCGGCAGGCGTGCCCATGCGAGGGTTCGCCTGCACGCCTTTCAACCAGTCGTGCATGTGTTTGGGCTGCCACATGTCCTTGTTGAGATCCGTGAGGATGAAACCGGGCGCGATGCAGTTGACCTGGATGTTGTCCTTGCCCCACTCGGCAGCCTGTACACGGGTGAGGCCGGCTATGCCAGCCTTACTGATGGCGTAGACACTGAGGAACGGGATACCGAGCAGGGACATCAGGCTGCCGATATGGATAATCTTGCCGCCCTTGCCCGCTTCCACCATGCCGCCGCCGATGTGCTGGCAGAGCTCGAAGATGCCGTGGAGGTTGGTGTCGAGGATGCGCGTGTACTCTTCCTTCGTATAGTCCTGCATGCGGCGGCGCACGTTCGTTCCGGCGACGTTGATGAGGATGTCCGTCTTGCCGCGGAATTCGGCGGCGAAGGCCCGAATGGACTCGGAGCTGGTCATGTCGATGGACCGTGAGTCCGCGCTGTAGCCTTGCGCGGTGAGGGCGGCGACTTCTTCAGCTAGTTTGTCCGCACTACGGGCAGCGAGGATGGTGTGCGCACCGGCGCCCGCGATTTCCTTCGCGATGGCGAGGCCGATGCCGCGGCTGGCTCCGACAACGAGCGCGGTCTTACCTTTGAGAGAGAAGAGGGATTCAAGAGACATGTTGGGATCTGTAAGCGGATGTGGTTTTGACGACGATTAGCGCGCCGAGGTAAAGGAGGCCGCCGAGGAGCAGCGTCTCGCGCAGGCCAAGGTATATCGCAAAGAATATGGCGGCCGCCGAGCCGAGGACGCTCGATGCGGCATTGAGCGACCAGGCCCAGCGCACGGACGGCTTATGGAACGCTTCCAGGCGCGCGAGGCCTTGCGGGAATGGCATGCCCATGCAGAATCCGGCGGGCGCGATCAGCAGTACCGTGATCAGCATCTTGACCGGCAGCGGCAGGCCAACCAAACCGGTAGTGATGTACGAGGCGGTGAAGGCGAGCATCGAGACAAGGATCGTCACCAGCACTAATGCGCGCATGAGCTTGTTGTCGTCGTCGCCAATGTATTTGCCGCTGAGGAAGCTGCCGCAACCGCTGGAGACGAGCATCGAAAATATGATGACGGTGAGCGCATAGGTGGGGTGGCCGAGGAAGAGGACAAACTTCTGAATGAGCGCGACCTGGATGAGGATGTAGCCGATGCCGATACAGAGGAAGTACATGAGAAAACGCAGTACGCCTTTCTCACGCGGGAGGCGCGTACCCAGCACGAGCGGGGGGAGGGCGAGGATGATGATGGTGGCGAGAAGGCTGACGCCGACAAGGGCGAAGAGCATGGGAACGGCGCGGTTGATCTTATAGTCGGCGCTGTCCTTGTTCATCGTGGAGACAAAGTTCCAGAGATCGCGCGGCTGGACGGTGTAGAAGAAGAAGGGACGATTGTCGCTGACAGCGGAGACGTCGAAGGGATACTGGTCAATCCAGGTGTCGAGATTCTTCGCGAGCAGCGCCTGGCCAAACGGGTTTCCGGCGCCATCACCGGGCAGGTAGATGTGCTGAAAACGGGAGGTGGCGATGATAGACGACGCGCGAGTGAGATCGGCATCGGAGAACGGCTTGCGGCTGATGAGCACCGTGTCGCGGGCGCCCCAGCGTTCGAGCTCCTTCTGCGACCCTTCGCGGATGACCATTACGTGGCGCTGCGGTTCGTTTTCACCGAGACGGGCGAGGGCATCGCGGGCGAGGATAAGGAGGCGCACCGATTCGCGGGGGGGCTCGAACCCCCAGCGGGTGATGGCGAGTACGCCGTCGTCATTCAAGTGGCTGAGGTAGTCGTAGAAGGCGTCGGTGGTGTAGAGGTTGTTTTCAGAGAGAGCGAAGGCGCCGGCGGCGGTGGAGGCCCAGGTGTCGACGAGGGTGGCCTGCAGGACGCTGTATTTCTCCGTGCTGCGGCGCACGAAGCTGCGGCCGTCTTCTACATGGATCTGGATCCCGGGGCGGCGGTAGAGGTCCTGGCTGATCCATGCGTATTCGCCGCGCATGATGGTGTCGGCGATGATGGGGTTAATCTCGACGCCAGTGATGTCTCTGGAGCCCGCGGCAATGGCGCGGGCAACGTCCCAACCGCCACCGGGGCCGATGATCAACGTCTTCGCCCCAGGACGCATGACGTAGGGGAAGGCGGGGCCTTGTTTGGTGAGGTCGGCGATCTGTTCGGGCTTGAGGGCGTCGATGTTGAAGTCCATGATGCCGGTGGAGGCGTCGGCATCGATGACAATTTGGGTCTGGCCGCTCTGCTTGTCCTTGGCGATGGCGATGCGCGAGAAGGTATTCCAACGGACGAAGAGCTCATTGTCGAGGGCCTGCCCCTTCGCGTAGTGGACGTCGATCCAGTGCTTTTTGGCATTGAAGACGATGAGGACTGTCAGCAGGAGGGCGATGGCTACGGAGGCGGCGCGCAGAGGGGCCTGTCCATCGAGGTTGTACCAGATGGCGGAGCCGACGGCGAATAGGACGGCAGCGGCGATGACGGTGTTGGGGCCGCCGAAGTTGTTGAGGAGAGGGATGAGCAGAAGGCAGCCGCCGGCGGCGCCGAGAAGGTCGAAAAAGTAGACGCGGTCGATGCGTTCAATCGTCTCCGATATGGCGAGGGAGACGATGGTTCCGGCGAGGAAAAATGGCAGCGCGCTGAAGAAATAGACGGCGGCGAGGGTGGTGTTGGTGAGTTCCTGGCCGCGGGTGAGAAGAAAGATGACGCTGACGAGCGGCATCACCGCGTTGATGAGGGACAGGCGGCCGAGTTTGCGGAAGAGCGGGGCGCGCTGGGCGGCGATTACATAAGAGAATACGCCTCCGGCGCCTAGGCCGAAAAGAGCGATGGAGATGGCGAGAAAGGCGAAGTGGTAGTAAAAAACTACGGAAAAGATCCGCGTCATTGCCAGTTCCAGGAGCAGTGTCGCCATGGTGGTAAAGGCAACACCCATATAAACCTGAGGCCATTTGGCAGTGACGGAATCGGGTGACGTCGTAATCCGGGACAAGTAACTATGGTAATTGAAGTCGCGGTTACATCATCGCTGTTGGGGGCGCCGGTTCATCGGGGCGGCCCGCGTTGGCGATCGGTGTGGCGATCATGTTGACTGCCATCAGCGCGAGTACGCCCAGGCCGACGAAGTAGCTGGGTTCCTTGAAGATTTCGGGAAGCTGGACCTCGGCCAGCGCGAACCCGGCAACGACGAGGCCCATCAACCCCTCACCGGCGATCATGCCGGAGGAGATGAGGATGCCGATGTTCTCGCTGCGGGCGCGCTGGGCCTCGTTGTGGCCCTTGCGCGCGGAGAAATAGTCGGCGACGGCGCGGAAGCAGCCGCCGACGAAGATGGAAAAGGTGGTGGCGAAGGGCAGATACATGCCGACGCTGACGAGCATTGGGCTGCGAACCTGCATCATGATCATGCCGGTGCCCATGAAGACACCCATGATGACAAGGGGCCAGGCCATGTCTCCGCCGACAATTCCCTGCGCGATGAGCGCCATCAGGCCGGATTGCGGCGCGGGGAGTTTGGCGTCGCCGAAGCCGATGCCGCCCTGCTTGATGTTGGCCTGGTGGAGCAGCATCAACGGGAAGAACATGACGCAGGAGGAAACAACGACGGAGAGCAGCTCCACCCATTGAATCGTGCGCGGAGTGCCGCCGAGAATATAGCCGACCTTGAAGTCCTGCAGGAGCTCGCCCGCGACGGCGGCGGAGACGCAGCCGACCGCGGCGACCGCAAGGACTACGGCGACGCCGCCCGGACCGCCGACGCCGAGGCTGACCATCAACAGGGCGGCGATAAGGAGCGTGGATAGTGTGAGGCCGCTAACGGGATTATTGGATGAGCCGATCATACCGGTTAGAGAGCCGGAGACCGTCGCGAAAAAAAAGCCGGTGATCAGCATGACGCTGGCAGCGACCACGGCAATCCAGAGGGCACCGGCGAAGTAGGAGTACACGCCGATCATTGCGACGAAGGTAATGCCGATCAGGGTAAAGACGGATTTCGAGCTCATGTACTGCTCGGTGCGTTTACCCTGGTCGCCGGCGGGCGCCTCTCCGCGCAGCTCGGCAAACGCGCGGCCGAGGCCTATGCTGAGGTTTTTGCGCATTTTCCAGAGTGTGTTAGCCGCGCCGACAAGCATGCCCCCAACCGCAATCGGACGGACAATATAGCGCCAGACGGAGTTGGCGAGGCCCTGCCAGTCATTGGCCGTCGCGCCGGGCGGGAGAAACCGGTTGAGATCTTCGCCGAGGAAATAGATGAGGAGCGGGATCATGAAGCCCCAGGCGAGGACGCCGCCGGAAAAGTTGAGCGCGGCCAGCCGGGGACCGATGATATAGCCGACGCCGATATAGGCGGGGCTGATCGATGGGGCGGCGGCCATGGTAACGCCGCCGACGTTCAAGGCGCGCTGCTCAGAGCCGAGTTTGACCACCGAGCGGCCGAGGTTACCGATCTGGAAGATGAAGTTGCGATCGGGCTCGAATAGCTTAAAGACGCCGAGCATATACGCCACCGCTCCCGTTCCCATGTTGATGAACAGGTATTTGGCGGCTTTGGAGGCGGATTGCCCGGCCTTGTGAATCTCGGCGGCGGCGACGGACTCGGGGAAGGGAAGCTCGTCGTCCTCCACCATGACGCGGCGGACGAGAGAGACGAACAGAACGCCGAGAACGCCACCGACCAGCATGAGCGCCGTGGACTTCAAATAGCCGTTCTCGACGTTGAACTCGGGCCATGCCTTGGCGATGACGAAGGCAGGGAGGGTGAAGATGGCGCCGGCCGCGATCGATTCGCCGATGGACCCGGCTGTGCGCGCGAGGTTTTCCTCAAGGATCGTACCGCGTTTGAAGCGGAGAAGGGCCATGCCGATGACGGCCGCGGGGTAGGTGGCGGCGATGGTGATTCCGGCCTTGAGGCCTAAGTAGGCGTTGGCCGCCCCGAGGATGACGCTCATCAACAGGCCGAGAATGACGGCGTTGTAAGAGAATTCCGTCATCTTGCGGTCGGTGGGGACGAAGGGGACGTGCTTTGTTGCGCTCACGCAGAAGGCTCCTTGGGCGGTGACCTGAAACGAGGTACATTCTAACGCGCCTTCGCTACAATCGTGGAGGAATGACTACACCTTTTCGTCAGGATGGCCGGGTTGCCTTGATTACCGGAGGAGCGAGCGGCATTGGAGAGGCGGCTTGCCGCGTGTTTACGGCGGCGGGCGCGTCCGTGCTGATTGCAGATATCGATATGGCCCGCGCCGAGAAGCTGGCGGCGGAATTGCCGGGTGCGCTGGCTGTGCGGTGTGACGTGACCGATGAGGCTGGGATTCGTGAGTTGTTTAGCGGATTGCAGCAGCTCGATGTTCTGGTGAACAACGCCGGGATCGGCTTGGTTGGGAATGTTGAAGAGACGGAAACTGCTGATTTTGAGCGTCTTATACGGGTGAATGTCACTGGGCCTTACCTCGTGACGAAGTATGCGATGCCGCTGTTGTTGAAGTCGGCCGGGCGGATTGTCAACATCGGAAGCGTCGCCGGACTGATCGGCGTGAAGAAGCGCTTTGCCTATTGCGCGACAAAGGGCGCGGTTGTGGCGATGACGCGGCAGCTTGCGGTGGACTACCCGACGCAGATTCGCGTGAATTGCGTTTGCCCGGGCACCGTCGATTCGCCGTTTGTGGAAGGGTACCTGGAGAAGTACCACAAGAACGAAAAGGAAAAGGTACGGCTGGAACTGAATGCACGGCAGCCGATCGGACGGTTGGGGAAACCCGAGGAAATTGCCAATCTGGCTCTTTATCTGGCCTCTGATGAGGCGGGGTTTGTGAACGGGAGCGTCGTATCGATCGACGGTGGGTGGACCGCGGCCTAGGTTTATTCGGGTAACACGAAGTACTTCTAATCGTATTGGCAACTTGCGTCGATACAATAGGTAAGCGAAGCCACACACGAGTAGTTGCTGTAGCGCTTTTTGGTTGACTCTAGCCGGTTGAGTCGGGCAAAATAGCAGGCACGCGGGTCAAGTCCGGAACAACACAAGGAAGGTTTTTTGTTTTGAAGACAGATTTGAGTTCGCAGAGGACTGGGTGGCGATTGCTGGTAATGGCCAGTTTGGTAGTCCTAATAGGCGCACTGCCGGTGCTTGGAATTCCATCCAAAAAGCAGCAAACAGGCAAGAAAAAGACAGTTATTGCACCCAGGACGAGTAAAACGATCGTTCGAACTGTCGCTTCGACCAAAAGGGCACCGGTTGTGGCCGCCAAGAGGCGGGCGCTGGTCCGGACTCGCACTGGACGGACGGGCGCGGTCGCCGGAGGTCCGTGGAAGGAGCCGACGTTCGCCGACTCGACCATGGGTGACGATGTCGGTGGAGAAGACCTGACGATTCGCCAGGCTGCCGTGAACGCCCTCGGACCCTACAACGGTAGTGTTGTTGTGGTTGACCCGAAAACCGGACGCATTCTCACGATGGTCAATCAGAAACTGGCTCTTGGAGGCGGTTTTCAGCCCTGTTCGACCATCAAGCTGGTATGCGCGCTTGCCGGGTTGCACGAGGGGGTGATGGAGCGTGAGACGCCGATGCGGCTCAGCCGCCGGTACTCCCTGGACCTTACCTCCGCGCTCGCTACGTCGAATAACCCCTACTTTGCACGGGTAGGAGAGCAGCTCGGATTTGAGAAAGTTCACTCCTATGCTAAACAGTTCGGCTTGGGAGAGCGGGCAGGATTGGGGATTGAGGGTGAAAACCCCGGCGTGCTTCCGGAAGCGCCGCCGAAGTTTGGCGGTGTAGGCATGATGACCAGCTTCGGTGAGGGTATCCAATTGACGCCGTTGCAGTTAGCTTCCCTGCTCTCGGCAATCGCCAACGGTGGAACGATGTACCACCTGCAGTATCCGCGCTCCGCCGAGGAAGTCCAGAGGTTCGCGCCGCGAGTGAAGCGGCAGTTGGACATCGGCAACGAGATCTCCGAAATCAAGCCGGGGATGGCAGGCGCTGTAGAGTTTGGAACAGCGCGGCGGGCCTACTATGATCCGAACGAGCCGATTCTCGGAAAGACGGGAACCTGCACGGATCGGGCGACACCGACGCATCTCGGATGGTTCGGCAGCTTCAACGAAGTCGGCAACAACAAGCTTGTTGTGGTGGTTTTGTTGACTGGCGGCAAGGCCGTGAATGGTCCTGTGGCCGCGCAGATTGCCGGGGGCGTGTACAAGAACCTTTCCGGCCAGCAGTTTTTTGCGGGGCGGCGGGAGCTGTCGCTCAAGCCCGAAGCGGCTCCGACAAACTGAGTGGATGTGTAAACAACAAAATTTTTTCGCTAGCCGCTGCTACGATTTCCGCCGGAATACCGCTTTAGTAAGTAACGGGACATTAATCCCCGTCACTAAACTGACAAGACTGCGGTAACGCTGACTTGCTAGACGAATTAAGATACTGCGCCCCGCCGGCAAGGAGCGAGACTCTCCAAGCCGGCGGATCTAGTTTTGACGGGGAGTTTGGGCGAGGCGCGCGGAGATGGCTTCCTTCAACTCCTCCAGCCCTTGGCCGGTCGCACTGGAGATCTGGTGGAACTCCAGTTCGTGACTTGCCGCGATCTCCTCGACGGCCGTAATGCGGGCGGGTTCCTGCGCCGCGTCGATTTTGCTGGCAACGACGATCATCGGCTTGGCGCCGAGTTCCTCGGAATAGCTTGCCAG
Source organism: Acidobacteriota bacterium (assembly GCA_016185425.1). Classification (GTDB taxonomy): domain Bacteria; phylum Acidobacteriota; class Terriglobia; order Bryobacterales; family Bryobacteraceae. The sequence continues at coordinate 14,605 of JACPNQ010000047.1, read as the reverse complement.
CTCATTGCAGATGACGTCGAAATCGCGGGCAGGGTCGCGGCCGGTGATGTCGCTGACGTCAACCATATGGATGAGGAGGCGGGTGCGCTCGATGTGCCGGAGGAACTGCGTGCCGAGGCCGTGACCTTCCGAAGCCCCTTCGATGAGACCGGGAATGTCGGCGACGACGAAGCTGCGGTCGTCGGCAAGTTGCACGACTCCGAGGTTTGGTTCGAGCGTGGTGAAGGGGTAGTCGGCGATTTTGGGCCGGGCAGCGGAGATGCGGGAGATAAGAGTGGACTTGCCGGCGTTGGGAAAGCCGACGAGACCGACGTCGGCAAGGAGCTTCAATTCGAGACGAAGGGTGAAGTCCGCGCCAGGGAAGCCGGGTTCGTGCTCGGTGGGCGCCTGGTGCCAGGGCTTGGCATAACGGGCGTTGCCTTTGCCGCCGCGGCCGCCGCGGGCGACGACGAAGCGTTGATCCGGGGCGTTGAAATCGAAGAGTTGCTCGTGGGTATTCCAGTCGTAAACGACGGTGCCGACAGGGACTTTGACTTCGCGGTCTTCGCCGTCGCGTCCGGTGCGATTGGAGCCCTCGCCGTGACCGCCGCGCTCCGCTTTGTGTTCGGGGTTGTAGCGAAGGTGGAGGAGCGTATTGTAGTGCTCGGAGGAGACGAGGACAACATCGCCACCACGGCCGCCGTCGCCGCCGGAAGGGCCGCCTTTGGCGACGAACTTTTCGCGGCGAAAGGCCAGGCAGCCGTTCCCGCCGTCGCCGGCCTTGACGTAGATCTTTACCTCATCGATGAACATAGGAAGAGAGCAAAAGAAAAGCCGCCGTTTTGCGGCGGCTTCAGAAATGGGACTTTCGGAGGGTTCTAGTTAGTTTGCGAGGGCCTGGATGGAAACAAATTTTCCAAGCCGGCCGCGATCACGGAAGATGACGGTGCCGGCAACACGGGCGTAGAGGGTATCGTCGGAGCCGCGTCCGACGTTTTCTCCGGCCTTATAGGGTGTACCGCGTTGCCGCACGATGATGGAGCCGCCGGTGACGACTTCGCCCGAAAACCGTTTTACGCCGAGCCGTTGGGCGTTCGAGTCACGCCCGTTTTTAGTGGAGCCTAAACCTTTTTTTGATGCCATGGCTGGTGATTCCTTACGCCTCGATGCCGGTGACCGTCACCTGGGTGAAGCCTTGGCGATGGCCCTGCGTTTTCCTGTACTGCTTTTTGCGCTTGAACTTGAAGACGATGACTTTGTCAGCGCGTCCGTGATTTTCAATTTTGGCACTGACCTTGGCGCCCGCGGCGTCCTTGCCGGCCTTGACTTCGCCCGCGTCGTTGACGACGGCGACCACTTTGTCGAACGTAATGTCGGCGCCGGGGTCACCCGCCAGCTTTTCGATTTTCACCGACGTCCCGGGAGCAACGCGGTACTGCTTGCCGCCAGTTTCGATCACTGCGTACATCGCTAACCTCTTCAGGTATTTTTATTGGATTCTTCTACTTACGGGGGGCAGGAGGGAGGGATTGCACACCCTAAGCGCGTGCGGAGCCAGTCCGCAACTACCAAGTCTACCTGTTCCGCGGCGATTTGGCAAGCCGAGCGGCGCGCCGGAGGGGGCGGAGGCGTTCCCGGCGCTCCTCGGCGACGTGAATTTCCCGTTCGGAAAGTCCGAAGTAGTGACCGATTTCATGCCAGACGGTATCGGTGACGATGCGTTCGAGCTCCGCGGGGGTGCGGGCCATCTCTTCGTGCGCGCGCTGGAAGATGCGGATGCGGTCCGGTCCGTCGGAGGGGGCGTCGCCGGTAGTGCGCTCCGTTGCGGGGCGCCCTTCGTAGAGGCCCAACAGATCCGCGGACGGCCCGACCGGCTGAACGACGATGACGAGGTTGCGCATGCGGGCGCGGAAGCGGCCGGGAATGTTGGCGACGGCACGCTCAACGAGGGAATCGAATGCTTTTGGTGCGAGCTGAACGGCCACTTTGCCAGAATAGAGGGTATTCGCCCTTGCGCGCAAATGCCATGAACGACGACCTTTCGACCCTGCCGACCGTAGCCGCCAATTTGGGGATCGGCAAGCTGGTCCGCCATATTTTCCTCTGTGCCGATCAGACGAAGCCTAAGTGCTCCGACAAAGAGATGTCGAACGAGGTTTGGGAGCATTTGAAGAAACGGCTGGCGGGGGCGGGGCTGATGACCGGTGACCGGTGCACCTACCGCACGAAGGCGAACTGCCTGCGAGTGTGCGAACACGGGCCGATTGCCGTGGTTTACCCAGAAGGGGTGTGGTACCACTCGGTGACGAAGGAAGTCGTGGACCGGATCGTGGATGAGCACCTGGTGGGCGGAAAGCCGGTAGAGGAGTTTGTCTTTGCCGCGAATCCGCTGGGCGGGAGCGGCGAGTAAGCCGGCGCAATGGACAAACGGATTATCGTTGCGATAGACGGCCCGGCCGGCGCGGGTAAAAGCACGGTGGCAAAAGCCGTTGCCGAGCGGATGGGATTCCTGCACGTAGACAGCGGCGCGATGTACCGCGCGGTGGCTCTGTGGGCGGTGGAAAACAACATCGACCCTGGCGACGATCACAAACTGGTGCCGTTGGCGGAGAGCGCGGAGATTGCATTGACCGGCGGGCGGGTGCTGCTGAATGGGCGGGATGTGAGCACGGAGATCCGGACGCCGGAGGTGTCGCAGGCGGCGTCCAAAGTGTCGACGATTCCTGGTGTACGGCGGGAACTGGTGATGAAGCAGCAGGAGTATGCCTTGCAGGCGAGCGTAGTGATGGAAGGGCGGGACATCGGGACGGTCGTTTATCCTCGGGCGCAGGTGAAGATCTACCTGGATGCGAGTCCGGAGGTGCGGGCCCGGCGGCGCGTGGAGGAGACCGGCGGCGATTACGCGCAAGTGTTACGCGCGATCCGGGAACGCGATGACCGGGACGCGACACGTGCCGATTCGCCGCTGCGGCAGGCGGAAGACGCGGTGTATCTGGATACGAGCGATCTGGACGAAGAAGAGGTGATCGCCGCTGTGTTGCGCATCGTGCGGGAGAGGACGTCGAACGGAAGAGGAGTGACGAGTTGAGCGAGTCGATCGTAATGAAGTTTGGCGGCACGTCCATGGGGAGCGCCGAACGGATCCGGATTGCGGCAAGTATCACCGCCGCGGAGCGGGCGAAGCGCCCGGTGGCGATCGTTGTTTCGGCAATGTCGAAGGTGACGGATCTACTCCTGGACACGCTGCGGCACGCCGAGGGCGGGGACCGCGCGACCATGGACAAGAATGTTGCCGGGCTGCGCGAGCGTCACGAGGCGACGGCACGGGAACTGCTCCGCGAGTCCGGAGTGGTGATCGAAGGGATCGGCGCGCTCGTGGCAGAGTTTGAACGGATTGCGCAGGGGATTCTGCTGCTGGGCGACCGTCCACCTCGCTCTGTGGACGAGGCCGTGGCAATCGGAGAGCGGCTGACGGCGCTCATCATCGCGGCTTACCTGACCGAGATGGGTACTCCGGCGGAGGCTGTGAACGCGGCGAAAGTGGTTGTCACCGATCCAGTATTCGGCAATGCGACACCGATAATGCAACTGACGCGCGCGCGGGCTGCGGACGTTGTCGCACCGCTGCTAGCCGCGGGGAGAGTGGCCGTGATGACGGGCTTCAACGGCGCGACGGCGGACGGGAAGCCGACGACGCTAGGCCGGGGCGGATCCGACTTCTCCGCGTCGATTCTGGCGAGCGCGCTGGATGCGTCGGAATTATGGATCTGGACCGACGTCGATGGGATTATGACCGCGGACCCGCGGCTGGTAAAAGACGCGCGGGTGCTTGATGAAGTGACATATGCCGAGGCGGCGGAACTGGCCTACAACGGCGCGAAGGTACTGCATCCACGGACGCTGGCTCCATTAGTGGAGAAAAAGATCCCTGTGTGGAGCAAGAATTCATTCAATCTGGATGCGCCGGGAACGCACATTGTTCCGTCGCTGCGGGACGATGTGCCGCGCGGGGCGCGGGCGGTGACGTCGATGGCGAATGTTGCGCTTGTGTCGGTGGAGCCGGCCTCGGCATCGATCAGCGGTACACGCGTAATGGCGCGAGCTCTGGATGCGCTGGACATCGTCAATGCGGAAGTACTGACGTTATCGAGCTCGTCGTACCAGCAGAGTTTCTGTTTTCTTGTTCGGAAGGACGAACTGCCTCCGGTGTTGAAGGGGTTGGAAGAGGCGCTGGCGCTAGAGATTGAGCATGGATATGTGAAGCCGTTTGAGATCGACGAGAATGTCGGGCTGCTGGCTGTGGTCGGAGAGGGGATGCGCGGCGTGCCTGGCTTGGCTGGGCGCGTATTCACTGCCGTTTCAAAGGAAGGAATCAGCATTATTGCGATTGCGCAGGGGTCGAGCGAACTGACGATCAACCTGGTAGTGGGCCGTGATGGACTGGAGCGCGCGGTACAGGCGATTCACGCCGAGTGCGGATTGGGGCGGGGTTAGCGCGCTACTTCGATTCGGGCAGATCCTGGGCGCAGCGGAAGCCGATTGTGGGGCTGGTGAAGCGCCCGGGGACGGAGGACCACTCGTAGACGACGCCTTCGGCGAGCGTACGGTCATAGGCGCCGCCTTTGATGTAGTGCCAGGGCTCATTGGCGGTGGGCTTGGGCGTAAGCATTTTGCCGAAGCTTTCGATGGCCTGGGCGCTGGGTGTGTGGGGGTGATCGATCCATTCCCATACGTTGCCGGTCATGTGGAGTAGTTTGTAGGGGCTGGCGCCGGTTTCGAAACTGTCAACCGGGGCCGGGCCCTTCGCTGAGACATTGGCCATCGCGGATCTGCCATCGTTACCCCAGGGATAGTTGCGGCCGTCGGCGCCACGGGCGGCTTTCTCCCATTCGCGTTCGTCGGGCAGGCGCTTGCCCGCCCACGTGCAGAATTCCTTGGCGTCGGTAAAGCTGACGTTAGTGACTGGGAGGCTGGGCGCGTCGGCGGCGAAAGCATCGGGAAGGGCATGACCGGAAGCAGTGGCGAACTCGCGATAGGCCCTGTTGCCGACCTCGGTGACATCCATGTAGAACGCCGGAAGTTTGACGGGAGAGCGGGAGGAGCCAAAGAGGAATTCGCCGGCGGGGACAAGGTTCATGTTGCCGCCTTTGGCAGCGAGAGTCGGCGCGGGGCCTGTATTGCCGGGAGGCGTTGGGCCGGGCTTCACTTTGTCTTTGTTGAGGAGGAACCAGAGACCCGCGCCGCCGAGGAGGAGAGCACACAGTCCCGCAGCCATGATGGGCCCCAGTTTGATGGCCGGGGCCGGTTTTTTTGTAGTGGTATTCGCCGCGCCGGATGGGCCTGGCCTGGGCGCAACGCCGTCGCGAACTTCCGTGATGACGGAGGCGAGCGCTTGGCGGACGGCCCCGAATCCCTGGAAGCGTTCCTCCGGCTTCTTGGCGGCGCATTTGACGACGAGATCGGCGAGGGCTTTCGGCGCTCCGGCGGACTGGAGCTTCAGAGGGTCAGGGTTCTCGTTGAGGATGACGTAGAAAAGCCGCTCCATGCTGTCGCCGGAGACGAGGCGCTCGCCGGTGAACAGCTCATAGAGCACGATGCCGTAGGAGTAGACATCCACCTGGGGCGTGATGTTCACGCCCATCACCTGTTCCGGAGACATGTAATACGGCGTGCCCATCGTGTTACCGGCTTTAGTGAGGTTGAAGCCGGCTGCCTTGGAGATGCCGAAGTCCATGATCTTGGAGCGGCCGGACTGCTCCAGGAATATGTTTTCCGGTTTGATATCGCGGTGGATAATGCCACGTTGGTGGCAGAACTCGAGCGCGGACGCCGTTTCCGCGGCGATGCGGAGGCGGTTCAGGAGGTCGCCTGCCTGCCCGTTGCGGATGGCGTCGCGCAGGTCGCCGCCGCGCAGGAATTCCATGACGATATAGGGGAAGCCCTCTTCTTCGCCATAGTCGTGAATGGTCACGATATGGTCGTGCTGAATGGTGCCGGAGATGCGCGCCTCGTGGAGGAAGCGTTCCTTAGCTTCCACGTCCCGGGCCGCATCGCCGGTCAGGATTTTCACCGCCACTTGACGGCCGATTACAGTGTCCAGGGCGCGGTAGACGTGCGACATGCCGCCGCCAAGGAACTCCTGCAGCTCGTATTTTCCGAACCGCACGGGTAGTTGCATGGGCAATCAGGATATTAGGGTAATGACGAAATAAACACCAGCCATGAAGAGCAGGACGACGAGCGCGACAAGAATCATTACACCGGTCTGGTTTTGCATTGGGCCAGGGAGGATTTTCACGAAGCCGGGGAGGCCGTCGGGGACCTGTTGCGTTCCGCTGATGGTAGGACGGTTACCGGTTTGCTGCGTGGGATTCCAGCCGGTGGGGTTGACGGAAGCTCCAGCCGTGGGACGGGATTGTGTGATGGGCGGCTGGCTTTGCGTATAGCCCGTCTGTGGTCTATTGGCCGACGTCTGGGACGTCGTGGGTGCTGAGGAGCCGCCGTGGCCCTGCTGCTGCAATGTGGCCATAGTGGGCATGCTGGTGGTGACCATGCGGGCAGCGCTCTGGATGCCAAGGAAACGCTCGATATCGACGGCGGTATCGAAGAGTTTTTGATAGCGGTCCTGCGGCTGCTTGGCGGTGCACTTGCCGACGATGCGGAGCACTTCCGGGTCGACACCGGCGGCTTGCAGGGGGGCCATGTCGAGCGGCTCGTAGAGAATCTTGTTGAAGATCTTCTCGATGGTGTCGCCCATAATCGGTTTGGCGCCGCAGAGCATTTCAAAGAGCAGGATGCCGAAGGAGTAGATGTCGACGAGGTGCGTCACCTGTTGGCCGAGCACCTGCTCGGGCGCCATGTAGTATGGCGTACCGAGCGTAAAGCCGGCGCGCGTCAACTGCATGCCTTCGGTCTTGGCGATGCCGAAATCCATCAGCTTGATCTTGCCCGTGGAATCGACCTGGAGATTTTCCGGTTTGATATCGCGGTGGATGATCTTCTTCTGGTGGATGTAATCGAGCGCTTTGGCGATCTGGACAGCCAGGCGGAGGCGATTGCGGACGTCGCCGGCACGGCCGTTCCGGATGGCGTCGCGCAGATTCTCGCCGCGCAGGAACTCCATGACGATGTAGGGCTTACCACCTTCTTCGCCGAAATCGAAGACGTTCATGATGTTTTCATGAACGATACTGGAGGCGACCCGGGCCTCCTGCAGGAATCGTGCCTTCGCTTCCGCATCGGAGCAGCCCTGTTCCGTGAGAATCTTCACAGCAACAGTGCGCCCGAGCACCGTATCCTGCGAGCGATAGACATGGGACATGCCGCCGCCGAGGAATTCCTGCAATTCGTATTTGCCAATCCGCGCAGGGAGCTGCATCAGGAAGTCCGAAGTCTCATAGTATCATCGCACCACGCATTTCGCCGATGGAACTACTTCGCAACCAGGGGGACACACTGAAGAGACTGATTGAACTCCCTTGAGAAGACGGGGATGTTGACTTCAAATTTGTAACTCGCCTCTTTGTCGCCGATGATCATGGGTTTGGCGGCTTTCCCTTGCCGGACGATCCACTCGATACTCTGGCCGCCAGACGTCGGAGTGACGCGGTCGGCAGCGTAGATAAAGCGATAGATTCCCCAAAGGCCGGGTTGCGCTTCCACATCGAACACGGTGCCGCCGACGAGTTTCACGCCGCCCTTTACGCCCTGCTGGCCGCTGCCGGGCCAGAAGAACTGTTTGCCGCCACCAGAAGCCGCGAAGACTTGCGTCTGGCCATCGATGGTTAGTGTACTGCCGGTGACTACATCGGATTTCAACGGCGTTAATGTGTAGGCCATTTTTGGCTGCTGGCTGCCGGCGGGGAAGACCATATCGGAGAACTTCTGCGCCTGGTTGATGAAGCCGACAAAAGCGGGGTTGATCTGGATGTTGTCCGCATTGACCCCGGTCCATTTGCCGCCTTCCTTCTTCATGTACTTTTTCAAGTCGTTTTCGAGGAACGCCCATATGGAGCCGTCGGCGGGGCGGAAGACGCGCGAGACGTCATCCAGCGTTGCGTCGGCTTTGGCGGCTGGATTGAATGGGAACTTACCGCGCAGGCCCGCGAATTTCTGGTTGCAGAAACCAGCGCCTTTGGCGTTGAGCTCATCCTTGCCCATACCGCGCAGGAATCGGTCGACCTGCACGATGGGGTCCTCAAGGATACGGAACGACATCTGGTCCACCTGGCCTTCGGGGTCGGGATTGAAGGCTCGCGCGACGGCTTTGACCTGCATACGCGAATCGCCGGCGGCATCGATTGGTTTGTTCGCGGCGTTCGGATCGGTTTTCAGGTTCGGCACCGCGTCCGCGAGAGCCTTTTGCAGTTTGGCGAGCGAGTCGACATACACGCCGTTCTTTTCGGCGTAGATATACTTCTGGACCGTGGCCGGAGGCGGGACCACTTCCATGATCGGCTGGAAGGAGTTTCGGATCTTCTCGTTATCTACCGCGAGATTGCGCGTAGCCAGCCAGAATAGGGCCATAAGCGGCGTGTCGTTGGATACGATCTGATCAAGTTTCTTGACGGCGTCATCAAGGTCGGCATACTTCACGAAGGTGGAGTTGCGGAGGTAGCCGCGCCAGGCGCGGATGTAGTCGATGGTGTATCGGTCTGTGAGGTTTTTGGCGAGGCTGGAGCGATCGATGGAGCCGGCGCCGGAATCGCAGCTCGTGCGGGCGGTGTCCTTTGCGTTGGAGGTTTCGCCGCAGAGCACCCATTTATCGCCGCCGAAGAACGGATCCGGATTTTTGATGTATCCGGACATCGTGCCGAAACCTTCCTTTGTGAAGGCGCCGGCAACATCCTTGTTGTTGACGATGATGGTCTCCGACCCCTTGATATCGCGGTTGTAGTTCACGGGCTTGTTGGCCTTGTTGGCGGAGGCGAGCATCGACTGATAGATGCTGTCGACGCCGGAGAACTGCGCGAGGAAGCGGCGGCCACGGGTACCGGCCTCCGCGTCAAACGGTAGCGGGCAGCCCCCGGAGTTGCGGAGGTATTCGGAATAGAAATCGAATTGGGCGCGGGCGAGCTGTGCGCGGTCGCCCACGTCGCGTCCGGCGGACCAGGAGTTGAACAATGCCGCCGACGTAAGGTCTTTAGTCGCTTTGTCCGGATAGATGGTAAGCGTGAGGTAGGTGCGGAGGGCGCTGAAATAGGTGCCGTAGTCGTCGGTAGGCTGCGGCGAATTGGGGAGCATCTTCAACATCCGTTGCAGGCCGCCGTGGGTTGGGCCGAGGAGAGTCTGGTTGAACTTCTGGCACCAGATTTCCTTGACGTGCGGATACATTTCATTGCCGGAATAGAGGCCCATGCGGAGCTTGTACGGGGCGCCCGCGGTCTTGTAGCCGTCGAGGGTTTCGAGAGTCTGTCGAAGGGTCTCGAGCTTTTCGAGGGAGGCTTTGTCGGGAAGCGCGTTGGGGTCGGTGATGTTGACGCTGGCGATCCCGCGAGCGGCTTCGAGCGCGTCGTTCTCCAGTGTGCGGTTACCGAAGAAGCTGACCGTGAAACCTGCGAGGGCGAGCAACGACAACGCGGCGGCGATACCAAGGAGGATGCGCTGCGCGGTGGAGGTCTTGGTGCTGGCGCTGGAAGCGGTCTGCGCTTCGTGGTCGGCAAGGATGACGTCGTTGAAGAGACGGCCGAGGAAGGTCCACTGCGGCACTTTGCGCGTGGCCCCGACCTGCGGCGTCATGGACGGATTGCTGGCGCCCATGGTACCGCCGGGCCCGAGCTTGAAGATTTTCGTTGCGCCGGCGGCCGCCGGATCGATGGCCGGGGCGTGCTGTTGGCGCGCCGCCTGTAGACCGGCGGAATCGTCGACCACGATGGGGCGAACACCGGAGAAGTAGAAACCGCGAAGAAACGGGGAGGTGCGGAGCTGGCTGGGTTTGCAGAGATCGACCAGGAACTGCACAAGCGGACGGCGGAGCTTAGTGAACTCGCGGGCGAATTCGTAGGCTCCAGGGAGCTTGGTGGGATCGTTTTCGCGCGGAAGGTAGATGAGGCGTTTGTCGCAGAGGGAGTGGGTCAGCAGGCTGTACTGGTCGGTGAGGCGGCGGGTTTCCTCTTCGGAATAGATGCCGCCGGCGTCGGCGGGCAGGATGGGCAGCGTGACGCCGAAGATCTGCAGGGCCTCCTCATTGCCGATGTTGCGGGCGAAGTCGAGGAAGAACTGCATGCGGTCCATGCGCGTGAAGAGCACATAGACGGGGACGCGGATGCCGAGCTGCGCGGAGATTTCGACCAGCCGTTCGTTGAGCTTGCGCGCGGCGACGGTGGCCGCTTCGTTACCGCCCTGGCGGAAGAACGTTTCGCCATCGAACGTAACGATGGCGGCGCGCGGCGCCTGGGCCTTTGCACCGACGACGCTCTTCAATTGCCCGGGCGCAAGGCGCCGGACCAGTTTCTGCCAGCGGTTTCCGTCGTTCATGAAGCCGCCGGCGGTATCCATAAACAGCGTTTGCCGGGCGAGGAAGACATTCGCAAGGCGAGTGGGAACGACGTTCGTATCCTGATAAACCTGCCCTGTGACCAGTTCGGGCTCAAGGCCGCTGTGGAGTACCGTGGTTGTCTTCACGCTGCCGTTTTCGCCGACGACGAAGACGAGCGGCAGGTTGCTGATCTTGGCGCCCTGCACGATTTTGGCGAGCGCGAGTTTGTTGTCGACATCCTTGCACAGAGCGTCGATTTCCGGGTCGCCGCTGTTGGCGCCGGGCTTAGCCGGCTGCTTGGAGCGGAGCCAGAGATAGACTCCGGCGCCGATAATGCCGACGATGCTCAGTATTCCGATGAAGATATAGAGCATTGAGCCGGAGAGCCCGATCAAGAAACCGAGACCCACTGCAATACCGATCCAGATAAGCAGGCAAATGATTACGAGAAGTATGGGAGACATGGTGGAGGCTCCTTATCGGCCGCGGGCCAGCGAGGCAAGGCTGCTGATGCCGTTGGAAAGCATATAGTAATAAGTCCCGAACAGACCGGCGGTGAGCAGCAGGCAGGCGATGGCGATGATGGCCACGCGCTTCACCCAAGGGTCATTGCCGGTGGGTGATGTGGCGCCGGCGGGCGGCAACATGCCGCATGGCGATATGGCGACATTCGTGCGGCGAATGCGGTGGATCTTGTCGGCGGTTGCCTGCAGGATCGGCTGCAGATCGCCGCGGCTGCCCAGGCTGTAGCGGCCCATGAAGCCAAGCAGGAGGCAGAGCTGGAAGACTTCGAGAAGATCGGCCAGCGACTGGGAGTCGTTCATGGTGAGCAGCTTCTGCAGGTGCTGGAAGAAGATCTCGCCGGCGACATGGTGGCCAAAATACTCTTCCTGCATCGGTTGTCGCGGCCAGTCGGCGAACACGGGCAGGCGGAGGTTGAGGATCGACTCGTCCAGGAACGCAATCACCGCGAAGATCGCGAGCTTGATCTCTTCGCCGTCGTAGCCGCGCTTCTTCGACTCCTGGTCGGCCATTTTGATGGCCTCGCGAACCTGGTGGCGAAAGACATTAGCGTCGGTGACGGGCTGCCTGTTGGAGCGCATGCGCTCAACGACGGTGAAGACCTCCTGGAAACACCAGGCGAGATTCTCGGCGCGCCGCTCGGAGCCAAAGGCGGCGGGGGCGGTGTTAGCAGCGTAAGGTTGCATGCTCTCCTCGAATTAGGATGCGAAATCAGGATTCCAGGATGACGTACAGTTCCGGTTTGGGGTCCGGAAGGTCGCCAGGGATGTATAGACCAACTTGCCGGGATTGGGAGATGCTCTCCCAGCAAGGGCCTTTGCAGGTAACGGTAAAGTATTGGGCATCGACACGCGAGCGGATGGCGGCGGGAGGGATCGGCAAGTGATTCAGCGGCAGGCCGGGCAGGGCGCGTTCGACAAGCTTCGGCACGAACGCCGTGGAGCAGAACTTAACCAGTTGCGGTGTTTTGCGGATGACATCCTGTTCCATAGCTGTTGAGCGGACACTGAGGATCCATCGTGACGGATTCAGAACGCGCTGATCGGTAATCATGCCGCGGTAGAAGTATTCGGCCGTTTTTTCAAATGGGACCTGGATGAACTGCGTGGGAACCATCGTCTCCAGCAGCAATCGGATGAGCGCGTCGAGATCGTCGAACGTCTTGTCCAGCTCACGATGCTTATAGAGCGGAATTTTGCTCGGATGGTGATCGACCGAGAACGTGCAGAGGGCGCCGGCAAGTCGCGACAGCTCGCTGTAGAGCTCTTCGGGATGACCGCGCTTGACCTTCAGAATGTGCCGCAGCGGCGCCAGAGCGGAGTTGATGCTGTGGAGCATCCAGAACGTGGCGATTTCCGATGTCGAATATTCGGACCAGAGGCTGGCGCTGCCGCTCTTTCCCCGGCCGAGGGCGCGGCTTTTGTCGTCGAGGATATCGACGAGGCGTTGCAGGATGGTGAGTACGTGCTCACTGGCTGCCACCTGGACGCAAGGCGGAACAAACGAAGGATCGAAGACAAAATTGCCGGAGCCGTCGCGCATCACGCGGCCGATGGCGACACTGACGGCGGGGTCCGGCGTTTCGAGATCGAGCGCGAGGCGGATGTTTTTGCGGCCGAGGCGCACGGCCTTTTCGTCGCGGCCCGTGGTTTCGTCGAAAAGAAGCTGGTTCTCGGCGACGAAGCGGACCGGGTTCGAGGCGGCCTCCTCGGAAGGAATGCAATTGAGGCCATTTTCGCGACGGGCGGGAATCGTGAGATAAACGGTGACGCGGTCCCGCGTCATCGGGAATTCATCGGCGATGTTGCGTGTCGGCGGCAGCGGATCGTGCTGCGGCATATGGAAGGGCAGACCGTCGGGGAAGATGCCGCGCGCGTGCAGCACGGAGAGTGTCCCGTTTATCAGGGCTTCGGAATCGAGCTCGCAGCCTACCAGTCCCCATGGCTCGAACCATAGAGACGAGGTCGCGAACCGGATGGAGTCCTCGAAATACCGGCCCTGTACCTGAAAGTGATGGGGCCCGAGGTACATCCCCTCCGACCACACAACGCGCGAGAGCTGTTTCATGCGCTTAGATCCTAACGCGGATTCGGCGAACAAAGTCCCGCCCTTTTCCGCTCCTTGGCACGATTTACTCTACCACAGCCCTCCCAACTTGCTACCGTAGGAAATTGGTAGGGTGGTGACGGAATTTCCCACGGGATTCCGCGTTACGCTTTAGTGCTTTTGCGAGTTGCGGCAGTTCAGCGCCGCCATGATAATCTACTTGCACGGAACGGGTAGGCAGTCTATGAGCTTCGACGAAAAATACGAGATTCTGGCAGAGGTGCGAAATGACGGGATACGGACCGTCGTTGCGCGGGATCGGGCCACGGGACAAGCCGTAGAGGCCCACCTGTTTGTAACGGGAAGAACTCCGGAAAACACCGCGATCCTGAATAAGATACACGGGTTGTCGCACGAATACCGTCAGTTCGTCCTGGAGAGCGGCGACCATCACGGAACACCATATGTGGTTTCGCACCTTTTGCCCGATCGGCGCGGTTTGCGGGAGTGGCTTGCGGGAATTCCCGATTTAGCCCCGGCGCCTCCGCCGTTCGGCGATCTGGGAAAAGGGACGACGCTGCCGCCTTTCCAGGCATTCGACCCGCGGAAGGGTGCGACGCTGCCCGCATTCCAGGCCTATGATCCGGGCAAAGGCGCGACGCTTCCGCCGTTCAAGGCTCCCGAAGTCTACATGGCCGACATGGAGAAGGGAACGACGCTGCCGCCGTTCGAGGCGTTCGACCCGAACAAAGGCGCAACGCTGCCTCCGTTCCGCGTGCCGATGCCGGAGCATGGCGAGACCTTGCCGCCGTTCCGTGCAATGACAACGCCACCGCCAAAGGCAGGTGGACCGCCGCCGGCCGATCCGCAGCAGGCGACGAAGAAAGGCGCTGACGAAGATTTCTTGAGGTTGTTCCACGTGCCCGAGCGCGGCAAGGGCGGATTATCGACGTCGAGCGCGCCGGCGGCGCCGGCTCCGGGGAAAGGGCGCGAGCCAGGCGAATTTACGCGGCTGTTCCAGGCGTCGCCGTTAGCTGCCGCTCCGAAAGCTCCGGAACCCGCAGCCCCACCAACCGAAGTGCCGACAGAAGAATTGCCCGCACCGAGGGCCGCCGAAGCCGCCGTTGCGCCGCCGCCCGCTTCTGAAGGCGGCGAATTCACGCGGATGTTCAATGCGCAATCGCTGCCGAAGCCGGAGCCGGAAGCGCCGAAGGCACCTGAGCCACCGAAGGCTGCGGAACCACCGAAACCGGCCGCCGCCGCTGCGCCGCCGCCCGCTTCGGAAGGCGGCGAATTCACGCGGATGTTCAATGCCCAGTCGCTGCCGAAGCCGGAGCCGGAAGTGCCGAAGGCACCTGAGCCACCGAAGGCTGCGGAACCACCGAAACCGGCCGCCGCTGCTGCGCCGCCCCCCGCCTCCGAAGGCGGTGAATTCACGCGGATGTTCAATGCGCAATCGCTGCCGAAGCCGGAGCCGGAAGTGCCGAAGGCACCTGAGCCACCGAAGGCTGCGGAACCACCGAAACCGGCCGCCGCCGCTGAGCCGCCGCCTACTTCTGAAGGCGGCGAATTCACGCGGAT
>JACPNQ010000005.1 GCA_016185425.1 Acidobacteriota bacterium | reverse complement strand
GTCGTCTCCAGCAGAAACCGGATCAACTTCCGAGGCGTGAAGCGGAAGATGAGCAACTACAACCTGCGGCCACGCAAGCGCCAGCCGACGCGCCGCCTCGAAATCTCGAAGCGGATAAGGATCGTTAAGTGAACAGTATTGCACCTAGGTGGGCCTTGGCGCTCGACCAGATATAGGAGGCGGCTGTGGTGGTCAGGCCCGCGCGGATGGGGTTGCGTTCGACGTAGGCGAGGGCGGACCAGGTGTGGCTGTCGTCCATCGGGCAGGAGTAGTAGCGGGCTTGCCAGAAGTGGCCTGTAGTGTCGTTTTGGATGTTTGCAATGCGGGCGAAGTCGGCGTGGGTCCGGCCGAGGGTGCGGGAGAGGGAGTCGGGCAGGTGCGGAACGGCGATGAGGTGGATGTGGTTGGGCATCAGGCAGTAGCCCCAGATGGAGAGCTCGAAGCGCTGTGCGTATTCGCGGAGGAGGCGGAAGTAGAGGGAGTAGTCGCGGTCGGTGAAGAAGACCTGGCGACGGTTGTTACCGCGCTGCGTGATGTGGTGAGGGATTCCGGGGACGACGATTCGGGCGATTCGGGGCATCTATACAGATAGTGCGCGCCGAAGCGGAATCCTCTCACCGAAGAAATAGGGAATTGTGGTTACTGTCCCCCTATTGGAGGGGGAGTTCGGGTTCTTCGCCGTTGCCGTTGGCTACGTCGTCGGAACTGGGCACCACGCTGGCGGCTGCGACATGATCGCCTTCCTCCATCTTCACCAGGCGCACGCCCATTGAGTTGCGGCCGACCTGGCGAATAGCGCCCGATTCGATCCGGATGATCTTGCCCTCGGCGGAGATGATCATCAGGTCCGTATCCTCCTTGACGCGCATGATGCTCACCACATTGCCCACCTTTTTCGAGGTGTTCATGTTGATGACGCCTTTGCCGCCGCGGTGCGTGAGCCGGTACATATCGATCGGCGTGCGCTTGCCGTAGCCGTGCTCGGAGATCGAGAGGATGAGGTCGTCGGGCTTAACGATTTCGGCGCCGATGATCACGTCGTCTTTGCCGAGGTCCATCGCCTTTACGCCACGCGCGGGCCGGCCCATGGCGCGGACTTCGCCCTCCTCAAACTTGATCGCCATGCCGTCGCGCGTGGCGAGGAAGACGAAGCTGCTGCCGTCGGAGAGGATCGCCTTGATCAGCTCATCCTTGTCGTCGAGCGACAGCGCGATGATGCCGCGCGACAGCGGGTTGTCGAACTCGCTTAGCGAGCAGCGCTTGATGACGCCCTGGCGCGTGACCATGACGACATACTGCCCTTCGACGAACTCGCGCACAGGGAGGAAACCCTGCACGCCTTCGTCTTGCTGGAGAGCGATCAGACCGGCGATGTGCTTGCCTTTCGAGACCGTTCCCGCATCCGGGATGGCGTAGTTCTTCAGCCAGTAGACCCGGCCCTTCGTCGTGAAGATCAGCAGGTAGGCATGCGTGCTGGCGACGATGAGATGCTCGACTACGTCTTCCGAGCGTGTGGTCATGCCGATGCGGCCCTTGCCTCCGCGCGTCTGGCGGCGGTAGGTATCGACCGCGGTGCGCTTGAGGTAACCGCCGCGGGTGACGGTGATGGCCACGTCCTCTTCCTGAATGAGGTCTTCGAGGTCGATGTCGCCGGTGTCCTCAATGATGATGCTGCGGCGGGCGTCGCCGAAGTCCTTCAGAACCTCGCGCAGCTCCTTCACGATGAGGGCCTTCAGCACCTTCTCCGAACCGAGGATTTCGAGGTACTCGGCGATCATGCGCTGAATCTCGGCGAGTTCATCGAGGATCTTCTGCTGCTCCATGTTGGTGAGGCGCTGGAGCTGCAGCTCGATGATGGCTTGCGACTGGCGCTCGGAGAATTCGAACGCGGCGATCAAGCGGTCCTTGGCCTCGCGCGGCGTCTTGGACGCGCGGATCATGGCGATCACTTCATCGAGGTTTTCGAGCGCCTTCTTGAAGCCGAGCAGGATGTGTTCGCGGTCGCGGGCTTTGCGCAGTAAGTAGTCGGTGCGCCTGCGGACGACTTCGACGCGGTGCTCGATAAAGCGTTTAATGCAGTCGATAATGCCGAGCTCGCGCGGCTGGCCGTTGACGATCGAAAGCATGATGACGCCGAAGCTGGAGCGCATCTGCGTCTGCTTATACAGATTGTTGAGGATAACATCGGACTGCTCACCGCGTTTCAGCTCGAAGACGATCCTCATGCCGTCACGGTCGGACTCGTCCCGGATTTCGGAGATTCCTTCGATCTTTTTTTCGTTGACGAGACCCGCGATGTTTTCGATCATGCGGGCTTTGTTGACCTGATAGGGAAGCTCGGTGACGATGATGGCCTCGCGGTCGCGGCCGAGCTTTTCGATGGCGGTCTTGGCCTGCAGCTTGATGCTGCCGCGGCCCCGGGTGTAGGCGTCGAAGATACCCTGGCGGCCGAGGATGAAGCCGCCGGTGGGGAAATCCGGTCCGGGAACGATATCCATCACCTCTTTCAGGGAGGCATTGGGGTTATTGATGAGGAGGATGGTGGCTTCGACGATTTCCCGGATGTTATGCGGCGGGATGTTGGTCGCCATGCCGACGGCGATACCGGACGAGCCGTTGATGAGGAGGTTGGGGACGCGCGCCGGCAGGACTTCCGGTTCCTGTTCGCTATCGTCGTAATTGCTGCGGAAATCGACGGTTTCTTTGTCGATATCTTCCAGTAACGACGCGGCGATCTTGGTGAGGCGCGCCTCGGTGTAACGCATGGCGGCGGGTGGATCGCCGTCGACGGAACCGAAATTACCCTGCCCGTCGACAAGCGGGTAACGCATCGAGAAGGGCTGCGCCATGCGGACCAAAGCGTCATAGATAGCCGAGTCGCCATGGGGGTGGAACTTACCCATGACTTCGCCAACGATCTTCGCCGATTTACGCGTAGGGCGGTTATAGTTCAGACCCAACTCGCTCATTCCAAACAAGATGCGCCGGTGAACGGGCTTCAAGCCATCGCGCACATCCGGCAACGCGCGGCCGATAATGACCGACATTGCATAGTCCAGATAGGACTTTTTCATCTCGTCTTCGATATTGACGGGGATGTGGTTACGGTTCGCGTCGTTCAGATTCATCTGACCGCCCCCGCCCGAAGGCGGGACAGGGGGCTGGTTTGGATTTTGTTCGTCGGCCAATTGTTACTCCTAGCGGGGATCGGAACCTACTATTCTAGCAAGGGAATGGAACGTTTTCTCCTATTCGTCGCCATTGGTTTCGGGACGATCGCAGCGCAGGAAGCTCCGGCAACCGGAACCTTAACAGGAAAAGTACTAGATGCCACCACTAAACAGGGAATACGGAAGGCGAGCGTATACGCCGTATTGGAAGGTCCCACCCAGATCCGATCCACGCAGTTCACGCCCCCCGCAACCTATTCGGCCGATACCGATGATTCGGGCAACTACCGCCTGCCGGGCCTGCCGGCGGGGCGGTACAACCTGCGCGCAGAGAAGATCGGTTATCTGAACGCGGCTCCCGCGAAGCAGATCCGCGCGGAGGTAAAGCCGGGCAACGAGATTGCGGCGCCTGAGCTGACGATGGCACGCCACGCCGTGATCACCGGGCGGGTGACGGATGCCGATGGGGAACCGTTGGAATACGTGTCCGTCCAGGCAATCCCATTGCGGCAGGGTCGCGGAGAGCAGATGCGGCCGCCGTTGCAAACAGGGACCGATGACCGCGGCGAGTTCCGGCTGGCTCGCCTGGCGCCAGGCAGTTACCGCATCCAGGCCAACAGGGTGTCGCGCAATGCGACGCAGAACAACGCGCAGGTAGTGGGGCAGCCGCCATTAACCGAGGTGCCCACCTACTTTCCTTCCGCGACGACGGAAGCAACGGCCGCTGTGATCGCGTTGGCGAGCGGCGATGAGCGTACCGGCGTTGAGATTCGCATGCAGAGGGCAGTGGCCGTGCGGGTTACCGGAACAGTGACCGGCGGACATGTCGACGCGCCGGTGTTCGTGACGCTGCAATCGCTGACCGGACCGATGCGTGGGGTGGTGCGCCCGTACGGAAGCGTGCTAAATTTCAACGCGGTCACCGGACCGGACCGGAAGTTCGTGCTGCGGAACATTCCGCCGGGCGAGTATCTGCTATCGGGGCATTCCAATAAGACCGGCGAGCCCAACGCGATGGGGAACATGCGCGTGCGAGTGGGGCAGCAGGACCTGGAGGATGTCATGCTGCAGGTCCTTCCGGCCGTCCGGCTGACGGGAAAAGCCATCAGTGAGGGAGATGCAAAGCTTCCGGCACAGCAGATGTTCGTCAATTTGCAGTCGAGCGAACCTATGATACCCGGAGGCGCAGGCGCGGCCGTGAAGGCGGACGGGACGTTTGCGATTGAGAACGTGCAGAGGATGAAGTTGATGGTGCGGAGTAACGCGCCGAAGGGATGGTATCTGAAGTCGATCGCCATCGGCGGCCAGCGGCAGCCGGGTTTGGAACTGGACATGGCAGCGATCGGCGACGCCCAGATCGAGCTGGTGTACAGCAACAAGGCCGGTACAGTGGAGGGGAACGTGGAAGGCGCCGGCGACGATTCGCCCCCAGGCATCCCGCTACTGATGCCCGATCCCGGCAGCAACTTGCCGCCTTTGACAAATCTTTACAAGACGGGACCGATCGACCGGCGGGACAACACCTTTAAAATCGAAGACGTACCACCGGGAAATTACTGGCTTGCGGCTGGCCCGTTTTGGCTCATAGAGGCATTGAGCGACCCGGCGAGTTGGGAAAAGCTGAAGTCGAAAGCGGTGGCGGTGAAGGTGGAGGAGAGCGGAACGGTTCGTGGGAAACCACGTCTAATGCTTGAGAGCGATCTGGATGAAAAATAGCCTTTGTTTCGTATTTGCCGCGAGCTTGTTCGCGCAGCAGCAGCAACAGCAGGGAGGACGCGCGGGCGCCCAAGCCCAGGCCGCGGCGCCGGTGACCGGAACCGCGTCGATTGCGGGAAAGATCTTAGACCCGGCGTCCGGCACACCGGTCAAGCGCGCCGTGGTGACGGTGGAGGGCGAGACACGGCAGGCGCGGACGGCGAAGGCGATGTCCGGGGACGATGGATCCTATGTCGTGAAAGATCTGCCGAAGGGAAAGTATTGGATCACGGCGGAGAAGACCGGCTATTTGCGCGGCAGTTACCGCGGGCGGACTAGCGGCGGTTATGGCGACCCGGTGGAGGTTGCCGATGGAGCGGCGAAGAGCGGGATTGATATCTCGCTGCCGCGGCAGGGCGTGATTGCGGGACGCGTGATCGACGAAGCGGGCGAGCCGGTGGAGCGGGCAATGGTGCAGGCCGTCCCGCTACGGAAGACGGGCGGGCGCGGGGCTAGTGCCTCGGCGAATACAAACGATTTGGGTGAATTCCGCCTGACAAAGCTGCCGCCGGGTAACTACCGGATTGTGGCCAGCCGGATGCAGGATCGCGCGCAAATACTAGTAGATCGGGTGCCTGGCAAAACCGCTATGGCGGAGGCGCCGACTTATTTCCCCGGCACCACCGATGCCGCTTCGGCGACACCAGTCCGCGTGAATGCGGGCGAAGAACGGACCGGGGCGGAGATCCGGTTGCAGCGGTCAACGGTGGTGCGCGTGGCTGGACGGGTTGCGGGAGACTTGCCGGCTGGCAACCGGGGCGCGCGGATTTCGCTGCGGGTGACGGGCGATATGGCGGGTTTTCGCGGCGGGTTCATGGCGGGCAATGACTCGCCGGTGCGCCAGGATGGGTCGTTTGAGTTTCAGAATGTGCGGCCGGGCGAATATGCTTTGACGGTGACCTCGATGGACCGGGGCGGGCCGAAGACCATGGGGCGGCAGACGATTGTCGTGGGGCAGCAGGATATGTTGGGCGTGTCGGTAACGGCCGCGACTCCGCCGAAAGTCGATGGGCGCGTGCGAGCGGATGGGGAGCCTCCGTTTGCGTTCGGGAAGGTGGACATTACACTGCAGCCGTCGGGCACGGTGCGGGAATTCGGGCCGCCCGCAACGGCGAAGACCGATGACAATGGCGGGTTCTCGTTCCCGGCGGTGTCGCGCGAGCGGCAGACGATTTCCGTGAAGGCTTCAGCGGGTGTGATCGTGAAGGCGGTGTATGCGGCGGGGCAGCCGCTGCCGGGGTTGGACGTGGACTTCTCCGTTGTGACGGGGCCGCTGGAGATTGTGTTGAGCAATAAGCCGGCGACGATTACCGGGACGGTGGAGGGCACGTCGCCCGATGCGCCGCGCGTAGCGGTGTGGGCGGTGCCGGATGGGGAACCCTTGACGATTGAAGCATGGAGCACGAAGAAAGTGCGAGTACCGTCGGATTCGCCTGTGTTTACCCTGGATTCCCTGCGGCCGGGCAGTTACCGCATCGCTGCATTTGAGGATGTGGAGTCGGATGCGCTCAATGATCCAGGGTTGTGGGAGCAGTTTAAGGCGCGGACTGCGGCGGTGAAGGTGGGCGAGGGCGAGTCGGCGACGGTGAAGGTGCGGTTGATTGAAGCGCGGGAGACGGAGGGGCGCTAGCGCCTGGCGGGGAAACCTGCAGCGTCTGGAAGTGAACGCGCGCCACTTCGCTCATGGAAGTCAGCGGGGGCGAGATTGTTGGCGTCCTTGGCGTGGGGCATGACGGCTTCCCGGTTGCCGCGCACCGCTTCGGGCAGCACCAAATGCCAGTCGGCTATTTCAATATGTGGAACACGGTACGGTTCAAATTGACACCTGGAAGAGGAGGATTTGCGTTCCAGTAGGTTACGACATCCTTCGTCGCTATCACACCCTCGACGATCCCGGCCGGGGCGCCAGGCCCATGGCATCCGATGCCCAATACACCCTCGCTTCCGTCGGAATAGTGGATGCGAAGAATGGCACTGCCATTGGCAGCGGTCCCGACTGGTCCAATAGAATCAATAATCCCGGCGGCCTGGAAATTCGCAAATTGCCAGGTGGTTAGCCCGGTTACCCAATAACTCCCCGATCCTGTCGATATTGCGCCATTGAAGGTTTCCCAGGTCCCACCGCCGGTTGCCGCATTGGAATGGCCGCCGCTCGCCGGAGCTACGAAGGTACCGGCACCGGTGAGCTTGATCCTCAGAGTATTCGGATTCGCGGCCGTCGCGAAGGCGGACCCGCCTGCGCTAAAGACGACGGGAGGGCCAAAGCTGAGGTTAATGATGTCCCACGACACGTGGTCGGAACCTGCCGCTTGGACACCGGCTGTCCCGAGCCATAACGCCGCGCCCATCGCGGCTACTGCAATGACCAACACAAGCTTAAGTCTAGACGTAGACATACGGAAGCTTCTTTCTGTTCGGGTCTTTTTAGGTGATATGTAGCGAAGGAGGGCACCCTCCGGTTGCTGCCACTGCCTTCTAAGCCGCTAAATTTGCCACCAAGCCGGGACTCTTTGCCTCCTACATGTTAATCCTCGGAGCGTTCCTGTCAAGCCACAAATTGTGGCGTACCTGGCAATGCCAGAGCCTGTGATTATCGCCCGCTCCGGACCAGCTCGCGCCTGGCGGCAGAATCGCTACAACCGAGCCCAGGATGTCCGCGCCAAAATGATGCGGGCTGTTTAGCGCCTGGCGGGAGCTTTCAGCGTCTGGAAGTGGACGCGGGCCACATCGCCCATGTAATCGGAGGGCGCGAGGTCGTTGGCGCGCTTGGCGTAGGGTATGACGGCCTCCCGATTACCGCGCGCCTCCTCGAACAGCGCTAAATAGAGATTGGCGTAGAATACCGCGCTCTTCGAGTTACCCGCCGCCTTCAGCACACGGTCGATCGTGCCGTCCCCCTTCCACAACGCGTGGAGCTCGCGCATCGGCACACGCCCGTCTTCGCGAATCGGGATCAGCTTCTTCTGCGCTTCCTTAAACCCATCCACACGCACCGCGCAGAGCATGTGCCAGGCGGCGTTTTCGAAGTCCTCCGGGTTGACGGTGCGGTGAAGCTCGAATTGCGCTTTGCAGTCGGCGAAACGGCCGGCATAATAGAGCGAGATGCCGCGCTGCCAATGCTGCGGGGCCTGTTCGGGGAGTAGCGCGATGACCTTGTCGAACGCGGCGACGGATTCGGCGAACCTGCCCTCGCGGAAGGCGTTCTCGCCTTGGCGCTGGTAATCATACGGGGCTTGGGCGAATAAGAACAACACCAATAGCGGCTGTATCATCGTAACTCCAGGTTACTCATCAGGCGGTGTAAGTAGTTGGGATGGAGTCCGAGGCTGGCGGCGGCCGCGGTGACACTGCCATCGGCGGCGGCAAGCGCCTCGAGAATCAACTGTTTCTTCTTTTCCTGCAACGCTTCGTGATACCCCGAATGCGGGGCGCCGGGCGTTGTGCGCTCGAGCAGAGCTTCGGGAAGGTCCTCGGGCAGCACGTGTTCCGACACGCCCATCACGACGGCGCGCTCCATGGCGTTCTGCAATTCCCGGACGTTGCCCGGCCAATCGTAGTGGAGCAGGCGCGCCTTGACCTCCGGCGAAACACCGTCCGTGCGCCGGCCCATTTGCCGGGCATACCGGGAGACGAAGTACGCGGCGAGCAGCGGCACATCGGCAAGGCGTTTGCGAAGCGGAGGCATCTCTATGCTTACGACGTTGATGCGGTAGTAAAGATCCTCGCGGAAGCGGCGATCCCTGACTGCTTGCGAGAGGTCGGCATTCGTGGCGGCGATGATCCGGATGTCGAGCGGGATTGTGCGCGTGCCGCCGAGCCGCTCCATTTCGCGCTGCTGCAGTACGCGGAGAACCTTGGCTTGTGTGGGCATCGGCATCTCGCCAAGCTCGTCGAGAAAGACAGTGCCGCCGTTGGCGACCTCGAGCTTGCCGCGCTTCTGCGCCACGGCGCCGGTGAACGCGCCCTTTTCATGGCCGAAGAGCTCACTCTCGAGGAGGTTTTCCGATAGCGACGCGCAATTGATAGCGACGAAGGGTTTATCCGCCCGGGTGCTGTTGCGATGGATGGCTTGTGCGACCAGTTCCTTGCCGGTGCCGCTTTCGCCAAGGATTAGAACGGTCGACGGGAGCGCGGCGACGCGGGCGATGAAGCGGTAGACAGCCTGCATCGGCGTGCTGTCGCCCACCATGTCGTGCCGTGCGATGAGTTGCTGGCGGAGCCGCCGATTTTCCTGCTCAGCCTCCTCGAAACGGCGGGCGGCTTCGAGCGCAAGCCCGCCGATCGCTCCGGCCGCGCCCGCCAGACGGAGATGATCGGCATCGAAGGACGCGCCTTCCGCCCAGAGCACGCCGAACGCCTTCGAAGAGCCGATAATCGGTGCCGCCAGGAGCCGGTCCCACGCCGCGGCCCTTTCGGCGCCGATGACTTCTTCGAGCAGCGCGGTTTCAAACAGCGGAGGATCGCCCTCAAGCGCGAGCGACCATGGCGGTTCGGTAAGACCGTCGAAAAAGAGAAGGATCGCGGCGGATTCGAGCGGCATGGAATCGCGCATGGCGAGCAGGAGCCGCCGGGCGACCGGTTCGATGCCACGTTCTCCCTGCAGAGCCTTGCTGATAGCGAGCAGCGCCTCCAACTCGCGTGCCGTGCGCCCGCGCGCTTCTTCCTTCTCGCGGTCCGAGCGGCTCAGCCAGCGCATCTGGCTGGAGGGGGCGATGGTGCGGTCGCTGGTGGGTTCTTTATCGGCGGTCGCGTCCGTGGATTGATATATGAATACGGACTTGCCGAGGGAGATCTCATCGCCGGGCGTCAGTACGCACTCGCGCACGGGGACGGCGTTTAAGAAGGTGCCGTTGCGGCTATCGAGATCGCGGAGAAGGAGCGTTCCGCTACCCGATGGGAGCACCGCCGCGTGGCGCCGGGAGATCGCGCTGTCGTGTATTGGCACGTTGCACGTGCTATCGCGGCCTAATACGACTCCGTCCGCCGGGACGGGAATCGCTCGTCCCACGAGAGGGCCTGCCACGCAAATCAGACTGGCGGAAGTGTCATCCACGCCAAGCCGAGAATAGCATAGCGTTGCGAAGGCTATCTGAACGGATAGGGCGATCGGGGGAATTCTATCCGGTTGGTGAGTGTCGCCCGTGGAGCTGCGGCCCCGCGGGCCAAAAGTGCGAGATTTTTCAATGATTTCGTCGATTGCGAGGTTTGGTAAGGACATTGCGTGAAGAGGGGGCAAGGAGTCACTTCCATGAACAACAAACTGCCCATCCTCCTCGCAGCTGCTACATTGAGCCTGACAGCGCAAAGTGCCAACAAAGTTTCGGCCAACATCTGGTTCCCGTTCGAAGTGAATGGCGTGTCGCTTCCGGCCGGGAACTACCATGTCAGCCGCAGTGAGAACCCGAAACTCATCACCATCTCCAACCCCAAAACGTCGAAACGCATTATGGTGCTCGCAACGCCGGCCGCCTACGACAAGTATGGGCCGGCCAAGCTCACCTTCGATGTGATCGGCACCCGCTACTTTCTGAAGTCGGTCACCGAACGCGCTTCAGGGATGGTGCACGAGGTGCCGCAGTCGCGGCGGAGCAAAGAGCTCATTTCCGCGGCGAAGCCGGAAGTCGTCGTCCTGGCGGCTCGCTAACAGGGAGGCACCGCCATGAACTGCAAATCGGTCCTTCTACTGATGGCGTCGCTGTGCGGATTGCCGGCGCAGACGCTCCAAACCGGGATGGTTGCCAACGTGCCATTTGCATTCGACTTTCAGGGCGTGACGTTGGCCGCCGGAACTTACAAAGTATGCCGTGGATCGGTCCCCAGCGTCCTGGTCTTGCGGAATGAAGACACTGGCCGCTCCGTGCGGGCGCTGGTCATGTCGAGTGACGACAAGCCCGGAGGAACGAACGCGCTTGTGTTCGAGAAGGCCGGCGGGACGTACTACTTCCGCTCGGTCGTCGATCATGCGGCCGGCCGCGGACTCAATGTGCCGCGTACCCGCAAGCAGGTTGAGTCGGCGAAGTTGCAGCCGGTCGAAAAGCTGTACATCGCGGCGCGGTAGGCCGTTTTACTCACTGGACGAACGTTGCGATGCGACGCCGGAGAGGGGCGCGAACCCCTCTCCGGCGCTTTTGCGCGCGCAGACATCCAAATAACCAACTATCCGATCGGATAGCGGCAACGTGGGGTAAGTCTATCCGATCGGTGAGGATTCACTCGCAGCCGCGCGATAGGCGCGCAATAACGCCTTTGTTGTTAGTTACTTACGATTCTCCCCGGAGTTGGCGAGGCAGTTGCCATTGCTAAGGGCAAGGAGAGATTCCCATGACCTGCAAACTGCTGTTTCTGACTGCCGCCGCCACGATAAGCCTGGCCGCGGAAGATGCCACAAAGAAGATCTCAGCGAACATCTGGTTCCCATTCGATGTGAATGGAGTGGCGATGGCCGCCGGGAAGTATGAAGTCGTCCGCACCGGGCATGCGCCGATACTCACGATCCGGGACGTCGCGTCCCGCAAGAGTGTCATGATCGTCACGGCGGGCTCGGGCGCAAGCCCCATAGGCACGACACTGCTCACGTTCCACCGGCACGGCGACCTGTATGTATTGGCGTCGGTGACCGACGGCCGCGCCGGCACCGTCCTGGGCGTCGCGCAGTCGCGAAAGGTGAAGGAGATCGCGCTCACCAGCCGCCCCGAAATCATCACGGCGCCCGCGGAACTCATCTACGTCGCAAGGCGTTAGCGCCGGGCGCTACACTCGAAACTTGGCCCTGACGAAGACCAATGCAATGCGAATCCTGGAGGGGATGCAAATCCCCTTCCAGGTGCGTGAGTACGAAGTCGACGAAGAGCATTTGGACGCGGTGACGGTAGCCGGGAAGGTGGGGCTGCCTCCGGAACAGGTTTTTAAAACGCTGTTGGTGCGCGGAGACCGGAATGGGTGCGCGTTCGTGGTGATTCCCGGGAATGCGGAGCTGGATTTCAAGGCGATTGCCAGGATGACGGCGGACCGGAAGGTAGAGATGGTTCCGCTGAAAGAGGTGACGCCTTTAACGGGGTATATTCGCGGCGGCGTAACAGTGTTGGGCGCGAAAAAGGAGTTTCCCGTCTTCGTGGATTTCACCGTAGAGCTATGGGACGTGATTTCCGTGTCGGCGGGGCAGCGCGGGGTGCAGTTGCTATTGGCGCCCGCGGACTATCTGCGGGCAGTTAACGGGACGTGCGGGGAGATAGCCCGCTTCTAGTTCTCTTGCGGGCCCGGCCGCCAAGGGAGACACCCTATATTTGGGCGCCTCTGGCCGGGCCCTTGCCCGTATTAGCGAGGAACGCGCGCCGATCGTGACAAATTTATTCGCGCAGCCGGCTATCGAGCTCCGTCATGACGCGAGCGAGCTGGTCCGGATTTCGCAGCAGGTTACGGATGCCGTAAGCGGCATAGTGCTGATAATAAAGCTCGACGGCAAAGAGCGACGTGGCGTATGCCATCGCCGCGTGGCCCGCGCTCATGCGGGACCAGGTTTGCGAAAGATTCGCCAGCTTCGGAACGCCGTCCTGTTGTGCCGCGGCGCGAATGGCCGTCCTGCGCGGTTCGCTGAGCGTCTCCCCGCTCAGCTTCTGCGCCAGCCCTTCGTGCAGCCAGGCGGGCCAATTGCCGGTAGCCGCCACGCAGGCGTGGACGAGTTCGTGGGCCAGTGCGCGGCGCATGTTCGGTCCGGCTGGGTCCACTTCCAGTAGCGCGACGCGGATGCGGCCATCGAACTGCCCTCCGCTCCATTCGGCCGCGCCGGTAGCGCGCAGGTAGGCGTCTTTCGTCTGCACGATCACCGCGAGCCGCTCCGCGGGCTGGCAGCCAAGCTCAAACGAGATGCGCGAAAACTCCTGTTCCAGAACGCCAAGCAGTGCCCGCGCCGTCTCGCGCGGCATCGCGGCCGGATCGTAGCGAAACAGGAAGCGGGTGCTGTGAAGCGGTTCGCCTGTGCGGTCCGCGTTGACTTCGCGCTCCACCTGTTCGAGCAGACGCTGCACGGCCGGGTCCGGACGGATCGCCAGTGAGTCCTTCAGATATCCGGCGGCGCGGGCCGCCATGTCGTTGCGGTAGGCGGCAACCCCGGCGAAGGCGAGGAGCTGGGGATCCTTCGGCGCGGTGACCAGCATCCGTTCGGCGGCGGCGAGCGCTTCACCGGGCCGATTTTGCGCGAGCAGTTCCACCGGGTTTTGTGGCGTCCCGCCGGAAGGGCGAGGAGCCGTGTTGGCCGCATTACCGGACGGCTCGACGGACGGCGCGCCGCGGCGTGCGGCTTCCCATGTATCCAGTCCGGCCAGCTTGTCGCCCGCCAGAAATCCTGTAAGCACCCGTCCATCCTGCACGACATCGACGGCGTAGCAGCCATTCATCGCGAAACGAATGGTTGCGGCAGTACCCGCGGCAATCTTCGCGACGACAGGCTCCCCCGGCTCACAGCCCTCGCGCAACTCAGCTCCATCTTGCTTGACGGTCAGCGCGGCCACCGCGAATAGGAGCGCAAGTCCGGGCATACCCGCATAGTAAGGAGATATGCACGGAATGTCAGTCGGGCAGAAACCTTAGTATGAGCAGCGTCAAATCGTCGCGCTGGATGGCGCCGCCGGTGAAAACGGTGATGTCGGCGCGGACGGTTGCGGTCAGCTCCGTGACCGGCAGGTGGAAATTGGCGCGGAGCAGGGCCACCAGCCGATCGACGCCGTACATCTCCCGGTCCTCATTCATCGCCTCGGAGACGCCGTCGGTATACATGACGAGCAGATCTCCGGATTTCATCTCGAGCGCGGCGTCCCGCCAATGGGCCACGTCCAGCATGCCGACCGGCATGCCCGTGGGCGACAACTCGAATACCTCTCCGGACGTTCGAACCAGCAGTGGCGCGCAGTGGCCGGCATTGGCCCATTGCATCGGCGCGTCGCGAAAAATAGAGGCAAGGAAGATGGTGGCGTATTTCAAGCCATTTGTGCGCCCCAGCAAAAAGCGGTTGAGCCGCTCCAGCACAACGGACGGCGGCAACTGCTCGGCCGTGGACATGACGAAAGCGCCCTGCAAAAGGCCGGCGAGGAGCGCGGAGCTGACGCCTTTGCCGGAAACGTCGGCCATCACGATGTCGTAGCGCCCATCGCCCGCCGGCAGAATGTCCAGGTAATCGCCGCCAACCAGGCGGCTGGGAATCGACAGGCCGGCGGCAAGCAGCCAACCGGATTGCGGATACTGTTCGGCTTCCGGAAGCAGGTCCTGCTGTATCGCCTGGGCGATGCGCAGCTCCTGCTCCATCTTTTGTTTCTTGCGCTCCTCCTCCAGCAGGCGCGCGTTCTCCAAAACGAACGACGCTTCGATGGCGAGCGATTGGACCAGGTCGCGGCTGGTGGAGGTGAGCTCGGCGTGAACCTGGCGCGAGTCGAGATAAAGCAGGCCGATGGTGTCGGCGATCGAGCCGACAAGCGCTGTCTCCGAGATATCCCCCGCGCGCACCTTGATCAGGGGCACGCAGACAACGCTTCGCAGCGAAAGGTGCTGCACGGAGGAATCGAGCGCGGGAGCGCCGGGATCGAAACTCATGCTCAACAGGTCCGTCCGGCTGCGAAGCGCCTGGTTGAGTACTCTCGCCGGGATCTCGAGATTCTCCGACAGCGCCCGCCCGCCGGCCTCGCGCGCGATACGCATTTCCAGGCCTTCTTCGCCGTTGAGGAGCAGGAAGCCGCGGTCGCAGTTGGTGATGTCGAGCGCGGCGTCGACCACCGAGGCAAGCACCTGGTCAATCGACAACGCTCCCTGTAGAGATCGCGCCACTTCGAGCATGGAACGCAGCTTGCGCAGGCCGCCGTGGTGCGCCTGTGTCTTTGCCGATACGGCGGGCTCGAGGACGAAAGTGAGCTCGTAACTTTCGTCGACGCCGAAGCGGATCACATCGCCGGGCCGCAGAATACGGAACTGTTCCTTGACGCCGTTGACCTCAATGCCGTTGCGGGAGCCGGCGTCTTCGATCAGGAACTCGCCGCCTTCCTGGCGGATGATGGCGTGGCTGCGGGAAGCGCGGTTGTCGCGCAGGACCAGATGATTTTCCGGCGCGCGGCCGATGCGGAATGGCAGCGGCTCCAGGGGGATGCGAAAGGCGGCTGCCCCCGGAGGCTTTACCTCCAGCGCCGCATTGGTCATTCGCCGGCCGCTTCGCGAAGCTCCTGTTCGCGCGTCATCTGGCAGTTCGGGCAATATCCGCCGATTTCCGTGCGCACTAACAGGATTTCGAAACCGAACGTCTCCTTCACCTGCTGCCGGATGTGCGCGAGAGGTTCGCCAAAGTACTCTTCGATCTTGCCGCACCGCAGACAGACGACGTGCGCGTGCTCGCGCTTCATCCGCGTCTCGTAGTAGTGCTGATCGCCGCCGTGATGGAGCAGGTCGAGCTCGTCAACCAAGCCCTCCATCTTCAACATCTTGAGCGTGCGGTAAACGGTAACGCGGTTGAGCTTCGGATCCTTCTCCCGAGCCAGGTGATACAGGCTGTCGGCATCCAGATGTTTGCCGGATTTGTCGATCAGATCGAGGAGGATCTGCCGTTGCCGGGTCATCCGCACTCCCCGCTCCTGCAAAGATCCTTTGGTCGTCTGTCCGGGCATCGCTTTCCCCAATGTAGCAAAACGACGCCTGCTAAAATCGAAAAGCTCATGGTGGAAAAGATCCTCGTCGCCAACCGCGGCGAAATTGCCGTTCGCGTCTTGCGCGCCATCCGTGAGGCCGGACTGACAGGCGTCGCCGTTTACACCGATATCGACCGGCGCGCGCTGCATCTCGCGCATGCCGACGAGGCATATCCGGTGGATTCCTACCTGAATTCGCAGGCGATTCTCGAAGCGGCGCGGCGGGCGGGCGCTGGAGCGCTGCATCCTGGCTACGGGTTCTTAAGCGAGAATGCCGGGTTTGCGGCACTGTGCGCGGAGGCCGGTCTCGTGTTTATCGGCCCGGCGGCCACGGCGATTCGCGCGTTGGGGTCGAAGACGGCGGCGCGCGACATGGCGGTGCGTGCCGGAGCGCCGGTGGTGCCGGGGACAGACGGTCCGGTTCGCGATATCTCCGAAGCGAGGCGCGTAGCGGCGGCGATCGGCTACCCGGTGTTGATCAAGGCGGCCGCGGGCGGCGGCGGGAAGGGTATGCGGCTGGTGGAAAAGGAGGGCGAGTTGGAGAGCGCCCTGCGGGACGCGGCGAGCGAGGCCGAGCGAAGTTTCCAATCCGGCGAGGTGTATATCGAGAAAGCGCTGATACGGCCGCGCCACATCGAGATACAGATCTTCGGCGATAACTACGGCAACCTGATTCACTTCGGTGAGCGCGAGTGTTCCATTCAGCGCCGCCATCAGAAGGTGATCGAGGAATGTCCATCGCCGCTGGTGGCGAACAATCCGGCGATGCGGCAGGCGATGGGCGAAGCGGCCTTGCGCGTGGCGCGGGCCGCGGGATATACGAACGCGGGGACGGCGGAGTTCCTTGTCGACGCCGGGGGCCGGTTCTATTTCCTCGAGATGAATACACGGCTCCAGGTGGAGCATCCGGTGACAGAGTTAGTAACATCGGTTGACTTGGTCCATATGCAGTTGGATGCGGCGTTTGGAGGTAAGTTGGCGCTCCGGCAGGACGAGGTAACATGGCGCGGCGCGGCCATACAGTGCCGCCTTTACGCGGAGGATCCCGCCAATCAGTACTTCCCTTCCCCGGGCCGCATCGACCGGCTGCGGATGCCTTCCGGACCGGGAATCCGGTTGGACAACGGCGTCTACGAAGGCTGGACAGTGCCGATCGATTACGACCCGCTGCTCGCGAAGCTGTGCGTCTGGGCCGAGGATCGGCCGAAAGCGATCGCCCGCATGCAGCGCGCGCTGCGTGAGACCGAGATATTGGGCATCGCCAATAACGTGGCGTTTTTCCGCCAGGTTCTGGCCGACGCGCGCTTCGTGTCGGGCGACCTGCACACCGGCTTCCTCAAGGATTTCGACTATCGACCGGACACCGCGTTGAGCGAAGCGGAGCTCGAAGCGGCGATCGCGGTGTTGGCTGCGGCGGAGCCGAAGCAGGCGCGGGCGCCCCTGGTGGTCCGGTCTAACTGGAGCCGCCAATGAAGCGGATTCTGATCGGCGCGGAAACCGAAAAGGAGATCGAATTCGATCCCTCGGCCCTTCCGTTCCAGACACTCGAGGACGGAACGTCGCTCGTGCTGCACGGCGCGCGCGTTCATCGGATTACGCACGCGGGCCGACGATTGCTCGTAAATGGCAAGGAAGTGTCGCTGACGCTGGCCGATCCACGGAACCGGCGGCGCAATGGAAGCGGGAAGGACGATTCCGGACGGCGCGATATAAAAGCGGCCATGCCGGGGAAAGTCGTCAAGGTTCTCGTTGAGCCCGGCCAGGCGGTGGACGCGGGCGCGGGACTGCTGATTCTGGAGGCGATGAAGATGCAGAACGAAGTGCGCTCCCCGGGCGCTGGCGCCGTGGGTGCCGTTCGCGTGACCGTCGGCGATACGGTTGCGTCCGGCCAGGTGCTGGTTACACTGGAGTAAGCGATGCCAGACCCCGCATGCCCGGTATGCCGCGGAAGCGGCTGGAGAGTGGAAGAACGGAACGGAATTTCCGGCGCCGCGCGGTGCCAGTGCACTGTGGGCGATGTGCAGCGGGAGACGCTGCGGAATTCGGGGCTTCCGGCCCTGTATCAGAACGCGTCGCTCGACAATTTCGACGCGCAGGGCAATCCGGCGCTACAGACCGTAATGCTGCTCGTGCGCGGCTATGCGCGGGAGTTTCCGAATGTCGAAAAACCGGGCCTGCTCCTGATCGGAGAGCCCGGAACGGGCAAGACCCACCTCGCCGTCAGCGCGCTCCGCATGCTGATCCAGCGCGGATTCAACGGGCTCTTCTTCGATTACCAGAACTTACTGCAAAAGATACGTTCCAGTTACGACCCGGCATCCGGTTCCGGCGACCGCGAAGCCTATTCGACCGCGCTCGATGCAGAGATACTCCTGCTGGACGATCTGGGCGCGCATCGCATCACCGATTGGGTGGAAGATACCGTCACCAGCCTGATCACATACCGCTGCAACAACAAGAAGCCGATCATCGCGACGACAAATCTTCCCGACCACGATATTCAGCCGCCGTCGGCGCGCGAACGTTCGACCGGCGGAGTGGATTATAAGCGGTCGCTGATCGACCAGATCGGGATGCGCGCGCGCTCCCGGCTGTTTGAGATGTGCCGCGTGATCCGCATGCCTGCGCAGGTGGATGATTACCGCCTGCGCAAGGCGCGAATCAACTAACGGGCGACTACATCGTCATCGGTTCATCCGCCGAACCGCCGTAAATCGACGGGACCTTGCTGCCCATCGGGCGCAGGTAGCTCGACAACTGTCCGCGGTGGTGAATGCAGTGTACATTGGCGAAGTTCAAATAGACTGCGCCGGGAAACTGGAACATTCCGTAGAAGTCCAGGACCTTGGCCAGGTCGTCTCCCGACATCGCCGCCACCTTGGCGCGCGCAGCGGGACGAACCGACTCCCACCACTCGACAACCGCCGCGGGCGTCGGCGGTGCATCGCCGCCAGGGAACTCGCCAAACGCGCCGCCGGCCACGGAATCGAAAAACCAGATTTCGCTGGCAACGATATGGTGGGCCAGTTTCAACGCCGGAGTAGCTTTTGGATCGGGCACGTACTCCAGCTGATTCTCGGGGATAGCAAGAATCACCTTCTTCGTCGCGGCCACTTCGCCGTCGAGCGCGTTCAACAGGAAATCGCGCAGTCCGGCACAAAATTCAGGGGTCATCTTCGGGGTCTCCTTGAAAACGAACTATGGTCCCTACCCTAGCGCACTCTGCAATAGAATTTCGAGTGGTTCACCGAGAATTCATACACCATGGAACGCAGATACTTTCTGCGCAACAAGCGGATCGGCGAGATCGAAGCTGCCGGCCACTATCGACGCCATCTCCATCGCCACCCCGAACCACTGGCATATACTCCAAACCATCTGGGCGTGCGCCATTCGTTGTGCGGTCGAAGGTCTAGTCCGCCGCCTGCCGCTTTACCGGAATCCAGATCTCCACCCCGCCGAGCCCCGTCACGCCGTTGAACTCTTCCCCATAGCGTTCAAACTCGGGGCCGCCGGTCGCCTGGAATCCGGATTCCGGCATCCATTGGTTCCAGATGGTGTACCAGGTGCGCTGAATACCGGAGATGTGTCCCGGATGGTGGAACACGGCGTAGCGCTGCGGGGGAATCCGTAGCCGCGCAAACCCGGGTGGCAAACGCGAAAAATCGGATACCGCGACGCCCGTAATGTAATCGATGCTCCCGGTATCGTCGCTGTTGCAGATCACGCCGTACGCTTCTTTACCAAACTGCCCCGGCACGTGGCCGATGTGCGGCACAAACTTCTGCCACTGCGACGGGATCGCCGCGCAGCCTTCGGCCGTGTACCGCTCGCTCAACCCGGCAACCAGCAGCGTCTCGCCGCCGGCAAAGCGGGGCGCCTGCAGTGCAGTCAACATCTCTTCTTTCATCCGTATTGGCTCCGTAATCGATATTGCATTTAGGTCGCCGCGTTCGCGAACGGCTTCCGGAGTCAGCCCGAACTCCTCGCGAAACGCCCGCGTGAACGCCTCGTGGGACCCGTAGCCGCTGTCCAGCGCGACGGCCAGAATATCCGGCGCGCCGTTCACCAGCACCCGCGCCGCCTCCGTCAGGCGGCGGCCGCGGACGTACTGCATAATCGTCCTCCCCGTCGCAACGGTGAACGCGCGCGTCAAATGGTATTTACTTACTCCGCTGCGAGTCGAGATCTCCTCCAGCGAAATCTCGCCGCTGAAGTGGCTCTCGATGTACCACAACGCCTTTGCGACTACCGGTTCCTGCCCTTGCACAAAGACAGGATACCGGTGGCGTGGCGTATCTCACTTGACCGGAATTGCGGCGTAAGAATTTTTTCTCATGCCGAAACTAATTCGTAACTGCCGGGTATATACTTATGAATGTCCCTTAACCGAGTGTTTGGGCGCCGTTTCTGGTCCGTAGATTCGAGCCTTTTGTGGGTTTTGCAGGCCTAAAGCCGCGTTTGGACGCAATCCGTCTCTATCATCTG
Source organism: Acidobacteriota bacterium (assembly GCA_016185425.1). Taxonomy (GTDB): domain Bacteria; phylum Acidobacteriota; class Terriglobia; order Bryobacterales; family Bryobacteraceae. Next base: position 28,237 of record JACPNQ010000005.1, on the reverse strand, counting down.
ACGTTCTATAAGTGCGGGAGTCAGTGGGTCCGGGATATCCTATCCGACCCTAGAATCATCGAGTGCAGCGGACATAGCCTTGCCGCCACCGGGATCGACCTGCAAACGGAGAATTGGCCTGCACTGCGGCCCGGACAGTTTGCCTCTCCGCTGTACTCCACCGGCACAGGCGCGTGGCGCGAGAGGTCGCACCAGGACGATCGCGCCTTCGTGGTGATTCGCGACCCGCGCGACATCGTCGTCTCCCTGGTCTACTCCGTCTCCTTCAGCCACACGCCATCCACCACGACGCGACTCCTACGCGGCACCATCGCCGACTCCTCGCCGCGCAACCGTTTGCGCCTTGGCATGTTCCTCCTCGCGCAATGGGCCGACTATCTGCGTAGCTGGAAGCAGGCGCCCGAGATCCCCAACGTGTTTCTCACGAAGTACGGCCGCCTCGTCTCGGACCTTCCCGATGAGCTCGAACGCTTCTTCGATTTTCTGAAGTGGCCCGTTCCTCGCGTCGTAAGGAATGCCGTCGCGCACGATCACTCCTTCGAAGTCTTAACCGGCCGCGCCCGCGGTGTGGAAAACCAGTTCAGCCACCGCCGCAAGGGAATATCCGGCGATTGGCGCAACCATTTCGATCGCGGCCTCGGCGAGCTGTTCGAGAGTGTGTTCCCGCAACTGCTTGTTGAGCTGGGCTACGAGCAGAACTGTGATTGGTGGAAGAGCCTGCCGGTATCGCTCTCGGTGGAGCCTCCGAGCCCGGAATCCCAGCGCAGCCAGCTCCTCGCGGTGCTCGAGGAGCACCACACCGAGCTCACCGTCCTCCGCGCCGCCGCCGGCGAACGGCTCCGCGATATTCATTCGCTCCACGAAATCGTGGAGGATCGCGACCGGCAGCGTAGCCAGCTCATCGCGGCCCTGGACGAACGGCTGCACGATATTCATTCCCTCCACGAGACCTTGGAAGGCCGCGAGCGGCAGTACGCCCGGCAACTGGCGGAGCTGCGCACAGCGGCCGATGAGCGGCTTGCCGCCATGCTCGCGAATGACAATGCGCACCGCAAGCTCGAAAAAAGTTTCTCCTGGCGCTTTGGATTCAAGCCGCTGCACGCCCTCGCTTCTCTCTTTCACGACTAGAATAAGAAAACATGCGCATTTGGCCGATCGTCCTCGCGCTGGCCGCGCCCTTGTTCTCTGCCGGCGTTCAAAAGGAATGGGTTCCTATGCGCGACGGCGTTCGTTTGTCGGCGACAGTTACTCTTCCTGGCGGGCCAGGTCCATTCCCTACAATTCTCACGCGCACACCGTACGCGCTCTCCGCTGCGCCCAGCGCTTTCGTCGACGCGGGCTACGCGGTCGTCCAGCAGAACCTGCGCGGCTTGTTTAAGAGTGAGGGTACATGGACTGGATTCGCCTCGGAAAGGAATGATGGCTACGACACTGTCGAGTGGATCGCGAAACAGCCTTGGTCCAACGGCAAGGTTGGCATCTACGGCAGCAGCGGCCCGGGCATCGCCGGCTACATGACCCTGATGAGCGGGGCGCCGCACCTCTCCGCTGGCGCCATTCAGAACGCGCAGGCGAGTCCCTATTCGTCGGTCACCTATCCCGGCGGCGTCTACCAGTCGGCCATTGTCGACAGTTGGATGGAAGCCCGCGGCGTGGCCATCCCGCCGCTCTTTCCCCGCCCCGTTTTCCATCGGTTCGACAACGAGTTCTACCAGCAGGATGTCCACGCGCATGTCGAAAACATCAAGGTGCCGATCCTTCACTACACCGGCTGGTTCGACATCTTCACGCAGGGGACCATCGATTTTTACCAACTCGCCCAAACCAGGGGCACTGAGCGCGCTCCCGGCAATCAGAAGCTGATCATCCATCCGAAAGGCCATGGCGGCCGTTTGTCCGGCGATCTGCAATGGGAAGCCGTGATGCCGCCCTTCCCCGCCCTCGCTTTGCGCTGGTTCGATTATTGGATGCGCGCCATCGACACGGGCATTCACAAGCTGCCCGCCGTGCAGTATTTCGTGATGGGCGACGCGATGGCGAAGATGGCGCCCGGCAACGCGTGGCGGTCGGTGACAGGATGGCCGCCCGTCGGCACATTTGAAAGCTTCTACCTGCAGCCCGGCGGCGGCCTGTCTCGCTCCGGCCCAACGCAGAAGATCAGCAGCAGCAGCTTCGATTACGACCCGGCTAATCCGGTGCCCTCCCTCACGGCGCGTCCCAATGACTGGCTGAACCGCCCGCCCATCGATCAGCGTCCGCTGAAGGACCGCGCCGATATTCTGCGCTTCACCAGCCTCCCGCTCACGGCGCCTGTAGAGATCGCAGGTCCTATTCAGGCCGAAGTCTTCGTCTCGACAACGGCGAAGGACACCGATTTCTTCGTCCGCCTGATCGACATCTACCCGGACGGCTACGAAGCGCTGATGTCCTCCCAACCGCTGCGCATGCGCTTCCGCGAAGGATACGACCGCATGTTGCCCGCGCGAAAGAACAAGGTGTATCAGCTCAACATCAGTCTCTGGTCGTTGGCGATGGTGTTCCCGAAAGGCCACCGTATCGCCGTACAGATCACCTCAAGCGACGTACCCCGCTTCGACCGCCACTCAAACACATGGGAGCCCGTGAACTCCTATAGTGAAGCGGTGAAAGCGACCAACACGGTGCATCACTCGGTGAAGTACCGCTCGCGGCTGATACTGCCGGTGGTCAAGACGCCGCCCGCGCCACCCTCGGCGCCGTAGCTCCGCTGGCGGTTACCGTCTGGCCGTCATTCGTGCTGCTGAGCTGGCGATTTTTGTTAGCCACTTCGACTTCGACAACAAATGCATGTGGATCCTACGCGTCCGCAGCCGCAGGAATGACTATTTCTGACTCTCGTCAGCATTCCGGACCGTCGGCCAACCGCTCCAGCGGAATTTCCTCCTTTAGCCGCTCGATCTCCTCATCGGGAATTCTCGCCATCTCGACACTCCTCACAATAAGGGCTTGCATAAGTGAAATGCGTCAAGGATCTCTTATGCTATTTTGGTCTCGTGAAGAAGAAGGTTCCGCCCGGGCTGCGCTTCGACGAACGCCTGGTCGCCCTCCGCAAGGAACGCGGCCTTACCCAACACGCCCTCGCCGAAATGGTCGCAATGCACATCTCGCAGATCCGCCGCTATGAAGGCGGTCAATCCCAACCTACGCTCGACGCGATACGGAGACTCGCCATCGCTCTCAGCGTAAGCGCGGATATGCTTTTATTCGCGAGCGACGAACGCGGTCCCGACGATGACTTGAAACTCCAGTTCGAAGCCGCCAGCCGCCTCGACCCGGAGGAGAAGAATGTGATTCGCTCAGTGATCGAAAGCATCGTTCTGCGCAATACCGTCAAAGCGGCCGAGCGCCGCTTCGCCGCCGCCGAATCCGGAGCAGCTACCCGATGAACGACACCCGCCAGCTCGCCCATCAGCTAATCGACAAACTGCCGGAGACGCAGCTCTCCGGCCTGGTTCAATTCCTGGAGACCATCGTCGATCCCGTCGCCGCCGCTCTGCAAAACGCCCCATTCGATGATGAGCCCGAAACCGAATCGGAAAAACTCGCTGTCGACGAAGCCCGCGACTGGCTCAAGAGCAACGGCGGCAAAGGAGTACCCCACGCCGAGGCCATGCGGAGACTCGGGCTCGATTAATGCGGGAGATCGAATGGACCGAGACGGCCCTTGCAGATATGGGCGCGCTCGACAAAGGCATAGCCCGCCGGGTAAAGCAGAGCGTCGAACGCTTCGCCGCCACCGGCGCCGGCAACAGCAAACGCCTCCAAAGGTATCGACCCGCCCGAATATCGCCTACGCGTCGGTGACTATCGTGTCCGCTTCCACCTCGACAGCGTGACGATGCAAATCCTCCGCGTCCGCAATCGACGTGAAGCCTACCGCTGACCTTCTGTCGGCGTTCCGGACCGGCGGGCGTCGTGCCGGTGGCCGCAAAAGCAGCGGTCCCGGCACGCCCCCCGCCGGTAGGGGCAGCGCGGGTGACCGGACCAGAAAGTGACTGTAGGAATTTGGTAGTGCCTCCGGCAGGGTGGTACGCGGACCGGAGTCTATGGAACCAGGGGGATGGTCTAACGCTTACTGTCGAAACTTGCAAGCGACTGGGAATTCCAGTGCGCCATTACCTGGCCGATGTCCTGCCCGGGTTGGCCGACCGCAAAGCATCCGAGGTTGCTGGGCTCACCCCGATGGCTTGGAAGCTCCGTAGATCAGAGTACCCGCGCGCGTTTCGTCGCGCAAGACCTTCGGCACTCGCGAGAAATGCAGAGCATTTTTAGCTCGGCGGCGCGGCGGGGTTCGCTGGCGCCCGATAACACGGAATTATGTCATCGGCCAGAGGCGCTTGGTCCGGTCCGCGAAGTTACTAAGTCTACCCGTGGCCCCCTCGTAGGGGGCTGCTGGATGCCGCGCTTCGCGCGGTAAGGTGTGGACGTAACATGTAGGCCTGCGACTCAAGTTCGAATCAACCAAGTCAATGGGAGCAATATTCTCATTTCGGTAAACTTCCAGAACACACTGGGTAATCAGTACTAATGTTAGAGCAATGGATTTCTGGATCGCGTGAAGCACTCCGGGTATCGATAGGTCGCATCGCCTGCCACCAACAATCCGCCACAATCACCTCTTCGATAAACCATGGATCCTTACGGATCACCACGCTAACTCTAGAATTTGGCACCTTTTCACGCAGAGTGCGAAAAAATTGCGCTGCGTCCCGGATCGTTGGATTTCCCTTCGCGATAGCATGGACCACAACACGAGAGGCATAAGGCTCGACATGAATGTTGCTCACATCGAACCCCACCTCAGGGGTGCCATACTGAAGTGGATCTAGCGACGTCAAGAGAATTCGTCGAGTAACACGCCCATCACGAATTCGCAAAATTGCATCGCCTTCCAAGAGGATAAGCTCCGCAACTTTTAGCTCCGCCGTGGTCGCATCAACACACCGCGTCAACCATGAACTAATCGGCATGTGATAAGCCACATCGAGATCGAAGCGTTGTTTCTCGGAAGTCAAAATTACCAGCTTAACTAACCCATTCGGGCGTAGCGTCCGCTCTCGTCGAGCCAACTCTTCAAGGAATTTATCATTGAACTCTGCCTCCGATACCAGAACAGCCCGGAATAGAACCGGTCCCTTCTCATGGTTCCATAAAACCGACTCTCCGAACGCACTGACGACCCAAAGCATCAGGACGAATATTAGCCGGGCTTTCACGCGTAAATAGCCGGTCATTGGAAGTTCCCGAGGCACTTTCCTAACCACTTGTCGACTTCGGAACTAGAATTCAATGAGTCTACAACTGGACCCAAGCTCGAAAAGTCCTGGTACACTCCAAGGGCCTTCGCCATCTCGGTGTGGTTACCGACAACAAGGTGCAGTAGCTCATGCAGCACAGTCTCAGTAGCTTTCTTGAGTGTTGATGCACCTTGCGAGGTAACAATGACGAACCTGCCACCTAGGTTCCCTCCGTCGGCCTGTCTAATACCGGGATTTTGTTGGTCAATCCATTCTCCGACCGTAAGATCAACGCGGCCGCCAAAAGTCTCACCAAAAGACGCGTTCATCTGCGTAGGGTCCCACATCTGCATCACCGTAATATTCTGGGCTTTATCTGCCAAAAGTTGACCTAATGTTTCTTTGCTACTCCCAAGAGGTTTGTTGAGGACGCCGCTACATTCCTTATTACTGTTTATTTTCTTAAGACCTTCAAGTGCCCAGCCACGGCCCCATCTAGTAGAATCCTGAAAAACATCAGGCACATCTGCAAGTGGTGCCGGCTCCAATGCTCCAACTTCTGGGTATTTCAGTCCATTCAAATAGAGATCGATCAATTGGTCTAAGGGATTGTGTGGTGGACTTTCGTCCTGCAGCCCTTTCGGATCGAAGCGATTTATCGGATCACCGGCAGCGTACTTATAGCGATTCCAAGACCCAGGTTCGCTCGCCCCGCCACTCGCCTCATACGGATCCGCCGAAAGGAACCTCCCCCCCATGGTCCCGGCAAAATATCGTTGATCCGCATAATCCAGACCAGTAGTGGAATCCCTATGATAAGTCCCAAACTTATCCTGATTCCCCGACGTCGCCGATCCGATCTCATCCCCATACGGGAAATAGTCCTTCGCCGCCGCGCCAGTGCATCCCACTGCACATCCACTGCGCGCCACCACCGACCCGAGCCGGTCATGGACCACCGCTACTCCGTCCGCCCGAATCAATTTCCCGCCGAAATATACATTGATAGATGGGCCGGTAAGTGCAAACGGCGAACTCTGCACCCTATAAGTCGCCAGTTTCTGCCCGCCCACACCGTAGAAATAGACAGTCTCGGTCCCGTCCGGTGCCTTTTTCCACACTCGCTTGTTGTCAGAGAGATACTGATACTCTTCGGTGCCGACCTCGTCCTTGGTCCAAGTCAACATGCGGTTATCGACGTCATAAGTCATCATCGCCAACCCGCCGCCCAACGCCGGCCTCGAAGTCGTATTGCCGTTCCCATCGTATCCCCATCCCGATATCCGGTTTGTCGCCATATCAACGCTCAACGCGACTGACGGTGCCGTTCCCTTGGTTACTGACTGTGTCCAGAGATTCCCAAATCCGTCATACGTAAACGACTGTCCCCAACCGCTCGAACTGGATACCGATGCGCCCACGAGACGATTCAGCTCGTCATAGCTATAGACGACATTCTCGCCCGATACATAGTTATTCCGCCCGATAATCCGCCCATTATTCGCCGTCGACGAATAGATATACTCAATATCGGCCGCCCCTGCCGTCGTCTGCCGCGTCAACTGATACAACGCGTTATACGTTTTCGTTTCCGTGAAGTAGGACGGCACGGTGAACTCAACGCCGCCCGTCGTTACGTCCGTCGCCTCCCCCGAGAGATATTTCATCGAAGTAACCTGCCCAGCCACCCCATAAACCACGTCTTTCGCGTGATCGATCTGAGAGCCGTCAAACATTGATGGACCTGTCATCTTCGTTGGCCGGTCCATTAAATCGTAGGTGTAAGTGAACGGCGTCGAATAGCCGGGATAGGTAACGGTTGCCAGTTTCCCATCCGATCCATAGGAATAACTCACATCCTTGTCCACCGTGCCTGCACCGCGGACTAGCCGGAGCCTTTTCTTCGCCACCGCCCCCGCCGAAGTATAAGAGTACATCTCAATCACCTGGCCCGCTCCAACATACATACACCCCGTGGCCGTTGCCGCCAATCTTCCTGTCGCATTCGCCGTGAACGGCCCGTCAAACGTCTGCGAGCCGTAATAGTAGTCGACCCGCATGCAAGTGTCCTCGCTCCCGCCGGTCAAATACCGCCGCGCCGCCGTTACCCTGCCGTCGGAGTCATAGGTGTATTCGATCTTCTGCCCCTTCTGATCCGTCTTGCGCAGCAAAGTTCCGTCCGAATTGTAGGTAAACGACGTTGTGCCAGACTCGGGATGTGTCACGGAGTTCAGCCTCTGCGTGGTTCCATCGTACACCCACGTCCGCGTCTGCGTCACTGTCGCCGGGTTCGACCCCAGCCCCGGCCGCGACATTGTCGTCGTCAGCAGTTGGCCGAATTCCACCGAATAGGTGTACGTGGTGACGTAGTCGCTGCCGCCGCCGGGCCGTGGCTCGGTAACTTTCACAAGCCTGCCGAGGGCATCATTCTCAAACTTCTTCCACTTACCTGCCGGATCGGTGACCGTCACCTCGACTCCAGAATAACTCGTGGCCGTCGTCCCCGAACCGTTCGGTTGAATGACTTGCACCGTGCGGCCAAGCGCGTCGTAAACGTGCTCCGTCCAAATTGGCGTGCCGCCGGGCGCATAGGGCAGCGACGTCTTCCAAAGTTTGCCGATCGGCGTGCAAGCGCATGGCGTGTACTTGGTTTCGACAATCGACACGGTCGTCGGTGTGCTCCCCGTGTTGTACCCAGACTCTACCTTCAAGGGCCGTCCAAAACCATCTATCCAAGTTTTGCTCCAACGAGTCCCCGTGGTCGCCAACTTCCAAAACGGCCCAGAACTCGCGTAAGTATAATTGGTAACGCTGCCATTCGGCGCCGTCGTCGTGGCTGGACGCGCATAGGTATCGTAGGAGAAACTCATCGTGTCCGAGTTCGGTCCGGTGGATGACATCGGGGCGTTGTATGAATTCCAACTCATTGAGGTGGTCAACGATCCGCCACTGACCGATTTTGGCACCGCGTAGTTCTTATTCTCGTCCATTACCTGTGCCGCAGTGTGTCCATAGCTATCGGACGTCTGGAGTACGTTTCCGGTGCCGTCAAAGGCAAAACTAACGGTCTTCGCGGGCGTCGTCATTGTCGAGAGATTGCCACGATAGATCATGGTCGAGTTGTAGTTCGCATCGTCGTGTTGGCGTAAGAGCGCAGGAAACGCCACGCCAGGCGCCGCCCCGTACGGGTAGATATCGTACAAATTCGTCACCAGTGTAATCACAGCGCCGCCTGGCTTCTGTACGGTCGCCGTCAAGAGCCGGTTCCAGATATGGCGCGACGTATAATTGGCGTAAGTTCCACCGGTCATGTAATTGTACGTGTAGGTCCGTATCAGCGGCGCGGTGCCGCCCGGTGTGAAGTATCCATACTGCTTCTTCTGCGTCATGTTGCCGTGGTCGTCGACCGTCTGCTCCACCCGTGAAGCCTTCGCCACGCCGCTCACAGCTGGATCAATCACCTCTTCCGAAGCGCTAATGTAAGGATTCCCATTCGCCGTCTGTGCCCATGTCAAAGTATTACTCCGCTTGTCCATCCATGTCGGAGTAAGCTGTCGCTCAGAAAGCGCGGCCATCAATCCCAGCTTCCAGTCATTCCCGTAATTAAAGAAATAGGCCTTATCAGCGGCTCCCGATGCATCCACAACCACCGTATAGGAATGCGCCAACCGCGACAAATCTCCGTTGTCGTCGTGGTACAGGGTATAGGTTTTCACACCCTGTCCATCCTGCGCATTCAGCTTCCGATATTGCACTTCCATCTGCGTCCGCGTTCCCGCAATCGTCTTCGCCGCATAGACCCACTCCAAGGTTCCCCCATACGGCATTGTCACCTTCGTCAATTCCTGCGACCCGGCTGCGTATTCCATCGCAAACTGCATCCCGGCCGCGAACGTCATCGAATTCATCCGCGTCGCCGTGCCGAATGACGCCGCCGTGAATGGGTCGCTGAGCGCGTTGCCCGATGAGTAAGAGAAGGAGTAATTAACGCCATCCCCAATGTCGGAGACGATACCCGTCAGATGCGGAATCGCGTCGGTGTTGTAATTGAACTGGTACGTCCGGTAGACGCCGCTGCCCACGTTGATCGACCGCACATCCTCCAGTGCCGTTACCCGCGCGCTCCCATTCGTGCCGCCATAATACAGCCCGCCCTGATACCGCAGCTTGATCTCATTCCCATTGGTGTCCACAAGCCGCGTCGGATACATAGTCCCCATATCCGCTTCCGTCCCATTCGCCGTGCAGTCAAACTCCCAGAACACCCCGCTCGGGAAGTACAGCCGCTTCGCGATCGAATCAAACTCAACGAAGATTCCGGCCTTCGACGTCCAGATCCCGCCCGTATTCACGTCGAGATCATACTCGGCGCCTGTCGAGTCCGTGTACACGTAGTGATGGATCGTGTACCAATCGCTATAAACCGGCGTCACCGACCCCGCCAGCATCTTCCACCCCCACCCAAATCCCACATCCGTCCCCAGCATCCACGTCCCGCTCGGGTCCTTCCGCCAGTTCTGCGAGTTATAGGAAACGCGGAACGGAACCGCGCTTCCGCCCCGCCCCTGCCCCGTCACCGTCGGCAGAGAGAACGACAGGTTCCCGCTCTGCAAATCGATATTCTCCGGCGACGCCCCCCAATACGTCCCCAACGGCCGCACCCCAACCTTGCGCGGATCCCGCTGGCCCGCCGCCGGCGTCGTAATCGTCAGCGAGGTTCCAACGTTATTCAAATACATGTCATGCGGATAGATTGTGTAAGTGTAAGTCGTCCCCGGCGACACCGTCGTGTCGCTGAAGTACGCGCCCCTCACATTCCCCATATACATGGGCGAGCCGCCGCTAATCGTTCGATGCACCTGGTAAAGCAGCAGGCCGCTGCCATTGGCATCGTCCACCACGCCCTGCCACGCCAAATCCACCCGCGTATCAAATAACGCCGTCCGAATCGAGGCCGACGAGACCGCGCCAGGCGGTGTATACTCCGCATTCGCCAACCGCACTTCCGACAACCCGTTCCCCGATGGCAAACTCCGCGCACCAGCGCCCGGCCGTCCGCTCGCAATGGTCGAATCGGCTAGGAAATCGAACTCGTTCAGGCTTGTCGAAAAGATGTAGAACGCCGACCGTTGCGCCAACCGCACCGTCATGCCGTCTTTGCAGGCAATCGTGTGGCTGGCAACCAGCGTGACCGTCCCGCTGGCCCGCCGGTAATAATTCACCGCCATCGAACATCCGCCGCCGGAAAGCGTCGGCGTCATCTCCACCGCATAGAAACTCCCCTGCGCCGCCGGCCCGGTCAGCGCGTCCGTCGTCGCATGCGAATAGAGCACAAACGTTCCACCCGACGCCCCAATCTTCAACGTCGCCCGCACCTCATAAGCGACATCGGTCCCCAACACGCCATCGGTGATCGCATTCTTGTAAATCACCGATCCGCCATTGGTGGCGGTGCTATACAACCCGGCCGTTCCATCGCCGGCAATCGTCCCATTCGACTGCCACGTCGTGGCATTCACGCCACTCGCGAAAGTATCGGTCAGGAAATACGTATAAGCGGCGGCCAGCGGCAGCGCCAGACAGAGTAAGCCAAGGGCGGCTTTGCGCATGAAGTCCCTCCAACGATGCGGAAACTCGGTATATAAAGCGGTTTACTTCCCGGGAACAGAATCGGGTGGACCAGGCCGGGTAAACGTAGCCGGATCGAAATCTTTCTTCAATGCTTTAAAAGCCGCAATGACGTCGGATTGTTTATCGCGCCCTGGGTGAAAGATCCTGGCGCGCGGTTCATTCTTGGCTAAACTCTCCAATTTCGCCATCTCCGCCAGGTTCCGCGGCGTCACCTCGACGATCGCCATCTTGCCGTCGTCGGACAACTGAAACCGGAACGGAACCCCGCTTTCCTTAACAAAAGCTGGCCTCTTTGGATCTTCCCACGAACCCGAGCCGACAACGGGAGCCTGCAGGAAAGCCTTTTGCCCAGCGCCCCCAATGCGCGCCGGCTGCGAGAAAAGTTGCAAACAAAATACAACATATACTACCGGTCGTAGAGTCATTAGCTTCTGATTCTATATATTTGTAGCGACTTGTCAATGGCAATTGCAATCGCGAATCGATAATTCGAACACTCCGTGAAACCTCCTATATCGCCCAACGCAGTCACACACCTCCAAAAATACCCGCTATCCCATTGAATCCACAAAGACAATAGCGCATAACTCACCCGTCAAACCGGCGAGAAAACTAGACACGGGCGATACAATGGAAATGAGAGCGAGTGCTTCACCACTCCCTCAAATTCCGGAAGCCTCTCCGGCATCTCACCGCAGAAAGGAATCTGCCAAATGCCGTCACTTCCGCCCAACCGCGTCCGCGCCAACCACGCCACGCTGCTCAAAACCACACGCCAGCAGTCCGCGACACTAACTCCGCTCGGCGTCCTCCGCATCACGCCCGGCGAGCAATCCGAGTTTTGCGAATTCGAAGCCAATCTCCACGCCAAGGTCAAACCCGAGGGAATTTTCGAAAACGAAGCCGTTCAGCAATTCATCTACGCCGCCTGGCGCCTCCGCAAGACCGAAGCCCTCATCGACATCCGCCTCTCACCACCAATTTACGAAGTCGAACCCAATCGCGACCGCCCTCTAGCGGCCTAGCGAAACCAACAACCAAAAACGGCACACCGGTCCTGGACACCCATCGCCGGGAAGTCGCCAACAGCTCTTTTACAACCGAATATTCCGCCGGGCCGCGGGGGCAATTTCGGCGGCCGGTCACCCCTAAAGTCCCGCCCCAATTCCGTCGAACAAAGACCAGCGGAAAATGCGTCGATACCATCTCATCGAGCTCGAAGATCAAACCTGGATGCCGTCGATTATCCGCAACGGCGTCACAGACTATCTACGAGCCGCGATCCGAACGGGAAATACCTACGGTCCAGTCGCAGCGGCGCTGGCGAAGGTGTTGAACAGCACCGGCCAACGCCACGTGATTGACTTATGCGCCGGCGGCGGCGGTCCCTGGGACACGCTCCTTCCGGCTCTACGGGAAGAAGGCTGGGACGGCAACGTCATCCTGACCGATCGCTTTCCAAACCTCGAAGTGGCCGGCGAGCTGAACCGCGAAATCAGCTACCATACACGCCCCGTCAACGCTCTGGACGTACCCGGACATTTGCGCGGCTTCCGCACCCTGTTCACCGCCTTTCATCACTTTCCCCCGGCTGCCGCGAAAGCGCTGTTAGCGGACGCCGCGGCCAGGCAAGTACCCATCGCGCTGTTCGAGGTGACACGCCGCTCGCCCGCCTACCTTCTCGGAATGTTGTTCTCGCCTCTCGCCGTAATGGCGTTGACCCCGTTCATCCGCCCTTTCCGTTGGAGCCGCCTGATCTTCACTTATCTCCTTCCGCTAATACCGTTCGTCGTGACATGGGATGGCGTCGTCTCCTGTCTCCGCTCCTACACCGCGGCCGAATTAGGCGACATGACTGCCGGCATCTCCGGCAGCTACCGGTGGGAGATCGGAGAGGTTAAGGGAAATGGCCCGCTCTCGGTCAGCTACCTGTTCGGAATCCCCGCCAACACCGGCGCACACACGGAGTCCGAGCAACAGACCGCTCACGCCTAACGCCCGAACCGCAGGCACGAAACCGATACAATGTGCCTATGCTCCTCGGCGCCGTCACTTACAACGTCCTCAAAGACTGGGATCTCGAGAAAATCATCACCACGCTCGAAGCCACCGGATTCCACGGCGTCGAACTCCGCACCGAGCACGCCCACAAGGTCGAACCCTCCATCGACCAAGCCGAACGCGAGAGAGTGAAAGCCCGCTTCGCCCGCTCCAAAATCCGCCTCGTCAGCTTCGGCACCACCTGCGAATTCCACTCCCCCGACCCCGCCGTCCGCCGCAAACAGATCGACATCGCCAAATCCTTCATCGACCTCGCTCACGACACCGGCGCATGGGGCATCAAGGTCCGCCCCAACGGCCTGCCCAAAGAGGTCCCCGTCGACACCACCATCGGTAACATCGGCGCATCGCTCAAAGAGATCGGCGACTATGGCATGGGCAAAGGCGTTGAAATCTACATGGAAGTCCACGGCCGCGAAACCCAGGTGCCGCCCATCGCCGCCCGCATCATGAAGGCCGCCAATCACTCCAACGTCGGCGCCTGCTGGAACTCCAACCCCACCGACATCGTCAACGGCTCCGTCAAGCCGAGCTTCGACCTCCTGCGCCCATGGATCAAGCACGTTCATATCAATGAGCTCGCCGGCCCTTATCCCTACCGCGAACTCTTCAAGCTGCTCCGCGAGTCCAAGTACGACCGCTACACTCTCTGCGAAGCCCAGGAAAGTAAGGAGCCCGAACGCTTCCTTCGCTGGTACGCCGCACTCTGGAATGAATTGAATCGTCCATGAAATTTCTCCATACGTTGTTCCTCGCGGCGCTCCTGGCCGCCGCCGCTCCCGTTACGCCCGAATCGCACTTCGGCCACCGCATGGGCGCGGATTATAAGGTCCTCGATTGGGACAAGGTCGTCAGTTACTTCGGCGCTCTCGAAAAATCCAGTGACCGTATCCGTGTCCGTGAATACGGCAAAACAGCCGAAGGCCGGCCGATGATCTACGCCGTCATCGCCGCGCCGGAGACCTTGAAAAATCTCCCCCGCTACCAGCAGATTCAAAAGAAGCTCGTCGACCCCCGCCTCACTCCGGTCCAGGAAGCGGAGAAGCTCATCGCTGACGGAAAAACCGTCGTTCTCGTCACCTGCACCATTCACGCAACCGAGATCGCCTCCACACACACCGCCGTCGAATACGCCTACAAACTCGCCACCGCCACCGATCCCAAATCCCTCGCCATCCTCAACAACACCATCGTCCTCCTTGTCCCCAGTCTCAACCCCGACGGCCTCGACATCGTCACCAAGTGGTACCGCGGAACCCTCAACACCCCCTTCGAAGGCACCTCGCCGCCCGAGCTCTACCAGAAATACACCGGCCACGATAACAACCGCGACTGGTACATCTTCTCGCAACCCGAAACCCGCGCCACCGTTACGCAACTCCACAACGCCTGGCATCCGCAGATCGTCTACGACGTGCATCAACAGGGCTCCAACGCCTCCCGCATGTTCGTGCCGCCCTGGCTCGACCCCGTCGACCCCAACATCGATCCCATCATTACCCAATGGTGCAACGCGCTCGGCACCGGCATGGCCGCCGACATGACAGCCGCCGGCCTGAAAGGCATCGCCATCAACGCCAGCTATGATTTCTGGACCCCCGCGCGCCACTATCAGAGCTACCACGGCGGCATGAGAATCCTCAGCGAATCCGCCAGCGCTCGCATCGCCAGCCCCATCAACATCCGCCCCGGCGACCTCCGCGGCGAAGCCATCGGCTACTCGCCATCCAAATCAAGCTGGAATCACCTGGAAGTCTGGCCCGGCGGAACATGGCGCCTTCGTGACATCGTCGACTACCAAATCGTCGCCTTCGACAGTCTCCTCTATCAAGCCGCCATCCGCCGCACCGACCTCCTCTGGAGCTTCTACCGCATCAACGATCGTTCCGCAAAGCGAATGGAGCCCTACGCCTTCATCGTCCCCGCGCAACAGGCCGATCCTGCCGCCACAACGCAGCTCCTTAAGACATTAGCCTTCGGCGCCGTCGAGATCGACATCGCCAAATCCACCTTCTCCGCCGATGGCCGCCAGTACAACGCCGGCGACTACATCGTCCGCCTCCAGCAGCCATTCAGCGGCTTCGCAAAAACGCTGCTCGAAAAGCAGGAGTACCCCGACATTCGGCAATACCCCGGCGGCCCGCCCCGCCGCCCCTATGACGTCACTGCGCAGACACTCCCGATGCTCATGGGCGTCAAGGTCGACACCATCAAGGACTCCTTCGCCACCCGCGCCGATCGCGCCGCCAACTTCGATCTGCCCGGCAGCAATCTCACCGCATCGGATTCCAATTCCTACAAAGCCATCGCCCAAGCCTGGAAGCAGGGCCGCAAGGTCTATCGCGACACCACCACCGGCGCCTTCTTCTACCAGCCCGGCACAGGCCGCAGGGAATTAGCACAACCGCGCATCGGCCTCTACAAAAGCCCGTCGCCAATCATGGACGAAGGCTGGACCCGCTGGCTCTTCGACAACTTCGGCTGGACCTATACCAGCCTCACCAACCAGGAGATCCGCGCCGGCAATCTCCGCGGCAAGTACGATGCAATTCTCTTCCCCGATCAAACCGCCGCGTCCATTCGCCAGGGCTACTTCGCCGGTTCAATGCCGGACGAATACACCGGCGGCCTCGCCGAGCCAGGCGCCGCCGCGCTCCGCGCCTTCGCCGAACAAGGCGGCAATCTCATCTTCCTCAACAAGTCCTCCGCCTACGCCGCGTCACAACTCAACATCGCCGCCGAGAACCTCCTACAGTCCGTGCCCCCCCGCGACTTCTACTGCCCCGGCTCCCTCCTCAACGTCGGCATCGCCGATGGCAGCCCCCTCGGCTACGGACTTCCGAAGCAGTTCACCATCTGGGCGGAAGCCTCCCCGGCGTGGGACAGCGAATACGGCGTCGTGAAATACGCCGAATCGAACGTCCTCGCCTCCGGCTGGCTCCTCGGTGAGCGTTTCATTGCCGGCAAATCGGCGCTGCTGGACATCCCCGTCGGCAAAGGGCGCATCATCCTCTTCGGCATGCGCCCCCAATACCGCGCCCAGAGCTACCTCACCTTCAAGCTCCTCTTTAATGCGATTCTCTACAACTAGCGCTTAAAGAAGCTCGACGCCGTATTCTTCCACTGATCAATCGCCGACGCCTCCGGCGTATCCGCCGCCGGCTGCTTCGCCCCGCACTTCGGACAGAACCGCGTCCCGCCCGGCAGCGGCGCCTGGCACTGCACGCACCCCGCATCCATCGGCGCGGAACCAACCGCCCTCCCACACTGCGGACAAAACGCCAGCTTCGAATTCACCAGCGTCCCGCAAGCGCACTTAAACCGCTCCCCGCCCTCGTGCAGTCCCAGCACATCGTGCTTGTAGTCCCCCGCCAGCACCCGCCGGTAGTCGTCGGACCCCGCATACTCCCGCAGCGTCTTCAACCGCACCGGAATAAACGGGTGCGTGTTCGAAGCGTTCTCCAATATCGATACCAGCAGCACCAGCTTATTCACGTCGTGCTTCGCTTCCACTTGCTTAATGGCGGCTTCCAGATTCACCTCATCCTCATACCCCGCCACACTCCCCGCCAGTTTCGCCAGCGCCCGCAAACTCGGCTCCAAATCCTGCAGGCACAGTAGCGCCGCCCGGTCGCACGTAAACTCCGCCCGCCGGTACCACTCCCAGTACGCAATCAACAAAGGCACACGCAGCAGCCCCAACCCCGGGATCGGCACTACCGACGCCAGCAGATCCCAATACCGGATCAGCAAATCGCCCAACTGCCGGTACAAGCCATGCGCGCACTTGATATGCCCGATCTCATGCCCGATCACGAAACACAACTCATCCGGCGTCAGCCTCTCCACTAGCGCCGAATGCAGCACAATGCACGTCCGCCGCTGCCCCGCCGTATAGGCGTTCAACACCGGATTGGTCGTGATATACAGCTCAGGCACTGGGCACGACAGAATCTCGCAGCATCGCACCGTCAACGCGTGGAGCGACGGAAAACTCTCCGGGCTCGCCTTGATCATCTGTTCGTTGTTCGTCAAATAGGTGATCTGCTCGGTGAAGTTCTCCTGCAGCCACGTCAGCAGCGGCCCCGCTCCAGGCACGGCCTTCAGCGCCGCCAGCGCCTCCTCATCTCCTGGATAGGTGAAGGTTTGATGCGAGATCTCCGGGAACGCAATCTGGTTCGGCGAATATACCTTGGCATGTGGATGTTTAATGGTGCTCGGCATGGTATCTGTTATAGCCCAAATGGGGCGATATCATGTTGCCAATGCGCAAAGCCCCCATCCTCTGCGTGCTCGCCATCACATGCCTCGCCCAACAGCCCCGCCAGCGCGGCGGCCGCCGCGTACGCTTTGATCCCGTCGAAGCGGCCGCCGGTCATGAAATCTATAACCGCTCCTGCACCATGTGCCACGGCCTCGACGGCGCCCCCGGCGATCGCGCCCCCGCGCTCGGCGCCCAGCGCCGCTACCTCCGCGCCACAACGGAGGACATTCAGGACGCTATCAAAAACGGCATCAAAGGCACCAACATGCCCGCCTCGCCATTACCCGAGGCCGATATCAAAAAACTCGTCGCCTACATCCACAGCCTCCGCGCCACCGCCGTCGATCTCGACGTCCCCGGCAACCCCGCCAAAGGCGAACAAGTTTTCCAGGCCAAAGCCAACTGCGCCAAATGCCACATGGTCAACGGCCGCGGCGGCATCCTCGGTCCCGACCTCTCCAACATCGGCGCCGAGCGCAGCCTCGCCGCCCTCCGCGAAGCCCTGACGATCCCCAAACCCATCCCCCCGCGCGGCTATCAGCCCGCAAAGGTCACAACCACCAACAACCAAACCATTGAGGGCATCGTCAAGAACCAACACAACACGTCATTCCAAATCCTCGGCGCCGACGAAAAACTCCACTTACTAACTGCGGACCAAATCAAAGAAATCACCTTCCACCCCAAATCCCTCATGCCCGCGGACTTCGACAAAGTCCTCAACCCAACCGAGTTCCAGGACCTCCTCGCCTACCTCAGCCGCCAGGCCCGGAGCCGGAGATAAACTGGACACGCGATGCCCTACTCCCTGCTCACTCTCTTCGCCGGGCTTCTCACCGCGGCCCTGGTCATCGGCGCCCTCTTCTTCCGCCGCCGTCTCAAACTCCTGGCCGGCGCCTGGTTCGCCACCATCCTCGTTTGGGGCTGCCTCACCTGGCAAATTGCTCCCCGCACTGTAGGCACCAGTCTCGCCTTCTTCGCCCCGCCTGTCACATTCCAACTCGCCGACGGCCGCAAACTCGCTACCGTCCCCACAATCAATCGCCTCGCCGAATCCCACAAGTCCGACGGTCTCGTCGTCATCGGCCTCAGTCTCGACGAAGACGAAAACGCGTGGCGTCAATACCTGGCCGCCAACTCCTCTTCCCGGCTCGAAGCCCGCGACCCCGCCGGTGTCATCGCCGCTGCCTTCCAATCTCCCACAGCGCCCAGCTTCGTCCTCATCGATCGCAAAGGTACAGCCCGTTGGAAGCTCGCGGGGTGGACCCCGTATGCCTTCTGGATCCTGGGCCGGAAAACCGATCGCATCTTGGGGGAACTCTAGCCAATGCGCCCCATCCTCGCCGCCCTCCTCGCCATCGCCGCGCACGCCCAAGTCACCTACAACGACTTACTCAAGCCCGATCCCGCCAACTGGCTCCACTACAGCGGCCAATACCATTCCCAACGCCACTCGCCGCTCCAGCAAGTCACCACCGCCAACGTCAAAAAGCTGACTCCTCAATGGATCTACCACGTCGACGCCGGGCGCCGCCTCGAAACCGTCCCCCTCGTCGTCGATGGCGTCATGTACTTCACCAACCCCAACGAAGTCTATGCACTCGATGCCCGCACCGGCCGCGAAATCTGGCGCTACGAACGCCAGCCCGCCCTGCAAAAAGGGCCCAACCGCGGCGCAGCAGTCTACGGGAACCGCGTCTACATCGGCACCCCCGACGCGCACCTCGTCGCCCTCGACGCCCGTAACGGCAGCCTCCTCTGGGAATCCAAAATCGCCGAGGCTAAGGAAGGCTACTGGTCCCCCGCCGCCCCCATGGTCGTCAAGGACAAAGTCATCATGGGCATCGCCCCCAGTGACCACGGCCTCAACGGCTTCCTCGACGCCTACGACGCCAACACCGGCGAACGCCTCTGGCGCTGGCACGCCATCCCCCGCCCCGGCGAGCCCAACCACGACACCTGGGCCGGCGACTCCTGGAAAACCGGCGGCGGCGGCACCTGGCTCACCGGCTCCTATGACCCTGAGTTGAACCTCCTCTACTGGGGCACCGGCAACCCCGCGCCCGACTTCGACGGCGACGTCCGCAAAGGCGACAACCTCTATACCGAATGCATCGTCGCCCTCGACGCCGATACCGGCAAAATGAAGTGGTACTTCCAAACCACGCCTTGGGACGTCCACGATTGGGACGCCGTTGAAATCCCCGTCCTCGTCGACGCCAACTACAAAGGAAGCCCCCGCAAACTCCTCGTTCAAGGCAATCGCAACGGCTTCTACTACGTCCTCGATCGCGTCACCGGCGAATTCCTCCACGGCACTCCCTTCATCAAGGAGCTCAACTGGGCCAGCGGCCTCACCGCCAAGGGCCGCCCCATCCGCGTCGAAGGCGTCATCCCCAGCCTCAAGGGAACAAAGACCTGCCCCGCCACCAGCGGCGCAACAAACTGGATGTCCCCCGCCTACAACCCCGCCACCGGCTGGTTCTACATAGTTGCGCAGGAGGGCTGCGGCATCAACACCAAGTCCCGCGATACCTTCCGCCCCGGCGGCAACAGCTACATGGGGACGGGTTACATCGAGAGCCCGGAGGAGCCGTGGCAGATGTACATTCGCGCGCTCGATCTCACAACCGGCAAGATCCAGTGGGAGTACAAGCAGATCAACAGCCGCCGCTACGCCGCCGGGTTGCTCTCTACTGCCGGCGGCCTCATCTTCGGAGGCGACGACCAGGGCTTCCTGACGGCCCTCGACGCCAAAACCGGCAAAGCGCTCTGGAGCTTTAACACCGGCCAGCAGATCAGCGCCCAGCCGATGACATACGCCATCGACGGCAAACAGTACGTCGCCATCGCCAACGGCTCCAACGTCGTCGCCTTCGCCCTGCATGACTGAAGTTACCGCTGCCCGCTATCCGCGCGGCCACCAGAACAGTCGAAACGCGCACGGCAACGGACGCACAAGCGAGGGCGGAGAATGACGATCGCGCTGCCCCCTTGAACAAACATGCTCAGCGCCGTGGCGCCTCGAAATCGGCTAGCTTCTTTCTATCGGCAAGCATTTCCGCCGTCGGTAGCAGTAATCGGATGCCACTTGCCTCAGCCTCATTAGGGTCCATAAACGCGTGCGTCCGGTCAAGAATGTGGCGGGCCACGTCCAACTCGGCAAAATCCACGGCCGCCGTGTAGCGCTGGGCAAAATCCAAAGTGCGCACAATGGCTCCCGTGATTTTGTTCTGCGAGAGCGCCTTCAGTGCCGCCAAGTAGTTGTTGCGGAAAACAGTTGGTACGATGATCCGGCTTTCGGCGGTCGCGGCCAGTTCCGCGTTCATCATGATACGGGCGACACGGCCATTGCCATCCGCAAACGGGTGTACCTCCGTGACGAGGAACATCATGAAAATTGCACGATGCAAGGGGCTGGCAAGCCCCCGGTACATTTCAAATCCCTTGAAGAGTGTGCCATAGACGAGCTCCGGGGACACGAACAAAGTGGAACCCGCACGATTTGGATCGGCTTTGAACTGTCCGGGGCCCTTTTCAGGTCGTCCTTCCATGATTTGGGCGTGCCGGGTTTTCAGGAGCGTCACCAGATCCCCGGGAGTCGCTGGCAGGCGGGACATTTCGCGATTGTCGGAGACTAGCTTCCACGTCCCTAAAACGCCATGCGCATCTTCCGGCCGGCCTCTGGGTATCTGACCTTTGAAGATGATCGCAGCGGCTTCATCCACGGCAAACTCGGTACCTTCGATGAAATTTGAAAAGTACGCTTCGAAAAACGGCAGCGCCGGACCGTCTGTGAGACGCGTGGGCCGGGTGACCGGCGCTGTCGCAGCCAGCTCCGCGAAGAGCTTTTGAAACAGATCCATCCGCTCCGGATCATAGGGCGACCCTGCTGCGCGTGCGATGGCGGCGGGAGACGACAGGCGACTCTCTCTCGTTCCCAGCAAGGTGCCAATAAGCGTATCGAGTGTCTGAAACTCATTGGGCATGCCCAACTGATCCGCTACCCGCCGCGCCTCGTCGCGAACTCTCTGAATCGCCGGCTCTCCGCCGCCGCGGAGGATCTGGTCGAGGCGCTCCTCGATTTCACGTTTCGGAATTGTGCGAGCGATCCCCCTGCGTGCTCGCGAGGGCCGCATATTCTCCAGGAAGGCACGGGCAGGGGAAGCAAGGCGCAAACTGCCGGCGAACGGCCGGTCACTCTCCAAAGGGGGCGCTCCTTTACGCGGGCGCAACGTCACGCCAGGTAGCGCAATCTCGCGCTTGTGATCCGCAATGAGGAAAACGGAGCCGTCAGCCGCGGGCCGGCCCTCCAATGCGGTGCGGTCCGCAATCAGTGCGCCCGGCAGATAGGCATCGACCAGTGGCCAGAGATTTCTCTGGACAAGTTTCTCTGGCTGTTCTTTCAGATTCCGTGTGTACAGCCGGGACCCGATTTTTCGCAGACGCCCGAGCTTCGTCTCGCGAGAGACAGCCGCGGCCAGCTTCGAATCTGAAACGAAGACCTCAGGAAAGTTTGAGAAATCGGGCATTAGCAAACCTCGTTTATCCTTCCAGCGTAGCAGTTTTTGGGATTTTGCAGGCCCGTTTGGATATTTTATGGGGGTTAAGGATGGGGAGCGGCGCTCCGGGAGAAGCACAAGCGCAACGCGGCAATCGCGGAGGAATCTAGCGAATTCCTGGTCGAGTCTCCACCAACTGGCGCGTCATGGAACGACAAGCGAGCTCTTGCTCGACACCAGCGTGCTTTCCGAATGCAACCGGAGAGTTGCGATAAAACGTCGTTCACTGGTGGGTGAACCCACAGCGCCGTACCAGGATGAATACACGCCTCGTTATTGATAAAGCAGGCCGCATCGTCATCCCTAAGCCTACGAGGGAAGAGCTGCATTTGGACCCCGGTGACTCCCTGGAGATGGAGAGCAGCGGGGAACAAATCACTCTGCGTCCGGTCCGCGGAACAGGTCCGCTCACCAAAGAACACGGCGTCTGGGTGTTCCATGCCGGCCACCCCCTGCCCGCCTCCGCCACCGATGATATCCTGCGGCAGATTCGCCAAGAGCGCGACCTGGCGAATCTCGGCACGGGCGAATGAAGGGTTTTTACGATACCGCGGTCCTTATGCCGGTATTCTACCGGGACCACGTCCACTACAAGGCAAGCCTGGACCTGTTCATCCAGTTCGACAAATCCACTGGCGGCTGCGGAGCGCATAGTCTGGCCGAAGTTTACTCTACCCCGACCCGGCTGTCTGGCAAGCGCCGAACAGGCAATGCCATTCATCGGTAGTATTCGCGAACGGCTATCCATCGTGTCGCTCAACGGAGACGAATACGCCGATGCGCTGCAAGCCTCAGCGGCGCTTGGGATCGCCGGTGGCGGAATCTACGACGCCATGCTCGCGCATTGCGCCATAAAAGCCAAGGCGAAGGCCATCTACACATGGAACGCCCGCCACTACGCGCTGTGCGGGCACGGCGTGAAGCGTACAAGCCTTCCACGCGAAATCGATCCACGGTCTACCTGTCAACACTCTCGTCCACGACGACCTTCAACCCGTTACCTGTCCAGCGCGTAAACGACATCTGCCCGCAACGCTTCGGCGGCAAACGCCATCGAGACCTCGATAACTCTCGTAGCGGCACTTCGCGATCCACACTACGTGGTGTTTCAGATCAAAAGCCGCGCGCGCTCCACCGGTACGAGCAGCCCGCTTGAAAGGCGGGGGATTAGACCCGGCGCATGGTACTTCATGATGACTTCGGGGGCCGGGCAAACATGTTCGAGAGTACGGCAAGCGCGTTCGAGAGCCGGTCTTGATTCATCGAGTCTGGCAACGGGATCGAGAGCACGGGCTTGTTCGTGCGCGGGTCCCGTGAGAGCAGGTTTGCAAGACCGCCGCCATCTGCCGCCGCAAGCGATTCAAAAAACTGGAGACCAGCTTCGATGAGCCCGGCAGCGGCTTGCTCGAAGTCCGGTTTGGGCTGCGCGGCGGTTGATGCGGCAGGTACTGCCTTCACCGGGATACCCTCGGGCTGAGGCAGGTCGACGATTGGCTTGGGCCGTCCCGGTTGATCGGCGAAGATCTCCTTCACTGCCTGCAAGACGCTCTTCTTCCCTAGCGCCGCGAAGCTGACTTCGGCGGCGGGCGAATCGAAAACGCCGGCGAACAGAGATTTTTTCAGCTTCAGCGTTTCCCACACGCGCTCTTCGATGCTGTCTTTCGTCAGGAAGTGCACGACGTGAACAGGATGAACCTGCCCCAGGCGGTGGGCACGCCCAATTCGCTGCTCCAGGCGCGCCGGATTCCATGGCGGCTCAAAATTGATCACCGCGGACGCCGCTTGGAGATTCAACCCAACACCGCCGGCATCCGTGGACAGGAACACTTTACAATCCGCATCGCTCCGGAACTTCTCCATCAGCGCTCCGCGATTCTTCGCGGGCACGCCGCCATGTAGGGAAACATATCCGATCCCCATCCTTTCGAGTTCCTGGCCCGCCAGGTACGTCATTCGCTCATACTCGCTGAAGACCACGACCTTGCGTTGTTCCTCCATTACCAGTTCGCGAATGACCTCTCGAAACTCAGCGAGCTTCGGCGAATGATTCGTTTTTTTGTCGAACAGGAACGTCGAATTGCAAAGCATCCGCATGTTCTGTAGGCAGCATGTGATGCGCCGCAAGTCGATCTCCGACAGCCAGCCCTGCCGTTCCCATTTGTGCATCAACTTCCCCAGGATGTCGTTTTGCTCCCAATATGGCTCGGCTTGTTGCGGAGTCAGCGGCACATGGAGAATTTGATCGGTGCGCCCGGGCAGGTCTTTGAGGACCTCTTTGCGGGTTCGTCTTAGCAAGACGGGCGACAGTTGATCGTGAATGCGGTCGAGACCGCGGTACCCGATTAGTTTGCCTTTCTCGTCTTCCATGCGATGTTCGTGCAGGAAGCGAAACGCCGGACCGAGTCTGCGGCCGTCGATGAATTCCACAACCGAGAACAACTCTTCCAGTTTGTTTTCAAGTGGAGTGCCGGTCAAGACGAAAGCATAGCGGCTCTTCAGTTGTTTGATCGTGCGCGCAGTGGCCGTGACCCAGTTCCGGATTCGTTGGGCTTCATCCAGGATGATGACGTCCGGCGCCATCTCGTGCATATAGCGCACGTCTTTCAGTACCAACTCGTAACTCGATAGATTGAAAAACGCTGGTGAGGCATAGAGTTCTTTGCGGCGCGGCAACAGGCCGTCGATGATCTGCGCGGAGTGGCCGGTGAACTTTTCGATCTCCGTTTTCCACTGGTATTTGACCGACGCGGGAGCGATGATCAGGACTCGAGAGATGCCACGGCGGCGGCGCAGCATTTCAGTGGCGGCGAGTGCCTGCACGGTTTTTCCCAAACCCATGTCGTCCGCCAAAACAACGCGGCCACGGCAAGCGGCAAATATCGCGCCGCGCTGTTGGTAGGGCAGCAACTGCGTCTTCAAGAGTCCTTTCAGCGGATCGGACCCGCGGCGAAGTTTGCCCAAAAGTTCTCCTTCCCATTCCAGGCCCTCGGCGAGTTCGTTTTCGCGGTCCAGGTATTCGAGTACGTCGCTATAAATGACGGCGTCGAGGTCCGCTGCGCGAAAGGCTTCGAACACTTTGTGAAAGTTCCGGAAGGCCTCCGGCCGCAGTAACCCGGCCGGATCGAAATATTCCCCGGCCAACTTCCGCAGTGCCGGCGACGGATCCGAAGGCAGCCGCAACCGGACGTTGATCGATTCCCCGTAGAGCAGCGAAATAGAGGCGCGCGAACGGTTGTAGGCCTTATTGGCCAGCGCTTTGCCGTGCCTTTTCCGCAGGCGAGCCAATAGCGCCTCAATATGTTTGCAGGTTCCCAGCGTGTTGACAGCGAAATCCGGGCACGAGCAGTAGTTCTCGAACAGCGCCGGTCCGCGCATGGCGACGCGATAGATTTTCCCGCTCGTTGACTGGACGCGATAATCGCCGTAAGGCGCATTTCGCGGCGTCTCCAGGATTTTGGCGATCGCACCGGCGGCGCGATCGCGGCGTTCGTCGATTTGCTGCTCGATCAACATGCAAACACTCCTTCGCTGTTGCTGCGGGCTGGTTCAAAAGCTTGAGAATAGCAAAGCGGAAGAACCGCATGATATTGGCGCTGAGCCGGTCTGCGCTCCGCCCCTGGATCGCCGGCAGTCGTCCCCGTGAGCCGCTCTCGATCTTCGTCGACAAATAACCGTGTGCACGGTTGTCGGCAGGGCTCAGCCGCAACGTCTTCCGGAAGCGCATGTACTCTCTGCGGGCCTGTCTTGTATCGGCCGTTAGATCGAACATCGCAATATGGACTCCCTGACCGTCAAAATGAATCCTGCCAATTTCCCTCTCGCAGTTGTCACCAAATATCCGCTGCTTCCGCTTGTACCGGCATGTGCTCCTATGCGTACTTCCTACTCGCGTTTTCTAGCTTGCTCCCACTTACCACTCTTTACGCCGCCGACCCGCCGCTTCGCGTTCATCATCGCCGCGCCTACGCCACCGTCAAGGAACAGACCGGCAATCCCGATCAACGCGGCTTCGTCATCCTTACGGCCACAAACCCGAAAGCGAAGCTTGGATTTATTCCTGGACATCTCGCCGGCTCCATCGTGTTGCCAAAGCGCGGGCAGGGGTCTGTGAAGGCGATCGTTCCTTCCGTCACCTTCATCGCCAGGAACTCCGTCTTCAACATGGACCACATCCGCGCGGAGCTCACCCCGGAAGAGGAGAAACAGATCGAGGATTACTTGATCGGCAGGGTCCCGAAGAAGGACGCACTGGTGCAACTCGAAGTGGGAAAACGTTTCGAACCGGTGCTCGAAATCCGCGGCCTTACCGTCGATGGCCAGCCGGCCGCCGCTTCCGTGATCTTCCCCACCTACCTCGAGTTGGAACTCGACGGCGAAGCTACCGACGAGGAGGAAGACACCGTCGTCTATCGAGGCGTGTATATCCCACCCTCCCTTCGAAATGCGATTGGCGATTCGAAGTTTTGGAGGGCCGAGCCCGAACTTGAGAAAGTGGACGCGCCGGATAGCGCATGTCGCGCATCGTTCAATCCGTCCACCGAGATCGTCAAACTGCACGTGCTCAATCGGCTGAATCTCTTCAACGCGCTGCGCATATTGGCGAAGGAGAAAAAGCCGCTCGTCTTCCAATTCAACCCGAAGGACGCCGAAGTACGCCAGATGGAGATCCCGGACACCACGCCCGCCGCGGAAAAGGCCAAACTGGAGGTCCAGAAAGCCCAGCTACAGCAAATCCGTTCCGCTGTTCTTCCCGGATACCCGGTCCGTAAATCGACAACGAAAGACAAATCGGCAAGAGATGTTATCGTCGACCTATCCACGATCACGGACCCCGCCCAAGTCGAAATCGTACCGCTATATCGACCCGTACGCCCGCCCAAAATCCAGTATCCCAAACGCAATTTCCGCTTCAACGCATTCGCTCCCGCCAGCAACGACGAGCTTCCCTTGTACCTGTCCGGATCCTTCTCCAGCAACTCCCAGCCCGGCGGAACACAAAAGAACATCGCCAACTTCGACGTCCGCCTGAACTTAAGCGAAAAACTGGTTCCGCTCGCCGGAAACCTTGCGTTCGGCAAGCACTACGCCATAGCGCCGGCCTTCTATGCCAAGATGAATACCACTGGTATAGTCAACGACGAGAATAGCGCCCGGTGGTTTATCCCCCTCAGCGTCTCATTCTTTCCCCCAGCATGTTGCAGAGGCGATGGCAAGAAGGACTTTCATCTCTTCCTCCTCCGCCGCGTGTCCTACTTCGTCGGTTACGAAGGCGGCGCCACTCGCGTCACAAACAAGCGCACCAACGGCGGATACACCGAGCTCCGGCTCTTCTTCGCGCGCGTCAAGTCGGCCAGTTTTTCCTATAAATTCCAAACCATTACCGGCTGGGAGGTTGGCAAGTATTCCGAGCGCACATCCAACACCTTCAAGAAGGCCGGCGAAACCTCCGTCGCCAGAAATCCGGACGGAACCCCGGTATCTGAGCTCATCATTGTCAACCGCGAAGGCACTTACTCCCGTCTCCACGGCGGACTCCATTCCACCCTCTCAATCGGTCCGAAATCGTCGCTGAACATCAACTTCGACATGTACCGGTTGCTGAAGGACGAAACATTTTTTGACGAGGCGGCGTCGGTAAAAGGCTACTTCACGCCATATTCCGCGAAAGGCTTCCCATCCACATACAGTTCCGTGGACTGGCCGCTCAGTTTCATCGCTGCCGGCAACCTGCAAGGTGGTACACGCCGCTACCTCGATATCACCTACAACCAGGACGTGACCAAATTCTTTGGCATCAAGATATCCTACAACCGCGGCGAGATGGTGCCGGCGTTTCAATTCGTGAATAAATTCGAAGCGGGTATCACGCTGACGATATTCGGCAGCGATTCCGCGTCGTCGCGGTAATGCTGATTCCGTAACCGGGCACGCCGCGGCACCGCCAAAACAGCAATCGCAAACTCCCCAACATCTGTCGGGACTCGCTTGCGCTGCCAATCGCTCCAAATGTCGCCGGGTTGGACAGATTCGTACGCGGCCCCGTATATCGGTATAGTTGCAACTCCGATCGCATCCATCCGCATCTGCCGCTGGCCGCTCGTAAATCGCGATCGTCTTCAGCGCGGCCAGGCGTCGCCACGGGCTTAATCCACATCCTCTTTACCGAGATTAGCCATACAATGATTGCGTTTCGGTGAAACCGTTTGAATCGGCGCGCCGCTCATGGGGCACCATTCCGGCCCCGCCTCACTCAATTCCCGAAGTGGCTGGGCCATCGCGGACTCTCGCCAGACTCGTTTCACTGTAAGCGTTCGGCCATCCCCAGCCTTGCGATCCTGAGGGTAACCGGGTTAGCCTGAGCGACGGAGTTTCCACGCTATCGGCGTAAGGGTCGCCACCTCTGCGGCTTTCCGATCGGCTAAGCCCGGCAGCACATCCGCCAG
>JACPNQ010000018.1 GCA_016185425.1 Acidobacteriota bacterium | reverse complement strand
GACAGATTCATTCGTTGCGGACTCCTTGCAGTTTTCGTTTGCGTTGCGGGATGTTCGCGAGTGGCGGGCCGATGATTTGCT
Source organism: Acidobacteriota bacterium (assembly GCA_016185425.1). Lineage (GTDB taxonomy): Bacteria > Acidobacteriota > Terriglobia > Bryobacterales > Bryobacteraceae. Next base: position 12,467 of record JACPNQ010000018.1, on the reverse strand, counting down.
CGCAAGTTCGCAGCTTGGTGATCAACTCCTGGCGATCCTGGGCGGGACCGAAGATGTACGGGGACTGGTGAATCGATTGTTAGCTCGGGTTGGAAAGATGCCGCAGGGGAGGCGAGAGCGGGCGTTGCGGTATATTCTGAATCTGGCCGGCCTGCGAAAAATTGAGATAATTGTTGCGGAGGAGGTAAAGAAGATGGCTGTTGAGTACGACTGGTCAGGCTACCCGGCAGTGCAGGAAGCCGCGGCGAAAGCCGAGGCGAAGGGCATGCGCAACGCGCTCCTGCTCGTACTGGAAAAGCGCTTTGCTCCTCTGCCCGCGTGGGCGCGACAAAAGATCGAGAACGCCTCGAAAGAACAGGTAATGGAATGGTTGGTGAATGCCAGCGATGCCGTGAGCTTGACTAGCCTGATCCGCCGTCGCCAATGATGGAATCAAATGGATTTCGAACGAGCCGGCCGCCAGCCCGATGACGACGAAACCGCGGTAAACCTCCGCGCATACTTCGACCGCACACCCGAATCGAAATTGCGTCAATACGATCCCGCCTGGCCGGATGAAAAAGTCATCGAATGGGACGACAACTTCAAGGACGACGGGACGCTCTTTCTTCCTTGCAGCGAACGCGATGTCGATATCCACGAGTATCGCCGCGTCCTTCATCTGGCTCTCAGCCATGGCGGGTTCCAGCTTATTCAAGAGTCATAACTCCACCGGGAAGAAACTGCCGCCCCTGTGCGTCTAACGGCAGGAAGACAATGGACGGTTGGTGCCGACTCTAAATCGCCGCGAAACCGACGACGAATTCATCGCCGCTTGCCGGCGCGGGGATCGGGCGGGGCTGGCCGCGCTGTATCAGGCGCACAAGGATAAGGTCTACTCCATTGCGCTGCACTTTTTCCACGGCGACGCGGCGCTCGCCGCTGACATCACCCAGCAGGTCTTTCTCAAACTGATTACCGGCATCGGGCAGTTTCGCGGCGACGCCGTGTTTACCACGTGGCTCTACCGGTTGGTGGCCAACACGTGCATCGACGCCTCCCGCCGGCGCAAGCCCGAAGTATCTGTAGCGGATCTGCACTTGGCCTCAACCGCCAGCTCGCCTGCCGCCGAATGGGAGCGAAAGCGGTTGACCGAGACGGTACAGGCCGCCGTTGCCGCGCTGCCGGAACCTTTCCGGCTGGCGGTGTTGTTGCGACATTTCGAGGAACTTTCGTATGAAGAGATCGCCGCCGCGCTGGAGTGCTCCACCGGCACCGTAGCCTCCAGGTTGAGCCGTGCCCACAGGATGCTCGCCGAAGCCTTGGCGCCCGTTCGCAGTTGGTTCGAGACGAAGGAATAGCGATGGAAAACACGCACATATCCGAACTGCTCGCGGCCTACGCCGAAGGCGAATTGGCAGCGCCGGAGCATGCCCTTGCCGACGCGCACCTGGCGGTATGCGCGGAATGCCGGGCCGGGCTCGAGGACGTGAGTATCGGGTTGAGGGCTGTCGCGGAACTGCCGCTCACCACTGCGCCGGATGCCGTCTGGAACGCCATCGGGCGTGAACTCGATAGGCGTGCGGATCGCCGGAGGGCGGCGCGTTGGCTGGCCGCGGCCGCGGCGCTTCTGATTGTTGCCACTGCCGTCTGGTATGTTCGCCGCACCCCAGGCGAGCGTTGGGAAGTGGAAGGAATTGCAAGCCTCCATTCGGTCGGCGTCGGTGACTGGATTGAAACGGGTCCGATGGCGGAGGCGAAGATCAAGGTCGGCTCCATCGGCACTGTGGACATGACGCCCCATACGCGGTTGCGGGTAATCACGGCAAAGCCACTTGAACATCGTCTGTCACTGGTGAGCGGACGCATTCACGCCAGGATCACCGCGCCGCCGCGGCTGTTTTTCGTCGATACAGCGGCCGGCGCGGCCGTCGATCTGGGCTGCGAATACGACCTTGTGTGTGACCGCGAAGGCAACGGTTATTTGCGCGTCATGCAAGGGTGGGTCTCGTATGAGTGGCAAGGAAAGGAGTCGCTCGTGCCGGCGGGAGCGAGTTGCCGGACACGCGCCGGGCACGCGCCGGGCACGCCATTCTTCGACGATGCGCCCGCCGGGTTCTCCGAAGCTCTCGCGCGATTTGACGGCGACGGCAGCGCATTGCCCGCGTTGCTCGCAACGGCACGGCAGAGGGACACGTTGACGCTCTGGCACTTGTTGACGCGCGTCACTACGGAAGCTGACAGGTTGCGGGTCTTCGAGCGCATGGTGTCGTTCGCGCCGCTGCCCCCGGGCGTTTCGCGTGACCATGTTCTATCCCTCGACCGCGCGGCGCTGCGACAGTGGCGCGAAGAACTCGCCTGGACCTGGTAAATTTTGACAACAGCGGGAAGAAAAACGCGCCGCCGTGCGTCCAACGTCCGGCGGAGCCCTTACCGCGAGGAGGACGTCGTGTCGAAATTTGCCCTGCTCGTTTTCGTGATCAGTGTGGCCGCTCGCGGCGAGACATTTTCGCTGCAGATCGCCAGCGCCGTTGCCAGCCAATCGTTCCGTTTGAAGAGTTCCGCCTTTGTGTTTCGGTCGGTTGGGTGCGCCGATCCGGCGAAAATGGACGTAGTCGCCAAGGCGGAGGGACGCGTGAATGGACAGCGCCGCACAGTACCGCTAAAAACTGTCAACGCGCAGGTTCCTGGCGTGTTCGGGGTCTATCGCGAGTGGCCGTCGGACGGTGTTTGGATAGTCAACCTCGCCGCGAAGTGCGCGGACGCTTCGGCCGGCGCGCTGGTTGCAGTCGGGGAGCATGGGCCGAATCGCGAGGCTTCGAAATTCCTGCCGCGTGTCGCATCGGAGGCGGAGATCGACGCGGCGCTGCGGGAGCTCGGCGCGAAATAAATCCGCCGATCGTGGGAAGAAATCGACGCGCCGCGACGCCGAATAGGACAGATAAGGAGAGAAAGATGTCCAATCCGATGCGCTCCCTCTTCGCGCTCCTGTTGACCGTACCGTCCTTTGCCGTCGATCCCTCTCGTCCCCGTGTGATCGCGCACGAATGGGGCACGTTTACGACGGTGGCGGCCGAAGATGGGAACCCAATCCAGTGGCGGCCATTTACGGAAAGCGATCTACCCTGTTTCGTGGAGCGATCGACGCGGTCCCACCCCAAGAGCAACCTGACCGCCTTCGTCCGGATGGAAACGCCGGTCGTGTACTTCTACGCGCAGCGTCCGGCTACTCTGTCTGTTCGCGTGAGCTTCCCGCGAGGCAGGATCACCGAGTGGTATCCGAAGGCCAGCTCCCTGGCCGGAGGCCGATCGGACAATGGCATCACCGGTGGCGGAATTGACTGGAACTCTGTAGAGGTATTGCCAGGCGCGCCGCCTGAGTTTCCTGTCGCCGCGAGCGCGAGCCACTACTTCGCCGCCCGCGCCACCGACGCCGCGCCGGTGCGAGTGAACGGTCAACTGGAAAAGATGCTCTTTTATCGTGGCGTCGGGAATTTCGACGTGCCAGTGGAGGCCAAATTCGGTCCCGATGGCCGTCTGCGCGTACGCAACACCGGGAAGGATCCCTTGCCGGTCGCCGTCTACTTTGAGAATCGCCGCGGCAAGATCGGCTATCGTGTGGCACGCGGGCTGACCGGACCGGTCGAATGGGAAACTCCCGAGCTCGCCGCCCATGCCGAGACCGTCCACCAGGAGCTGGCAGGAGAACTGGTCAACGCCGGACTATTTCCCAAGGAAGCCGCCGCAATGATCGACACATGGCGCGACTCCTGGTTCGAAGAAGGAACACGCATTATCTATCTCGTGCCGCGCGCCCTCGTCGATGGTGTGCTCCCGCTCCAAATTGAACCTGCCGCCGACGCCGTTGAGCGCGTATTTGTCGGCCGGGTCGAGCTGCTCGCGCCGTGGCGGCAAACGGAACTTCTCGCCACGGCCAGCCCCGAGCCATTGATCAAACTCGGCCGTTTCCTGGAACCCTTCGCTACGCAGATCGCCCGGACGCGCGCGAAGCCGTTGCCGGATACGGTCTACCGCGCCGCAATGCAGGAGCTGTTCAAATTGAGCTCTCAAGGGGCTGGCTGCGTGCGGTAATACAGCTAATCGTCCGCCCGCACCCATCCATAGGCCGCATTCTCCCGTTGGCCGCCCGCCTCCGAATAGGCAACTTTCAACTTATCCAGCGCGTCAGCCGGCATGCCCTTCCGCTTGGCTTTCGGATCGATCCCATATAACTTCGCCGCGTTCAAGCCAAAGATCTTCGCCTTATCCTCGCGAGTCAGTTTCGAATACCCGAACCTCTCGCACAATTCATCTGAAATCTGGAACCGCTTGAACGCGTCGATGCACCACTGTGGAGAACCCCACCAAAGGCAATCGGTGCCCCAGATCACGTGATCTACACCGTAGGTCTTGATATTCTTTCCAACTCCGTGCATCGCCAGTATCGGATTCGCGATAACCAGCACATTGAAGAAACTGCCTAACTCCGGATAGACATTATTGATCTTCGGATTCCGCCGCTTAATATCCATCAGGATGTTATGCCACGTCATGTCTCCGGTCGCCGGATCGATCGTCTTCAAATCCTTGAACTGTGGCTCAAACGGCCCGTGCTCCAGGGCCGAATGGTAAATCACAAACGTCAAGTCCGGGTTTTCCAACGCCGCCTTCTCTACATCCTTCGGGTTCGCCAAGTGTCCCAGCGTTTTCGACTGGTACGAATACCCCTTGTGCACCGAAAACAGCTTGATGCCCCGCTTCCGCGACTCCCCATAGAAGAACGCCGCGTTCTCATCGTCCAACTGAAAACCACCGCCCGACTTCCCCGGATCCGTGTGGCAATACCATTTCCAGGACTTGATCCCGTATTGCTTCACCTCCCGGTCCATCTGATCCAACAACGCTGTGCGGTCCATCTTATTGGCAGACTTGTCCCAATAGTGATTCGGCGCCAGGTTGCCCTGACAGACGGCGCGCTGTGAATCCGCAAGGCGGTTAATCTCCCGCGATGCCTCCGACATTAACCAACTCGGCAGAATGCCGCCCCCCCGCGCCCTTCCTTCCAGCTTCGTGCCGGCGTCATTTTTGTCCACCTCTCGCCCGGGTACACCGCTGATAACCACCATCGAAGTTTCGCTGTCCAGAAACATCTCTTTGACAAAGTTCTTATAGCTATACGCCTCTTTGTCTTCGCTCAGCTTAAAGCCCATTCCGCGGATGATCTCGTTGTCCCGGAATCCCAGCGCATAGCCGTTGGTGAAGTGCGCTTGCACGTCCATGATGAAGTAGTCGGTCTTAGAGAATCGGTCCTCAGACGCCGCTTGCTCCCACGTTTCCGCCTCGTCTACTTCGAACACCTCCCCATACACCTGATTCGACGCATAGAAACACGTCGCCATCCCCATCGCCGACCGCAGGAACGACTTTCTATCCAACCCCAACTTTGCCGCGCGCTCCGTCGCCATTGAGCCGATCAGATGCTCCACGCGCTTCTGCGCCTCATTCTGCCGCCGTGGCGTGAACTCCTCGTTCGACACCACTTGCGTTGGAACCGGCGAATCAACCCCCTTCGCCCGGTCGCGAGTCACCTTCCGAATCCACATGGTTCAGTCCCCTTTCACCGGCACGGTATACGTGAACCAGCCGATCATCATCTCTTCCCAGGTTTGGTCGCCCCAACGCACTTCCTTCGAAGGGTCCGGGTTGTTTTTGTTATTCGGTGAGTTGTCGTATCGCGCCACGCACTCCATGCGCGCTCCTGCGGGCACGGCCAGCGCATTCACCGGTTCATATGCGAGCTGCCACGCGAAGTCATATCGAGGCACATCCAGCAGTACTTCGCGCCTCCCATCCGGATAGGCGATTGCATACTGAAACGCCTTTCCGCGCACATGCATATGTGGCATGTAGCTAATGATCTCCACCGGCCGCTTGAACTGCCACGATGCTTTCTCCACGTGGTCCGCGGCCATTGCCGGAATCGCGATGCGCATGTTGATTGCGCGCCCTGTAATGGCTTCCCGCACTGGCGGAGCTTTGGCGAACCGCAATCCGAAATAGGTCCGGTCCATGGCTGCCGTTCCATTCGGCGTATAGTGCATCTGAATCCGGAACTTCGTCCCTGCCTTCACCCGCATCGCAGTACCGTCTGGCAGTCGCAGGGGCGGGTCGCCCGGCGCCCAGCCCACCAGCAGATCGCCGCCCGCGTTATCGACAGGCTTCCCCTTCTCATCCAGCATGAACACAATCACGTGATGAACAACGGCCCGCTTGTCCGGTCGTATTTCGGCGGCCTGCACCCACATGTCTTCGGTGAATCCGGATGCGACTTCAAAATACTTGTAAGGCACTGTACCGGACGCAGGCACCGCGAACTCAGTACCGATATCGATCACCCGGTCCGGCGTGCCGATATTCCAGCCGGAGACGAAAGACGGCGCCGGGGGCAACTCCTTCGCCGATCCCTCCGGCGCGCCGGCATCCACCCAGTCGCGAATAACCGCCTTCTCCGTGTCGGACAATCGCCTGTCGTTCTTGAATTCGCCATGCGCCGGATCGGCCAGCCAGACCGGCATACGGTTCGCCAACACCGCCTCGCGAATCGCCTTCGCAAACGGCCGTACTTCTTTGTACGACGTCAGGGCCATCGGTGCCGCTTCGCCCGCCCGGTGACACGCCACGCAGCGCTTGTTCAATATTGGTGCCACGTCTCTCGTATACGTGGGCGCGGCATACGCAGCCGCCATCGTGAACACAAGCAAGGAGAGTCGCATAACGGTCTCCCCTATTCTAGAACCCCAGAGCCTCCGCCAATGGTCCCGGTTCCGCAATGCTCCCCTGTGCCAACGCCGTGCTCCCGCCTCCTCGCCCAAATTGCTTCAAGACTTTGCCGCAATCCACACCTGCATCGGCTGACGCCGCCACAAGCACCGCGCCGCCGCCAGTCGCGAGAAACACGGAACGCCCACAGGCTACAAACGCCTGCGCCACAGCCCGCGCGGACTCGTCCACCGCATCCAGCTTCAACCAGTGGCGCCGGATCCCATCCGCTCCTACTACTGCCGCGCCGAACAACTCGCGGCCTTTGTATCCGGCCAGTTCCAGCGATAACCCCCGCACCTGTTTCGCCGTGTCCTTCGCCGACTCCAGCAGCGCCGACACAGCAGCCGGTACCTCTTCCAACGGCCTCGAAAACGCCCGCCCAGCCGCCGAAAGCAGCGAGAAGTCCATCCGCGCCCGGCGCACCGCTTTGAACCCGCAGACAAACTGGAGCCTGGTGTTCCCCCGGATCTTCTCCGCATTCCGGATAAACAGCGGACCGATCTCTCCGGTACGCCGTACATGCGTCCCGCCGCAAGCGCTCCTGTCGAGCCCTTCAATCGTCACCACCCGCAATGGCCCCGTGCGTTCCGATGCCTTCCGCAGCCCCTCCGGATTTTCTTCAAATCCGATGGTTACCGCCCGGTTTTCCGCGATCACCCGGTTCGCCGCCAGTTCGGCTTCCTGCGCCTGCCCGTCGCTCAGCGCCGCCGCCGCCAGTTCCACCGTCCCGCCGTCGTCGCCTAAATGCACGCTTACCGTAGTGAATCCGAACAGCTCATGAAACATCGCCGACAACAGGTGTTGACCCGTGTGCTGTTGCATGAACTCGAAGCGCCGCGGCCAGTCGATCTCGCCGCGCACCATCCCGGCGCCCAACGGCTGTGCCAGGATGTGCGTCACCACATCGTCGTCATCAATGACATCCACGACGCGCACATCGTTCAGCACACCCACATCGAACAACTGCCCGCCCGATGTCGGATAGAACGCCGACCGGTCTAAAATCACGCGCAGACCATCCTCCGAGATAGCGATGGTCTGCGCGTCAAACTGCTGCAAGTAGCAGTCTGTGTAGTAGAGCCGGTCGGTCGTCACACTGTTACTCGATTGCCAACTCGACCGTGTTGCTGAACACGTTGTCGCCCATATTCAGGAATACCGGAACATTCGGTCCCTTCTCGATGGTCGCCGGCAGAGTGACGTTGATCTGGTACAGCCCGACAAAGCCCGGCGTCAACCCGGCAAACAACGGTGTCGTCGCATCACTCAGCGAAATCGATGTCTTGCCGAATTGCAGCACGGGAATCGGTGTCACCTGGGCGAGCGGAGAAGACGGCGACGCCGCGCCGTTCACCACGGACGGAATAGTCGGCCCAAGCCCGATCGCGTACATCACCAGCGTCTCGCCCGGACGGGCCGGCCGCCCGCGCGTGCCCAACACCGTGTTTCGCGGTACCGGGAAAGTCTGATCCGTATTCACGAAGATACCGTAATCGCCGACGCCCAGCCGCAACATGCGTGGCGCCCGATTTGCGATCGGAACGGTCACGCCATTCGACCGCTGGCCATTCGCCTCCACAACAACCGTCGCTGTGCCAATAGTGGCCTCGATCGGAACCTCGAAGTTGATCTGGCCATAGGATACGAAGTAGATTGGCGCCGGTGCGTTATTCACTAGGACGCGTACGCCGCCCATCGTCGTATTAAGGGGCAGGGCAGTCGCCGCGATCGGATCGCCGAACAGGAACTGCTCGCCGAACACCGCCGCGATCGTCCCGCGCGCCAGTGGATCGCCGCCCGCAAACGTGGCGTTGTTCACCACGCCGCCGGCTGTCACGAGGGGATTGCCCTTTGCGACAACTTCGAAACTCACCGGAATCACCTGCGCGCCATTCACCCCATTGCTGTTGATTGTCACCGTGCCGGCATACGGCCCAGGGCTCAAATTCCCGGCGGCTGCCTTCACCTGCACGATATTTGTGCCCGCCACCAGATCCGCCGCCAGCCATCCGGATCCACTCGTCATCGCCACTGCCGGCGCGCTCAGTGTCAACGTGCCGCGTCCGCGATTCGTCCCGGCAACGTTGAAGATTTGCACAGGCGCGCCCGCCGCTGCCCGCAGCGAAATCGACGTAGTATTCAGGCTGGCAATCGGCTCCGATGTCACGCGCATCGTCGCATTCACGGTCTTGTTATTAACCGTCTGTGTCGCGCTGGTAATGCGCAGCGTGCCGTTATACGTTCCCTCCGCCAGCCCGCCCGGGTTCTTCGCCACAATCGCATACGGAAGCACGAATGCAAAACTCCCTTGGCCTTCAAACGCCAGCGAGAGCCAGTTCCCGCCGGTTGACGTAGTTGGCACGCCATCCAACAGCCCGTTTGCCGTAATCTTTACGCTATCGCGAGACCCCGCATCGGGCGTGACGTACAAGTTCACGGAATCGGGAATATTCCCGCCAATGACAACCACCACCGTAATCGTCTGCGGCGCATCCAGCGCATTTGGGTCACTGACGCGGACCAATGCGGTGTATGTTCCGTTGGTTAGCGACGCCGTGTTTAACGCTACGTTAATCGGGGTGCAATTTCCGCTTCCCGATCCGAATATCGAACACTGGCGCGATGCTCCCAAGGTTGCTGCCGCCCAGCTCGCCGACGACTGCAGCGTGACGTTTAACGCGCCGTCTCCGGCGTTCGTCATCTCTATCGACCGCGCCGGGCCGTTCTGTCCGGCCGCGATCGACACTGGGCCGATCGTCGTATCGGAGAGCCGCAATGCTGGCGCGGCGATCCCCACCGCGGCCGCTACACTGCTCAAAAGAAAACTGCGTATCAGTTTCATAGATTTAGGTATCCTCTTGCCCTAAACAATTCTTTCATATTTTGTTTTGGGAACTGATGAACGCGGGAGCGGAAGGAAGGAACCGTTGACCAGTCAGGCCAAACGGTCTACGCGCAGAATAGCATCCAAATTTGGTTTTGTACATCTCATAATGGAGGTAGCGCATGTTCGCAACAATCCGTGAGCAAATCGACACAATCTTCCGGGAAGACCCGGCCGCCAAGAGTGTGATCGAGATTTTGCTTTGTTACCCTGGCCTTCACGCCATCCTCCTCCACCGCATCGCCCACCCGCTCTATAAAGCCGGCGTGCCTCTGCTCCCCCGCCTGATCTCGCAGTGCGCGCGATGGTTGACCGGCATCGAAATCCATCCCGGCGCGACTATCGGCCGCAGATTTTTCATCGATCACGGAATGGGTGTTGTGATCGGCGAAACGTCCGAGATAGGCGATGACGTGCTTCTCTATCAGGGTGTCACGCTGGGCGGCACGGGCAAGGAATGCGGAAAGCGTCATCCCACACTCGGCAACCACGTCGTCGTCGGTACAGGCGCAAAAGTGCTCGGCAATATCAAGATCGGCGACCATGCTCGTATCGGCGCGGGCAGCGTGGTCATTCACGCCGTGCCGGAAAACAGCACGGTCGTCGGCGTGCCAGGCAAAGTGGTGCGAACACGCGCTGACGCGAACGAGCCGCTTGAGCATGGCAAGCTCCCCGATCCGGAAGGGCAGGCCATCGCGGATCTCACCAGGCGAGTCGCCGAATTGGAAGAGATCGTGCGCGCGATGTCGGAAGGTCAGCTTCTGTCTAACAAGTCGCGCGCCATATAGAATCCCGCCACCGAGTGCATCTCGGTGATCGCTCCTTCGCGCACCTTCTCCAGCACTTGGCCCCAATCCATCAGCAGCACTGCTTCGATTTCGGCGTCCACGGCGCTCACCTCGGGCCGGTCACTCGCTTCCACGTGGACAACCGTGCACGTAGCCTTCAGCCACGCGGCCTGCGCGTCGAGCGTGCCGATGACTTTCGGCTTTGATGCGAAGAACCCCGTCTCCTCTTGGAATTCCCGCACCGCCGCCTGTTCCGGCGTTTCGCCTTCATCGATGAATCCTGCCGGAAAACTCAGATGGACCTTACCGCTTCCGGGCCGATACTCCCGCACCAGCACAAGCCCCTTCCGCGACTCGCCGATCACGAGAACATACGAAGGCTTTTCAATCACCCAATAACTCGGCAGTCGTTTTCCGCCCGGCAATTCGTAGTCGTTTTCCCGCAGCGTCAGCCAACGGTTGGAAAGGTGCATTCGTGAATCGAGTAGTTTCCAGCTCACGCAGTTTAGAATAGCGTGGTGCGTCCGTTTCTCCTTCTTCTCACCACCCTCCCGCTGCTCGCGATCGAAAGCACTCGCATCTGGGACACTGCGCCTCACAGTGCCTTCACCGATCTTATACAGCACGAGGGCCGCTGGATCTGCGTCTTTCGTGAAGGGCGCGCCCACGTCTCCACGGACGGATCCATAAGGGTTCTCACGAGCAAAGACGGCCGAAAGTGGGAGTCAGTTGCCCATCTCACACAACCCAATCTCGATCTACGCGATCCCAAGATAACCCATACTCCTGCCGGCGAGCTGATGCTTACCGCGGCGGCCGCTCATCGGGAACGCGACGGCCAAACGCCTGTTCCGCACGACTCGATGGTCTGGTTCTCGAAGGACGCGCGCGCCTGGTCTGAACCCAGGAAGATCGGCGATCCCAACTACTGGCTCTGGCGCGCCACCTGGAATAGGAAACAAGTGCTGATGGTTGGCTACCCAACAGGCAGCCGCGACGGCATGACGCGCCTCTACACATCGAACGACGGCCGAACGTTCGAACCGCTGGTTCCCGAATTCGTGAAAGAAGGGTTTCCTAACGAATCCACAGTCATCTTCCAAAAAGATGACACCGCGCTATGCCTCGTCCGGCGCGACGCGAAGGGTGCCAATGCGCTTCTCGGCGCCGCCAAACCTCCCTACAAAGACTGGAAATGGACCGATGTTGGCGCTCGCGTCGGTGGGCCGAATTTCATCGAGCTCCCGAATGGCCGCCTGATCGGTGTTGTCCGTCTCTACGACGGCAAAACACGCACGTCCATTGTCGAACTCAGCGCAAACGGCGGCATTAAGGAGCTCGACACACTTCCTTCCAACGGAGATTCCAGCTACGCCGGCTTAGCCTTTCATAAGGGCGAACTCTGGATTAGTTATTACAGCTCCCACGAAGGGAAAACGTCCATCTACCTCGCTCGCTGGAAGCCCTAGCGGCGCGGGATCAGATCGGTCAGTTTTTCCGCCTCAGCTACTCTGGACAACCACTCCATTGTTTGTGTCTTGGTAGCCCTTTCGATCCTCTTTTGCGCCCATTCTGGAAGTGGTCCAAACTGGTTCGTGAGTACAATTACCAAGGCTTCATGCATTCCCCGGACCTCACCCTTCGCTTCACCCTTCGCTTCACCCTTCGCCGCGGCTTCCTGCACTGCCGGGTAGCCTGACCAGTCGTACTCAACAGCCATCTTCCTTACCTCCTCCGCAACAATTATCTCAATTTTTCGCAGCCCGGCCAGATTCAGAATATACCGCAGCGCGCGCTCTCGCCTCGCCTGCGGCATCTTTCCAATCCGAGCTAACAATCGATTCACCAGTCCTCGTACATCTTCGGTCCCGCCCAGGATCGCCAGGAGTTGATCACCAAGCTGCGAACTTGCGAGCAAATCATCGGCCCGCCACTCGCGAACATCCCGCAACGCAAACGAAAACTGCAAGGAGTCCGCAACGAATGAATCTGTC
>JACPNQ010000029.1 GCA_016185425.1 Acidobacteriota bacterium | reverse complement strand
GGAGAATTTGACTGAAAATGCTCGATACTCGTGTCAGGGCTTGGTCCTCGTCGGAAGGAATTCTGTTCTTGGCGGAACGTCTCCTAACCTATCAGGACCTTGCCTACTTCTTGCTAATCGCTAATTTGGACACGCCTGGTTCTTGGCGGAACGTCTCCTAACCTATCAGGACCTTGCCTACTTCTTGCTAATCGCTAATTTGGACACGCCTGGTTTCCGCCTATGTGAAAACGGGTAACATAATGAGTAACTTTACGACAATCACTGTTACTTCCAATCCCGTCTGCGGAGAACTCTTCGCCACTCCCGCCGAAATCCAGAAATTCTACGCCCAGGAAACTATTAGCGCCGGCTGGTTGTATCTCGGTAAGTTCACGACGTTCCTTCCAGCCATCGGCACGCAGCCTCCAAGTACGACGGTCACTAACGCCGCTAACGCCCAGTTCATCACGTACAAACCCTTCGACTACACCACCTTCGGCGGTATTGACCAGCCTTCGTTTGGCAACTGCGTCGTTTCCGTATTCAGCCTCCGCAATCCCTTCACCGCGCCCATCGCCAAAACTCTCGACGCCGGTAACATCAGCCTCACTCTCCCCGATGGTGTCACTCGTAACCTTGTTCGAACCGCCAACAGCCACGTCCTCAGCGGCAGCGGTACCGCTGCCAGCCCGAATTTCATCCCGGACACCCGGGGGGACATTTACATTCAAAGGTACCGGGGGCGCCGACGTCGGTCCAATTACCTCCTCGATCACAGTTCCACCAGTTCTCAATTGGACCAATCGCACAAGCATCCTGAACATCCCCCGCAATCAGCCTCTCGAAATTACATGGTCCGGCGGCGCTCCCGATTCCTACGTCGTTCTCAACGGCCAATCGACCGACCTCACCACGGCGTTTACTGCCTTCTTCTGCACCGAACGCGCCAGCGCCGGCCGTCTCACCGTGCCCCGCGATCTCCTCGCTTCCATGCTCGCCAGCCCGGCCACTCCCGGGTCCCCAGTCCCGTCCGGCCGCCTGATGCTCAACAACTATACCCTCCCGGTCAAAGGACCGCGAGCGGCATGGACAATGGAAACATCGTTTATTACACGGGCGACACCGCGCTCGTTAACTTCCAATAGCGCTCGCGATACACTAGCCGTCATGCGGATTCGTCACCTCGCTTTATTCCTCGCGCTGAGCGCCTCGCTTGCCTTTGCGCAGCGCCCCAAACGTCCGAAGTTGCCCGGAGAGGATTGGGTTCAGCTATTCAATGGGAAAGACCTGACGGGCTGGACCGAGATCGGCAAGGAAAAATGGGTCGTCGATAACGGGACTATACATGGCCAGGCGATCTCCAAGGAATACGGCTACCTGAAAACCGCTAAGAACTACAAGGACTTCCACCTTTCTCTGCGCTTTAAATGCGAGGGGGACGGCAACAGCGGCGTCTTTTTCCACTCCGAATTCAAACCTGGCACACCCACCATCACTCAGGGCCTGCAGTTTGAAGTCGACTGCACCATCGGCCAGCACACCGGAGGAATCTATGGTGACGGCCGTGCATGGATTGTCTGGCCTTCGCCCGAGAATGAAACCGTCGTCCGCAAGGACGAGTGGAACGAATACCTGCTAAAAGTCGAAGGTAACCACTACTACTCGCGCCTCAACGGTGTGGTCATGATCGACTTTACCGACCCGGCGCCGAAGAGCTTTGACGGTGGTATTTCCCTGCAACTCCATTCCGGCGGCTCCGGCAATATGCGCTTCAAGGACATCTGGATCCGCGACCTCACCAAGCGCGACGACGAGCCCAAAACCGCCCAGTAGTGCAACTCTTTTACTGCGACCACTTCGAGATGGGCCTGCCGCCGGAACACCGGTTTCCGGCCCGCAAGTACCGCTTGTTACGGGAGTTGCTGGAGAGCGACTCCCGTTTCACTTTGTACCCGGCCGCAAAGGCCGATCGTGCCGATATCTTGCGCGCCCACGATCCTGCTTACGTCGACGCCTTTCTCGCGGGCACGCTGGACAGCGCGGCCGCACGGCGTATCGGATTTCCCTGGTCGCAACAACTGGTTGATCGTACTCTCGCCAGTGCCGGCGCCACGCTCGCGGCTACACGAGCTGCGTTGCGGGACGGATGGAGTGGCGCGCTCGCGGGCGGCACGCACCACGCCTTCTATGACAGCGGGTCGGGTTTCTGCGTTTTCAACGACATTGCTATCGCCATCGCTCATCTTCGCGCTGCCACTACCTGTTCTCGAATCGCCGTTGTCGACCTTGACGTGCACCAGGGCGACGGCACCGCGCAGATCTTCACCGGTGATCCGGGCATCTTCACGTTGAGTATTCACGGCCGGAACAACTTTCCTTTCCACAAACAACGGAGCACCATCGACATCGCGCTGGACGACCACACGGACGATGCGCAATACCTTGCCTCCCTTGATGAAGCGCTCCCGAAGGTGTTCGCTTGGCAGCCTCATTTTGTCTTCTATCAGTCCGGCGTCGATCCACTGAAGGAGGACACTCTCGGAAAGCTGGACCTGACCCTGGGAGGTCTCGCTGCCCGTGACAAGCGTGTATTTCAAGCGGCATGCAAACTGGGCGCCCCGCTCGTCGTTACTCTCGGCGGAGGGTACGCCTACCCGATCGAGCTTACCGCGGCGGCTCATGCGCAGACCTATCGGCTCGCGGCGGACTATATGGCCGCTTGAGCCAGTGTAACGCCCGGCCGCCCGCGTGCTCTAACCTTCAAATGGTCACCAATTCATTGGAACGCGTCCTATGGCACGGTCTCCAGACCGCTGTAGCTGCCGAAGGCTCGCTGGCAGATATCCTGCCAAAGCTTGCCGAATCGGCGGATCAACCGGAAATCGCGGAAGCGCTACGCCAGTTCGGCAAGGAATCAGCCCGGCACTCCACCTGTTTGGAATGTGAGCTGGCGTCGCCGCGGGGCGAGAGCAATGCCGCCGGAATCGCCGGCCTGCTCAACGAATGCGGAAACAGTGTGGCAGCCGAAGAAGACACGGTCGCAAAAGATGCATTGTTGCTGGCTGGCGCGTGGCGTATTGCCCGCTACCAGGGTTCGGCTTACGAAACACTCCGCGGGCTCGCCCGCCTCCTTCACGAAGATCAGTTGGAGCCGATCTTAGCGAGTTTGGTAGACGAGGAAACAAAAACGGCCCAATCGCTCAAGCGGCTGGCTGACTCCGTGATCTACCTTCCGCAGCGAGAGTTGAACGAAACCTCCTAGGAATTATTCCGCTACCTGCTTCCAATCCCCGCGGATTATCGAGGTTCGGATCTCCTTCGCCGACAACCCCATTCTCGACAACCGGTCGGCAAGCAGCACTTCTTTCCGGCAAACCGTGCAGCCGGCGCTATGATTGTCGCGCTGGCAATCGAGCAGACTCCGATGCCCGTGTCCGCGATCACAATAGCAGTAGCAGGGCTGCTGGGCCAGGACGGCGGGAATGCGCCGCGCTATTTCATAGACCTTCGCCAGGCGCGGATCGGAGAACAACTTGGCGTCCATCGTCTTCGGAAGCGGCATCGCGTCGCGTTCGTTCTGGAAGTGGGCCGGGACCGGAGGCTCGTCTGCCGGTGTGTTGGCCGACGCTGTGGTCGGATTCTCAGTACTGCAGGATACAAGCGTAACGGCCGCGGCGAGCAACAGTAGCGTGCGCATACTTTTAGCAGTAGCACGAATTCCGGATACACTGAAGGAACGTGATCGGCGGCCAGTTTCTACGTAATCTCATCGAACGGCGTAACCTGCTGTTCCAGTTGGCGAAACGCGACTTCCGGCAGCGTTACATCGGCTCCGCCGCGGGCTGGCTTTGGGGCTTGGTGCACCCGCTGGTCATGCTGGCAAGCTGGACCTTTGTGTTCCAGTACTGCATGAAGTCCGACATGCCGCCCGGGTCGCTCACAAGTAATTACACGATCTTCCTGCTCTGCGGCTATCTCCCCTGGATGTTGTTTCAGGAAACGGTCACGCGCTCGGCCAATTCGCTGCTGGAGCATTCGAACCTGATCACAAAGACGCTGTTTCCGTCTGAGATGCTGCCGATCAGCGTCTTTTTCTCCTCGCTCGCGAATCACGTGCTCGCACTGACTCTCTCTCTCGCCGCCGTCGCTTATTGGGAAAACGGCGTGAGCCCCTACGTACTGCTGCTGCCGTTCTACATGTTGATGATCGGTCTGCTTGGTGTCGGGATCGGCTGGGTTTTCGCCAGCTTGCAGGTCTATATTCGCGACACCGCGCAAGCCGTAATGGTGCTGCTGACGTTCTGGTTCTGGATGACGCCCATTTTTATCACGGAGGACAAGATCCCGGAGGCCATGCGCTTCCTGATCCGCGGCAATCCGATGTCGCTCTTCGTACGGGCCTATCGTGAGCGGCTGCTCTCCACGGACCCACCCGCGCTCGACGAGTTGGCCATCCTGGTTGCCTGGAGCGTCACGGCGTTCATCCTCGGTGGCCTCTTCTTCCGCCACCTCAAGCGTGGCTTTGCCGACGTACTCTAACACCAGGACCCGCGTGAGCGGATTGAATCGCTACGAGGGTCCTGGGTTAGCCACCATCCGTGAATGGCATGGAAACGCTCTCAACGCTTGGAAGAGGCGCGCTTCCCAGGCCATCGTCACCGTAATTTTTCAGTGATGGTGACAGGGGCGGCGATGCGGAAACGGATCAATGATTCCGCAGGGAAAACAGCCGGACCGCCGCGCGTGGCCAATACTACGCCCGTTCCGGCACCAGCGCCCACACCTGCGCCGATTCCGGCGCCTTTTCCGCCTCCCGCGATGGCGCCGATTGCCGCTCCGATGCCGGATGCGATGGCAACCTTTCCGACATCCCTTTTGGTTTCATCCTTCCCGGCATGCGCCACGGAGGCAGTATGCACGGGAATGCGCTGGCCATCGGCCGTCTGAATCTCGGTCACCGCGATGGAAAGGCTAGCAACGCCCTTTACGCGCCCGGCCCGCTTAGCGTTCGTCACGCGCCCCGTGATGGGCGTGCCGCGTTCCGCGATCACCAATCCATCGACGACTATAGGCTCGGCAAGCGTGCCAGACCAGCTATCGCCAGTCTCGTTCTTTTCCGACGTTAGCGACTCGCCGGTGCGCACGGCCAAAATAGAACCTTCCGCCAACGTCACTTTTAGAGGAGCCGCCGTCACTTTCGGCGCGCGTACGGGCCTTGCGGCTGTTGCCGGCTCCGTCGTGACGGGTGTGGCAGCCGGCGTATTGGCCGGTGCCGCCGACTGTTTGGCCGGCGCAGAGGAACTCGCCTGAATCGCGGCGGGCTTCCATGCCGATTCGCGTGCCGGCTCCTCTACGGCGGCGGAATCTTTGCGTGCGCACGACGTGCCGGAGAAGGTTGCAATCGCCGTCAGCGCAGTCAACGCGAGGATATTTGTTTTGTTCATTCGTTCCTCCTTGTGGATAAGAAGTCTAGTGCAAGTAGGATTCCAAACCCAAGGGCGGCTACAATGGAAAGATGACTCCCGCCCGGCCGGAGGACCGGCAGCGTTTTCCCGTAAGTTACTCAGTTGGCAATACTTCCATTGCGCCGGCAACCATCCTGGCTCCCATGGCCGGCGTCACTGACACTGTTTTCCGCAGGCTGATTCGGAATCAGGGAGGATGCGGGCTGATTATGACCGAGTTCACGAGCTCGCACGGCGTTGTCGGCTCAGATGGCGGCAGAAAGCGCAAATCCTTCAGTTACCTCCACTTTGAACCGGAAGAACACCCTATTTCCGCCCAATTATTCGGGTCCGATCCGGCCGTGATGGCGGACGCGGCACGCATCTGTCAAGATCTTGGTTTCGACTTCGTCGATATCAATTTCGGGTGCCCAGTGAAAAAGGTGACCAAGTGCAATGGAGGCTCCGGATGCCTGCGGGATCTGCCATTGGTTCGTTCGATTCTTGAACAATGTCGGAAAGCACTACAGATTCCGCTGACGATGAAGTTTCGCGCGGGTTGGAACGACAGTGAGTTAGTCCACGTGGAGATGGCGCGGATGGCCGAAGATATCGGCGTTGCAGCCATCGCTCTCCACCCGCGTACGCGTGAGCAGGGCTATAGCGGACGGGCGGATTGGGCGCGCATCGCCGACCTGAAACAGGCCGTGAGGATTCCAGTCATCGGTAACGGCGATATCGTCACGGCGGAGGACGCTGTCCGGATGCAGCGGGAGACGGGTTGCGACGCCGTGATGGTCGGCCGCGCGGCATCGTCGAATCCTTGGATCTTCCGTCAGATTTCCGAATACCTCGCCACCGGCGGTTACTGGCAGCCCTCTGAACGCGATCGCTACGAGATTATGGCCACCTACTACCGCATGATGGAAGAAGAGGAACTACCTGAAACCGTGGGCAAAATGAAGCAGTTTGCCAGCTACTTCACGCACGGTGTTCGCAACGGCGCCAAATTGCGCACCGCCATCTATCACACCCATAGTGCGGCCGAAATCCGTGAACTTGTCGACTCCTTCTTCCTGGGAGAACTCGCGGCCGCATGAAGAAGATCGAGTTGATAACCGACGGGGCCTGCATCGGCAACCCCGGTCCCGGAGGCTGGGCCTGCGTTCTTCGCTACGGCCAACACACCAAAGAGATGTACGGCTCCGAGCCGCAGACAACCAACAACCGCATGGAGCTGATGGCCGCCATCCGCGGCCTGAAGGCGTTGAACGAGCGCTGCGAAGTTACCGTCACCACCGATTCGGAGTACGTAAAAAACGGCATCACCCAATGGATCCACGGATGGAAGAAGCGCGGATGGGTGAAAGCCGATAAAACGCCGGTGCTCAACCAGGACCTCTGGATCGAGCTCGACCACCAGGCCAGCCGCCACCAGATGCGCTGGGAATGGACAAAGGGTCACGCGTCCCACGAAGACAACAATCGCTGCGATGAGCTCGCCACGCGTGCTGCGCGCGAGCAGTCCAAGAGCGAATAAGATGTTCCCCAGGAGAAAAACAGCATGAATTACGGATTGAAGATCCTTGAGAAGGCCGCGCTGGATTGCGTCTCGCTAGGCGCTCTGGTGCACCGCTTGGATCCGGGCATCATTCCCTTCCGCAAAGCGAGCGAATTTCATATTCACGTGAGCGGCGGTGAGTTTAACGTCGCCGCCAATCTAGCGGACTGCTTCCGCCTGAATACAGGTATTGCGACGGCGATGGTTGATTATCCGGTTGGCGATCTGATCTCCGAGCGCGTGCGGGCAATGGGGGTAAAACCCTTCTACAAACGTTTCCAGCACAATGGCGTCACCGGCCCCAACATGGCGGCAGTATATTCCGACCGAGGACAGGGACCGCGTGGACCCGTCGTGTTCTACAACCGCTCGAACGAAGGCGCGGCGCTTCTGAAGCCCGGTGACTTTAAGTGGGACGAAATTCTGGCCGGCGGCGTGCGCTGGTTCCACTCCGGCGGCATCTTCGCTGCGCTCTCGCCCACGACTTCGGAGGTCATCCTCGAAGGAATGCAGGAAGCGAAGAAGCAGGGCGCCATCGTCTCCTTTGACTTGAACTATCGCGCCAAACTCTGGAACATCTTCGGCGGCGGTGACAAGGCCGTCGCCGTCCTCAACAAGATCGTCAGCATCTGCGACGTTCTCGTGGGCAACGAAGAGGATCTCCAGAAAGGACTCGGCCTGGAGGGCCAGGATGTGGAGAGCGCATCGAAGCTCGATCCGACAGCCTTCGTCGGCATGATGGAATCGGTACTGAAGAAGCATCCGCATTTGAAAGTCGTGGCCACGACGCTCCGGGAAGTCCATTCGACCAATCGTCATAGCTGGAGTGCTGTTGCCTGGATCAACGGCAAGACGTACCAGGCGCCGCAGGCGGAGCTCGACGTGCTGGACCGCGTTGGCGGCGGTGACGGTTTCGCCAGCGGCCTGTTCTACGGCATCCTTTCGGGCGTGGAACCCGAGCAAGCCGTCCGCTACGGATGGGCGCACGGCGCGCTGCTCACCTCGTATCCCGGCGATACAACGATGGCGACTTTGGAGCAGGTCGTCGACTTCGCAAAGGGCGGTTCGGCGCGAATTCAGCGCTAACACAATGAGAGATCCCAAGGCAGAAATCGCGGGCCGGCTGCGCAGCCGTGCCTGGTTCGACAATCCTCATAACCCCGGAATGACGGCGGTCTATCTGGAGCGCATCCAGAATTACGGCCTCACTACGGAGGAGTTGACGTCCGGCAAACCGGTCATCGGGATCGCGCAAACGGGCAGCGATCTCTCCCCTTGCAACCGGATTCATATGGAACTCGTCAGCCGCATCCGCGACGGCATTCGCGATGCGGGCGGCGTGCCGCTTGTTTTCCCTACGCATCCGATTTCGGAGAGCTGCCGCCGGCCCACAGCGGCGATGGACCGTAATCTTGCCTACCTCGGTATCGTCGAGATCCTGCACGGTTATCCCATTGATGGCGTTGTGCTCACAACAGGCTGCGACAAGACCACACCGTCCTGCCTGATGGCCGCATGCACCGTCAATATCCCGGCCATCGCGCTGAATGGCGGGCCGATGATCAACAGCTACTACAAAGGCAAGCTCGACGGTAGCGGAATGGCTGTGTGGGACGCGCGCCGCATGTTGGCCGCGGGCGAAATCGACTACGGCGAATTCATCACCAAAGTCGTCAACTCTACCCCTAGTGCCGGCCACTGCAACACCATGGGTACGGCCACGTCGATGAACTCGTTGACCGAGGCGCTTGGTATGTCGCTGCCCGGCAACGCCGCCATCCCCGCGCCCTACCGCGAGCGCGGTCAGATGGCCTACTTCACCGGTAAGCGCATTGTCGAAATGGTGCATGAGGATCTGATACCCTCGAAAATCCTGACGCGCGCCGCCTTCGAGAATGCGATCGTCGTCAACTCAGCGATTGGCGGTTCCACCAACTGTCCGCCGCATATCATCGCCATTGCGCGGCATATCGGCGTGGAACTGAAGGTGAAGGAGTGGGAGACCATCGGTCATCACATTCCTCTGCTGGCTAACATTCAACCGGCCGGCGAATTCCTGGCCGAGTCCTTTCACCTTGCCGGCGGGGTTCCGGCTGTTTTTGGCGAACTGATGCAGGGTGGCCATATCCGCACGGAAGCGGTTACGGCCACTGGCAAAACCATTGGGGAAGTCTACGCGGGGAAGAGAAGTCTCGATACGAACGTGATCCGCCCGCTCACCAATCCGGTGAAAGAGAACGCCGGCTTCCTGGTAGTCAGCGGCAATGTTTTCGACAGCGCGCTGGTGAAGACTTCAGTGATTGGCGACTCCTTCAAAAAACGGTTTTTCGCGACCAATGTATTCACAGGGCGAGCGGTCGTGTTTGACGGCCCGGAGGACTATCACGAACGCATCAACGATCCGGCGCTTGAGATCGACGAACACTGCGTTCTGGTGATCCGCGGCGTCGGGCCGGTCGGTTATCCCGGGGCGGCCGAGGTAGTGAATATGTTGCCGCCCGATTACCTGGTGAAGAAGGGAATCGATGTGCTGCCGACGCTCGGTGATGGACGCCAGAGCGGTACGTCGGCCAGCCCGTCGATACTCAATGCCAGCCCGGAATCGGCGGTCGGCGGGAACTTGGCGATTCTACGCACGGGCGATCCGATCAAAATCGATCTGAACGAAAGCCGTGTGGATGTGCTGATTAGCGACGAGGAGATCGCGGCGCGCCGGTCGGCATTGGACATTAAGATCGCTGCCAGCCAGACGCCGTGGCAGGAGTTGCAACGTGCGCATGTTGGCCAGTTGGGCGACGGCGCCGTGCTGGAGTTTGCCGTGAAGTACCGGGATGTCGGCAAGGACATTCCGCGGCATAATCACTGATGGTCAGGCGCCGCCGCCGCGATGCCGGCAAGTTGACAGCTCTCGGCGTGCGGCATTTTCCGCTCAATTCGATATACGATTCGCCGCCACTCCGCTAAGCTGGAACCTGATGAGCAAAGGGAAACTGGCCCTCCTTCTCGGCGTCACCGCCGCTGTTCTAACCGGTGTCAAAAAGCCCGATCTCTCCGCCATACTTCCAACCAACGCCCTCGCCGGGAAGCAGGCGAACGACGGCTATCTCGTTGCCTCGGCGCAGTTGGTGCTGCCATGGCGTTTGAAAAGCGAGATCAAAGGACGCCCGGTCGATTTCGCGATGGATGCAACGAACACTATCGCCGCGGTACTCAACGGCAACAGTGTCGTCACGATTGACCTGGCCAGCGGCCGCGAAGTTGGACGGGTCGTAACCAAGACCAGCTCTTATCTGGGCATCCGTTTCCGTCCAAACAGCAACGAAATATGGGCCAGCGAGGCCACACGCACTGGCCCGGACGCCTTGTTGGTCATCCCTTACAAGCCATCGGGTGAGCTGGGCAAACTCCAGCGCATGGAGTTCCCCGGCCATCCGATTCCGGCGGGACTCGCGTTCACAGCCGACGGCTCCCGGCTCTACGCCGCCCTGCATCACAACAACGAAATCATTGCTATCGATCCCTCTAAGCGCGCCATCACGCAGCGCTGGAAGAGCGGCCTGGCGCCCTTCTCGCTGGCGCTCAGCCCCGATGGCGGGACGCTCTACGTCTCCAACCGTGGCGGCGCGCCGCGCGCCGAGGCGAAGCAGGCGCTCAGCGGAGTAGTTCCCCTGCCAGTGGATGACCAAGGGTCCGTACTTGCCGGATCGATACAGGCATTCAACACCGCCACCGGCGAATCGAAATCCGTCGCCGTTGGGCTCGCGCCAGCCGGCATCGCTCTGAGTGCCAACGGTGCTACTCTCGCCGTCGCCAATGCGCACGCCGACACGGTGTCGATCATCGATACAAAGACGTTCACCGCGACCACACTCACCCTCGACAATACGAACCGCCTGCCGGGCCTGCTCCCCAACTCTGTTTCCTTCCGTGCCGATGGCCAGCGCCTTTACGTCGCCTGCGGCGGTGAAAACTCTGTCGCTGTGTTCGCACCCGATAAGTCGTCCTGGAAACTCGCCGGCAAGCTACCCACCGGATGGTTCCCCACCGCCATTCAAATCGACAATAAAGGAACCGTCCATATCGTCAGCGTTAAGGGGACCGGCGACGATGAGTCCGAACCGGGTCGTCACAACAGCCGTGTCTACGAGGGAATTCTCACGTCTGTGCCCGATCCAGCTCCTGCGCAGCTCCATGCCGGGAAGCGTGAAGTAGAGCTCGCCGCCCGTCCGCGCTTCACAGCCAACGGCGGCGTTAAGGACCTCGCCAATCTCGGTATCCAGCACGTCTTCTTTATCATCAAAGAGAATCGCACCTACGATCAGGTTCTTTCCGACATTCCCCGCGGTAATCGTGACGAAAAGCTGCTGATGTACGGCCGGGACGTCACGCCGAATCACCACGCCCTCGCCGAAAAATATGTACTGCTGGACAATTTCTACTCAAGCGGCGCGATAAGCTTCGAAGGCCACCAGTGGCTGATGATGGGCTTTGTCAGCGACCACACGGAGCGCGCTCTGCAAGCCGCGCCCCGCGGATATGCGTGGAACATGGGCGACTCCCTCACCGTCTCGCCCGCCGGTTTCTTCTGGCAAGACCAGCGGCGGCCAATCAACGTCCGTCTGCTCGGCCCAGTCTCCGAACCCGCCACACCTGGTCCGGATGGCCTGATGAAGGACATCAACGAAACGCAGATGTTGAAGTGGTCCGAATACTGGAAGCACTACCAGCAAGGCACGTGGAAGCAAGTAATTGGCTCTCGCTGTGTCGTCCCGGCGCTGCGGCCTATCTTCGACGAAAACTTCCCTCCGTCCTCGATGAAGGTTCCGGATCAGATCCGGGCCGCCGCCTTCGCCGAGCGTCTCGATGCCTGGGAGAAAGCAGGGAACGCACCAAATCTCACCATCGTCACGATGACCAGCGACCACACTGAGGGCCGCAACCCCAATGCTCCCCGTCCCCGATCCATGGTCGCCGACAATGATTGGGCGCTCGGCAAAGTCGTCGAAAGGATCAGCAAATCAAGCCTCTGGCCGAAGAGCCTTATCCTCGTCGTCGAAGATGATGCACAGGATGGCGTCGACCACGTCAGCGGCCGCCGCACCGTCGCCCTGGCTATCGGCCCGCACATCCGCCGCAATGCGCTCGATTCGAATTACTACACCCACCTGAACATGGTCCGCACCATGCAGGATATCTTCCGCCTGCAGCCGCGGACGCGCTTCCTCGCCAATGCGCGCGCCATGAACAGCGTCTTCACTGCCGATGCGAGTGCCGATCCGTACACCGCCATCCAACCCAGCGTGCGGCTGGATGACATGAATCCGCCCGCTACGGCGCTGAATGGCCGGGAACGATGGGCGGCTATCGAATCGGCCAAGATGAACTGGGACGACATTGACGACGTGCCCTCAGCCGTACTCAACCGCATCCTCTGGTGGGACGCGAAAGGATTCGGCACGCCGTACCCCGCCCGCCGGTAGTCCGCCACACCGCCATTGCTCTGCCCCCGCCGAGGTGGTACGCTCCGGCCATGCGATGGAATAGCTTATCCCGACGCCGCTTGCTCCAAGGAATGGCCGTCGCCGCTGCCGTTTCCGAACTCGAAGCCACCGATCAGTTCATTCCCACCGAAGAGGTCGGTCCCGGCCCCTTCTACAAAGCCGGCTCACCGGAGCGCCATTCATTCCGAGAGAAAGGAATGGATGGGGAACCGCTACGGATTAACGGCAAAGTGCTCGATACGCGCGGCCGGCCGCTCACCGGAGCGCGTATCGAGATGTGGCACGTCAATACCAAGGGAGAATACGACAACGAAGGATTCCGGCTTCGCGGCCAGGTCGCCTGCGCCGCGAACGGCGAGTATTGGTTCGAGACCATAACGCCTGTCGCCTACAGCAGCCGTTGCATGCACTTGCATGTGCGTGTTAGTGCGCCCTCAGCCAAGACAATCGCCACCGAGATCCAGTTCGACGGCGACCCTAAGGCTACCAAGGGCAGCGGCGCGCGCACCAGTCTCGCCATGAAGACGGCAATGAACAACGGAGAGCGTCAGGGAACGTTTCTGTTCGTTCTACGGGACGCATAATAGAAGCGGATGCGTTCTTTTCTATTTCTCGCCGCCTGCCTCTTTTCGCTGGCGGCGGAACCGCTTCGTTTCCGGATTACTCTTGATCCGTCAATTGCCCCTCAGGGCGCATCGGGCCGCCTTTTCGTCTTCCTCGATCCGGGTGGCACGCCGCGCGAGACCATCAAAGTCGGGTTTCTCCCCGAAGACGTCTGGCTGGCCGCGAAGGAAGTTCCTTTCCTGAAACCCGGCGAGACCATCGACTTCAACCCCGGCGATCTCGCGTACCCGCGGCCCTTCTCCCAAGCGCCGAAAGGCGACTACACCGTGATGGCCCTGCTCGACTTGGACCACTCCTTCGCGCGCGGACGCCAGGGCGCAGGCGACCTCGTCAGCAGCGTAACGATCCTGACAAACCTCGATCCCTCCAACACCGCTCCGGTTTCACTCACGCTGAAGACTGCAACGCCCGCGCCCCAATCAAAGAAAGACACCCCGAATATCAAGTACGTCGAATTGCAAAGTCCGCTCCTCACCGCTTTCTGGGGTCGCCCTACGTTTGTCCGGGCCGGCGTCGTTCTGCCTGACGATCGGTCCGGCGAACTTCCGGCGATCTATCACATTCACGGCTTCGGCGGCGACTATCGCGAGGCCTGGACCGCAGGCAAAGCCCTCGTCGAAAAGATGGCTTCAGGCGAACGTATGAAGGCAGTGCACATATTCCTCGACGGCAACTGTCCCGCCGGCCATCACGTCTTTGCCGACTCAGTCAACAACGGTCCCTGGGGCCAAGCGCTTACCGCGGAATTCATCCCGCATCTCGAGCGGCGCTTTCCCCTCATCGCAAATCCCGCGGCGCGTTTTCTCACCGGGCACTCTTCGGGCGGTTGGAGCGCTCTTTGGCTGCAGGTCCACAGTCCCGATTTCTTCGGCGGCACTTGGCCCACCTCGCCGGATGCCGTCGACTTCCACAGCTTCTCCGGCATCGACATCGCTCCGGAATCCAAGCAGAATTTCTTTCGCAATAGTGCCGGCACGCCATTCAATCTTGTCCGCCTGAACGGGAGAGACGTGATGAATATGGAGGAGTTCACGCGCATGGAGGAGGTTACAGGCGAATACGGCGGCCAGATCGCCTCCTTTGAATGGACCTTCTCTCCGCGTGGGGCCGACGGACGCCCTATGCCGCTGTTTAATCGCACGACGGGCCAGACGGATGAGGTCGTGCGTGGATATTGGCAGCGTTATGATATTGCGCGCACCATCCGCGAAAACTGGAAGACGCTCGAACCGAAACTGCGCGGTAAGATCCGGCTGGTCGTCGGAGAAATCGACAATTTCCACTTGAACGAGCCTGCCGCCCTCTTCTGTGGCTGGATGCGCGAACACGGCGCTGACGATGCCTGCGAGATAGTGCCGGACCGGGACCATTTCACGCTATATAGGGCGTACAAGACGTACCCGAACGGCCTCTCCCAGCGCATTGACGATGAGATGCGCGTCACGTGGGAACGGGTCAACCACTAACTCCTATACGCCCGATCCAGAACCTCGACGACGTGCAACACCGGCTGATCCTTCCCGTGCAGGCGCGCGCCTGCCTGCAGTTGAATCATGCAGCCCGGGTTCGCAGTCACGATGCACTCGGCGCCCGTCGCGTTCACGGACTGCATCTTGTTCTTCAAGAGGCTCATCGCCATCTCGTTGTGCAGCACGTTGTAGATGCCCGCGCTGCCGCAGCAAAGATCGCTCAGCGCCATCTCTTTCAACGTCACTCCGGGAATCGCCGCCAACACTTTTCGAGGCTGAACACGGATCTTCTGTCCGTGGCAAAGATGACAGGAATCTTGATACGTCACTGTCATCGCTAGCGGCTTCTCCGGCTTTCGGATCTCGATCGACGCCAGGAATTCGTTGATGTCCTTCATCTTCGCCTGGAAGGCCACCGCTTTATCCCGATACACCGCGTCGTGCTCCAACAGCTCGTCGTATTCCTTTAGCGTCGACCCGCACCCCGCCGCGTTTGTCAGAATCGCATCGAATTCGCCATCGAGCGTCGCGTCGATATTGTTCTTCGCCAGCAGCCGTGCATCCTCTTTGCGGCCAGCATGCACGTGCAGCGCGCCGCAACAATTCTGCGACTTAGGAATATGCACCTCGCAGCCGTTCTTTTGCAGAACTCGCACCGTTGCCTCGTTCAATCGCGCAAAACTGATATTCGCAATGCACCCAGCCAGGAACGCCACCTTGTAACGCTTTTCGCCTTCTGCCGGAAACACCTTTCCGATCTGGCTGAAGAAGAACGGGGTCTCCGCCGATGGCGCCAGCATCTCAATCTCATGCAGCCGGCCGAAAAACTTCAACAATCCGCTCGACCGCACCAGCTTCTGCAACCCGCTCGCCTGATACAGGTACAATCCCGCCCCGGCCAGGCTGAGCATCCAGCGCGTCGATAGCAGCGAGCCGAACACAAAGTCCCGCGCCATTGCCACATGCCACGGCCGTTTCACGTTTTGGTCGATATGCGCCCGCGCCGCTTCAATCAACCGCCCGTAGTTCACACCGCTCGGGCAAGCGCTCTCGCAGCCACGGCAGGCCAGGCACAACTCCATGTGCGCAATATAATCATCCGTGATCGCCGCCTTGCCCTCGGATACCTGTACCATCTGGTAGATCCGCCCGCGCGGCGAATCCATCTCAACGCCGAGCTCACGGTATGTCGGGCACGAGTTCAGGCACAGCCCGCAGTGGACGCACTTGTCCAAATCTTTCTGTTGCGGCGCCTCGGAATGGGTCATGTCAGATGCGGCCATAGAGACGTCCTTTGTTCAGCAAATACTGCGGGTCCAACATGTCCTTGATCTTTTGCATCACGGGGAACTCACTTCCCGGCTCCGGCCATAGCCCTTCCGCGGCGCGTCCCGCCGGCCCGGCGTCCATCACCATTTGCGCTCCCGGCGCCGGCCAGAATCCATTCGGTTTTGCCACGGAGTTGGGCGCGGTTTGATGATACAAATACGCCACTCCGTTCGCAGCCCTCGCGACAACCGGCCCATCGTGAGCCGCAATCACGGGCGCCATAGCCTGCAATGGAGTTGACGCCTTCACCACTGCCCCCGCCGGGTGCTCCGCCAGAAACATCTCCGCGAACGTTTCCACGCTCCGCCAGAAAGCTCGCTCCGCCATGCCTTCCAGCGCGTCGGCCTTCGGTAACTCTCGCGAATAGCGGTCAACCAGGGCCTTGCTCCCGCCGGTTCCGATCGCCAGCAACCAGCCCGCCCGTCCAACCCTCGCCGCCGCCGCCGGGTTCAACAGATCCACGGCCGCCGGCTGCAAAACACTCTGCAGAATGCGCGTCCGTTCCGCCAACGCCTCGTCCAAGGAGCCAAATGTCAGCAGAAACGTACGCGTCGATTTGTCCCTGGGAATCAGCTTGAAATTCACCGTCGCAATCGCGCCCAGCGTTCCCCAACTGCCAATCATCAGCTTTCCCATATCGAGTCCCGCGACGTTTTTCACCACCATCCCGCCGGACTGTACCAGCGTCCCCTCCATGGTTGCGAAACGCATGCCGATCACCAGGTCGCGCGCTGTGCCATACAGCCTCCTGCGGGGCCCCGATTGGTTGGACGCAAGCACTCCGCCCACCGTTGCCGCCGCCGCGTACGGCGGGTCCAGCGGAATCATCTGTTCGTTCTTCTCGAGTAGCGCCGTTAACTGCGCGTATGGCATTCCGGCTTCCACGGAAATCGTCAAATCCCGCGGCTCATACTCCAGCACCCGCGTCATCCGTGTCGTCGAAATCCGCACATCCGCGGGCCCCACAGGCCCGCCCCACCGCGTCTTTGTTGCCCGTCCTCCCAGGCCCACCTGCCGGCCCGCGGCGCCCGCGGCACCCAACATGGCCGCCAATTCCTCCGCGCTCTCCGGTTGTTTCAATTCTTCCATGCGAACTAGCCAGTATAATCTCCAGCGATGGGTAAATTCATTTCCTTCCTCTTTTGTTTCGCCGCGGCGGCACAGGATGCCCGCACTGTCCTCGATGCACAAACGGCGGCCTGGAATCGCGGCGACCTCGAAGCGTTCGTCGAAACCTACGAAGACTCCCCGTCCATCACCTTCCTCGGCAAAGTGCTCACCCATGGCCGCGACGGCGTTTTGGCCCGTTACAAACGCAGCTATGACACTCCGGAAAAGATGGGTAAACTGCGCTTCGAAGTCATCGAGGTCCGGCCGCTCGGTAATGAGCACGCCCTCCTCATCGGCAAATTCTTTCTCACTCGCACTGAAGCGGGTGGGGGTGATGTCTCCGGCATGTTCACGCTAATCCTTTACAAGGGCTCCCGCGGCTGGAAAATCGTCCACGACCATACGTCCTGATCCGTTAGCGCCCGAAAATGAACCGTAACCGCCGCGGATCGGCGCCGCCGTCCAGCACGCCGTCACGGAGCAGGATGACCGTTGGCGACGAACCATTGCTCCACTCACCGCCCGGCTGTACGATGTGGCCCTTTTCACTCAATGCATCCATCACCGCTTTCGGAATGCGGCGCTCGATGCGCGTTCGACCCGGCACAAACTCGTGTGTGGCAAAAGAGCTGTAAAAATGTTCCGTCTGGAAGCGCGGCGCCTCCACGGCCTCTTGCGGTCCCATCCCGAAGTCGATGATGTTCAACAGCACTTGCAGCATCGCCTGGTCCTGGTTGTCCCCGCCCGGCGTCGACATCGCCAAAAACGGCTTGCCGTCTTTCAACACAATGGTCGGGCTCAGCGTCACGCGCGGCCGCTTGCCCGGTGCCAGTTCATTCGCATGGCCTTTCGTCATCACAAAGCTCTGCAGCCGCGTCGAGAGCGGAATGCCTGTATCGCCCGCGATCACGCTCGGCAGCCACGCCCCGCTGGGCGTCGCCGAAAACACGTTGCCGTTCCGGTCCACCACATTTACGCACGTCGTGTCCTGCACACTGTTGTGCTCCGTCGCCACCGCCGACCGCAGCGGAGCTCCCATGGCTCCCGGCCGCGATTCCATCGATGCCTTGTTCGGATCAATCAGCTTCCTCCGCAGCGCCGCATACTCCTTCGAGAGCAGCGTCTCCGCCGGAATCTTCGAGAATTTCGGGTCGCCATAATGCGCGTCACGGTCTGCGAATGCCAGCTTTACCGTTTCGATCAGGGTGTGCAGATACGCGGGCGAGTTGTGTCCCATCGTCTTCAGGTCGTAGCCTTCCAGCATCTGCAGTGCTTCAAGCATCACAGGCCCCTGCGTCCAGAATCCCGGCTTCACCACCGTGTAGCCGCGGTAATCCGTCGTCTGCGGCGTGTCGATCTCCGCCTTAAAATCGCGCAAGTCCTCGTACCGGATCAGCCCGCCATTGGCCTCCGAAAACGCCGCTATCTTTTTCGCGATCGGACCGCGGTAAAAGTAATCGCGTACCGCCTGAATCTTTTTCTCCCGCGTTCCACGCTGCCGCTTCTCCGCCGCCGCCAGTTCGCGCAGCGTCGCCGCCAGGGCCGGTTGCTTGAAAATCGTTCCGCGCTGCGGCACTTGATCGCCCGGAAGAAAATGCGCTTTCGACGCCGGCCATGACGACAGCAGCTTTTCGCCGTTTCGTATGAAGTTCGAAAACTCCTCGCCGATCGGGAACGCATCCGCATATTCCATTGCCGGCGCGGCCACTTCCGCAAACGGCTTTGTCCCGTACTGTTGCAGTGCCAGCATCAGCCCATCGAACACGCCCGGCAGAATCGCGGCGTTTATCCCTTCACTCGGGATCGGTGTCATCTGCGCGGGGTTCTCCCACGCGCCCGCCTTCCGATGTTGATACCAGTCCGTCGTGGCCAGCTTCGGCGCGGTGCCGACGCCGCTCACCACCACCACCGGCTTCCCGTTCATCTTGATCAGCAGCGGCATCTCGCCGCCCAGGCCGAAGCGCGCCTGCTCGGTCACCGCGGCGGCCAGCGTAGACGCCACACCCGCG
Organism: Acidobacteriota bacterium; assembly: GCA_016185425.1. Lineage (GTDB taxonomy): Bacteria > Acidobacteriota > Terriglobia > Bryobacterales > Bryobacteraceae. The sequence goes on along the minus strand of JACPNQ010000029.1, from coordinate 11,444 downwards.
TCTACGGCGTTCCCGCCCGCGGCCAAAATGCGGAAACCCGCTTCCACTTCAAAGTTATTCGCGGCCCCCACCATCTCTCGCGTTCCGCGAACCGGGGGGAACATCGTCTGCTGCCCGAAACAGGCAATAGCCATCAAAAGGAGAGTCGCTCGGCGCATGATTCCTTCTATCTTCGCAGGAGTTCGCGATACTTGCGCAACAGCTCATAGAGGATCACACCCCCCGCGGTCGCCACGTTTAACGAATGTTTCGAACCCAGCATAGGAATTCGAACATGCACATCGCACCGCTCGGCGAGCTGGGGCTGAATACCGTCCACCTCATGTCCAAAGATGACGCAAACCGGGAACCGTGGTTGCCAGTCGAAAAGATCCACTGATCGCACGCTCGTTTCCACTGCCGCCAATTCCAACCCGTCCGCGTGCAACTTCGTCAACAGCGGCTCAACCTGCCAATGATGCTCCCACGGCACCCGCTCCTCCGCGCCCAGCGCTGTCTTCGTTATCTGCTTTTGCGGCGGCGGTCCGGTTATCCCGCCTAAATACAACCGTTCCAAAGCACAGGCATCCGCCGTACGGAAGAACGACCCAACATTGTAAGCGCTGCGAACATTGTCCAGCAACACTCGAACAGGGAGTGGGCGGATACCGTCGTAAGAGGAAGAAAGATGGGTCGCGGAGAAGGGAAGCCGCTCTTCCGCCACTACTATCCGCCGGCCTTTTCCGCACTAGCCATGCCCGACCGCATCCGGTTCATCGCACGCACCATCATGAAAATTACAAATGCGAGAATTAGAAACTCGACAACGTTCTGAATGAACGCGCCGTAAGCGATTACCGGAGCCTTTGCCTTGGTCGCCTCCTCAAGGTTCGCGTACGTCTTGCCGTCAAGGGCGGAGTACATTCCCTTGAAATCCACGCCGCCGAGCAACAGTCCAATTGGAGGCATGATCACGTCATTTGCCAAGGAATTCACAATCTTCCCGAACGCCCCGCCGATAATCACGCCAACTGCCAGGTCCATCACGTTGCCCGATACGGCAAACTGCTTAAACTCTGCCCTCATTCCCATGGGAATTCTCCTGTTGTCGAGTTTCTGCTAGCCGGGCGCCGATCGAAAAACGGAGAACCGGGTTACCTCTCGAAAGCCCATCTGCTCGTACAACCGGCGGCCAACGGTGGTCGATTGTAACACGCAGGCAGTGAATTGCAAGCGATTTTGCATCGCCTTATACGCCGTCCGCATCACGGCCTCGGCATAACCTTTCCTCCGGTGCCCTGGTACCGTCCCCACGGAGTAGAAACCGCAGCAGGAGTCATGAACGTTCGTCATGGCAATCGTTACCGGACGGTCGTCAACGTATCCGATGAAGCCGGCGTAATCTTGCGTCCAACATTCCGCCGGACCATACACATGCATGGTCATCTGGAACGGTAAGTCGAAGATTGTCGACACAAGATGCGCGAACGCCGTTCGCGACGCGCCGTCGGTCACTTCCTTCACTTCAAGGGCCGGCGGCGCGTGCTTCTGCGGTTCCAATTTCTCGGCATACATGCCCGGCGCCGTTAGCACAGGGTCCATGCCATAGGCGTAGCACGTATCCCGCAGCACACGCAGTGATGTTGCATCCAGTAAGTCATGGCACGCCCAGTAGGACCACCCCATTCCCAACGCGCGGAAGAAAATGGACGCCATGGCGATGCGGTTCGAGAGTTCGCCATCCACTCCGGGTACTTGCGAAGTGAGGAGAGCCGAATTGAACACCGGATAATTCCAGCCGCAACTGATCGCCGACACTCCCGGCAACTCCCGGACCTGTCCGGCTGGATGCGACGCTGCGTAGAACGACATCGCGTGCCGTAAATTGCGCTCTACACACTCGTATGGCCACCGGCCGTTCATCATGCGCGGCCAATTACAACAGAGAAACGGGATCGACGTCAATCACCAACGATGTGGCGCCCCACTTCCGCTCCGCCGCAAATCGGCGCACGGAGTGCAGCGACTCATTTAACTTTTTCCGGTCGGAGGACTTCAACAGCAACTGATATCGAAATTCGTTCTTCAAACGCGGCACTGGCGCTGGCGCCGGACCCATCACGCGCATCTCCTTCGGCTCGGGGCGCAGCATACGTTCCAGCTCGGTGCTTTTCCGCAACGCCTCTTCCTGAACCTCATCGCGCACCAGAATATTGGCCAGTGCGCTGAACGGTGGATAGCGCATCGACCGCCGGAACACGATCTCTTTCTCGTAGAACTGTGCGTAATCCTGCTGCGACGCCAGTCGAACTGCGTAGTGTTCCGGATTCGATGTCTGGAGGATCACTCGTCCTGGAATGGTCCCGCGCCCCGCCCGTCCACTGGCTTGCGTCAACAACTGGAACGTCCGCTCCGCCGCGCGGAAATCCGGCATCCCCAGGCCAATATCCGCCGACACAATGCCGACGAGCGTGACGTTCGGGATATCGTGTCCCTTCGCAATCATCTGCGTCCCGACGAGGATGTCGAAGTTCCCTTCGCGAAATCCGTGAAGGATCGTCTCAAAGTGCCGCTTCGTCGTCACCGTATCTCGGTCCATTCTTGCGACGCGCGCCCGCGGCAACGCCTTGTGAAGCTCGTCCTCCACCTTCTCCGCGCCGGTTCCCACAAAGTGCAGATACTCGCTTTCGCATTTCTTGCAGCGCTCCGGTACGCGCTCGGCGTAGTTGCAGTAGTGGCACAGCAGCCGCTTGTCGCGCCGGTGATACGTCAGCGTCACGGCACAGTTCGGGCACTGCACGCGCTCCCCGCATGCGCGGCAGCTCACGAAGCTCGAGAATCCGCGGCGGTTCAGCAGTAGCATCGTCTGCTCACCCGCTTCCATGCGTTCGTCAAGAGCCTCCAGCAGCCGTCGCGAAAAAGTCCCCATCTGGCGCGTTTGCAGGAACTCCTCGCGCATGTCCACCAGCTCAACGGCGGGCATCGGCCGCCCCTGCACGCGCTCAGGCAATTCCAGCAGCGTGTACTTCCCGCGCTCCACGTTGTAGCGCGTCTCCAGCGCCGGCGTCGCGGAACCAACCACGACGCATGCCCCAAGCTCTCTCGCACGCACCACCGCCACGTCGCGCCCGTTGTATCGCGGCGCCTCCTGCTGTTTGTAACTCTGGTCGTGCTCCTCGTCGACGATAATCAGCCCCAGCTTCTGAATCGGCGCGAACACGCCGGAGCGCGTTCCCACCACTACGCCCGCTTCCCCATTGCGGATTCGCCGCCACTGCTCCGCCCGCTCGTTATCGCTGAATGCCGAATGCAAAATCGCCACTCTATCGCCAAACCGGTGCAGAAACTGTCCCGCCATCGCGGGGGTCAACGCGATCTCCGGCACCAGCAGAAGCGCCGCTCGCCCACTTCGCAGCGTGTGGTCGATCGCGTTCAGATATACCTCGGTCTTCCCGCTGCCGGTGACGCCCTGCAAAAGAAACGCCCCGAATTTCCCCGAATCCAACTGGCCGCGAATCTTGTCGAACGCCTCCTGCTGCCACGTATTCAGGGCATGGGGCGGTCTCCCGGAAGCGGCCATTGCCAGCGGCGCAACACGTAGCGCCGCCAGCCCCCGTCTCGCGAGCGCCCTCGCTCCGCGCGACGCATCTTTCACGGCTGCTTCCAACTCCGCCACGCCGTGCTCGCCCGGATGCAATTCGAGATAGGCCAGCAACTCACGCTCCACCTTCGGCAGCTTCAACCCATCGCCGCGCCGCGCAAACCGCACTCGCAACTGCTCCGCCGGCGCGCGCATCGGATCTTTCGCGCTGATGTCTTCTTCAGCGCCAACAAAACCCTTCTGCTCCAGCGCCTTCAATAACCGCGCCGCATCGTCCAGTTTGGTCTTCAGATATCCAGCCGATAACGGCCGGGCCTCCAGCATCCGCAGCAGGCGCGACTGCGGCGAACTGTCTTCCGCGCCGAACAACGACTGCCGGACCATGTCCCGCCCGAGGTCCGTCAACGCATAGACTTTTGACCTGCTCGTCTCGGCCGACGTCGGCGCCATGCTCCGCAGCACTTCCCCCAACGGTGCGCAGTAGTACGACGCGACCCAGTTCGCCAGCCGCAGCAACGCGGCGTCGAAGATAGGCTCATCATCGATCAGCTTCTCCACCGGCCTCGCTCGTACGCGCGGCGCCTGTGTGTGTACTGCCAGCACAACGCCGGTCAGCTTTCGCGTCCCGAACGCCACCACGACGCGTGCCCCTGCCTTCACCCGCTGTTGCAGCGACGCCGGCAATGCATACGTGAAGGCCTGGTCTAAGGGGACAGGCAGGCTGACATCGCAAAACACGGCTAACCCAAACCGTCAATCACGCGGAAGCTCTCGCGCAGCGCCGGATAGAGCGCCTGGAACACACCGTGCGAACGCTGATAGTAAGCTGCGTCGCTACTTGGCCGCACCACTTCCACTTCGCGAACCGTCGCCTGGCACGCCTCGGTCACGGATGAAAACGCACCCGTCCCCGTCATCGCCAGCAGCGCCGCGCCGTATGCCGAACCCTCCTGCGTCTCCAGTATCGTCACCGGTTTCGCAAACACATCGGCAAAGAGCTGCTTCCACATCGCGCTCTTCGCTCCACCTCCGGAAAGCCGAACGCTGTCCACGCCGCATCCCAGTCCCGCGATGATGTCCAGGCAATCCTTCTGGCTGTAACAAACCCCCTCCAACACTGCACGCGTCATGTCGGCGTGTGTATGGGCGGCGGTCAATCCCACCCAGGCCGCGCGGCACATCGAATCCAGATGCGGCGTGCGCTCGCCCATTAAATACGGCAGCCAGATCAGGCCGCGCGCGCCCGCCGGCGATGTCGCGGCCTCCGCCGTCAATGCGTCGTAGGACGCTCCGCCGCCCAATTGGTTCCGGAACCACTGTAGGCTTAGCCCAGCGCCCTGGGTGACACCCATCACGTGCCACTTCCCGCGCACCGCGTGGCAGAAGGTGTGCACGCGGCCCGCCGGATCGTAAGCAACGGCATCCATGTGCGCGAACACCACGCCCGAGGTACCAATCGTGTCAGAGACCAATCCCGGCTCCACGATCCCGTTCCCTACCGCGCTCGCCGCTTGGTCTCCACCTCCGCCAATCACCGGCGTGCCCGCCTTCAACCCTGTCGCCGCCGCTGCATCGGCCGACACCGCGCCAGTTACTTCCTCCGATTCATATACCTTCGGCAATATCCCGCGATCCACTCCCACGACATCGGCCAGTTCGTAGGACCAACGCCGCTTCACGATGTCGAACAACGCTGTCCCCGACGCATCCGACACCTCGCTCGCGAACTCTCCTGTCAACTTGTATCGGATGTAATCCTTCGGCAACAATAAGTGCCGCACGCGCTCATACGCCGCCGGCTCGTTGTCCCGCACCCACAACAGCTTGGGCAGCGTGAACCCCGTCAGCACCGGATTCGCAATGCAGGCCAGGACAAACTCTTTCCCAGCCTTCGCGTTGATCGCATCCACCTGCGCCTGGCTGCGTTGATCGCACCAGATCAACGATGGCCGGATCACCGCGCCCCCGGCATCCAGGATCACCAGCCCGTGCATCTGTCCCGACAGCGAAACGCCGCGCACCGCGTCGCCGCTTGCGCCTGCATCTGCGAGCACGCCCCGTATCGCCTGCTGACACGCGGTCCACCAATCTTCCGGCCGCTGTTCGGCCCACAACGGCCGTTCCATCCGCATGTCCTCGTGCGCGGCCGTTCGCGCCGCGACAATCCGGCCCTTCTCATCCACCAGCAGTGCTCGCGACCCGCCCGTGCCGATATCTACGCCGAGCCAATACCCGCTCATGACTTATGGCTCAAATCCATCGCCTGGAACGGCAGATACGCCGCGCCAATGAGTCCCGCTTCGTTCCCCAGTGTCGCCGCTTCAATCCGCGTCTTCGAATTCCGGTATGTGAACGACCGCATCTTTACGCTCGCATCGAGCTCAGGCCAGAACAGGCTCCACGCCGGCAACATCCCGCCGCTGAGCAAATACAGCGGAAAGTTAAACGTGTTGATTAGATTGGCGAGGCCAATCCCAAGCGCGCGGCCCACCTGTCCAAAGATTGCCTTCGCCTTTGCGTTCCCGCTCATCGCCAGGTCATAGACTTCCTTGCTCGTCATCGGCTTTGCGCTCAAGCTCATCAGCATCGCCAGGCTTTCTACCGCCGTCGCCGACGCCAGCTTTTCCAGGCAACCCAGATTCCCGCACCCGCATGGCGGCCCAAATGGATCGATCGTCAAATGGCCCAGCTCCGCCGCCATCCCATCCATACCGTGCAGCACGCGGCCGTTCATGATAATGCCGCCGCCAATACCGGTGCCGAGCGTCAGCAGCACCAGGTCGTCAACGTCCCGCCCCGCGCCCATCCACTTCTCGCCCAACGCCGCCGCATTCGCGTCGTTTTCCAGAATAATCGGCGTCCCGAGCTTTTTCTCAATCGCGTCCCGTACCGGGTAATTCTCCAGATACGGCAGATTGTTTGAGTTCGTGATGAACCCTTCCTTCAACAGAATGAATCCCGGCACGCCGATTCCCACGCCCGCCAGCCTGTGCGTCGTCTGATCCCGTTTCAGCTTGTTCACGCTGTGGACGATGTCGCCAATCACCGCGTCGCGGCCGCCCTCAAAATTCGTGTCTACGGAGATCTTCTCTAGAACGTGGCCCTTCCGGTCCACCGCGGCCGCGCGCAAGTTCGTGCCGCCCAAGTCAACGCCAATCGAGTATTCGTTCATGGTCGAAACCTAACAGTATGCCACTTACCGCGTGATCCCCATCGTCATCAGCAGAAACGCATACTGCTCAGCGGTTTCTTCCAGCACCGCATACCGTCCCGACTTCCCAAAATGCCCTGCGCCCATATTGATTTTCATCGCCAGCAGATTCCCGTCCGTCTTCAACGTACGCAGCTTTGCCACCCATTTTGAGGGCTCCCAATACGGCACTCGGGGATCGTTCAGCCCTCCCGTCGCCAGGATGTTCGGGTATGCCGTTTTCTTAAGGTTGTCGTATGGCGAATAAGTCTTGATGTAGTCATAGTAGGCCTTATCGTTCGGATTGCCCCACTCTTCATACTCGCCTACGGTCAGCGGCAGCGTTGCGTCGGACATCGAGTTCAACACGTCCACAAAGGGCACCAACGCCAGCACAGTGTGAAAGAGGTCCGGACGCAGATTCACCACCGCGCCCATTAACAGTCCGCCTGCGCTGCCGCCCATGATCGCCAGCCGCTGCGAAGACGTATATTTCGAAGTCACCAACTGCTCCGCGGCGCTCACGAAATCGGCGAATGTGTTCTTCTTCGCTAGCAGCTTGCCCGTCTCATACCAATAGCGCCCCATCTCGGAGCCGCCGCGAATGCTTGCAATCGCATAGGCAAATCCCCGGTCGAGCAGGCTCAGCCGCGCCGAGCTGAATGTCGCCTCGGAATTGATGCCATACGATCCATAGGCGTAGAGCAACAGCGGTGCCTTCCCGTCTTTCCGGAAACCCTTCTTGTACACGATGGCGATCGGTATGCGGGCGCCATCGGCGGCCGTCGCAAAAATCCGTTCGCTGGCATACTGCCCCGCGTCATATCCGCTGGGAATCTCCTGCTGCTTCCGAAGTGTGCGCTGCCGCGTCGCCAGATCGTAGTCGAACACCGAGGATGGTGTCACCAGCGACTGATAGGTGAAGCGGATCGTCTTCGCGTCGTAGTTCGGATTTCCCGTCAACTGTACGGCATAGACCGGCTCCGGCATCGCGACGATATGGTCCTCACCGCCATCCCATTTCCGGGCGCGGATTCGCCGCAGCCCGTTCTCGCGCTCCGTCACCGTCATCCAGCCCTGGTAGCTCTCGATATCTTCGAGCAGCACATCCCTGCGATGCGGAATCAGAACCTTCCACTTCTCCGGCGCCGAGTCCCCCACCTTCGCCGTCACAAGCTGGAAGTTCTGCGCCCCGTCGTTGTGCAGAATCAGGAACTGCCCCTCGTGATGCTTCACACCGTAGAGCACGCCCTGCCGCCGCGCGGCGACAATGGCGAATTTCCCGCGAGGCTTCTCCGCATCCAGATAGTGGGCTTCTGAAGTCATCTTGCTGTCGGAGGAGATCAGGACATACTTCTTGTCCTTCGTCTTCGACAACTCCACATAGAATCGCTCATCGCTTTCTTCAAGGACAATCTCATCCGCTGTAACCGGCGTTCCGAGTACATGCCGGTGAACCCGATACGGCCGCTTCGACGCGTCGAGGGTCGTATAGAACAGCGTCTGATCGTCGTTCCCCCAAGCCACGCCGTAGTAAACGTTCGGAATCCGGTCCGGCAGTATCTCGCCTGTTTTCAAATCCTTGAAGTAAGTGGTGTATACTTCGTCGCCGTCAAAATCGATCGAGTAAGCCAATAACTTATGCGTCGGACTGACAGCGAAGTTACCCAGCCGGTAGTACTTATGACCCTTGGCTAATTCATTTCCGTCCAGCAGCAATTCTTCCCTGCCGTCTAATGATTCATACTTCCTGCAATAAAGCGGATAGTTCTGCCCCTTCGTGATGCGCGTGTAATAGTAATAGTCGTCACGCCGCTCGGGCACCGATAGATCGGTCTCTTGAATCCGCCCGATCATCTCGGTGTAGAGCGTTTTCCGCAACTCCTCCACCGGCTTCATCACTGTTTCGAAGTACCTGTTTTCGGCCTCCAGATAAGCCACAACGTCGGGATTCGTCTTCTCCCGGAGCCAGAAGTACGGGTCGTTGCGACTCTCTCCGTGCAACGTAATCGTCTTGGGAATGGCCTTCGCAACGGGAGGCGGGGGCAGGGAACTGTCGGCGGCTTTTAAGGACATTGCAATTGTAACGGGAAGGACCGCAACGCTGCGGCGGGTGGGCCGGTTAGCCATACAGCACAGCATACCGCGCCCGCCTTCGATCAGCACTCCGCGCGCGCTGCTGCCAAAATCTTTATGGAACTTGCAAATTCAGGATACGTCCGTATAATCAGGAATCTAACGAAAGACACGATCGCTGCCGATAAGTTCTTAAGCGAGGTGCCACATGGACATCATCGGAGGTCGCCGGTTTGTGGAAATCGCCGGTGACAAGACGCACGAACTGCCCCCGTTGCTGGTCGCCGACGCTACTCCCCGCGGAAGACGCCTGGAAAAAGTGATGACCATGGCCGCTGAATTGGTCGAGTCCGAATCGCTGATTCCGCTCTCTACCTCCGCCGCGCAAGATGAGATCGATCTGGAGCGCCGCCGGTATGAACTGGCTCTTCAGTTCTCGGAGCAATACCTCGGTCTCAAAACACACTGGAAGTGGGGTGATGCCGTGCTCGAATGGATCCGCCAGTGTGAGACGACCTTCGAACTTCGCTCCGACCTTCGTGCCCTTTTACGCCCCGACATCTGGCCCCATGCCGGCCGCGCCAGCTTCATCACGCTGCTTCACGACAAACAGATCGACACCGGTGGCGTCGACCTCCACAAAGCCATCGGCCTTCGCCTCGCCTTTCGTCATTTGCCGCCGCTCGGCTACTGCTCTGATCAATTCCTCATCTACCTGAATAACTCCGTCGCCAACTCGGCCTTCGACACTTGGTCCCGCATGTCGCCGGACCCGATATCCTCGCTCCCGCCAGAACGATTCGAAGTGCAAGTCGTCAGGATGTAGCCAGCCACTTAGCGGCCAACTCTTGCGGGTCCGACTGTAAATCCACCATTTCGCGGCCGGTCTCTGTCCCGTCTACGGAAAACACCGCCTCTACGCCGTTGGCTGTCGGTTGCAGATCCATCCGTTTCAGCTTCGCGTCCAGCCGTAGCGTCGTCCCGATCCACGCCATCCCCACTCGCGTCCGTTGCCCGTGCCCCAACGTCACGCATTGCGTCAACAAGTCCTGCGTCCATTTGCCGTTCTTCAACGCTTCGGCATGGGGTGCCGCCGCCCGCAACGCCTCCATCTCTGCGGCGCGCGACACGCTGGCGGCGCGCTCATCCTCCCGCTCCGCTCCTCGCTCGGCGTTCTTCAGCGTGTTCTCTAAGTTGTCCAAAAATCCCATCTAATCATCTTCACAGATCCATCTTCGGTGAGATCAGCTCCTGGATCTCTGGCTGGCCCATCATCGCCTTTGTCACGAGGCGCACCGGTAGGTCCATCCGCTTCTCCGGCGTCCGCCCGGCCAACTTCTCCGTCAAAGACCGCACCGCCTCATACCCGATCCGCGCCGAATCCTGCACCATCATCACGTCAATCGTCCCGCCTGCCAGCGCCTCACGGTGCGCTTCGCTTGTATCGAACGTGATCAGCCGCACCTTCCCATTCAAACCCCGGCTTTGCAGCGCCTGAATGGCCCCCAACGAACTCGCCTCGCTGGATGCAAACAGTGCGGCAATGTCCGGATGCCCCGTCAACATATTCTCCGCCGCGCCGCGCGCCTTCGCCCGGTCCGCCATTCCATACTGGCGGGCAGCGATGACAACGTCCGGGAATTCCGCAGCCATCGTTTTCTCAAATCCCTGCTCGCGGAGTACCGTCGACGTACCCCCTGGCTTGTGCATCACCATCCCCACCTTCCCCTTTTTCCCGGCGAGTTCCGCCACCTTCCGTGCTGCCGTGCATCCAGCGCCGTAATTATCCGTTGCCACGAACGTCACGTAACCCTCGGCTTCCACGCCGGAATCGAATACCGTTACCGGAATTCCTGCCGCGATTGCCCGCTCTACCGGGGCTCGCAGCGCTCTTTCATCGGTGGCCGAAATGGCGATCGCCGCTATGCGCTGTGCCACCATGGAATCGACAATCTGGATCTGCCGGCCATGATCGGTTTCGTCCTTGGGCCCATTCCACACAATCTCCACCCCGGCCTCTTGTGCGGCCCTCCGTACCCCCGCATGGACCGCCGCGAAAAACAGGTCGCCGATGGCTTTAGGGATCACTCCAATCACCTTTTTCCCGCCCCCGCCGCAACTAGCTAGTCCCGGCAACGCCGCCATCCACCGTCTTCTCGTAAACATGGCCATTAGCATATCCCCATCTAAGGCTCTTTTCGCCAAAAGTTAAGTGGTTCACCTCCAAAGCACCCTGTTGGACATTTCGTCCAGCCTCGCCGGCGCCGATGCGCCAAACCGCTCGCTTCCCTCGTGACAATCTGACGCAAATGCCCGAAGATCTATGACCCTTGAGGACACAATAGGACTTCCGATCACCCGTCATCTTGAGGGAATTGTACTATTGGGCGCCGCGCCCCCCTGTTCTAAGATGAATCCAGAGCAAGACGGTGACGGCCTCAAACCCTCACTGGCTCGACACTCTGCAGTAGGGTTCTTAGCAGTAGGTTTTCCCTCCGAACGTTGTAACACTTTTAATAGGACGGGGCCCCAAAGGGGCCCCTATTTTTTATAACCGCGCCATAAACAGCGCAAAAGACACAAGCCCGCCGCCGATCG